>JAZQUT010000017.1:0-30432 GCA_045631405.1 Acutalibacteraceae bacterium | reverse complement strand
TGTAATAAAAAGGTTTGTGGGATTCTTACTGAATCCAGCTTCAATTTCCAAGGTGGTGTTCTTGATTTTGCAGTGCTTGGTGTGGGTATTAACATTTATGAAGCACAAGGGGGCTTCCCTGATGAAATAAAGGATATTGCTGGAGCTGTTTTTTCAGAAAGACAAGAAAATTTGCGAAACAGCTTTATTGCAGAATTTCTTAATGCGTTTTTTGGTTTCTATGAAAAACTTGGCTCAAAGAGTCATCTTAAAGAATACAAAGAGAAAAGCTTCGTGTTGGGTAAGGAAATAAATATCCTTCAGGGTGAAAGCGTAAGAGCTGCCAAAGCAATCGATATCGATGAAAACTGCAATCTGGTGGTAGAGTTACCCGAAGGAAAAACAGAAAAAATGTACTCAGGTGAGATTTCTGTCAGACTCAAATAAAAATTATGTATTTTCACCAATAATCCACCTTTCAAATTGTTATAGTATATGTGTAAAAATTTCTCAATACTATTGCAATTGAAATAATTCTATGGTAAAATCAGTTTGTATATATGGTAGTGTACTATCTTTAAATGTATGCTATCTTATCTGTTTAGGAGGATTAATATGAAAGCAACTAAGAAAATTGTTAGTGTTATCTTAGCAATAACTCTTGCGGTTGTAGCTTTTGTTATGCCCGTTAGTGCAGCAAAGGTTTACCCCCTTGTTATTGTTGATGGCATCTTCTCAACACCCTTGTACAAAAATGTAGGTACAGTGGATGAGGCTTCTGTTTTTGCAACAGATGATGCAGCTCTTGAAGAAATGATCAAGGAGATCCTTGGCTCATTTATCGGTGGTTGCATTAACTATGGTGTAGCTAAAAAGGATTATAACGCTTTTGCAGACAAGTTCTATCCTGTAGTTAATAAGTATATCGAGCCTATCGGCTATAACACAGATGGTACAGCTAAGGATGCAACAGTAGGCATCAAGCAGAATGCAAAGCCTATGTCTGAATACACTGAAGAAGAAAAAGCAGGTCTTTCTGTTTTTGCAGCTGCTTATGCAAAAGACTTCGGTGAAGAAAACGTTTATAACTTCAGCTATGACTGGCGTGAATCTCCCATTGATTCTGCTGCTCAGTTAGCTGCATATATCGAAACTGTTAAGGATGACCTTGGTGTTAAAAAGGTTAATGTTGTAGGTTATAGCATGGGCGCTAATGTTGTTCTTGCATACCTTGCAGCAAACGGCGCAAAGGATATCAACAACCTCGTATTCGTAGCTCCCGCATGGCAGGGAACAAGCCTTGCAGGTAATGTTGCTAAAAACAATATCGAGTTCGATATGTTTACAGTAGAGAACTATCTTGTTCAGTTAGCTAACGTTAGCGCTACAACTCATATTACTGCTTTCATAATTTCATATATCGCAACTTATGACGGACTTTCAAAAGAATATTTCGGCGACATCAACAAGGCTGTTGCAGGTATTCTTCCTCGTCTTTACACAGATACAGTAGTTCCTTATATCGCTGGTATGCCTGGCTTCTGGAGCCTTATTCCTGCTGAAGATTACGAAGCAGGCAAGGATTTCCTCTTCGGTGATGCTATTGATGCTGCTCTCGAGGCAAAGATCGACGCATACTATGATATTCAGACAAATGCTAAGTCCATTATTGAAGACGCAATGGATGACGGTATGAATTTTGGTATCGTTGTTGGTTACAACTGCCAGATGATTCCGATCAGTGATGAATACGAACAGAGCGATACAATTATCGATGTTAAATATGCAAGTGGCGGTGCAACTTGCTCAAAATATCTTCAGGCTTTCGATGACTGGACCAATATTTACAGCCAGAAGGTAAAATGTGGTCACAACCATGTTTCATGGGATTACAAGATTGACGCTTCAACATGTATGTTCCCCGAACAGACTTGGTTCTACAAAAACCTTCAGCACTCAGCTTACAATGTTGACGAAGGCACAACAGATGTTATCGTTTGGCTTCTCAGCGCTGAAGATCAGATGACAGTTAACAGCGACAAAGAAAACTATCCTCAGTTCTCACTCTATAACACATATCAGAGAAAAGTTACTCCTATTGCTATGGATCAGATTATAGGTGATATCGATAACAGTGGTGCTGTTACAACTGAAGACGCAAGATATGCTCTTAAGGTTGCTGCAGGTCAGAAGAAATTAGCTGAAGATAAGCTTAAATATGGCGACATCGATGAAGATGGCAAAATTACAACAACTGATGCTAAAGATATTCTTGCAATGGCAGCAGGTATTGATTTCTAAACAGAACTTATTAAAGACCGTACGTTATGTACGGTCTTTCTTTTTGTAATTGAATTGTAATTGCAATAGAAAAAAACTTATGATATACTTAAATTGTATAAGTATATTAAAAGAGGGTGTAAATATGTCTCAGCAAATGACAAAAAAAGAAAATACACTTCAGGCGTTAAAATTCGCAGCTTTTTCTGCTTCTGCAGGGATTATTCAGGTTGTCAGCTTTACTCTGCTTAATGAATTAGTTCCTCAGACAGAAAGCAGTAACGCAGTTTTACAATGGTTCTTTAACTCGGAATATGGTGCATGCTATCTTGTTGCATTGATTTTGTCTGTGCTTTGGAATTTCACCTTTAACCGTAAATTTACTTTTAAATCTGCAACGAACATTCCTGTTGCTATGCTTAAGGTTTTTGGCTTTTACTGTGTGTTTACACCTGTTTCAGTTATTTTAGGCGAAATGGCTGCACAAAGAACAACATGGGAATTTGCAGAATATATAATTCTGGTTGTAACAATGATGACAAATATGGTAACCGAATTCTTGTTCTGCCGTTTCTTTGTGTATAAAGACAGTATGAACACAGCAACAAAAGAAAACAAAAAGGAAAAATCAAATGTCTGAAAATAAAGTTAGTCAAAAAAGAATATGTCCGGTTTCAAGAAAATGTGGTGGCTGTCAGCTTATGAATTTAAGCTACCCGGAACAATTGAAATTCAAGCAGGCAAAGGTTGTTAAGATGTTAGGCAGCTTTCACAGGGTAAACTCTATTATTGGTATGGAGCACCCATTTCATTATAGAAATAAGGTTCAGGCTGCTTTTGGCAGAACCCGTAGTGGCGAAATTATATCCGGAGTATATCAGTCAAGCACTCACAATATTGTTAAAACTGATTCCTGTCTTATAGAAGATAAAAAAGCTGATGAAATTATTGTAACCATAAGAAAAATGGTGAAGGATTTCAAGTTAACTGTTTATGACGAGAGAAAAGGAAATGGCTTTCTTCGCCATGTGCTTGTTAAACGAGGCTTTGCAACAAATGAAATTATGGTTGTGCTTGTTACGGGTACATCGGTTTTCCCTTCGAAAAATAATTTCGTGAAGGAGCTTTTGAAAAAGCATCCTGAAATTACAACAGTTGTGCAGAATATAAATAATAAATTCACAAGTATGGTTTTGGGTGATAAGGAAATCGTACTGTATGGCAAGGGCTATATTGAGGATGTTTTATGTGGACTTAAATTCAGAATATCACCTAAATCATTTTATCAGATAAACCCTGTCCAGACTGAAATTCTTTATGGAAAGGCTATTGAATTTGCTGACCTTAAAGGAACTGAAAAGGTCATTGATGCCTATTGTGGTATCGGTACAATTGGTATGGTAGCATCAAAAAATGCAGGACGGGTTATAGGCTGTGAGCTTAATCCTGATGCAGTACGAGATGCCCGAATTAATGCCAAAATCAATGGTGTTGAAAACATTGAATTCGTTTGCGCCGACGCAGGAGAATTTATGGTAGGTATGAAGTCGCAAGGGGAAAAATGTGATGTTCTTTTGATGGATCCCCCCAGAGCAGGCAGTGATAAGAAATTCCTTTCCTGCGCAGTTGCTCTTGCACCGGATAAAATTATTTATATTTCATGTAATCCTGAGACTCAGCAAAGAGATTTATATTATCTTATAAAAAATGGCTACAAGGTAAAGAAAATTCAACCTGTAGATATGTTTCCTTTTACTGCTCATATCGAAAGTGTAGTTTTATTGGAAAGATAAATGAAAGAGGAGGAGAAAATATGGAAGGAATACTTTACTGTACATTAAACATATTTTGTCTTTCAATATTAATACTTATTCTATTACAGATTATAAAGAGCAATGATAAACGCACATCTCAGATTATGTATTCCTGGTTTATAATCTCTTCTGTTATATTGTGTGGAAGCGATTTGATATGGGGAATAGTAGATTTTAATTTTGTGTGGCAGTTTTCGGATGGTGTCGATTTCATTGTTAATAGCATTTACCATATGTTCACTTTGGTTACGGCATATATGTGGTATCTTTTCTCTGAAAGTGAAATGGAAACAAGAACCACAACAACCAAAAAGGGTCTTGCTATAAGCTTATTTCCTTTAATTATGGGAATCACACTTATTGTAGGCTCCTATTGGGAAAGTTGGGTTTTCTATATAGATAAAGACGGCGTTTATCAGCGTGGAGATCTATATATAGTACATATATTCATATGCTTCTTCTATATTATTTTGACCTCAGTAAAGGCTTTTGTCCGTTCCTTTAATAAGGTTAACTATCTTAACAGAGAGAAATATCGAACATTGTCATATTTCTGCATTTTTCCGTTGATAGCAGGTGTTTTCCAAGTGGTGCTGGTGGGCTCTTCTATGTTGAGCGCAGGTGTTACCTTTGCTGCAATTCAGGTGTATGTAAGATCGCGTCAGCAGTTGATTTCAGTTGATCCTCTTACAAAGCTTAACAACAGGGCTGAGATGGAAAGGTTTATAGACTATAAAATGCGCAATAGAAATCCCAACAAGGATTTATATTTGTTCATAATGGATATGGATTATTTCAAAAAAATCAATGATAAATTCGGCCATATTGAGGGCGACGAAGCAATTGTAATTGTTGCTGATACTATAAGCAGAACAATTGAAGGAACAGGTCTTTCAGCCTTCAGATTTGGTGGAGACGAGTTTGTTGTGTCGGGTGAGGTCAAAATGGATTTTGACCCGGACAAATTATGCGAGGCTCTTAATGAAAGACTTAGTAAGGAAACTCAAAAAAGAGAAAAAGAATATGATTTACATATGAGCATAGGCTATTTTAAATATAGTCCTGAAATAAAGGATATTGCAGAATTTATATCTTCTGCTGATGAATATCTTTATAAAAGAAAAAACGAAAGGCTTCCAAAGCGTAGTTAAGGTGGGAAACAACAATTCAAAATCTGCTTTGAAGATGCTTTTCCTGCTCTTAGAAGAATAAATATAAAAAAATATTCAATATTAATAGAAAACAGTTGACCGTAAAAGAGTTTAGTTATAAAATAAATAATATTTTTTATTTAATCAAGGTGATACAAATGATAAAAGTTGGTCTTTATGGCTACGGCAATATTGCAAAGGGTGTTGAATGCGCAGTAAAACAAAATAAAGATATGGAAGTTACTTGCGTTTTCACAAGAAGAAGCCCCGAAACAGTTTCAACAATTTCAGGTGCAAATGTTTATAAAACTGATGATGTTTTAAATCATAAGGATGAAGTGGATGTTCTTGTAATGTGTGGCGGTAGCGCAACAGATTTACCTGAGCAGACTCCTGCTATGGCAGAGCATTTCAATGTTGTTGACAGCTTTGATACCCATAAAAGAATTCCCGAGCATTTTGCAAATGTTGATGCAGCAGCAAAAAAGAGCGGAAAAATTGGCATTATTTCCGTTGGTTGGGACCCCGGTATGTTTTCTCTTAACAGACTTTATGGTAGCTGTATTCTCCCCGATGGTGCAGACTACACCTTCTGGGGCAAAGGCGTAAGTCAGGGTCATAGTGATGCTATCAGAAGAGTAGATGGCGTTATTGATGCAAGACAATACACAATTCCTGTTGAAGAGGCTCTTGAGGCAGTGAGAAGTGGTAGTCAGCCTCAGCTTACAACAAGACAGAAGCATACAAGAGAGTGCTTTGTTGTGGCTGAAGAGGGCGCAGACCTCGAAAGAATCAGAAATGAAATAGTTACAATGAAAAACTATTTCGATGAATATGATACAACAGTAAATTTCATTTCTCAGGAGGAGCTTGACCGTGATCACAAGGGTATTCCTCACGGAGGCTTTGTTATCAGAACAGGCAAAACAGGCAAGGACCTTGAGAACAACCATGTTATTGAATACAGTCTTAAGCTTGACTCCAATCCTGAGTTCACATCAAGCGTTATTGTTGCTTTTGTAAGAGCAGCATATCGTCTTAATGCAGAGGGACAAAGTGGATGTAAAACTGTTTTTGATATTCCTCCTGCATATCTTTCTGCTAAGAGTGGGGAAGAGTTAAGAAAAGAAATGCTTTAATGAAAATTAAACTAATAAAGCTTTTGTATCCACAACGGTGTAGATATTGTGATGCTGTTATTGACCTGCGTCGTAAAATTTGCCATACCTGTGAAAACACTCTGCAGAAAATCGAGGGTGATATTTGCAAGCTATGTGGTAAGAAAATAGAGGATTGCGATTGTGGTCATAAAAAGCATTTTTACAAATATGTCTGTGCGCCCTTTTACTATGAGGGTGCTGCAAGCAGATCTATCTGGAGATTGAAGTTTCAGAATCAAGTTGATTTATCTAAGATTTTTGCTGAGGATTTGGCAGAATGCTTTGATACCTATTACAACGGCTATGATTTCGATTTGTGTACCTTTGTGCCGTCCTCTGAGAAAAGTCTGAAGGAGCGAGGCTATAATCAGGCTGAGCTTCTTGCCAGAGATTTCTGCGAAATAAAAGAGCTTCCTTGCGAGGAGCTTTTGTTGAAAACAAGAGAAACTAAAATACAGCATGATTTATTAAGCTTTGAGAGAACCGGTAACCTTGCAGGTGCTATTGAGCTAAAGGGCGATGTTGATTTAATAAACAAAAGAGTGCTTATTATTGATGATATCAAAACAACTGGCTCAACCCTTAATGAATGTGCTAAGATGCTCTTGATAGGTGGAGTAGATGAGGTTTTCTGCTTAACAGTTGCTATTACAAATAAAAAAGAAGAAAAGAATTCTGACTTATAACAGTCAGAATTCTTTTTCATTTAGGATGAAATGAGTTATCCGAATCTGCCTAAAAACGAATCTTTTTAAGCCTTTTCGGCGTTTCGGTCTCGAAAGGCGCCAGGCGAGTATTTTAACACAGGATGAGCGAAAATCCACCTGTATAAAACAGGTTCGGATAATTCTTTTCACCCTAAGAATGCTTTTAAGGCTGAATAGCGCTTTGCTTTTTTATCATTTAAGGTCATATAATTAATCTGCTCTGCAGAGCCTACAGTTATAAGCATATCCTTTGCTCTTGTAACTGCAGTGTAGAGAAGATTTCTGTATGCTAAGTTGGGAACAAGGGAGATTACAGGAAGAATAACAGCCTTGAATTCGCTGCCCTGACTTTTATGGACGGTTACGGCATAAGCAAGCTCAATTTCTGTTAAGCTTTCTGCAGGAAGGGTTGCTTCTCTGCCGTCAAAATCCACCTCAACTGTACCTGTTTTGGCATCAATTGATTTAAGAATACCAATATCACCGTTGAAGATTCCACGGCCCTTATCGTCTGCGCTTTCCCATTCAATATTATAGTTGTTCTTAACCTGCATAATCTTGTCTCCTGTACGGAAAATCTGTCCTGCAATAGTGATTTCACCCTTTGCTTTATCAGGTGGGTTAAGTGCTGACTGCAAAAGTCTGTTGAGATTTTGTGTACCTGCTTCACCCTTTTTAGAGGGGCAGATAACCTGAATGTCTGATAATGCATCCCAACCGTATGCCTTGGGGAGTCTTTCACTGCAAAGGCTTACAACTGTCTGTGCAGAAAGAGACGGGGTGGGTCTTTCCATATGGAAAAAGTCCTTGCCGTTGTTGCTTAAATCGGGCATTTCGCCACTGACAATTCTGTGGGCATTGGTAATGATTTTACTTTCAAGCGCCTGACGGAAAACCTGAGTAAGGCAAACCACGGGGAGCCTTTCAGAAAGAATCAGATCGTGAAGCACATTACCTGAGCCAACGGGTGGGAGCTGGTCGGAGTCACCAACGAGAATAAGACGGCAACCAAGAGGAAGCGCTTCAAGAAGATGAGCAAAAAGGTGAATATCAATCATTGAAAGCTCGTCAAGAATGAGTGCGTTGCAGTCAAGTGGATTTTCGATGTTTCTTCTAAAATAAGGCTTGTCATCCTCATCCCATTCAACCTCTAAAAGTCGGTGAATGGTTTTTGCTTCCATACCAGTAACCTCACTCATTCTCTTTGCTGCTCTGCCTGTAGGGGCTGCAAGAGCGATGTCAAGGTTCTGATATTCAAAGATATTTATAATACCCTTGATTGTGGTGGTTTTACCTGTACCAGGACCACCTGTTAAAACAAGAAGTCCTTTTTTAGCAGCAGTGGCGATTGCGATTCGCTGCTGTTCTTCGTATTTAATCTGATTTATATTTTCAATTGCATCAATCCAGTCTGCAAGCCTTGGTGCGCCCTGAGGTGGAAAGTTTGCGATTATATCAACCCTGTCTGCAATTTTCTTTTCTGCAGTATATGAGGAGGGGAGGAAAACAAATTCTTTTCCGTCAATGGGGTGCATTTTAAGCTGACCTGTATTAACGAGCTTGTCAATTGCAATATCAATTTCATCCTGAGTAACTGAAAGTAAATCTGAGCAGGGCTTAAGAAGCTTTTCTCGGGGAATACAGGTGTGACCCTGAGCGTTTGCATTGTGTCTTACAACATGGACGATGCCCTCGCTGATTCTGTAATCGGGTAAAGGCCTATGTGGGAGCTTTTCCTCAATTGCTTCAGCTCTTTCAAAGGTTATTCCGATTCCTAAGCCACAAAGAATATACGGGTTTTCCTCTACTCTTGAAACTGAATTTATACCTAATTTTCTGAATATCTTAATACATTCTGTTGGTGAGAAGCCGTATTTTTCAAGTCCGAGCATAACGGTTCGCATAGCATATTGCTTTTTGAATTCCTCACCGATACTTTTTGCTTGTTCCTCGGAAATACCTTTAATTAATGAGAGTCTTTCAGGAGCAGTGTCAAGAATTTCAAGAGTCTGAGCACCAAATCTTTCAACAATACTCATAGCCTTTTTGGGACCAATACCACGAATAACACCCGATGCAAGATATTTATAAATCTGCTCGGTTGTTTCGGGCATACAGCGAGAAAAGGCAGTTACCTTAAACTGCCTGCCAAACGACTGATGTATTATAAAATTACCTGTAAGGGTAACGGTTTCACCGGCGCTTACACCGGGCATAACGCCAACTGCAGTAAAGTAATCATCATCCATTGAAACATCCATAACGGTGAAGCCGTTTGTTTCATTTTGGAAGGTGATTTCTTCCACGGTGGCAGTTATTTTCTCTTCTTGAATTTCCATTTGATTCTCCTGTTTGAGATTTGTTTAATTTTAGCATATTATTAAAAATTTTGCGATATTTTTATAAGATATTTTTCAAAATAATTGAAAAGAAAGTGGAGGTATGATAGAATTATCTTGTACATTTTTTCCAACGGAGGAACGAAAAATGAAGTATATTATAGATAAATTAAACCATTGTAATTTTAAAACAGTTGAATTGGGAAGATTGGCACCCCGAGCTTATGCTATTCCCCATTCAAAGAAAAAGGATGCTCAGAAGGCAGACTATAAAACAGAGCGCTACAACAGCGATATGGTAACTATTCTCTCAGGAGAATGGGAGTTCAAATACTATAAGAAAAAATCAAAGCTTCCTGCAACAATTGATACAAATAAGGTTAAATTTGACAAGGTTAATGTTCCCTGCACATGGCAGAGAACAGGCTATGAGGAGCCTGCATACATTAACTGTCCTTATAGCTTTGACCCAAGAGCTTTAGGTCTTCCTAAGGGTGAAGGCGTTAAGCCACCGGAGCTTCCTGAGGATTTCTCTTGTGGTATTTATCGTAAGGTTATTAACATTTCTGATATTTCTAAAAATTATATACTTACATTTTTAGGTGTTACTCCTTGCGTTGATTTATATATCAACGGAATTTTTGTGGGTTATGGCGAGGCAGCTCACAACTCATATGAATTTGATGTTACCGATTTCCTCAAAGAGGGCGACAACGAAATTCTTGTTGTTGTTTATAAATGGTGTACAGGCTCATATCTTGAAGCTCAGGATATGTTTAGAGAAAACGGCATTTTCCGTGATGTTCTTCTTTATACATATGAGAAAACATATATCAATGATTTCCAGGCAATAGCAAAGAAAAAAGGCAAGAAATATAATCTTGATATTGAAACCGAGCTTAAAGGTTCTCTTAAAGATGCATCTGTTAAGGCAGCACTTTACGATGGTAAAAATCTTTTAGCAGAGGAAACCATTGAAGGTGAAAAGAAGAATGCTATTACCTTCAAGGGTCTTGCTGTTGAAGAGTGGAGTGCAGAAATCCCTCGTCTTTACGAGCTTTTCATCACTCTTTATAACGGCAAAAAAGAGGTAATGACAATCCGTCAGTACATCGGCTTTAAGAATATTGAAATTAAGGATGCAGTTTTCTATTTCAATGGCAAGAAAATCAAGCTCAAGGGTGTAAACCACCACGATACCCACGAAACAAAGGGTTATGCAATGAGCTTTGAGGATCTTATCAAGGATGTTGAGCTTATGAAGGAGTTTAATGTAAACTGCGTTCGTACATCTCATTATCCTCCTGACCCCTTCTTCCTTGAGCTTTGCGACCATTATGGTCTTTACTGTGTTGACGAGGCAGATATTGAAACTCACGGTATTTGGGATTTAGGCTGCGAGGGTGGCGAAATCAGCCATAAATTGAAATGGGCTCCTCGTTATATGGACAGAGTAAGAAGAATGTATTTCCGTGATAGAACTCATCCCTCTATTATTATGTGGAGCTTGGGCAACGAGTCATGGGGCTATAAATGCCACGATAAATGTTATGAAATGCTCAAGGAGTTAACAGATATTCCTGTTCATTACGAAGGCGTTTGTCGCACAAAGCGTTATCACTATGATGTGTTCTCTGAAATGTACACCCATCAGGATGACCTTAAAAAAATCCGTGACAGAAAACGTGGCAAACAGTATCAGGAAGTGCCTTTCTACCTTTGCGAATATTGTCATGCTATGGGTGTTGGCCCCGGTGCATTAGAAGAATATATGCAGATTTTCTACTCAGATGATATCTTTATGGGTGGATGTATCTGGGAATGGGCGGATCATTCAGTTCTTCACGATGGCACAGATAAATATAAATATCAGTACACCTACGGTGGAGACCACGGCGAGCTTCTCCACGACGGCTGCTTCTGTGTTGACGGTCTTTTCTATCCTGACCGTACACCTCACACAGGTGCTTATGAAATGAAAAACTGCTATAGACCCTTAAGAGCACGCAGACTTTCAGGTAATAAGCTTACTATTGTAAATACAAATCGCTTCTTGTCTTCCTCCAACATTGAAGTTTATTGGGAGGTACAGGAGAATGGTGTAACTCTTAAATGTGGTAGCTTCTCAACAGATATTGCACCTGAAAAGGATGCAACATATAAGCTTGAGTTACCTAAGGTAGATTATGATAAAAACACATATCTTAATCTTACATATCTTGACGGTGATTTTGAGGTTGCAAGTGAACAATTAACACTTTCCGAAGCACCTTTCATTCAGCCTTCTCTTGAAATGGGTAAGGTTTCAATTGCTTCTGATGGCGAAAAGCTTACAGTTAAATTTGAAAACGGCTCAATTGAATTCTCTGAGGAATCAGGTGAAATGGTTTCCTATAAAGCAAATGGTGTTCAGGTGCTTAATAAAGAGCCTGCATCTCACAGAGGCTTCCTTCTCAACCTTTCAAGAGCTTATGTTGATAACGACCGTTGGATTATTGAGGATTGGGAGAAGCACAACCTTCTTGAGCCTAAGATTGTTCTCGAGGATATGAGTGCAGAGGTTAAATCAGGTGTTGCTTCCGTAAGTCAGTACATTACAGTACACGGTAAGGAAGATGTTCTCTTCAATGCAAATATTCTTTATATCATCGGCGCAAATGGCGTTGTTGATATTGAGGTTGCAATGGCTCCCGATAAAGACAGTAAAGAGAATTTCTATGATATTGCTGCTCTTGGTCTTACATTTGAGGCAGATAAGAAATTCAATGAAATTGAATATTTCGGCAGAGGCGAAAAGGAAAATTATAACGACTTCAACTCTCATGCGCCTATCGGTCTTTATACAGCAAAGGTTGCAGACGAGCACGAGCCCTATATCCGTCCTCAGGACAACTCCAACCATTCAGATGTTTCTTACTTGAAGCTTAAGAATGAAAAGGGCGAGGAAATCCTTATTTATTCCGATAAGAGATTTGATTTCAATGTTCACAACTACACTCAGGCTCTTCTTCAGAAGGCAGACCACAGAGAAGATGTGTATGACCAGAAAACAACCTTTGTAACTCTTAATGGCTTCACAAAGGGTACAGGTACCGGTAGCTGTGGCCCTGCAACTCTTCCTGAGTATAGCATTGATGCTTCAAAAGAGCTTGCATTCAACTTTATTATTGCTCCCCAGAAAAGTGAAAAATAAGGTGTGTTATGGAACAAAGATATGAAAAAATAAGTTTTTCAGACAAGCTTTTTAAAAAGGTTATCGCTCTTCGTCGCGAGGTTTTTTGCGACGAGAGCGCTGAAAAGCCTTCGTTTATAAAGGATAATCGCGACGAAAAGGGTTATCACATTGTTTGTGCAATTGGTGACGAGCTTTTAGGCTGTGGTAGTCTTTATGACAACGGCAACGGAGAATTTGAAGTTTCAAGAATTGCTGTTAAAAAGGATTATAGAAAATTTTTAATCGGCTCTGATATTTTAAAGGAATTAAAAAATCTTGCCGTAGAAAATGGTGCGAAAAGCATCGTTGGAGAAAGCAGGGTAGAGGCTCTTGATTTCTTTACTAAAAATGGCTTCCCCTATGAAAATATTGCATTTGAAAAAGAGGGTAAAAGATATATAAAATATAATCTTAACCTTGTTTTTGAGGGTGCAGATTGGGTAGAGTTCGGCAAGGAAACTGAGGCTGTTATTGTCCGTTGCGATTTCCAGATTGATAAGAAGATACCAACAGAGCTTTTTGTTACAGGCCTTGGCTATTGTAATATTTACATCAACGGCAAAAGCGTAAGCGACAAGGTGCTTTCACCTGCGTGGACCAATTTTACTGATATGAACACATCAAGCATGGCTTATCCCATATTTGATAAAATGACATATCGTATTCTTTATGAAAAAATTGATGTTTCAAGGCTTCTCAAAAAGGGTAAGAACACAATTGTTTTCCATATCGGTGGTGGTTGGTTCGCTCAGCACGAATGTCCCAACGAGGGCGTAAAGTGCTACGGCAACGGTGTGCTTAAGCTTTGCTTTAAGCTTCGGCAGGGTGAAAATATAATTGCAAAAAGTGATAGTAGTCTTAAATATATTAAATCCTATGTTCAGAGAGCAAGCGTTTACTACGGCGAGGATCAGGATGCAAGAGTTGGCTACTATGATTTTTCAAAAGCTTCCTATTCAACAGAGGATTGGCTCACACCTGATGTAGTTGCTGCTCCTGTTTCTGTTTTGAGCGAGGCTGATTTTACTCCTGACAGAATTATCAGAAAGCTTAAGCCTAAGTGCATTTATAAAAAGGGCGACTATGCAATTTATGATATAGGCGAAAATATTTCAGGCTATCCTGTTATAAAGTTTAATGAGAATGCCTATACCAGCGATAATTGTACCATCCGTTATGCAGAGGAATTGGATGAAAATGGTGCTCTTGCCTTCCATTCTGCAGGTGGCGAGTTCCGTATGCAGAAGGATACCTTTATCTATGATAATAAGTGTAAGGAGCTTCACCCTCAGTTTACATGGCATGGCGCAAGATATTTCGATGTTCTTGGTAGAGTAGAGATTAAAGAATATCGCGTTGTTCACACTGATCTTAAGCCCATTGTTAAATTCAAGTCATCAAATAAAACATTACAATGGATTTTTGATGCGTATATCAGAACACAGAATTCAAACATTCACGGCTGTATTCCCTCTGACTGTCCCCACAGAGAAAGATTGGGCTATACAGGTGATGGTCAGTTAACTGCAAATGTGGTTATGACCTGCTTTGATGCAGAGAGCATGTATCGCAAATGGATCCGTGACATTGCAGACTGTCAGGACATTTTCAACGGCCATGTTCAGCATACAGCGCCCTTCTATGGTGGAGGTGGTGGCCCAGGTGGCTGGGGTGGCGCAATGGTAATTGTGCCTTACGCCTTCTATAAGCATTATGGGGACAAGGAGATAATAGAAAAATATTATCCCAATATGCTCCGTTATCTTGATTATCTTGAGGCTCATAGCGAAAAGGGCCTTGTAGTACGCGAGGAGTTGGGAGGCTGGTGCTTAGGTGACTGGTGCTCACCAAAGGATAGAAACCTTATTCCCGAGCCCTTTGTAAATACATATTTCCATTTGAAAACTCTTAAAATGACAATGGAAATTGCCGAGGTTATTGGCAAGCCCACTAAAGAACTGAAGGCTCGCTATGAAAAGGTGAAAAAGGCTTTCCTTGATAAATACTATGACAAGAAAAACTGCACCTTCTACAAATCAACAGAGGCTGCAGATGCTTACGGCTTTGACCTTGGTTTTGGTAACGAAAAGACTCTTAAGGCTATCGTTGATAAATATGAAAAGCTTGGGGAGTTCGACTCAGGTATTTTCGGTACAGATATTCTTATCAGAACACTTTGTGAAAATGGTCATAAGGACTTGGCCTTCAAGCTTCTCACAAGCGAAAAGGAAAATACATTCTATACAATGAAAAAGAATGGCGCAACAACCCTTTGGGAAAACTGGGACGGCGCACATTCTCATTCTCACCCAATGTTTGGCGCAGTTGTAGAATATATTGTTAAATATTTTAATGAAGCATAAATAAGGCTTCTGCTTTTAGCGCAGAACAAAAGAAAAAGCTCTCAACATTTGTTGAGAGCTTTTATTATGTAATTTTTTATCTTATATTTCCACTTTTGATAGCAGACTCTTTTACTGCCTCGGCAATTTCAAAAGCAACGCTTCTGTCAAGGGCAGAGGGGATTATGTTTTCTTCATTAAGCTCGTTTTCGGGGATGTGGTTTGCAAGAGCGTAAGCAGCAGCAAGCTTCATTTCCTCTGTTATTGCTGTTGCACCACAATCAAGAGCACCTCTGAAAATCCCGGGGAAAACAAGAACATTGTTAATCTGATTGGGGAAATCTGAACGGCCTGTTCCGATAACCCTTGCGCCTGCTTCCTTTGCCTTATCGGGCATAATTTCAGGTGTGGGGTTAGCCATAGCAAAAACAATGGCATCAGAGCTCATTGATTTAACCATTTCCTGAGAAAGAATATTCGGTGCAGAAACACCAACAAAAACATCAGCATTTTTAATTGCTACATCCAAGCCACCTGAGAGCTTTTCAGGGTTTGTTGTTTTAGCAAGCTTCTGTCTTTCCTCTCCAAGGAATTCGTCGTTTTCATTTATGATACCTGTTCTGTCAACGAGCACCATATTCTGCGCACCTGCAGCAATAAGCATTTTAGAAATTGCAGTACCTGCAGCGCCGAGACCGTTAACAACGATTTTCACATTTCTGATATCCTTTTTTACCACCTTAAGAGCATTGAGAACACCTGCAAGAACAACAACTGCAGTGCCGTGCTGGTCATCATGGAAAATTGGTGTATCACAAATTTCTTTTAATTTTTTTTCAATTTCAAAGCATCTTGGAGCAGCAATATCTTCAAGATTAATTCCACCGAAGCTACCTGAAAGAAGATAAATTGTTCTTACAATTTCGTCAACATCCTTTGACTTGATGCAAAGAGGGAAGGCATCAACATCTGCAAACTTTTTGAAAAGTGCGCATTTACCCTCCATAACAGGCATTCCTGCCTCGGGACCGATATCACCGAGACCAAGAACTGCTGTTCCGTCTGTTACTACTGCAACAAGGTTATTTCTTCTTGTAAGCTCAAAGGATTTATTTACATCATCCTTGATTACAAGGCAAGCCTCTGCAACACCGGGGGTGTATGCCAAAGACATATCCTCTCTTGTTTCTACGGGGCAACGGGCGACAACCTCAATTTTACCGTTCCATTCATAATGCTTTTTTAAGGACTGTTCTTTAATATCCATAATTAGTAATTATTCCTTATTTGCCTGCATCTTGAGGTATGCATTAATGAAGCCGTCAATATCGCCATCCATAACTGCATTGATATTACCATTTTCAAAGCTTGTTCTGTGGTCCTTTGCAAGAGTGTAGGGCATAAATACGTAAGAACGAATCTGGCTACCCCATGCAATTTCCTTTTGAACACCCTTGATATCACTGATTTTATCAAGATGCTCACGCTCTTTGATTTCAATAAGCTTTGACTTAAGCATACGCATAGCAACCTCACGGTTCTGATGCTGGCTTCTTTCAACCTGACAGGAGCAAACAATACCTGTGGGAATATGAGTAAGACGAACAGCAGAGGATGTTTTGTTAACCTTCTGACCACCTGCACCTGATGAACGATAAACGTCCATTTTGATGTCCTCGGGTGCGATTTCAACATCAATGCTATCATCGATTTCGGGCATAACCTCAAGAGATGCGAAGGATGTGTGTCTTCTGCCTGAAGCATCGAAGGGAGAAACACGAACAAGTCTGTGAATACCACTTTCGCTCTTCATATAGCCGTAAGCATTTTCGCCTTCAATAAGAATAACTGCAGATTTAAGACCTGCTTCGTCACCATCAAGGTAGTCAAGTGTTGAAACCTTGAAGCCGTGACGCTCGCCCCAACGGTTATACATACGGAAAAGCATCTGAGCCCAGTCCTGAGCCTCTGTTCCACCTGCGCCTGCGTGGAAGGTGAGAATAGCGTTGTTTTTATCGTATTCGCCTGTAAGAAGAGTTGAGAGAGTCATAGCATCAAGAGATGTAACGAATCCGTCAACACCCTGGCGGCATTCGTCGAAAAGGCTTTCGTCCTCTTCTTCGTTTGCAAGCTCAATAAGAGTCAATGTGTCATCATAAACGCCACAAAGATCATCATAAGCACCGATTTTGTTTTTGAGACCTGCCATATGCTGAGTGATTTTCTGAGAACGAGCGATATCGTCCCAGAAGCCGTCCTGAGCACTTTCTGCTTCAAGCTCTGCTACCTCGTCCTTCATTTTCTGAAGACCGAGAGCTTCTGCAAGGTCCTTTAATTTGTCCTCATAAGAGAGGAGCTCAAGTCTTAATTCTTCAAACTGAAGCATATATATTTTCCTTTCAAATACATTTTTATGAAGTATTTAATTACATATTTTTACAAATAATTATTATACCTAAAATATTACAATATGTAAAGAACATCTTGACATTTTTTGAAAAATATCAAGATGCTCTTTTATTTTAAATCTCCGTTTGCAGGGTTTTCCAAAAGCTTTCCGTTTTCTGTGAATCTTGAACCGTGGCAGGGACAGTCCCAGGTGTGCTCTGCCTTGTTCCATTTTAAAGCGCAACCAAGATGGGGACATCTTCTGGGCGTTGGAGTTAAAAGATTTTTTACACTTTCAAATCCGTTTACCAAGAGTTGCGGTTTTAAAATACTTCTTGATGGGTCAAAGGCTTTTGCATAAGGATTTTCTTTTTCGATTATAAGATCGCTCAAAATCATAGCGCTTACCATAGAGCCTGTCATTCCCCATTTATTAAAGCCTGTTGCAACAAAAATATCTTTTGCACCCTTAAAATATGGTCCAATGTAGGGGATATGGTCAAGGGTTTTGCAGTCTTGTGTTGCCCAATAAGCAATCTCTTTACTATTTTGGAAATTACGTCTTCTGAAGTCCCGAAGTTCTTGCCAGTTGCCACCCGATTTTCCTGTTTTATGGCTACCACCACCAAGCAACAAAAGGTTTTCATAATTCCTGAATGAAAAGCCATTTTCATTTTCGTCAACATACATTCCGTCAATTTCAGGTGCATTTTCCAATGCAATAACATAGGAGCGATGCTGATACATTTTCATAAAGAAAAGGCCGTGGTTGTTTATAATGGGAAAATGGGTAGCTATTATCACCTTTTTGAATGCGATTTTATTTTTCTCGGTTATAGCAGAATTGTCGTCAAGCTTTTTAACAAAGGTGTTTTCATAGATGTTCAGATCTTTTACAATACTGCCAACAAATTTCAAAACATTGAACTGAGCCTGATTTTTAAATTTAATTGCACCAATTGGTTTAATGGGTAAAGGCAGTTTTTCCTGAAATTCTGCATCAAATCCCATTTTCCATAAGGCCTCAAGCTCGTCGTCAATAGCTTTCATATCTTGAAGCGCATAAACAAAATTATCTTTTTTCTCAAAATCGCAGTGAATTTTTTCGCATAGTCTTTCGTATTCTCTGAGAGCCTGTTCATTGGCGAGAAGATAGATTTTCGTACTTTCAAAGCCGTTACTTTTGAGGATTTTACTGTAACAAAAGCCGTGTTGACTTGTGATTTTTGCAGTAGTGTTTCCCGTTACCTTTTGGCATATTCTGCCTTTTTCAACAACAATACAGTTAACGCCTTTTTCTCTTAGTTTATAGGCAGTAAGAATACCTGCAAGCCCTCCACCGATAATAAGAACATCGGTTTTTATGTTTTTTTCAAGAGATGGAAAAGAAGGTAACTCTGCCGTTTTTTGCCAGATAGATTCCATAATTATGTGTCCTGTAAATCTGCGGCAGTAATATCATTTTCTATATTATCTCTGCCAAGGTCTGTGTCAATTTCGGGGTAAGCTTCTGAAATAGGTTTCTCTTCTTTAAAGGAAACAGAACGGAAAATCTTTTGAGTGGGTGCTTGTGTGCCCGAAATATTGGGAATAGTTTTTTCATTCAATGAATTGAGAGCACCTTTAATTTCGGGTACAGGCGGAACAACATTCCTTTCCTTTGTATGAGTCCTTTGAGGACGCTTCATTCCTTTTTTAGCCATTATATATTTCACCTCGAAAATAAGTTTTCCCAATAAAAATAAAATACACTATCTGCAAACAAAAATTTACAGATAGTGTATAATTACGAATTACGCATTAAGAATTACGAATTGGATTAATCCCATTCTAAACCGGTTACAGTGTCAAGGTCAATGCCCTTGGTGTCGGCAGTTTTCTTAGCGAGAGTAATGAGGGCAGCAATAAAGCCTGGAACAAGAAGGCAGATAGAAATAATGCCCATAAACTGATTTCCTAAAATTGCTGCAAGGGGAAGGCTTATCATATATGAAACGCCGACGCCCATACCAACAGGAAGGAATTCTGCAGCCATTGTTGAGGAACGAAGGTTGGTAGGAGAGGATTCACCAATCATCATAATAAGAACATCGTTTGTGGAATAGAAGCTACCAACAAAGCCACCACAGAGAAGGCCCACAATTGCAGGAGACCAATTATATTTTGCGCCTAACCAGAAGCCTACAAAGCAAATCAAGCAGTCAAATGCAGTAACAAGTGCAGCAGGCTTTCTGCCCTTTGAGTCGCAAATGAAGCCCATTATAACCTGAGCGAGAGAGCAACCAACAGGGAATAGGAAGAGAGCAGTTGTAACAGGGCCAACGCTGACAAGGTCCATTATTTCTTCGGTGAATTTGCCGTATATGCTTTCTGCATAGCCATATGACATAATAACCTGATAGTTAATTGAACCAATAAAGCCGAAATTCGCAAGAGTTGCAGTAATGAAAAGCCAACGAAGCTGCTTGTGCTTCATAGCAAACTTAAATGCAGGAATAAGACCACCCTGAGCATCATTTGTTTTCTTTTCAAGCTTTTCCTGAAGAAGCTCTTCTTCAGTTTTGCGAAGATGCTTAAGGCGAGAATCAATAAATGCGTCAGTTTCTCTTGCAAACATAATAGCAATAAAGCTTGTTACAAGACCAACAATTGCAGGAATCATATAAACATTTCGCCATTCAGAAGCCTCTGCCATAAGCATTCTTCTTAAAACGGGTACGAGCATAACGCTCATATTGGCGAAAAATTTAATTGTACTGTAAACTCTTGCTCTGTGCTTTGAGGGCGCAGATTCCATAATATAAACAACATGCATATCATGGGGGATGAAGAATTGAACAAGCACCGCACCAATAAAATAAAGGAAAATATTATTGGAAAGGAAGATAACCAGCATCGCAAAGCTCATACCAAAGGTGTTTATAATAAGGAATTTCTTTCTGCCCAAGCGGTCTGCAAAGGGTCTGTATAAAAGACCTAAGGCTTGGAAGGGAACAACGAGAATTGAAAGAATATCAAGAAGAGCAACAGAGCTTTGACCGAATTTTGCGAAAAGGTCATTTGCAATTTCTGTTTTCATTAATGTACCGATCTGAGAAGCAATTTCATCGGTGGCATAAATGAGGGTTATAATAAAAACAAGATATGCGAAATAATAATTTCTTTTCGGTCTTGCTTTTTCTTTTTCCCATTTTGCAATTTCTTTTTGTTTTTTTAAGGCTTTTTTCTGAAGTTTTTCAGGAGTAGGTTCTTTAACTTTCATAAGATTTATTCACCTTATTTCTTTAATCTGATAACATTCCAGCTGAAAGGCTTAAGCTCTGCAGTAAGAATGGAATTATCAATTTCGGGAAGCGGATTATTGTGGGGTTTAACCACTATATTATTGAAGGTATTTTCCTCGTTTTTTGCATGACCGTCCATTGAAATAAATTCAACGGGCTTGTAGCCGTCGAAATCCATAAGATTAACATCTAAAACAATGCTTTCTTCAAGATTTTTGTTAACGCAAAAAATTGTCGTTTCTTCATTTTCTTCATTAAAGGTTGCGATAGCTTCAATGTAAGGAACATCAGTAAATTCCTTGCAGTCATATTTTTCGCAATCTATAAGGGGAAGAAGCGCTGAGCCTCTGCCATAATTTGAAAGATGCATAAAGGGGAAGAAAATTGTCTGCTCGAAAATTCCGCCACCTGTCTGAGTGAAGATAGGTGCAATTACATTGACAAGCTGGGCAAGGCAAGCAATTTTAATTCTGTCACAATGGCGAAGAAGAGTTATAAGCATTGAGCCTACAAGAAGTGCATCCTCAAAGTTATAAATATCCTCAAGAAGGGGAGGCGCAACGCTCCATTTATCAAAGGGTCTGTTGTGAGAGTGATACCATACATTCCATTCGTCAAAGGAAAGATTGATTTGCTTTTTGGAACGGCGCTTTGCCTTAAGATAATCGCAAATGCAGATTACAGTATGAATAAATTCTTCAAGCTCTAAGCTTTTTGCAAGGAAGCTGGGGGTGTCATCTGCCTGATTTCCGTAGTACTGATGAAGAGAAACATAATCAACGCTGTCATAAGCAATATCAAGGCTTTCAACCTCCCATTGACCGAAGGTGGGATGGTATCTGCCTGAAGAACCACAAAGGACAGTTTCAATGGAGGGGTCGGTCCATTTCATCATTTTGGATGCTTCAAGAGCAACTCTGCCGTATTCGGTAGCTGTTTTAGCACCCATCTGCCAACCACCGTCCATTTCGTTACCTAAGCACCATAATTTAATATTGTGAGGATCTTTTACTCCATGGGAAATTCTTAAATCAGACCAATAAGAGCCTGATTTATGGTTGCAGTATTCAACAATGTTTCTTGCTTCTTCGGGGCCTCTTGTACCAAGGTTTACCGCCATCATACATTCGGCATTTGCCTTTTTGCACCAAGCGAGAAATTCATTTGTGCCGAAAAGGTTGGGCTCGGTTGTGCCCCATGCTAAATCAAGTCTTTTGGGACGGTTTTCAACAGGACCTACGCCGTCCTCCCAATTATAGCCTGAAACGAAGTTACCACCGGGGTAGCGAACAACAGGAACATTAAGCTTTTTAACTAAATCAATAACATCCTGACGGAAACCGTTTTCGTCTGCAGTAGGGTGATCGGGCTCATAGATACCACCATAAACTGCTCTGCCAAGATGCTCAATAAATGAGCCGTAAATCCTCTTATCAATTTCTCCTATGCGAAACTCTTTTGCAAGGGTTATTTTTGCTTTCATACAATGCACTCCTTTGGTACAGTACTATAAATTAAATATACCATAAATAATAAAAAAGAGCAATAAAAAAACACCGTCAGAACGGTGAAAATTAAACTGGCTATAAAAAGCGAAATAACCCTTGACTGATGCTTTCTCGTCACATCCAAGTCAAGGGTTATTTCTGTTCTATTTTAATATCTAACATCTTTTTATGTACCTCTCTTTCATTGAGTAAGACCACTGACTTCATTTTCTACGAACTCTATTTCCAACACACTTTTTTATATTCGAATCTATATTCACTCTCGTAAGTGAGAAACCCTTTTGCTTGAAATAATTTTCATTTTATGAAGCTTTCAGTCTTTCAGCTCTTTTATCCCGAACCGTAGGCCTTTACATGAACACCGGACTCATTCCCTTCTTAACTAGATTGCTTTTAAGATTAGGTTTTTATTTGTACATCGGAACCACACTTTCATTTTAGTTTTTGGTTTTTACTTGTACATTGGACTCACCCTTTCTTTGTCTATATAATAGCATGGAAAAACAGGTTTTGCAATATGTAATTTTGTATAAAGTTCACAGTTTTTCTTTATCCAAAACGCAGATTTAAGCGCATTGCACAAAGAAACTTTTGTTAAATTATTGACAATCGGTTTTTGTTGTGATATACTGATAGTGTTGTTTGATAAAAAATGCGTTCCGAAAAAGTCTTTCTGACCTTTTTGGAACGCTTGTTTTACATATATATTATTTCAACATCAGGAAAATCGTTCATATATAGGTTAGCAGAAGATACATATTTTCCGTTTTTATCAATAGCATCAAAGTCACTAAGCATAATAGCTTCTGTAATATCAATGGGTTTTTCATCTATACCTGACATAGTATCAAATTCAACATTTATGGTAAATCTACATTCAGATAAATTATTGGATGTGAAATATTCTGTTTCTGCTTCAAAATGCCAGAATCCCGGGTCACCACTTAATCCGTCTTCCAGTTTATAGCTGTGTGGAATAAAATCAAACCACCAGTTTTTTACAACTACGTTATAAGAAAGATTATATATATCGGGATTAGTATCACTTTGTACTACATAAACTGTTTCAACATTATATAAGACCTTGTGGCGTCGTCCCCAATAAGCGAATATGCTCAGATTAACTATTGAAAAGATTATGAGCAAAGTTAATATAGTATGTATGGTGCTTTTTAGCCGTTTCTTTTTTTCGGATTTTAGGGCTTCAATAACTATATCATTTATATTCTCTTCGTTATTGTCTTCAGGCAGTTTTTCACCATTTAAAATTTCTAAAACCGAAACATTTAAAGCCTGGGCTAATGGCATCAGGAGTGAAATATCGGGAGCACCATTGCCTGTTTCCCATTTTGAAACTGCTTTATCGGTGATGTTAAGTTTTTCAGCTAACTCTTTTTGACTTAGGTTGTTTTCTTTTCTGCACTTTGCAATAAATTGACCTGTTGCTTTGTTGTTCATCGCATAGAATCTCCTTTCTATGCCTGATTGTAGCATATAATTTGTTTTAAAAGCCTCTACTATCAGTAGAATAGAATGATTTTATTATAAAATTCCGTAAAAATGCACGATGTTCATATCCTCAGGCATATAAAGTCCGTGGCTTCCGCAGCCACCGTCAATTTCGTGGCATCCGTGGTCGGGTGCAAAACCGATTAAGGTTTTATGGTTCTGCCAATTTTCTTTAACTGCATTTGCTAATGCTTCAAAGGCGTTGATGTTGTGCTTTAAAGCAACGATTGATTCCTCGCTTTCGGGGCCGTAGCGATGCATTGTGCCGTCATAATTTCCGTTATAAACGGCAATAAAATCATATTTATCTTCCTTGATAAGCTCAATTGCCTTTTCATTAGCTTCGTCAGGAGTTTCAACAATGAAATAATCCATTTCTCTTTCTAAATAGATTTTTGACATACTGTCATTACCTGTTGAAACAATGCAAGGCTTTTTACCCGCTCTGATGAACGCATCAAAAACTGAATCGGTTTTTATAACGGGCTTTACATAAGCCTGTATTCCGTGAACTTCGGGTGTTGCACCTGTGTACATTGTGCCGAAGCAAACAGGAGTTACTGATGGCATAACGCTTTCAAGGGGAAGGGTTATATCGGTATTGAGCATAACCGGTGTGAAAAGGTCAGCATATTTTTCAAAAATCCAGAGTGCAATTGCATCGGGGTTATACATTAAAACTCTGTCAACACCCTTGCCATCACAAAGCTTAACTAAAGCCTCTAAAGGCTCGTTTGCCTGATTTGGCTTATCTACTCCTAAAGCTGAACAAAGAGACGCTGCAACGCTTGTTAATTTGAGCTTACAATAAATATCCTGCATAAAAATCACCAATTGAATTATAACAAATGTTTATTTATAAATCAAATGTTGAAAAAAATAAATTTATCTGATATACTATGAAAAAAGTAATACTGCCACCGGGTAGTGAATGTTTATATTAAAATTAAAGCATTCGTTTACACATCGTTAGGTCTTTGAAGATGTGTAGCGAATGCTTGTTTTTTAGGAGTTTATATGGAAAAAGCAAAAGGTTTAATAAACTATTTTTCTAAATTTGAGATTATATTGTGGAGCTTTTCGGTTCTTTCAATTATTATTTCATTTATTGTTTTTGACAGAAGCAATTATCTGACTCTTTGCGCTTCTCTGATTGGTGTTACATCTCTGATTTTCTGCGCCAAAGGAAATCCTATCGGTCAGATTTTAATGATAATTTTCAGTATTATTTACGGAATTATATCATATTCGTTTTCGTATTACGGAGAGATGATAACATATCTTGGAATGACTCTGCCAATGTCTGTTTTTGCTCTTGTAAGCTGGCTGAGAAATCCTTATAAGGAAAGTAAGTCTGAGGTCGCAGTAGCAAAGCTTAAAAAGAAGGATATTCCGTTGATAGTAATCTGCGCCTTGGTTGTAACAATTGCTTTTTATTTTATATTGAAATATTTTAATACAGCAAATCTTTTGCCCAGCACAATTTCTGTTACAACAAGCTTTGTTGCCGCTTTCCTCACATATAAAAGAAGTCCGTTTTTTGCTCTTGCTTATGCCACAAATGATATTGTTTTAATCGTTTTATGGGTATTGGCAACCAAGGAAGATATATCATATATTTCTGTGATTATCTGCTTCATAGTATTCCTTTTTAATGATTTATATAGCTTTTTCAATTGGTTGAGAATGCAGAAAAGGCAACAAAATTAAAGACTGTTTACTTTATAATATTTATTTTTAAATTTCTCCCAATTCTGCAATAGAAGCGTTATTTCTTCTCTGAAAGCCTCGTATTCTTTATCTTTAACATAATGCTTTGCATAACCACCTTTGCCGTATTTCTGCTCTGTATGCTCATATGCTCTCTGGAGCATATCTTCCCTTGTGCAATCGGGGAAATGCTTTAAGGTGTAGGCGTGGGTGCGACGAAGGAAATCGTCAACATCAGTTGAACGGTCAGCAGAGGAAATGATTTTTCCGTAATCACTTCGGGGAGAATTATTTGAAGAAGCTCTGTGGTCTTCAATTGCCTCCCTGATTATAAGTCTTTCTTCTTCTGCGAAAAACTCCTTCATCTTTTCATTATTGTGAAAAATTTCAGCAGAAAGCTTTTCGTGATTTTTCTTGTCTATATGGTGAGCAATATCGTGAAAGGCTGCGATAGTATAAAGCATATTTGTATCAATATCGGAGAATTGCTCTGCGAAGCTGAAGCATCTTTTGATAACATATTCAATATGCTCAAGGGAATGACCACTGTCATTCTTTTCATATTGTGTAAGAATTTCTGTGTTTATATAGCTTTCTAAAGCCTTATTGATATTCATTTCATCACCACATCCCCAATTATATCAAAGTGAATAGTATAAATCAATTTATATGTTGAAAAAGAAAAGTGGAATTGTTAAAATACAATTATCTTACTAATAAAAAGGTGTTTTATGGAAAAGAAAAATAAAAAAAGCAGAATTATAAAAAGCTTTGTTGCAGTAATCATTGTTTTTGCATTGTTGTTTGGTGCTTGCGCTTTTTATGTGAATGATTATTACAGAGCAGATACGGATGCAATGGTTGGCGTTGTTCAAAGTAAAAAACGCTATGAACCCCAAACATTGGAAGACGGAACACATATTTTCAAGCCCGAAAATGCAAAGGCAGGCTTTATCTTTTATCCAGGTGGTAAGGTGGAATATACCTCGTATATTCCTTTGATGGATGAGCTTGCGAGAAAGGGCGTAATGTGTGTGCTTTTGAAAATGCCGTTGAATCTTGCGGTTTTGGATGTTGACGGTGCCGAGGGAATACAGGAAATGTACCCCGAAATAGAGAGCTGGTATATAGGCGGTCACTCCTTGGGTGGCTCAATGGCGGCAAGCTACCTTTCTGAAAATATAAGCGAATATGAAGGTCTTGTTCTTTTAGGCTCATATTCAAATGCTGATTTATCAAAAGAAGATATCAGGGCTTTATCTGTTTTCGGAAGCGAAGATAAGGTTATGAACAGAGAGAAATATGATGAATATAAAATAAATCTGCCCGAAGATTTTTCAGAAGAAGTAATTGACGGTGGATGTCACGCATATTTTGGAATGTACGGTGAGCAGGACGGCGACGGTATACCGACTATTACAAATGCAGAGCAAATTCAGGAAGCTGCAAAAATAATAGACGACTTTATAAATAAATAAGGATATAGCTGAAGGCTGACTGCTGAATTTAAGGCAGTCGGCTTTCCATTTTAATTGACAAAAGAGAGTGTAAATGGTATATTTAAAAAGATATTGCGAAAGGAATGCACAAGCTTTTGTGCGTAAGAAAATGAGTTTTAAAGAATTTTTAAAGGCTACATTAAATAAACCTCTTCCCGAGGACAAGGTTGAATATTTTAAGCTCAGAAGCAGGGTTTCAGGCTATATTTTAACAAAGGCTCAGCAGAATTCTCCCACCTGTGGTTATAACTACGAGGCAGATATAACTAAGTTCTGGGAGGTTTTTCAGGAGTTAAAGGCAAACTGTGATTACGAGCTTTCCTTCAATACTCTTATGATGAAGGTTTTGTCAGAGGGTCTTAAGGCTGCTCCGAAGCTTAATTCTCATGTTGACTTTAACACAACCACATCCTGTGGTACTCTCATAATGAAAAAGCATATCGATATTGCTATGCCTGTTCTTCTTGACAATGGCGAAACCTTTCCTATAAAAGTAAGAGAAACAGAAGATAAGAGCTTGAAAGAGCTTTCCGAGCAGATAGCAGAGCTTTTCCAGAGACTCAAGACTACAGATCTTGATAAGGTTATGTTTGATGTTGTTACTCAGAGAACAATCGGCCTTCTTCTTAAAGGTGATATCAAAGCAACAATTGCTCAGACCTTTACAGGCTATGTAGGTAAGCACAAGGTTGCAAAGCTTGACGGCAGACTTAAGCCTGCTCCCCGAGATGGCTCAATGCTTTATATTGAGGAATTGAACGAGGGCTCTGTTTGTATGACAAACTGGGGAGTTTTGTATGACGGATTAAGTGGAAATGTTACATACACGCCTCTCCTTTATCCTCAGGTTTTCCTTTTTGCAATGGGTGTTGTTAAGGATACGGACTACGCCTTCAGAAATGAAAAGGGCGAGGTTGATATCGCAACCAAAAAGACATTGCCTATAACTCTTATGTTTGACCACAGAATCGGCGCATTTAATGATGTAATGCCCTTTATCAAAAAGCTTGATGAGATTTTCCAGAATCCCGAAATAATTAAAGAATGGTAATTAAAAACCCTTTGGCTCATTTGAGTCAAAGGGTTTTCTTATTTTTGATATTGTTTATTATATAGTAAAAAGCGAAGAAAGCTGCTACGCCTAAAATTATTCCCCCTAAATCAACAGTTAAATCAATTAACTGAAATGCTCTTCCGGGAATAAACAGCTGATGAATTTCATCTGTTATAGAATATACTACAGAAAGAATTATGCTCAATAAAGGCTTAAGGTTATTCTTTATAGCAAAATAGAGATTAAAACCTAAAAAGCCCAGAAGAGCATATTCACAGAAGTGTGCGAATGTTCTAATGAAGTCTTCATTGAATGCTTTGCCAATGAAGTCATACATCACCCCTATTAACGAATCGCTTGTTTCAGAGGACTCTGTTGATGTCTGATGTGATAAATAAAAAATTATAATTGCAACTGCAATAACAAGGATTGCTGATATGGCAATATAAATTTTTCGACCTTTTGAATAATTCATTTTAACCTCATTTGTTTTTTGAACAATATTTACAGACATCCTTAAGACGACAGTCATCACATTTGGGACGCCTTGCAATACACACTGCTCTTCCATGGAGAACAATTCTGTGGCAGAAATCATTGCTTTCATCAGGGGGCAAAAGCTTTTTAAGCTGCAATTCAACTGCCTTAGGGTCTTTAGAATCTGTAAGGCCTAAAAGATTCGTGATTCTTATAACATGGGTGTCTGCTACCACAGCAGGCTTTTTGTAAACATCGCCTACAATAAGATTGGCAGTTTTTCTGCCTACACCGGGTAATTTTGTCAATTCCTCAATGGTATCAGGGAGGATGCCGTTATGAATATCTCTTACATCCTTAGCCATACCAACTAAATCCTTGGCCTTTGCTCTATAAAAGCCACAGGAATGAATAAGCCTTTCAACATCAGAAATTTCTGCTTCGGCAAGCTCGTTTTCTGAGGGGTATTTCTGAAATAATGCAGGGGTTACAAGGTTAACTCTTGCATCGGTGCATTGTGCAGAAAGGCGAGTTGCGACAAGTAATTGAAAGGGCGTGTCTGCATTAAGCTGGCAAATTGCCTCAGGGTAATCAATCTTTAAAAGCTCACAAATTTTAGCAGCTCTTTCTTTTTTAGTCACAAAACCACCTCGCAGAATAAATAATGTATATATTTTAGCATTTTTAATAGCAAGATGCAAGATAAATAAAGCGAGGAGTTAGGCGTGTGTAGTGAGGAGTGTAGGGGCGTGAAATGCGCTGTAGAGCAAAAAAGTTGATGGTAGTCCTGCCTCTCTTTTCGAAAAGAGATGTTAGGCTTATGATGTGTGAAATAGCATGGTATAGGCAAGCCTATACCTTACGATTTTTAATGCGTGGTCTTCATCAGATAACCGTATAAGCATATGTGCCACGAGTAAAGATTTGTATTTTTGGCCTTTGCGTTTGTAGCCTGCCTTTTTCTTTTTTCTTCCGTATCAATCACCGAAATCAGTATAACACAACGGATTTAAACAATGAAGTATTTTTTTGAATTATTGATTTTTTGTATGATTTATGTTATTTTAATTTTGTGAATAAATTCGTAATATTTAAAAATGGAAGTGTTTAATATGAATGTAGTTCAACAACCGAATGGAAATAATAAAATTCTCTATACACTTAAAGGAACAAATGGGCAACTCTATGTGTATGAGAATAAAATTGAAATTGCAAGAAAAGGACTTCTCGCGCTTGCACAACAAGGACTTAAGGGAACAAAAAGCATACCAATATCACAAATTAAAAGTGTTCAAGTAAAACTTTGCAAATTGTCTATGGGCTTTATTCAGTTTGGTATCGGTGGCGGTTCAGAAAATCGTGGCGCTTTAAAGGACGCACATACTGACGAAAATACGATTACTTTTTCATCTTCTAAAACCAACGCTTTAGTGCAAGAGATTAAAAACTATATCGAAAACGCAATTACGAACCAAACAACTGCTCCAAACTCAACAAACACCTCGATTTCTACTGCCGATGAAATAAAAAGATTTAAAGAATTGCTCGATATGGGCGCAATTACTCAAGAAGAATTCGACGCAAAGAAAAAACAACTTTTAGGATTATAATTAGATAAAAACAAGAGGCGGAAAACTTCGCCTCTTATTTCTTTGCTCTGATTAGTGTGCTTTTACTGATTCCCGTCATACTTTCTACTTGTTTATATGTATTGCCTTGTTCCAAAAGAGAAAGGGCAAGGTCTATTTGAGGTTGTGAATACTTTTTAGGTCTTCCGTCTTTAAAGTTCGGGTTTTGTTAGGATATCGACTTTCCTTGATATGTTTTTAGTCGAATAATTCATTGTAATTCTCATAAAAATAAGGCTTCTTGACTCTTTAAATTTCACAAAAGAGTCAAGAGGCCTGAAAAAATCCTCAAAAAATGAAAAAACCTTTGAATCCGTTGAGATTCAAAGGTTTTGGTCTGAGTGAGAAGACTTGAACTTCCGGCCTCTTGACCCCCAGTCAAGCGCGCT
>JAZQUT010000016.1:0-107603 GCA_045631405.1 Acutalibacteraceae bacterium | reverse complement strand
TCGAAAATTCGACTATAATCCTTTCAATGAGTGTAATGCAAAATTGTATTTATAAAAAACAATTTTGCTAAAAGCCGATAAAATCGGCTTTTGCGAAACGCGACTGCATTTCGACAAATTACAATCATTATAATCATTGGTGGTGAATTTATGTATAATCTGAATTTTAATATTTCTTCAAAAGGCGATAGCAGTAATATATCATTGAATAACGCAGTTGTAGATGATGTTTTATTTGTTGATGTTAAAATGGAGCAGTGTGAATGTGTTGTTCCTGAGGAGTTTAAAATTGAATGGCGAATTAATGCGAGTGATAGCTGTGGTGTGTGGAATTCCTTTGCCCGTAACCATACAATTCGTCCCGATTGGTCCAATGTTAACGCAATTTCCAGGCTTGCTTCAGGTCAGCCTATTCAACAGATTACAACCTTTGATGGCAATAATAAAATCTGCGTTGCGCTTTCTGATGTTGATACTCCAACGAAAATTTCAATGGGCTATTGCGAGGAAACTGCAGAGATTATTTGTCAGGTGTTTTTCTTCACTCTTCCGACAAATCCTAAAAAGGAATATAATGCGAAAATCCGAATTGATATGAGAAGCGTTCCTTTTTATGACAGTATTTATAATACCGTTAGCTGGTGGGAAAATGAGTGTGGCTATAAATCTGCATCTGTTCCTGAAAGTGCAAAAATGCCGATGGATTCCCTTTGGTACAGCTTCCATCAGAATCTTCAATATGATGAAATTCTTGAGGAGTGCCGTCTTTCAAAAAAGCTTGGAATGGAAAGCGTTATAATAGATGACGGCTGGCAGACTGATGATAACAACCGTGGTTATGCTTACTGTGGCGATTGGTCTGTTTGCGAAAAGAAAATGGGCGATATGGCGACTCTCGTTGAGGAAATTCATAAAATCGGTCAGAAGGTAATTTTGTGGTATTCTGTTCCATTTGTTGGTCTTCATTCTGAAAAATACGAGGAATTCAAGGATTATTTACTTGATGAATCGGGAAATGAAGAGGATTTCTGGGCACTTGACCCGAGATATAAAAAGGTCAGAGATTACCTCTGTGATATCTATGAAAATGCAATCAATGATTGGAAGCTTGACGGCATAAAGCTTGATTTTATTGACAGCTTTGTGTTAAAGGGTAAGTCTCTGGAATATGATGATAAGAGGGATTTTCAATCTCTCGAGGATGCAATTCACGCTCTTATGAGCGAGATAAAAGCAAGGCTTACTGCTATAAATAAAGATATTCTCATTGAATTTCGTCAGTCTTATATAGGGCCTGCTATCAGAAAATATGGTAATATGCTTCGTGTTGGTGACTGTCCTGGTGATATTCTTGCAAACCGTAGTCAGATTATAAATCTTCGTATGACATCGGGTAAAACTGCAGTTCATTCTGACATGCTTATGTGGAATGAGAAGGACACAGTTGAGAACGCTGCGTTACAGCTTGCAAGCGTTATTTTCTCAGTTCCTCAGGTTTCAATGCTTATAAAGAATTTATCTGATGACCACAAGGAAATGCTTGGGTTTTACATTGATTTCTGGAAGGAATACAGAGGCGTTTTACTTAATGGAAAACTCACGGCTAAAAACCCTGAGTCTGATTTTTCTCAAGCTTCATCAACCCTCGATAACACTACTGTTTCGGCAGTTTATACAAATAATGTTGTTGATGCAAAAAACGGCACAAATGTTATTGTTAATGCATCAGGCCTTGACAGTATAATTGTTAAAAATGCAGTAAATAAAAGATATGTTATCAAGAGCTGTAAGGGCGAAATTTTAGGCAGGGGAGAGGTCCGTGATTCATTAAAAGAATTTCCTGTTACCAAGGCAGGAATTCTGATAATAGAATGATAAATTAACAACTTGACAGACATATTTTGATTTGTTAAAATATGCGAGTTGAATAAGCAGATGTATCGAAGTGGTCATAACGGGGCGCACTCGAAATGCGTTAGGGAGAAATCCCCCGTGGGTTCGAATCCCACCATCTGCGCCAAAAGGAACAGTCACATTTTGTGGCTGTTTTTTATTTTTTATAATTAAACGATATTAAGAATTAATTACAATATAGTTACAGAGTTGTGGTTTTGTTGACTTTTAATATGTATAGTGGTATATTTATGGTGTTTAATTACGCGTATTTGAGGTGGTTTTTTTGAAAAGCAACTCCGTAATTCTTTTTACTGATAACAAGAGGAAATTGTCTCAGCTTATCAGCTTACTTGAAATGAACTACAATGTGACGGTTTGTTCATATTCTTCAGATTCATGGTCTGATGTTGATTTTTATTCAAGTAAAAATGTTTTGTTCGTTTTGGATGAACTTCCTGAAGCGAATGATGTGGTATGGGTAATTTCAAAGCTGGCTGAAGACGGCGTTTTTCATAATGTCCCTGTTCTCTTCACATGCTTTGATGCTATGTATGACTTTGAAAAGATGGGCTATTCTGCCTTTGCGTATGATGTTTTACCCAATCCCTTCGACTATGATATGACAGTTCATAGACTTGATAATATTACACAAATACGCGAGCTTAAATTACAGATAGCAAATTTAACACAGATTCACACAAAGCGTATTCTTAATCAGGCTAACAAGCTTAAAGAGCAGAATGTTAAAATGCAGACCATGAACTTTGACCTTGTTGAGCTTTTGGTTGCTGCTATCGAGAGCCGTGACCTTGAGTCAGGACAGCATATTAAAAGAATCCGTTATTTTACAAAAGCCTTGACCGAGGCAGTTATAGAGCAATGCCCTGAATATGCGATTAACAGGGAGCAGGCTGATATGATTTATTATGCTTCCTCAGTTCATGATATCGGTAAAATTGCTATTCCAGACGCAATTATGCTTAAGCCCGGTCGCCTTACCCCTGAAGAGTTTGAGGTTATGAAAACTCATACAACCCGTGGCGCAGAGCTTTTGGGTATGCTCGATGGTATCAGTGATAATAACCTTTACTTTAAATATTGTCAGGAAATTTGTTATTGCCACCACGAGCGTTGGGACGGAAAAGGTTATCCGAACGGCTTAAGAGGCGATGAAATTCCGATTTCAGCCCAGATTGTTGCTATTGCAGATTGCTATGATGCACTTACAAGCCACCGTCCTTACAAAGCAGCCATTAATCACGACGATGCTGTTGAGCTTATTTTAACAGGTGCGTGTGGCGCTTTCTCTGAAAAGCTTCTTAAATGCTTCGAAAGCGTTTTAACCGAGTTTGCTAAAATCGAAGATGAGCTTAAGAGTCAGCCTTTGACTGAAGCAGAAAAAGAAAAGCTATTTGCAGTTTCTCAAGTAAACAGTTTGGTGGAAAACGAATGTACTTCGATCAAGAGTACAATTAATGATAGCGAAAACGATATTCTTGAATCATATAATTTAATTTTCAATGTTGATATCTTAAATAATATGTTCAATGTCATAAGAGGTGATTGGCTAGCCTTTTTCCCTTATGTTCCGAAAAACTTCGCAGAGTTTATTAGTCAGTGTAATAAAATTTGTCATCCTGCTGATGCAATGCGCTTTAATTCTAAGGTTAATTTAGATGCTTTTAATGAGCTTGCAAAGCTTGGACGAAAAAAGACAAGAATTGAGTTCAGAGCTATTAAGGATAAGATAGAATATCTTGCAGTCGGCTTCATCGTTTTTAAAATGGATGATGACAACAATATCATAGGACTCAATGGTGCAGTCAGCATTTATAATGACGATGAAATTTTAAGTGATATCAAGCATGGCTTTGGTGTTACGGATGGTCTTACCGGTCTTTCCTTACCAAAGCAGTTTGAACGAGATGTTGATTCCTTTATTAAGGATAACCCCAACTCAAAGAATCTTATGATACATATTGATATCGATGATATGAGTATGTGTAATAACATTTTTGGTTATGAATATGGTAATGCTCTTATCAAAGAGTTTGCATCCAAGCTTCGTAATATCAGATCCAATGATAAGCTTGTTTGTAAAGCATCCTCAGACAAATTCTTGTTGTTTGTTAAGAATATTACTAACCATGCCGAAATGGTTATGTTTATTGAAAAGCTGCATAATCTTTTGAGAAAGCCATACCATACTGCAACAGAGAATGGTGTTTTCACTGCAACAATGGGTATTGCAAGATATCCCAATGACGGTACTGATTACAAAAAGCTTGTTATGGCGTCCGAGTATGCAGCAAAAACCTCAAAGGTAAACGGCAAAAATGCTTATGTTTTCTATAACAACGGTATGAAGCAGTTAGCATCATATTCAATGGACTTTGATGCAACAAATCAGCTTGAAAAGAAAACTAATTATGAACCTAAGTTTGCACCGGTTATAAATGCATATACCAATGAATTGGTTTGCTACGACTATATTCCGTTTTCAATGTTCGATAATACAATTTCAGTAACCTCTGAGGTTTATTACGAATTAAATAAGACATCGGCAACCCGTAAAAACCTGAGTATGCTTTCAATAAAGTCTCTTGTTTTTACTGCTATGGAGCTAAAGAATGAAGGTAAGGAGGTACCTCCACTTTCAGTTTATACGATGCTTATGCCTGATGATATTCCGTCGTTAATGCAAGAGCTCAAAGACTTTGTTAATGATAACAACTATACTCCTATGGATATTTGTATTGTGTTACCTCAGGATTTCCTTGAGGATATATCCATTCGTAGATTAAAAAGCTTTTCTGAGTTTATTCATGATATGGGATTTACACTCGGCTTGTATCTGATAGGTACTCGTTATATTCACAACAATTGTTATGTTTCGGGTGTTTTTGACAGATTGATTCTTACATCAGAATATGTTCAGAGACTTTTATCAGTTGGTTCAACAGAAAAAAATCTTCATTATGCTTCTCTTACTATTAACAATTTAAAGGGGTGCACTAAGGATATTACAATTCCTTCTAAAATTGAAAAATTTGAGATAGAGTTGTTGAAGGATTCAGGCTCTGAGGAGTTTTCTTACACCGAAACTTCAATTTTAGGTACAGAAGCACTCTTGTCAGATTTTAATACCAGAAAGCGCAGAGCTCAAAAGAATAAATCTGTAAAAAAACCAAATGTCTATGAAGTTGATAAGGATTTGTTCTATTCTGATTTGGCAAAAAGCCCTTGTGTTATTTTGACATATGATATTAATCGCAATAAGGCTTTTATATCTCCAAATGCTAAAGATGTGTTTGGCTATGATGTTATGTCATATTTAAATTCCCAGGAAAATCTTCAGCTTCTTGAATTTGTTCATCCTGATGATGGCCAAAAGCTTTTAACTGCGTTAACCAATGCTCGTATATGCCTTAATATGACTAATACTGATGTAAGAATATCAAGTGTCGCAGACAGAAAGTCCTATACAAAATACAACGCAACCTTCCTTTGCGTTGTAGATGAAGCTGGAACTCCGGTCAGATATCATTGTTATATCCACAAATTCTTAGATTAATTTTCTTATTTCTTCAAGTATTCTTTTTTCTATCCTTGATACATAAGAACGGGAGATGTTCAATTCCTGAGCAATTTCCTTTTGTGTTAATGGTGGGGCTCCGTCCAGACCATATCGTTTAATTAAAATGGTTTTATCCCTTGGGTCTTGAATTGAGTTCACTATACCAGAAAGCTTAATCAGCTTGTTTTTTGTGTCAATATCATCAACAATAGTATCATCAATTGCAATTATGTCCATCAAGGTGAGAGGGTTTCCTTCACTGTCGGTGTCTATGGGGTCGCTGAAAGAAATTTCTTGAGAAAGCTTTTTGTTATTCCTGAAATACATAAGTATTTCGTTTTCAATACATCGGGCGCAATATGTGGCTAGCTTTGTTCCTTTTTCAGCTCTGAAGCTGTTAACGCCCTTGATTAGCCCGATTGTTCCTATTGAAATTAAATCATCCTGTTCACTGTAGTTGGCATAGTATTTTTTCACAATATGTGCGACAAGGCGTAGGTTGTGCTCTATCAGCTTCTTTTTTGCAGCCTCGTCGCCTTGCGAATGCTTTTCCAATAAGGCAGCTTCTTCCTTTTTGGAGAGGGGCTTCGGAAAAGCGTCTGTGTCAGTTACATGTAAAATAAGACAGAGCATTTTACTTAAAATCATAAAAATATCCATTTTAAACACCTCGTTTAAATATATTCTGTTTGATTTTGTAACTTGCTGAAAAGAAGAGGTTTTATGAAAAAAATTGAGCAATATCGTACTACCGTCAGGTTTACTGCGATAACCTTATTAGTATCTTGTATGACAGCGATTTACTATTTTGTATGGAGCGTTGCCTACAACCCTGATTTCGAGCATCCCTATATTGGCAAGGGTAAGGTTTTCTTAGCATTTGTCTATTTTGCAGTCCTTCTTGTGACTAGCCTGATTATTGGTGCATCCCGAGTTGATGAATTGCGAAAAAGTGAAATCTTGTTTTACGAAGTAATAGCCTTGCTTTTTGCAAATGGTATTGGTTATGCTCAGGTTTGTTTGATTGTTGCAAATATAGCTAATATAGTTCCTATGCTGTATATTCTTGCTGCACAGATACTTGTATTGATTTTATGGACTAATATCGCAGCCTTTATTGTTCATCGTTTGAACCCACCTGAGAAGCTTCTGATAATTTATGGTAGCCATCTTGCAACAGAAATAGTTTATAAGATGAGCAAATTAGAAGAGCGTTATGTTATTACTGAGTCAGCAAATGTTGATGAGGGCTTTGATGCGCTTTCAAAAAGAATTGATAAATTTGAAAGCATTATCATTTGTGATGTTCCTGCGAGAATGCGTAATGACTTACTTAAATATTGCTATCAGCAGAATAAGAGCATCTATGTAATTCCCAAAATTTCTGATATTGTTATCAGAAGTGCAAAGGATATTACTTATTTTGACTCGCCAATTATAAGATGTAATTCCATTGGTTTAACAGTTGAGCAAAGAGCTATAAAGAGATTGGTTGATATTGTTTGCTCTTTGTTAGCGCTTGTGGTGTTGTCACCGTTGTTTGCAATTATTTCATTAGCGATTAAGCTTTATGATGGTGGACCGGTATTTTACAAGCAAAGAAGATGCACAAAGGACTTGAAGAACTTTGATATATTAAAGTTCAGAAGTATGATAGTTGATGCTGAAAAGGATGGACCTCAGCCTGCAGTTGATAATGATTCAAGAATTACTCCTGTTGGCAAGATTATCCGTGCATTGAGAATTGACGAGTTACCGCAGATAATAAATATACTGGTCGGTGATATGTCCATTGTCGGACCTCGTCCCGAAAGAATTGAGCATGTTGAAAAATATTCCGAGCAAATACCCGAATTTGTATGCAGATATAAGGTTAAGGGTGGTCTGACAGGTTATGCTCAGGTTTACGGAAAATACAATACATCTGCATATAATAAATTAAAAATGGACCTTATGTACATTCAGAATTATTCTTTGGCTATGGATTTTAAATTAATTCTGATGACTGTTAAAATTCTCTTTAAAAAAGAGAGTACAGAAGGCTTTGATGATAAAAGGAAGAAAGTGAATAAGTGAATTTGTATTTTATGATTCTTGCAGGTGGCATCGGGTCAAGAATGCAGTCGCCTGAGTTGCCCAAGCAGTATTTAAAAATTGACAATGAGCCAATAATAATTAAAACTGTGCGCAATTTTATCGATTTCGGTTCCTTCAGAGCAGGCGTTATTTGTTGTCCTGTTGATTGGATTGAATACACGAAGGCGTTGCTTCTTGAATATGGTATTCCAACGGATACCGTTTTCGTAGTGCCAGGTGGTAAAAATCGAAATTCATCTGTTCAGAATGGCTGCTGCTTTTTAACCCAAAACTATAATATTGCCGATGATGATGTTATTCTGACCCATGATGCAGTCAGACCATTTATAAATTCCCGTGTAATTAAGGATAATATTTCTGCAGTAGGGGAGTTCGGTGCTGCTAATACAGTTATGCCGGTTTATGATTCTATTATCAGAACTGCAACAGGTGATTTCCTTTCAGAGCATTTACCTCGAAAAGAGCTTTACAGAGTTCAGACTCCTCAGAGCTTCAAGCTTAGAGAGCTTGAGAATGTAATTAACTCTTTGTCCGAGGATGAGCTTGAGGCATATACTGATGTTGCTTCAATTTTTGCTGACAGAGGCTTCAGAGTTAAATTGGTTGAAGGTCTTGATAGCAATATAAAAATTACAACGCCCTTCGATATGGCAGTTGCAGAGTCGATTATTTCTAATCTTCCGTAAAAAATAAAGTATATAACATTTTAATGTGTGATATAATCAATTTTCAGTCGGTTGACTTTCCAAGGAGGTTTCCTTTATGAACTTAAAACGTCCTCAGCGTTCAAACAAAAGCAGGAAAACAAAAAAACAACATCCTAAGCTCAGAGTATTTTTCTCTGTGGTTATGGTAATCGTTGCTATTGGTGTTATCTGTGGTACCGTTGCTTGCACTTATGTTTACAAATTCGCAAATGAATATGTAACAGGTGGTAAGAAGATTGACCTTGAAGAATACAAGGCAAATCAGGAGCAGACGAGCATCATTTATGGATACGATTCCAATAAGCAGCTTGTGGAGCTTCTTAGATTACATGGTGCGCAGAATCGTGTTTGGATTGACTACAAAGACATTCCAAAGGATATGATAAATGCCTTCCGTGACCTTGAAGATAAGCGCTTTAATGAGCACAACGGTGTTGACTGGTATGGTACTGTTTTTGGTGTTGTTTCATCAGGCTTTGAGCGTGGTGCTTCAACCATCACTCAGCAGTTAATTAAAAACCTTACCAAGGAAGACGGTAGAACTGTTTCCCGTAAATTCTATGAAATTCTTAATGCTTTGAATGTTGAACAGCATTATTCAAAGAAAAAGATCATGGAGTTCTATCTTAATACAGTTTACCTTGGTAACGGCTGCTATGGTATCAGAACAGCTGCAGAAAAATATTTCGGCAAGGATGTCGAAGATCTGAATGCAGCAGAGTGTGCTATTATCGCCTCAATTACAAAGGCTCCTGCAACCTATGACCCTCTTACTGAGGATGGCCTATCAGCACTTGTTGAAAAGGACGAGGACGGAAATATGGGCAGACAGAGATACTGCCTTACCTGTATGCTTGAAGAAGGCAGTCTTACTGAAAAACAGTATAAAAAAGCACTTGACTTTGAATTGATTTTCACTAATAGTGAAAATTATAAGGGTAGTCAGGTTACAAAGGATGAGGACGAAGAGGACGAAACAGAATATACCGAAGAGGATATTAAATATACAGATAAAACCAATAACGAGATGTCATCCTATTATGTTGAATATGTAATTGATTCTGTTATTGAGGATTTACAGGAAGAATACGATTGGACATATAATGAAGCCTGGAGAAAGGTTTTCTTCGGTGGTCTTCGTATTTATACTGCTATTGATATTGATGTTCAGAAAGCAGCAGAAAATGTATATGTAAACAGAATAACCTTCCCTGAGGAAGAGGATACGAAAGAAAAGCCTGCAGTTCAGTCAGCTATTACTATTATGGATTATAGTGGTAGAGTTGTTGCAATGGTTGGTGGTGCAGGCGAGAAGGATACCTTCCGTGGTCTTAACCGTGCGTCAGATTCACCTCGTCAGCCCGGTTCTGCAATCAAACCTATTTCTGTTTATACTCCTGCTATTGAAAATAATATTGCAACATGGTCAACTAAGGTTCAGAACTATGGTATCAGATTAGGTTCCTCAAGATGGCCGGTTAACTATGGTGGTTCTTATGGTGATGCTAAGAACTTTGTAACAGTTCAGTCTGCTTTGGCTCAGTCCTTGAATACAGTGCCTGCCCAGTTAATGAGACGAATCGGAATTGAAAACAGCTTTGATTTCCTTGTTGATGACCTTAAGATTTCAACCTTCGTTACTGACGAGGATGATCCCGATTACGATGGTAACTTCTCCACTCTTTGCGTTGGTGGTGCAAGTGAGGGTATGACCACTCTTGAGATGACTGCTGCTTTTGCAATTTTCGGTAACAATGGTTACTATTTCGAGCCTTATTGTTACTATAAGGTTACAAATAATGATGGTACTGAAACTCTTCTTAAATCAGGTAACAGTGAGGGTGATCAGGTTGTTTCTGAAAGCACAGCAGGCGTTATGCGTCAGCTTCTCAGAACTGTTGTTAATGGTGGTACCGGTGGTGGTTATGGCGTAAGTGGTTTTGACACTTTCGCTAAGACTGGTACAACCTCTGATGATAAGGACCGTTGGTTTGTTGGTGGTACACCTTATTATGTTGCAGCCGTTTGGTATGGCTATGATGAACCAAGAGCGATCACAAATACCTCAGGTAACCCTGCAGGTAAAATCTTCAAAGCAATTATGAACGATGTTCACGAAGATTTAGAATCAATGTCATATCCTAGTGCAAGTGGTGTTGTTGCAAGATCTTACTGTAAGATTTCAGGTGATATTGCTTCAGCAGGATGTGCAGAAACAGCTACAGGTTATTACAAATCTTCTCATATTCCTTCAAAGTGCAAGAATTGTGCCATGATTCATGCTATTGGCTCTGAGATTCCTGATGAGGTTACAGGACCTTCTGCAACTGAGGAAACTACCAAGAAAAAGAAGAAGGATAAAAATAATAAGAAGACAACCAAGCCTGCTACAACTATCAAGACAACGCTTGCTCCTACTACAACAGCGCCTATTGTGACAACTGCTCCTGCAACACAGGCTCCCACAGAGACCGAGGCAGCAGCAACAACTCCTGAGACATCAGAAGAAGCAGTAGCATTGGATTAATTTGAATTAAAAACGGCTGATAGATTTTCTATCAGCCATTTTTGAGGTATATATATGATTATTTTATCAGTTGATTATGGTGACAAGCGAACCGGAATCGCAGTTTGTGACAAGTTAGAGATGTTGGCTTCTCCGGTTTGTGTTATTACTGAGTGGAACAGAGATGCTCTTGCTCAGAAAATTGTTGATATAGCTAACGAGAAAAAAGCAGAGCATATTGTTATAGGCTTGCCTAAAAATATGGATGGCTCAAAGGGCTTCCGTGCAGATGCGTGTGAGGAATTAGGCACAGTTATTAAAAGCATAACAGAAACCCCCGTAACATTCTGGGACGAAAGACTTACTACTGTTTCTGCTCACAGAATTTTAAGCGACAATAATGTCAGAGGTAAAAAACGCAAAAATGTTGTTGACGCAGTTGCAGCTGATATTATTTTACAGGATTTCATTGATTCAAGAAAACGAGGTCGTTGAATGTTTAAGAAAAAGAAGGAAGTAGTTCCGACTGAAAAAATTGAAATTAATGCAGCAGTTTATACTGCTGATTATATATTGAGCAAGGCTCTTGATGTAGGTGAGAATATTCTTCGTTGTGGTGGGGAATCTCACCGAATTGAAGACACTGTTGAGAGAATCTGCAGCGCTTATGGCGCAGTGCATACTGATGTTTTTGCGTTGCCCTCTCTTGTGGTTGCAGGTATCAGAATGGCTGATGGCACAACCTCATCTCAGGTAAGACGAGTTTATAAAACTTCAAACAATATGTATAAGCTCGATGAAATGAATCGTATTTCAAGAGATGTTTGCTGTGGCAAGATTTCTCTTGAGGATGTTGAAGAGAAAATTGATGTAGCTTTACATACAAAGCCTTTTCCGAAGTATCTGTCTATTGTCGGGGGCGTTGTTGCTGCAGGCGCGTTTGCAGTTTTCTTTGGTGGTAATCTCTGGGATGCATTGGCAGCTGCAATTGCAGGATTTTTTGTTTCTGTTATGAACAGACAAAAAATGAATATGATCAATAAAATGCTATTTACTGTTGCTCAGTCATTTGTTGGTGCTATTTGTGGACTTTTACTTGTTCATTTTGGAATAGGTCAGAATATTGATATGGTAATGATTGGAACGATTATGCTGCTCATACCAGGTCTTGCCTTCGGTAATGCAGTTCGTGACCTTCTTTTCGGTGATACTGTATCGGGAATTATTCAGCTTGTTCAGGCAATTCTGACTGCAGTTATGGTAGCATTTGGCTATATCGTTGCAATTATGTTTTTCGGGAGGGTGTTTTAATTGGAAGAAATTATTCTTAAAATTATTGCAGGTGCAATTGCCACTCTCGGATTTGCAATTCTTTTTCGTTTAAAGCCGTCACATTGGCTTTTTGCTACGCTGGACGGGTTATTTGCCTGTGTTTGTTATTTCGCTTTTACAGAGCTTTTTGGGGGCAATTTCCTTCCTAATCTGTTAGCTGCATTTGTAGCTTCTGCTTTTGCTGATTTGTTTGCGAGAATATGCAAGGCACCTTCAACTGTCTTTATTTTACCTGGTTGTATTGCTCTTGTTCCCGGAGGAACTCTTTATTATGCTATGAGCAATCTTCTTTCTGAAAACAGAGCGCTTGCTCTTGAGAATTTCCTTGTTACACTTACAGTTGGTATTGCAATAGGTGGTGGTATTATTGCCGCATCACTTCTTCGTGTGGCAGTTCAGGCAGCCTCAAAGAAGCTGAAGAGAAACAAGGCTTGATTACAACCTGTATCTTACTTTTAAAAATAAAAACGACCTGTTGCAATAAAATGCGATGGGTCGTTAAATTTTTACGAAAAATTTGGTTATTCTATCATTGAAAGGATGATTTTAATGATTGAAGAAGATACAATTAAATTACTGCGCGAGTGTGACGCAGGTGTTAAAATGGGGATTTCCTCAATTGATGATGTGCTGGATGATGTGAAATCCGTCAAGCTAAAGGAATATCTTGTAAACTGTAAGAATGAGCATATCGAGCTTGACAGAGAGATTAACAAGCTTTTGGATAAATATCAGGATGACGGCAAGGAGCCTAATCCTATCGCCAAGGGTATGTCATGGATTAAAACCAATATGAAGCTTGCTGTGAAGGAATCTGATGAAACTATTGCAGACTTAATGACAGACGGCTGCAATATGGGTGTAAAATCCCTTAATAAATATCTTAATGAATATTGTGCAGCAGATGAGGTTACAAAGGATATTTGCAAAAGACTTATTAACCTTGAAGAAAAGCTTGCAATTGATATCAGAAAATATCTTTAAAGCAAAAACTCTACCGAAAATAAATTCGGTAGAGTTAATTTCATAATTATTTCTGAAGCTTCTTTATAAGAGCCTTGCAGTCCTCGAGATCCATAATCTTGGGAACAGGGTAGAGGGGATTACCTTCCATGAGAGCACGCTCAGCAATAAGCTGAATGTCTTCGTCTTTAATCTGCTCGAATTTATCAGGAATTCCCATTTTTTCATTAAGCTCTCTGATAGCTGCGATAAAGTTTTTAGCCTTATCTCTGTCGCCCTGAGCAGCGCCTGAAACGCCTGCAACATCAGCAAGCTCAGCAAGTCTCTTGTAAGCTGTTTCGCCGAAGAAATCAAGAACATAGGGGAGGATAACTGCGTTTGCAAGACCGTGAGGGATGTTATACATACCACCAAGGTTGTGAGCAATAGCGTGTACATAACCAACATAAGCTCTTGTGAATGCAAGACCTGCATGGAAGGAAGCAACAAGCATATTCTCTCTTGCTTCAACATTTTTACCATCGTTATAAGCTGTTTCAATATTTTCGAAAACAAGCTTAGTAGCAATAAGAGCATCCTTTTCAGTTTGCTTTGTGTTGCTGTTACCAATGTAAGCTTCAACAGCGTGTGTAAGTGCGTCCATACCTGTTGTTGAAGTAATGTGAGGAGGAAGACCAACTGTAAGCTCGGGGTCAAGAATTGCATATTTGGGACGAAGAACGGGGTCCATAATAGAATTCTTTTCGTGTGTATCAGGATTAGAGATAACAGCTGCGATAGTACATTCTGAGCCTGTACCTGCAGTTGTGGGTACTGCAAAGAAGGGTGGAAGCTTTTTAAGGATTTTAAGCACGCCTCTCATATCTGAAGGAGTCTGCTTAGGCTTAACTACTCTTGCAGCTGTAACCTTTGCGCAGTCCATAGGAGAACCACCACCGAAAGCGATGAATCCCTCGCAACCGTTTTCCTTGTACATTTTGAGAGCATCCTCAACATTGTAAATAGTGGGGTTGGGCTGAACGCTGTCAAATACTGAATATTTGATGCCTTCTGCTTCAAGTGCCTCGAATAAGGGGTTAAGAAGACCTAATCCCATAAGACCCTTATCAGTTACAACAAGAACATTGTTAACGCCTTCGCTTTTAACAATCTTTGGTAACTCTTTAACTGAACCTGCGCCCTTGATAAGCTTAGGTGGTGTCCAGTCAAGGAAGTTAACAGCAAATTTCATTGTTTTTTGATAACCTCTGTAATAAGCGTGCTTTAAACTCATAATAAACCCTCCGTTATTTAATGTAGCTGTTTATTTTTTCTTTTAAATCATCAAATAAATCTTCAAGAAGCTTATCCTGTTTTGCCATTCCATCCTTTAAGAAGGGGAAGGCCTTGAATAATCTCTTCTTGGATTTACTCTTAATGTCTTTTAAGTCGTTTTTGAATTTATCGTAGTTAGAGCGAAGCTCGTCAAACTTATCATTAAGCTCCTTTTTCATAGCCTCAGATTCATTTTCTGATTTGCCACCAACAGTTGTATAAACCTGAATAGCAAATTCGCTGATTTCCTCAGAAAGCTTCATAAAGGTGCTTGATATGCTACGGATTCCCAAAGCGTTAATGACTGTATCAAGTAAATCGAAGGCGAAAACTGTAAGGAAGATATATGTAAGAATATTTCTTGAGTTTTCGCTGACCTGACCAACAAGATAAAGATTCATTATAGGCTCTAATATGAATACGAAAAGGCAGGAGCAGGTTCCCCAATAGAAGGTGTGGGTTAAACAGATTCTGCCTTGAATATTGAACTTTTTGTTGGAGTAATCCCACCAACGCGCATTGAAGAGCTTTTCCATAATATAGCTTGTCATAAACTCAACTATATCACAAAGAATTGCACCTGCAACAAAAATCAGAAGCTCGTTTAAATAGAGGCTTTTAGTTATATGCCTTAATGGCAACAGGCATATCATCATAACAAGACCACCTGTGCCATAGATAGGGCAGATAGGCCCTCTTAAAAAGCCTCTGTTAACCCATTTTTTAGGACGGATTGAACAATAGCAGGATTCAAAAAACCAACCGATAAAGCTATAAAAGAAGAAATAAAAGATATAATCCAAAACTGTATATTCTAACATTATTCTTCACCTATTCCGGTTAATTTGTGGAATTTTTTTCGGTATTTTTCGGACGAGGAATAAATCATTTCGATAGTGGCACAGTACTTATCCATTGATGTAACAACAAGGCTTTCAAGATACCTTGGAGGTACAACCGTCAAGGGCCACATATGCTTTTTTATGATGTCCTCTTCTTTTTTATTTAATGTACCGCAAAGGTAGTAGGCATTTTTCAATGCAGTACCCGGATGTCTGTATCCGTGGAGCTTGTGACTTAAATCATCCTCACGCCAATCATAATAGAACAAATCGTGCATTGTTGCTGCTCGAGCTGTGCTTTTATAATCGAGACCTAATCTTCTTGAAATAAGGAAGCTTAAATATGCAACGCTTCTGATATGCTGAAGTCTGTTGATTTTGAAATGCTGTTCAAAGCCCTCAAGCTTCTGGAGCTGTGGTGAATTGTAAATATCACCTGCATACTTTAAGAAGTTTTCCCAGTCAGGAGTGTCCATTCGGTAGGACGAGATGTAAGCCTTATATAATTTACTCATAATTATTTAACGATTTTGTGGAATACTTTTTTACCTTTTTTGATGATTACATAACCCTTTTCAAAGTCTGAAAGGGGAATGATGTACATGGGGTCAGTAACCTTTACATCATCAACGCTTACGCCGCCCTGCTGAATAAGGCGTCTTGCTTCACCACGAGAGGGGCAAAGATTTGCTTTGCATAAAGCATCAATAACTCCAAGACCCTCAGCTGAGAAATCCTCTGCAGCAAGCTCTGTTGAAGGCATATTGTCTGCATTACCTGCACCACCGAAAACTGCCTTTGCAGCTTCCTGAGCCTTTGTTGCTTCTTCTTCGCCGTGAACAAGATTTGTAAGCTCGTATGCAAGAATTTCTTTTGCCTTATTAAGCTGGCTGCCTTCCCATTTGTCCATTTCGTCAATCTGCTCAAGGGGAAGGAATGTAAGCATTCTGATACATTTGAGAACATCGTCGTCGGAAACGTTTCTCCAATACTGATAGAAATCGTAGGGAGAGGTCTTGTTGGGATCAAGCCAAACTGCGTTACCTGCAGTTTTACCCATTTTCTTACCCTGTGAGTCAGTAAGAAGAGTGATTGTCATAGCATGAGCATCCTCGCCTAATTTACGACGGATAAGCTCAGTACCACCGAGCATATTGCTCCACTGGTCATTACCACCGAACTGCATATTGCAGCCATAGTGCTTAAAGAGGTAGTAGAAGTCATAGCTCTGCATAATCATATAGTTGAACTCAAGGAATGAAAGACCGTTTTCCATTCTCTGCTTGTAGCATTCTGCGCGAAGCATATTGTTAACTGAGAAGCAAGCACCAACCTCACGAAGAAGCTCAACATAGTTAAGGTTAAGAAGCCATTCAGCGTTGTTTACCATTTGAGCCTTGCCTTCGCCGAACTCGATAAAGCGCTCCATCTGACGCTTGAAGCATTCAGCATTGTGGTCAATATCTTCCTTTGTAAGCATTTTTCTCATATCGCTTCTGCCTGAGGGGTCACCGATCATGGTTGTACCACCACCGATAAGAGCGATGGGCTTGTTGCCAGCCATCTGAAGACGCTTCATAAGTGTAAGTGCCATAAAGTGACCTGCAGTAAGGCTGTCTGCAGTACAGTCAAAGCCGATGTAGAATTTAGCTTTACCTGCATTTATCATTTCACGGATTTCGCTTTCGTTGGTAACCTGCGCGATAAGTCCGCGAGCCACTAATTCTTCATAAATTCCCATTGTTAAAAACTCCTATGTAAAAATAATAATATATAAATTTTCATACATTATAAGTATATTATATATAAGACGCAAAGTCAATAAAATATTGAGGTGAAATGTGAAATACAAGCACAGATAACTATTTTCGAAAATGATATTGACATAATGTTCAAAAGAGAATATTATAATATTACGAAACTTCAGGGCGGGGTGTGAGTCCCCACCGGCAGTAAAGTCTGCGAGTCGCAAAGCGATTGATTGGGTGAAATTCCCAAACCGACGGTTATAGTCCGGATGAAAGAAGATTTCAAAGATTTTTACATATAATCTTTAACGAAACCTTTTATTTTTCGCCCTGAGTCTTTCGGGGCGAATTTTTTTATTGAAAGGTGTGTTTATAATGAAAAAATCAAACTACACAAACAAACAAAAGCTTCAAAGACTCACAACTGCAGGTGTTTTAGCAGCACTTTCCCTTGTGCTTATGGTAACCATAAGATTTCCTATTTTCCCGTCAGCACCGTTTTATGAGATGGAATTTGCAGATGTTCCGATTCTCGTCTGCTCTGCAGTTTTAGGTCCGGTATATGCTCTTGCAACTCTTCTTGTTGTTTGCGTTGTTCAGACTCTTACCGTAAGTGCTTCAAGTGGTATAATCGGATTTCTGATGCATTTCTTATCATCGGGTCTTATGATTCTTACACTCTATTTTATTAAGAAAAAAATCAATGGTGTAAAGGGTGCAGTTGTTTCAGGAATTTGTGGTGTTATCGTTGTTGTGCTTGTTATGATTCCAATGAATATATGGCTTACATCTGTTTTTATGAATCTTGATTTTACAGCATTTATCAAGGGCTACCTTGGTGTATGTGTTGGCTTTAATATGATTAAAGCAGGCGCTAATGTGCTTGTTTTCAATCTTATTGCTCCTGTTGTTCTGAAGGAGTATAAGAAGTTATTTAAAGCTTAAGAACAAATAATGTATGGGTGGGTATTAACCCACCCATATTTTATTTAAAACTACTTGACAAATCTCTGTAAAATTTATACAATTTATAGGTTGAATCAATTGATATATGGAGGGCTTTATGGTTTTTGAGAAGCTTAAAAGAATAATCCTTGAATATATTGAAATTGATGACGAGGATTTTGTTGCCGAGCTTTCCTTTGTTGAGGATTTAGGCTTTGATGAGCTTGATATGGCTGATTTAACAATGGATGTTGAGGATGGCTTTGGAATTGAGCTTTCTGATGAAAGTCTTGAGGCAATTAAAACTATCGGCGATTTAGTTAAGTTTATTGAAGAAAATATTAAATAAAGAGGAAGTTAAAATGGCAGATCAGAAGAAAATGGTTGAAGCGATCACCTCTATGGAGGTTGATTTCGCTCAATGGTACACAGATGTAGTTAAAAAGGCTGACCTTGTTGACTATTCAAGCGTTAAGGGTTGTATGATTATCCGTCCTTATGGCTATGCTATCTGGGAGAATATTCAGAAAATCCTTGATACAAGATTCAAGGAATTAGGTCATGAGAATGTTTATATGCCTATGTTTATTCCTGAGAGCCTTTTACAGAAGGAAAAGGATCATGTTGAAGGCTTTGCTCCTGAGGTTGCATGGGTAACTCACGGTGGTAGCGACGAGCTTGAAGAAAAGCTTTGCGTAAGACCTACATCTGAAACACTTTTCTGCGAGCATTATGCAAAAATTGTTCAGTCTCACAGAGATTTACCTAAGCTTTATAATCAGTGGTGCAGTGTTGTTCGTTGGGAAAAAACAACTCGTCCCTTCCTCAGAACAAGAGAGTTCTTATGGCAGGAGGGTCACACTGTTCATGCTACTGCTGAGGAAGCAGTTGAAGAAACAGAGCAGATGCTCAATGTATATGCAGACTTCTGTGAAAAATCACTTTGTATGCCCGTTGTTAAGGGTAAAAAGACAGAGAGCGATAAATTCGCAGGCGCTGAAGCAACCTATGCAATTGAAGCTCTTATGCACGATGGTAAGGCTCTTCAGGCTGCAACATCCCATTATTTCGGTGATGGCTTTGCAAGAGCATTTAATATGACATATCAGAATAAGGAAAATAAGCTCGCTTATGTTCATCAGACATCATGGGGCTGCACAACTCGTCTTATCGGTGCGCTTATTATGTCTCACGGTGATGACAACGGTCTTGTTCTTCCTCCTGCAGTTGCTCCTGTTCAGGTTGTTATTCTTCCTATTGCTCAGCATAAGCCCGGTGTTCTTGATAAAGCATACGAGCTTCGTGACAGACTTGCAAAGAGCTTCAGAGTTAAGGTTGATAGCTCTGATAACTCTCCCGGTTGGAAATTTGCTGAATACGAGATGAAGGGTGTTCCTGTTCGTCTTGAAATCGGTCCTAAGGATATTGAAAACAACCAGTGTGTTCTTGTAAGAAGAGATAACAGAGAAAAAATCTTTGCTTCTCTTGATAACCTTGAAGAAGTTCTTAGCGCAACTATTAAGGATTATGCAGAGGCTATTTACAACAAGGCTCTTGCTAATCAGGAAAAACGCACATTTGCTTGCACATCGATTGACGAAATCAATGCAAAGCTTGCAGAAAATGGCGACGGCTTTGTTAAGGCTATGTGGTGTGGCGAAGAAGAATGTGAAGACAAGGTTAAGGAGCTTACAGGTGTTGGCTCTCGTTGTATTCCCTTCGCGCAGGAAACTCTTTCTGATACCTGCGTTTGCTGTGGTAAGCCTGCAAAAATGATGGTTTATTGGGGCAAGGCATATTAATTAAAAAACTATAAAAATAAACCCTTGATGCGTTTAGCATCAAGGGTTTTGTTGTGTTTTAAAACTTATTTCATAAGTCCGTTTACTACGCACCAATCGTAGAAAGCTTTGATTGAGCGAATTCTTGCAGGTGAAAGGTTGTGACCACATCTTGTGCGCCAAGCAAAGTTCTTGATGCCCTGAAGTCTGATAAGCTCCTTTGCACTTGCCATAAAGCCACTGTCAATAGCATTGTCAAGAAGGATGATTTCGTTGTATCTCTGCTCTGCAAGAGCCATATCACCACTTAAGAATGCTTCGTGGAATCTCTGGAAGAAAGCACCACCACAGCTTGTAGGTGTAGCCATAACGCCACGAGCACCTGCTTTATAGGAATCAAAGAGGAAGGGCATATTTGCCTGAATGATTGTTGACTCGTGCTTGTTATCAATCTTTGCCTGAATGCCTTCCATTGTGCTTGTGGTATCCTTGATACCCCAGATAAGACCATTCTTTGTAAGCTCACCATAAGCCTTACCACTCATCTTGTGGGGGTTAAAGCCGGGGAACTCGTAAAGGAATACGGGAATTGTAGCACTCTCAGCAAGCTTTGTGATGTATTCAACAAGCTTGTCGTCATCGTTGCCGAGACCCTTTGTTGTGAGAACAAGGCCGTCAACACCTGTTGCTTCCATTTTCTTGATTTCTTCAAGGTTATCCTCAACAGAGGGTTCGAGGTTTGCTGTTGCAACGATTGTTGTTTCGCCCTTGTGCTTAACTGTAAGCTCAGCGAGCTTGAGTCTTTCTTCGAGGGAGAGCTCTCTCATTTCGGAGCTGCCACAAACTGCAAAAAGGTGTTCAACACCCTGTGAAACCTGCCACTCTGTATATTCTTCGTATGTATCATAATCAATGCTTAAATCCTCTTTATAAGGAGTAAGCATAAGTGAATAAATACCGTCTTTTGTTTCTCTTGTAAGCTTTGCCATAAGAAAATCTTCTTTCCTGAGTATTTTTATATTCGCATTAAATTATGCACTTAAGGGCTATGCAGCAGCATAGCCCTGATAAGTTAAATTACTGAACGTTCTTTTTGAGTGTTTCGAGCTCGTTAACAAGCACGGGAGGAATCTTATCGCCGAATTTAGCGTAGAATTCTTCAACACCCTTAGCATCTTCCTGCCAGAGTTCTTTTTCAACTGCAAGGATGCTTTCAAGTGACTCAAGTGAAACCTCACCCTCAAGACCATCAATGTTGATGTCCTTAGCATAGGGGATGTAACCGATTTCTGTTTCCTTAGCGTCAACCTTGCCTTCGCAACGGTCAATGATCCAATCAAGAACACGAAGGTTGTCACCGAATCCGGGCCACATGAAGTTGCCTTCATCATCCTTACGGAACCAGTTAACGTTGAAGATCTTGGGAGCCTTGTCAGCGTCAAGAGTTGCACCGATGTCAATCCAATGCTGCCAGTAGTCAGCCATGTTGTAACCACAGAAGGGAAGCATAGCCATGGGATCACGACGAACAACACCTACAGCACCTGCAGCAGCTGCTGTTGTTTCAGAAGCCATGATTGAACCAACGAATACACCGTGGTTCCAGTCACGTGACTGATATACGAGGGGAGCAAGCTTTGCACGTCTGCCACCGAATACGATAGCGCTGATCGGAACACCGTTGGGGTTTTCGAATTCAGAGCTAAGGCAAGGACAGTTAACAGCAGGAGCTGTGAAACGGCTGTTAGGATGTGCGCCTTTTTCTTCGCTTTCCTTACCATTCCAGGGATTGCCCTTCCATTCAACTGCATTTGCAGGAGGATTCTTATCGAGACCTTCCCACCAAACTGTATTGTCATCAAGGTTGTGAGCAACGTTTGTGAAGATTGTGCCCTTCTTTGTAGACGCAAGAGCATTGGGGTTGGATTTCTCGTTTGTACCGGGAGCTACACCAAAGAAACCGTTTTCAGGGTTGATAGCGTAAAGTCTTCCATCGGGACCCTTACGAATCCAGGAAATATCGTCACCAACGCACCATACCTTGTAGCCTTTTTCTTTGTAAAGCTCCGGGGGAATGAGCATAGCGAGGTTTGTTTTACCACAAGCTGAGGGGAATGCTGCACAGATGTATTTAACCTCGCCCTGAGGATTTTCAATACCAAGAATGAGCATATGCTCTGCCTGCCAGCCTTCTTTCCAGCCCTGGTAAGAAGCGATACGAAGTGCGAAACATTTTTTACCGAGAAGAACGTTTCCGCCGTAACCGGAGTTAACGGAGATAATTGTGTTGTCCTGAGGGAACTGACAGATGTATCTCTTTTCTTCGTCGATATCGCAACGACAGTGAAGACCACGAACCCAGTCATCGCTATCGCCAAGTACATCGAGAACTGCTGTACCAACTCTTGTCATGATAGCCATGTTGAGAACAACATAGATAGAGTCAGTAAGCTCGATACCAACCTTTGCAAAGGGAGAGCCAACGGGACCCATTGAATAAGGGATTACATACATTGTTCTGCCTTTGTAGCTGTCACGAGCAATATCGTAAAGCATTTCATATGCTTCAGCAGGATCCATCCAGTTGTTTGTGGGGCCTGCTTCTTCTTTTGTGTTTGCACAGATGAAGGTTCTGCCTTCAACACGAGCAACGTCGTTAACTGCAGTTCTGTGAAGATAGCAGTCGGGGAGAAGTTCCTGATTAAGTTTGATAAGTTCGCCTGTTGAGCATGCAGTAGCTCTGAGCTCTTCAAGCTGTTCATTTGAGCCGTCAATCCAAACAATTCTGTCGGGCTTTACAAGATCAACTTTTTCGTCGATCCAAGCAAGGACGCTCTTGTTGTTTGTTAATGCTGACATATTACGACCTCCTGTAAATTAGTCCAAAATTACCTATTTTGTAATCGTAGTGATTATACTACATTTTGCGCATAATTTCAACATAAAATACTAAATATTCTTTGATTTTTGATTTTTTTATACATTCACCAATGAATTGTGTTTTTATTATATGGTTTTTTAGATAAAAAACTACCCGAAAGCCTGAACTTTCGGGTAAAATTTTTATTTCACATATTTTTCAACGAAATTGAAAACAGAATCCCAATAAAGCTCGGGATGAACAAGGTGGGCTTCAGCGTGTTCAGCATCAGGAATTGAAACCTTTTCTTTTTCGCAGGCTGCAGCGTTGTAGTTGAGATCAAGCATTCTGTAGGGAACAAATAAATCCTTTTCGCCATGTAAGAAAATTGTGGGAGTTTTAGATTTCTTTAACTGTTCAACGCAGGATGCTTTCTTGAAATCGTAGCCTGAAAGAACATTGGTAACTATGTTTGCAGCGTAAAGCACAGGGAAAGCAGGGGTGTGATAGCTTTCCTTCATTTCATTTTTGAATTCGTCCCATACAGAAGAATATCCACAGTCAGCAACAGCACATTTAACATTTTCAGGTAAGCTTTCGCCTGTTGTCATCATAGTGGTAGCAGCACCCATTGAAACACCATGAATAACGATCTGGGGGTTGTTATAGGTTTTAGATATGTAATCAATCCAATCTAAAATATCAAGTCTGTCAAGCCAACCCATAGAAATATAGCGATGCTCGCTCATATCATGACCACGAAGGCAAGGAAGAAGGACATTGTAGCCTCTTTTGTGATAGTGAAGTGCATAGCTGCCCATTCCCTTTGGAGAGCTTGTGTAGCCGTGGATACAGATAAGCCACTTGTCGCTTTCCTCGTCTGCTTTTACTGTAAGAGCATGAATAGATTCACTTTTACGGTTTTTTATAACAATATGCTCGTAATCCTTTGAGTCAACCCAAGCGTCGCCCTCAGCTCTTAAAATTTCTTTGGGGAGAGTTAAATCTGTTGGATTATTTTTTTCTTCAATGCTTTTCTTTAATTCACTGACTTTTTTTGAAGCTCTTGTGAGAACAAAGGTGTTCATTGCAAGACCTGAGCCAAAGAAAAGCGCACCAGCACCTAATAACGCTTTTGCAGATTTTTTCATGTATTCCACAACCTTTCGGCATTTTTTTACATTATACAACATTCGAAAGAAAAAATAAATATAAATTTTTGTTGTTTTATATATTTTATTCTGTTATAATGTTTTTAATTTAGTACGGGTGTGCCTGTACGTTATATTATTCAGAATGAGGTTTTTTTATGTCAAAAGACTTAATGTTCAGAACATCCGCTTTCGGTGGCTTTAAAAAAGATGAGGTTATGGACTTTATTGAAAGAGTTTTAACCGAAAAGAGTGCTGTCGAAAGACAGCTCGCAGCTAATTCTGCTCAGGTTGGTCAGTTGAATGCTCAGATTGCATCTTTACAAGGTGAGCTTGCTGATATGGGTAAGCTTCGTTCTGATGTTGCAGAGCTTTCTGCAAAAATCAACGATTATGAGATAGCTGCTGACGATAAGGATACCTTAATTAAAGAGCTCACAGAAAGACTTTCTGAGGCTCAGGCAAAGGCTATGGATGATGGCGAAATTGCCGAACTCAGAAGAGAGAACGAGAGACTCAGAAATGAGCTTGATAAAAAGCGTGATATGGAGCGTCAGGTTGGCGCAGCTATGCTTGATGCAAGGGTTCATTCTGAGGAGCTTGTTGAACAGGCAAAGGAAAGAGCGAATGAAGTAACAAAAGCTGTTTATGCAGCAATTGGCGACACTGCTGTTAAAATCGACGACCTTTCTGCAGGTATCGGTGAAATTGCGCGTAATTTTACAAGATCTGTTGAAGAGGTTGAGCTTCGTATTAAAGCGTTGACCGGTGATATGAGTAAAACTGCCCAGGCACTTATTTCTGAAAATGTTTTAACTGATGATGTTGTAGTTGAGTCTGCAAAGGAATATGATTTTTCAGCTCCGGTTGTTGAAGATGATGCTCCATTTGATAGCAAAATTGGTGATGAGGACTATTAATGAACGAATATTATCTTAACACCGAGAATATTAATGAATGGGTGGAAAATCTCGTGGCAGGCGACAGGGTGCTTTTATCCGGGACTGTTTATACCGCGCGAGATGCTGCCCACAAGAGGATTAAAGAGCTTTTGGACGAGGGTGAAGGCTTACCCTTTGATTTGGAAAATTCAGTTGTATATTTTGCAGGTCCTACCCCTGAAAAAGAAGGTCTTGCAATTGGTAGCATTGGTCCTACAACATCTTCGAGAATGGATTGCTTTTCTCCCTTGATGATTTCAAATGGTCAGAAGGCTATGATTGGCAAGGGAGACAGAAGCGTTGATGTTGTTGATGCTATGAAGAAATATGGAGCCGTGTATTTTGCTGCAATTGGTGGCGCAGGTGCACTTTATTCCAAATGTGTTGAAGAATGTAAGGTGATTGCATTTGAAGAGCTCGGATGCGAATCTGTAAAGAAATTAACTATTAAGGACTTTCCTTTGTTAGTAGCAATTGATTGTAAAGGTAACTCTTTATACAAATAATGTGAGGTGCGCTTGAAAAAATCATACGATTATTTCAAGACGTTAAAATTATTATCGGAGCTTGTTTCCGTAATTTATAGTAAAGCCCTCCTGAAACAAGATATATCTTTTGAGCGTATTCAGTTTTTTGCTGAAAAATCAGAATTAATAAATAATCTTCAAAATGAATTTATTACTCCGCTTGATCGGGGTGATATTTTCTTGTTAGAGGAAAGTCTTGCAGAAGAGCTTGTTTCTATTTGCTCTTTTCAGGAGCTGTTGAATTTAGATAGTAGAGATTTAGACATATTCAAGAAAATGACGGACTCCTTTGAAAATCAAAGCTCTGTTTTTTCTCAGTTGAGAAATTATAAAAGTAATTTAAAGCTGTTTGAACAATGCTCAGAGGAAATAAAGCTTCTTAATTCTGAAAAAAAGGCTATTGAGATGATGATAGTCAATGCCTTGAGATGTAAAACCGAGCAGCCATTAATTAAATATGTTGTTTATTCTGCTTTTCTTGGATTGAACCGAAAAGTGTTTAATACGATTTTACAAACAGAAAGAATTTTAATAAATAATAGTTAGGTGAATTATGGACTTTTATTCATTAAGAAAAAAACTCATTGAAAAAGAATTTTCAAGAATGAATGATATGCAAAGACGCGCTGTATTTAATGTTAACGGTGCAGTTCTTATTCTTGCAGGCGCAGGTAGTGGCAAGACTACTGTTCTGGTTAACAGAATTGCATATCTTATTAAATATGGTAATGCATATAATTCTGATTTTTCATACAGAGAGCCTACCGATGAGGATGCCTCCGTTCTTCAGAATTATATAGAAAACGGTGGGGAGCTTCCAGACAGAGTACAGGCTCTTCTGAGTGTTGATGCACCTCAGCCTTGGCAGATTCTTGCAATTACCTTCACTAATAAAGCTGCAAACGAGCTTAAGAACCGTCTTGAAGCAATGCTTGGTGATAAGGGTAACGATGTATGGGCAAGCACCTTCCACTCCTGCTGCGTGCGAATTCTTCGTCGCGATAGCGAAAGAATCGGATTTTCAAAGCACTTTACAATTTACGATACCGATGACTCCAAAAGAGTTATGAAAGAGGTTATTCGTGTTCTTGATATTGATGAAAAGCGCTTGCCTGTAAAATATGTTCTTAATGAAATCAGCAGAGCCAAGGATTCACTTATGACTCCGGATGATTATACTGCTAGTGCAGGCTTCGATACAAATAAGAAGCTCATAGGACAAGCCTTTGCAAAGTACGAGGAAATGCTCAGAAAAGCAGATGCTATGGATTTTGATGATATCATTGTAAACACAGTTAAGCTTCTTAAAGAAAATCCCGATGTTCTTGAGTATTATCAGCGCCGTTTCAGATATGTTATGGTGGACGAGTATCAGGATACTAACCACGCACAGTATGTACTTACATCCTTACTTGCAAATGGTTACAGAAATATCTGTGTTGTTGGTGATGATGACCAGAGTATTTATAAATTCCGTGGTGCAACAATTGAAAATATTTTATCCTTTGAAAATCAGTATGAAGAAACTTCCGTAATTCGTCTTGAGCAGAACTACCGTTCAACATCTGTCATTCTTGATGCTGCCAATGCTGTTATCAAAAATAACAAGGGAAGAAAAGGCAAAACCCTTTGGACTGAAAAAGATGGTGGCGATAAAATCAAGGTTAAAATTCTTACTGATGAGCGCGACGAGGGTCGTTATGTTGCAGATGAAATACTCAATGCAGTTGCTCTCGGCAGAAAGTTTTCTGATTTCGCAGTTCTTTACAGAACCAATGCTCAATCAAGCAGCATTGAAAGAGCGTTAGTATATAATGCCGTTCCGTATAAGGTTATCGGCGGCCACCGATTCTACGACCGTAAGGAAGTTAAGGATATTCTTGCTTATTTGTCAGTTATTGCAAATCCGTCTGATACTGTCCGTTTAAGAAGAATTATCAACGAACCTAAGAGGGGAATCGGTGATACAACAATTAATAATGCTGCATCAATTGCAGACGGATTAGGAACAACATTCTATAATGTTATTCAGAACGCTTATGATTATCCTATGCTTTCCCGTGCTGCAGGTAAGCTTGTTGATTTTACAAATCTTTTAAATTCACTTGCACTTTCTCTTGAAGAAAAATCAATTCAGGATTTCTTTGATGATGTTATAACAAAAACAGGCTACTATGCTTCTCTTGATTTAGACAAAGAAACTGCAGAAGAGCGTAAGGCGAACGTTATGGAGGTTCTTGCAAACCTTGTTCGTTATATGGAGGAAAATGAGGGCGGTACTCTCACAGGCTTCCTTGAAGAGGTTGCTTTGATGACTGACCTTGATAACTACAACTCTGACACAGAATCTACTGTTATGATGACGCTTCATTCTGCAAAGGGGCTTGAATTCCCTGTAGTTTTCATTGTTGGTATGGAAGAGGGACTTTTCCCGGGAAATCAGGTTATGTATGATCCCTCAGAGCTCGAAGAGGAGCGACGCCTTTGCTATGTTGGTATTACCCGAGCAAAAGAGAAGCTCTATATAACTAACGCTCGTTCAAGAATGCTGTTTGGAAATACAAGCTTTACAAGGCCGTCACGCTTCCTTGGAGAAATACCTGAGGAACTTACCGATTTCGAGCGTAACGCGCCTCAGCAGACCTTCTACGGTGGTTATTCGGGTTCTTCCTATGGTGGTTCATCGTACAGTGGTGGAACAAAAATGTTTTCCCAGGATAAATCTTATTCAAAGCCTTCTTCTGCACCTAAAACCAAAGCAAGTGGATTTGCAAACGGTGGCTTCAGCTCTGCTCCTAAAAAGACAACTACAGATACTGTAGCTCTTGATTTCAAGGTTGGCGATATAGTTGAGCACAAGACCTTTGGTAAGGGTATGATTGTCAGTGCAAAGGCTATGGGGGGCGATATGCTTCTCGAAATCGCTTTTGATACCTGTGGAACAAAAAAGGTTATGGCAAAAATGGCTAAGCTTACCAAATGTTAAGCATAAAGCGAAAAATGAAAATGGATTCAAGACATTTACTGTCCTGAATCCATTTTTTTAATATTCTGAGAAAGGCGAAGCAATTCTTGATAGTCTGAAATTAACTGTTTCTCTCGAACGATTGTATCTGTAAATACTGAAAATTAGTCCGATACCCACATACAGACAAAGCGTACTTGTACCACCGGCGCTAAAGAAGGGGAGCGTGATACCGATAACAGGTAATACCATAAGCACCATACCGGCGTTAATAACAACCTGAGCAGCTATCATTGATGCGATTCCGAAGCAAGCGAGCTGAGCCGAGAAATCTCGTGCTTCCTTACCTGTTTTAATCATTTTAAAGCAGATGAAGAACAATAAACCGAGCGCCACTATGCAACCGAAAAAGCCTGTCTCTTCACCAATTGCAGTTAAAATAAAGTCATTTTCTCTTTCGGGAACAAGACCACCCTGTGTGTAAGTCCCCTTGAGATATCCCTGACCGAAGAAGCCACCGGACCCGAGAGCGTTAAGACCTAATCTTTGCTGATAGCTTTCGTCTGCGAAATCCTCCGGTCTAAAAAGAGCTAAAAATCTGGTTCTTTGATATTCGTCAAAAACATACATCCAGATAAGAGGGGAGGCAGCAATACCTAAAATGCCACCTGCACCAAAGAAACCGATGTGAAGTCCGGCAAAGAAAAGCATAGCAATTGTCATAAAAATGAAAACAAGAGCAGAGCCCATATCACCTGTAAGAACAACAAGACCAATAGGGATTATTGCGTGAATACCAAGTAAAACAATTGATTTTAATGAATTTATATTGTCCTTGCATAGCTCCAGATGCATGGAATATGTTATGACATAACCAATTTTTACAAGCTCTGAGGACTGAAAATAAATTGAACCGAACTGAAGCCAACATTTTGAGTCAGGTCGTTCTTCGGGAGCAACACCGAAAATAAGCGTAATACCCATTAGTCCAATGCAAAACAGACCGATTATAGGCCAGATTTTCATTATCAGCTCGTAGTCAATAGCTGAAATTATAAGCGTAAGAATTATACCACCAACAGCTGCTATTATCATAACTATTGCATCTCGGTTGATAAATTCACCTTCGCCTAATTTCCAACGGGTTGCACTATGAACCATCATAACACCGAATATTGAAGCAGCGGCAATAAGCATAAGAAGAATTTTATCTGTTTCGGCGATAAATCTTCTCGCTAAGGAAAAATATTTTTTCAAGTCCTGCACCTCTTGATTTTATCTAACAATGTTGTTATTATATTATACATATATAAAGATACATTTTCAAGTAAAAATATTGAGGTAATTATGGTAGAAGTCTTTTCTTGTTCTCCTAATGAAACCGAGCTCTTCGGTGAGAAATTAGGTAAGGTTTTAAAGGGTGGCGAGGTTGTTGCCTATTTTGGTGGACTCGGTATGGGGAAAACCCGTTTTACTGCAGGTCTCGCAAGAGGATTGGGTATAAATTCTGATGTTTCTAGTCCAACCTTTGCCCTTGTTCATGAATATGGTGGAGATATTCCTCTTTGCCATTTTGATATGTACAGAATAAGCACATTTGAGGATTTGTGTACTACCGGATTTTTTGATTATCTTGATAACGGATGTGTTCTTGCTGTAGAATGGAGCGAGAATATTGAAAATGCTTTGCCAGAAGAAAAGCTTATTAAAATTGAGTTTTCTCGTGGCGAAAATGATGATGACAGAATTTTGAGAATGAGTGGTGGGAGCTTTTATGAAGATTCTTGGCGTTGATAGCACTGCAACAGCAGCCTCTGCAGCAGTGTTTGCTGATGGAAAGCTTTTAGCAGTTGATTTTTCTAATACAGGCTTAACCCATAGTCAGACACTTTTACCTATGCTTGATAATGTTCTTAAGTCTGCTCGTGTTTCTATTGATGATATTGATTTTTTTGCAGTATCAAACGGTCCTGGTTCGTTTACAGGCGTTCGTATCGGTGTTTCTGCAGTCAAGGGACTTGCACAGCCACTTAATAAAAAATGTCTCGGTCTTTCAACTCTTGAGGTTATTGCAAAGCCTCTTGAAAGCACAGGTGTATATGCAGTTGCTGTTATGGATGCCCGTTGTAATCAGGTTTATACCGCTCAGTTTGACTGTAGCTGTGGCTTAGAAAGAAAAACACCCGATGAAGCGATTTCTATTGCAGATTTAACAGAGCAGTTAAAATCTGTTGACGGCAGAATAATGCTTATTGGTGACGGTGCTCTTCTTTGTTATAATAAAATGAAGGAGGAGTTACCCGATATTCAGATTGCCCCTTTAAATATAAGATATCAGAGTGCTTCTTCTGTTTGCCTTATTGCATCGGAAATCCTCGAAAATGACGAGAATTCGGCGATAACTCCCGATGAGCTATTACCTAGCTATTTAAGGCTTTCTCAGGCTGAGAGAGAATTAAAGAATAAAAACAAATAAAAATTTAAATTACCGAAAGGATGTTAAATATGATCGCTATTGCTTCTGACCATGCAGGTTATCCTCTTAAGGAGGAAATTAAAAAATACCTTACTGAAAAAGGTGTTGAGTTTATTGATTGTGGAACAGATTCAGACGCATCTGTTGACTATGCAGCATTTGCACAGAAGGCTTGCTTAAAGGTTACGGGTGGTGAGTGTGACAAGGCAGTTCTTTGTTGTGGTACTGGTATCGGTATTTCAATGGCTGCAAATAAGGTTAAGGGAATCAGGGCTGCTTGCTGCTCCGATTATTTCAGCGCAAAGTTTACAAGAGTACATAATGATGCCAATGCTCTTTGCTTAGGTGCAAGAGTCATCGGTGGTGGTCTTGCTTGTGAGCTTGTTGATGTTTTCCTTAATACTGAATTTGAAGGTGGCAGACATCAGCGCAGAGTTGACCAGATTCACGCTATTGAAAACGGCGAAATTCTTTAATAAGTAATATGATGGCTTGTTTTAAAAACAACCCTAAGATAGTTAAAAGAGCGTTGTGTATTATACTGACGCTCTTTCTTGCTTTTTCTATTGCAACTATTTGGGGTAATATAACCTTATCAGTCGAACAATTTAATATTGAAACAGATAAGCTCGAACTTGACAAAGCTTATAAAATAGCTCATATTTCAGATTATCATAACACAAAAAATAAATTTCTTAACGATGCTGTTCTTTCTTCATTAAAATCCGAAAAGCCTGACATTATAGTTTTAACAGGTGATTTGGTTGACTGTAGAAAAACCGATATTCAAAAGGGTATTGATTTAATTTCTGAAATTGTTGAGATAGCTCCTGTTTTTTATGTTACAGGTAACCATGAGTGTAATATCAGTATTGATAGTCAATCAGCCTTTGATAATATGATTTTCGATTTAGAAGCTTTGGGGGTTGAAGTGCTCAGAGGCGAAAAAACAGTAATCAGATTAGATAATTGTGACGAAATCAATGTTTTTGGTATTGATGACCCTTATTTTCATTGTGGCTCTGCAAGTGAGGTTAAGCTGACAACTGAATCACTTTGTTCAGCCTTGGAGGTTGACAAAAAAGAATTTAATATTTTACTTGCTCATCATCCTGAGCAGCTTGATGTGTATTCAGAATATAATTTTGATTTGGTTTATTCAGGACATGCTCACGGTGGTCAGGGAAGGTTATTCGGCATAGGTCTGATAGCACCCGACCAAGGTCTTTTTCCAAAATATACAAGTGGCCTATATGAACAAGCTGAAACAATACTTGTAGTAAGCAGAGGTATAGGCAATAGTATTGCCCCTGTAAGAATATTTGACAGACCCCATTTGATATATACTGTTATTAAATAAAGAAAAAAACTCACTCAACCAAAAAGTTGAGTGAGTAATTTTTTACGCCTTTAAAGCTCTTTCAAGCCAGATTGATGCGATTTCAATAGCTGCATACATTCCGTTTTTATCAGAACTTTTTTCGATAGCTGCAAGGGGATTAGCCTCTCTGGTGTTAACAAGCTGAACCTTAACTTTATCTGCAATCTTAACGCCGTGAACCTCGTGAGATTCAACAACTGAAAGCATTGTAACATAAGGATCGTTAATATCACCATAATAAATTGTATTGCCTTTACGAACAAGAGGCTTACCCTTGTAGGTTAAAAAGCTGTTATTCTCTGCCAAAATAAACACTCCTTAGTGAAGATATGCCTTGAGAAGAGCCTGAAGAAGCTCATCTCTGTCAATCTTACGAATAAGACTTCTCGCATTGTTGTGAGTTGTGATGTAGGTGGGGTCTTCGGACAAGATATAACCTACAAGCTGACTTGTGGGGTTGTAACCCTTTTCAACCAAAGCATTATAAACGGTCACAAGAATCTCACGCATCTCTCTTTCGTGGTCGTCACTGATTGTGAACTGGATTGTTTTATCTGTCATACAAACACCTCCTATGAACTATAAAAACATTATAGACTAAATAAATTGAAATTACAACATTAATTTGTTAAGAAATTTCAAACTTTAGTATAAAGTACAGCTTTTAGTACATTATACTCTCATTTCAATGCCGATATTTTTAAGATTTGCTAAGATTTCGTCGATCCAAGCCTGAACCTCGTCCATTTCAAGTGTTTTCTCTTTTGAAGAGAAGATAAGACGAACTGTTATACTCTTTACACCGTCTTTTTCGTAGGTGTCAATTACCTTAACATTGTTAAGCTCTGCAAGACCGAGCTTGTTCCAGCATTCAGACATATCAGCAAATGTTACGCCATCCTTCATAATAAGAGAAAGGTCGTAGTATGTTGACTGCTGAGTTGAGGGCTCAATGAAGGAAATGTTGTCACCACCAATTGTGATGAAATCATCAACATCGATTTCAATACATACAGCAACACCGTTTTTGTCAAGCTTCTGAGCGTTTGCAGGATGAAGAGTATTGATAGCACCAACATTAACACCATCGCAGGAGATGCTTGCAGTGTTCTTAGGATGCTGCCAAGCATGAGCAGGAGCAACCTTTGTGAGAACGGGAGCCTTATGCTTAATCTGTAAGAAGATTTCGTTTACCATTGAAATAGCCTTGAAGAACAATTCTTTTTCAGAAATTGTTTTATCAAAGAGAACAATACCGAGTCTTCTGCGCTCGTTAGCAGTGCCATCTTCCTTAACACCTGCTGCAACGCGACCAATTTCGAAAATGCCGTAATTGTCAGCGTAGTCCTTGTTGTCAGAAACTGCAGAAAGGAGAGTGGGAATCATTGAGTTACGAAGAGTACCATTGTCGGAGCTTTCAATGTTAAGAACCTTAACATTTTCCTCAACCTCAATGCCGAGCTTTTTGTATTTTCTTACATCGCACCAGATATATGAATGAACCTCGTGAAGATTATAGTGCTTAACAAGAATGTCCTTGATTTCGTTGCTCTGAGCGCGAACGGGAGAGCTCTTAACAGGCTTAAGGGGACTCTTTGTTGTAATGATGCTGAAGTTGTCATAACCGTAAATACGGGTAATTTCTTCAATGATGTCAGCCTTGATTGTAACATCCTTTGTAGCACGGAATGAGGGAACCTTAACCTTGAATTCCTCGCCATCCTTTGTTACATCGAAGCCGAGAGCAGTAAGAGTTTTGAGGATTCTTTCCTCAGAAATGTCAATACCTGTGTATTTATCAACATAAGCCTTGTTGAAGCTGATGTCAATTACAGGGTATTTCTTTGTATATTCGTCTGTAAGCTGAGAAGCAACTCTAGCGCCTTCGTCAATGCTCTGAAGAAGATATGCAAAGCGCTTTGCAGCAGTAACAGTCATTTCGGGGTCGAGCATTTTCTCGTAACGAGCAGAAGCATCTGTACGAAGACCGAGCTTTGAGCTTGTTTTTCTAACGCTGACACCGTCAAAGTTTGCACATTCAAGAACAACAGCGTTTGTATCACCAACGATTTCTGAATCAAGACCACCCATAATACCTGCAATAGCAACAGGAGTAGAGCCGTTCTGAATAAGGAGCATATCAGTTGTGATATCACGCTCTGTGTTATCAAGAGTTGTGAATTTGCAGTTCTCCTTGGGAGTATCAACAACGATTTCATCAATCTTGTTAGCATCGAATGCGTGCGTGGGCTGACCCATTTCAAGCATAATATAGTTTGTAAGGTCAGCAAGAAGATTGATTCCTCTCATACCACAGTAGTAAAGGCGAATCTGTAATGCCATAGGACTAACATTTTTTGTGATGTTGTCCATCTTAACGCAGGAATATCTGTAAACAAGGTCTTCTCTGCCTACTGTAACCTTAATCTTTTCGTTGCCGTCATAAGCGAGGTCGGAAAGGGGAAGAGGCTTAAGCTCTCTGTCAGTAAGTGCTGCAAATTCTCTTGCGATACCATAGTGACCCCAAAGGTCGGGACGGTTTGTGAGAGATTTGTTATCAACCTCAAAAATAATATCGTCAATGGGGTAGATGTCCTTAAGATTTGTACCATTGGGAGCATCAACATCAATTTCCATAAGACCTGCTTTGTCATCGGAAAGACCAAGCTCAAATGCTGAGCAGCACATACCCTCTGATTCAAAGCCTGCAACAGTTGCCTTTATGATTTCACCTGCAGGGACTCTGCCACCTGCTTTAACGAAAGCTATTTTCATATTCTCGCGTACATTGGGTGCGCCACATACTACATCATAAATTCTGTCGCCACCGTCAACCTTGAGAAGATGAAGCTTCTTTGAGTTGGGGTGATTTTCTATTGAAAGAATTTCACCAACAACAACATCTCTTAAATCCTCACCTTTAACGATGATGTCTTCAACCTCTGCTGTAGCAAGAGTGAAGGAGTTTATAAGCTTTTTGATGTCAAGACCCTCGAGGTCAACATATTCTTTAATCCAGTTAATTGAAACAAACATTTATTTGACCTCCTTTTCTGAGTCTGTGAAAGTAGCATTTTCGAACTGTGAAAGTGCTTTAAGGTTGCAGGAGTTGAACACACGGATATCCTTGATTCCGTATCTCATCATTGCAAGTCTTGTAAGACCAAGACCGAAAGCAAAGCCTGTGTATTTTTCAGGATCGAGACCTGCAGCAGTAAGAACATTGGGGTGAATCATACCACAGGGGCAAAGCTCAAGCCAACCTGAATCCTTACAAGAAGGGCAACCGTCGCCACCACAGATAAGACACTGAATATCAAGCTCAAAGCCAGGCTCAACAAAGGGGAAGAAGCCAGGACGAAGTCTTACAGTAATATCTCTCTGGAAAACCTCTGAGAGCATAGTTTTCATAAAGTAAATAAGGTTGGAGATAGAGATATCCTTATCAACCATAACACCTTCCATCTGGAAGAATGTGTTTTCGTGACAAGCGTCAATCTTCTCGTTTCTGAAGCATCTGCCAGGGAAGATAACACGGATGGGGCGATCAGCCTCAAGCTCCTTAGTGTACTTTATAAGAATTGCATTCTGAGCTGCAGATGTATGAGTCTTAAGTAACTGATTTGTGCTGAGGTAATATGTGTCCTGCATATCACGAGCGGGGTGATGCTTAGGAATATTAAGAGCCTCGAAGCAATGGTAATCGTCAACGATTTCGTCGTAGTCTTCAATAGAGAAGCCCATACCTGCGAAAATGTCCTCAACCTCGCGCTGAACGAGAGTGATGGGGTGATAAGAGCCTGTGTCCTCGGAAACAGGGAAGGTTACATCGTAATCCTCAGCGCTGTTAATAAGGCGCTCTTCCTCAGCCTTCATAAGCTCAATTCTTTTTTCGTTAATGGTAGCCTCAATGAACTGCTTAACCTCATTGATAATCTGACCAGCTTCCTTTTTCTGCTCGTTAGGGATGTTTCTGAGTTCACCCATAAGAGAAGAAATCGGACCCTTTTTGCCTAAAAATTCAATTCTCAATTGTTCGAGCTCTGCAGGAACTGTTGCTGCTGCAACCTTTTCGCTGAATTGCTCCTTCAATTGCTGTGCCTTTTGAAGCATTTTTTTCATCCTTTCGAATATATTACTAAAAATTTTTAACATTTTTGTTGGGGGAAGCAAAAAAATAAAGCCCCCATCCCCAAAGGGACGAAGACAATCTCCGCGGTACCACCCTTAATTTTTGCATCAGAGCAAACACTCATCTGTAATATAACGGTTACACCCGTTGCGACCTACTTGGTTTCAATCGCACTGCTCACAAGTGAACTTCAAAGAAAACCTCCGTAACACGCTTCCAGCCAAGGCGCATCTCTCTTTGACATCAATTAACTTTTACTCTCTTGCTCAACGCATTTATATCATAATACCATATATTATAAAAAAATCAAGAGTTTTAATAAAAAAAGAACGACATCATACGATGCCGTTCCTGAAATTTTAAGGATTAGCCCTTAACTACTCCGCCCTTCATTTTAATAAGCTCTCTGTAGCTTATTAATTCAACGCCGTTGTCTTTAAGGTGTTTATGTACATAGGGGTCCTTCATAAGCTGATATTCCCATACTCTGTCAAGCCATCTTCCTGTAATGCCCTTAAGCTCGTCGCTTTCAACAGAGGGATGAACGAAGGTTTCTGTAACCTCTCCTTCAGGGATGTCTGTCCAGATTTTGAGAATTGTGTCACGATAAACCTCGTAGCTTACTCTCATATCGTCATTCCAATCAGGGAAGAGAAGATAGTCAGGCATAATTACATTGTATTTTTTACCCCAAAGCTTTGAAAGGAGTGTAACTGCTGCATAAGCAATATAAGGTGTGCCGTTGGGGCAGATTCTCTTGTCAGCCTTTGTATAAAGACGGTAAGCATAGCCGTAGCTGCCACAGATTTTAAGAGCAAGCTTAGAAAGACCTAATCTGCCTGTGTAGTGACCATAAAGAGAACCCATATGATTGTCAACATGGCTTGGCTTCATACCCATTTTATGAGCAAGATCGATCTGAGCGCGAACCTCTTTTTCAATGTCTTCATTAGAAGCGTTCTTTTCAACCATATCGCTTTCGTGCCACATAAAGCCTTCTTCGTCAAGAAGAGATTTACCATCAGTTAAGGGCTTCCAACGATATTTACCCCATTCGCTTGTGAGAGTTGTATGAATACCGATTGCGTATTCAGGATTGTCGATTGAGAAATGAACAGCATGCTCTGCAGCAGGGCAGGGCATCATAATGGTTGCTGATTTTAACCAACCACCTTTAAATAATTCTTCGACTGCTTCATTTGCTGCATTGCACATTCCGTAGTCATCAGCATTAACAATAAGATATTTAGCCATAGTTCCGCCTTCTTGAAATTATATATAAATTTTTATTCCATACAGTACCTATTTTAAACATTTTCTAGAAAAAATCAAGTGATTTTATAAATATTTTGCACAAATTATCTTTTGAAATTTTGAAATTTTTCTTTACTTTACCGAATTGTGTGATAAAATAGATATATATAAAACAAGTAGGTGATATTGTGTCGGATATTAAATTAGGTGTTCAATTATACACCTTGCGTGACAGATGTAAAAATGCAGATGATTTTGAAACAACTCTTAAATTTCTTCAGAGCATAGGATGTGATGTTGTTCAGATTTCTGCAATTGGTGATATTCATCCCGAAATCGTTGCAGAGCTTATTGACAAATATAAAATGTATGTTTGTGTTACTCATAAGTCTTATGACAGAATGAAAAACGATTTAGATGCTCTTATTCATGAGCATAATCTTATTAATTGTAAAAATATCGGTATCGGTGCTATGCCCGGTAATATTCATGAATCCTTTGAGGGAGTTAGTGGATTTATTCAGAAATGTAATGAAATCGGCTCTAAAATGAAGAAGCAGGGTAAGCAACTGTGCTACCATAACCACGCTTTTGAATTCGAGGTTTATGATGGTAAGCGTACCTTTGAAAGACTCATTGAAGAAACCACAGCTGATACTCTTCATTTTATTCCTGATACATATTGGATGCAGGTGGGTGGAGTAAACCCTGCTGAATATATCAAGAAGCTTGAGGGCAGAGTAGAGGTTTGTCATTTCAAGGATATGAGAATCGTAAATAATCAGCAGCGCTTTGCAGAATGTGGTACAGGTAACCTTGATTTAGGTGCCTGTTATCAAGCTTGTAAGGATATTGGTGTTCAGTATATTGTTATTGAGCAGGATTTGTGCTATGATTTGGATGTTTATGATTCTGTGAAAATCGGATTTGAAGGTCTTCAGCGTATTGCTGCTGAGAATAAATAATCGGGGGGCTTTTTTATGAATCCTATGTTGAAAAAGGCGCTGTTAGTTGCAGCCTTTGTGTTAGCAACTCTTATCGTTCCAATGTTCATTTTGTTAATATTCGTTGATGCCTCAATGAATATTTCAGCATACTTTATCGTATATGGTCTGATAATTTTCAGCATTTTAGGTTATGTTATCGTAAGTATTCGTAACATGGAGAAAAAGCTTGAGGATACCTTGGAAGAAATTAAAATGCAGAATGCTGCTATTGCACATAAGCTTACAAATTATGACGTTGGTCATCAAAGCAACGATGCAAAGGCAGTGACTGACGGCGCAAGTATTAAATCTACTGCAAGCATTCCACTTAACCCTGCAGAACCGTTGGTAGCACCAACCAAAAAGGTTACAGCTGACGAGTTTAATGATTTTAAATAATAGATTTATAAAAAAGAGAGTATTCAGAATTTATTTTCTGAATACTCTTTTTTTAGTTAATTACCAATGTCAGGTTGCTCATAGGATATGAGCAACAGGGGTGTATGATACCGTGGCTTGAATCAGCAAGTCTTCTGGAATCTATTCCGTTTGGTATAAAGACATTACCCTTAATTAGTCTTGCTCGACAGAAGCCACATTCGCCTGAACGACAGGATGAAGGAGCAGTTATTCCTTCACGCTCTAAGCTGACTAAAACAGTTTCCTCGGTTGAACACGGTATTGTTGCAACTAATTCGCCATTCTTTATGACCTTGCATAAATATGTTTTGCCGATTTCATCCTTGGGGAAATCAGGTAGGCTTGATGGGTTAACAATTTGTCCACTTAAACCATATCTGATATATTTTTTCTCAAGCTTTAATTCAGCAATTTGTGGAGTTGTTCTGTTGTATAGAGCAGTAGAGCCACAAACAAATATGCTATATTTTGTTGCAGGAGCATATTTTTCAATTAAGGTTTTGGTAACAAAGCCTCTCTCGCATTTTTCTGCTCGTTCATCGCTGAAAACATAAATAACTCTGAATTTATCAGTAGCCTCTGAAAGCTCGGACAAACGCTCATTCATTATTGTTTCGTTTCTTTTCCTAGCAGAATAAAGAAGTGTTAAATCAATATCGAGTGTACCGTCAACAATTGCTTCAGCCATTGATATGAATGATGAGATTCCGTTGCTGTCACAAACGGCAACAACATTTTTTGAATCGCGCAATTTTTGATAATAGAAATTACCCTGTGGAGCAGATGAAACTATCTGAGTTCCCTTTGTCCAATTGTTGAAGATATAAGTAGAAGCGAATCCGTGTGGAACCTTCTTAACGATAATTACATATTCATCATCAACTGAGCGCAGGGGGGAGGAGCATATGGTGTAAGGTCTTGTGACAACAGCAGAGCCAATATTTAATGTAATGCTAAGATACTGACCTGGTCTGAAATATGCAAGCTTTGCAGTACCGTGTGCAGCATCGGGCTCAAGAACATAAGCACGGACATCCCTGGCAATTTCTGCAACCTGCTTTACCTTTAAATACTGAGTGCGCGGATGCAGAAAGTTTGCTGCAGAGTTAACAGCAAAGTTTGCATTTATCGGTGTATCGGGAGCTTCATCAACAACACCCTTTCTATAAGAAGGGATATTGATAAAGTTTTTTATGTCTCTGAAAGAGGATTCAACCTTGATTTTATTCTTCATCGGTTTTTTCCTCCTTGTTATTTTCGTTTTCGATATCATCAAAGGTAGCAAATGCTGCATTTCTACCACTAGCTATTGCTGAACTCATTCCTGAAAGTTGTACACCCCAACCACCACAGAAGCGAAGACCTTTAGTATCGCAATCGGAAGCCTCGGTCATAATTCTAGGAATTATACCGTCCCAATCGTCGCCATAATAACCATAAACAGTTCCTTGAGGAGTATAGGTATAGCGAGCAAATGTTATAGGAGTTGCAACCTCAAGCTCTTCAATGTTGTTGTGAATTGTTATACCGGTTGCACTTTCGAAGTTTGCAATCAATCTTGCTGCTAACATATCTTTTTCATCAAAATAGCCTTCGGGATTGATGTTTGCCCAACAGTTATCGCTGTAAAGAGTTGTTAAACAGAGAATTGTTGTACCGGCAGGGGAGCAGTTTGGGTCTGAGATGTTCAGGCATACTGCAGCCTGAGCATTATTAGTGTCAATGCTTTTCATTAATTGGAACTGGCTGACAGAGTTTGATGTATCGGTGATAAAATAGGAGTGCTCTGTTATACCTAAATCCTTTGGAGAGCGATTTAAGCCGAGATATACACAAGCACCACGCATGCCAAAGCTACGAGCATTTGTTCGTTTCAAGGCGCTTTCAGGAACATCCTTTGCCTTCATCATTTTGCCGTATGCAGTTGTTGGTGAGCAGTTGGCGATAATATGCTTGCACATGATTTTTTCGCCACTTTTAAGAATAACACCGGATGCCTGTCCGTCATTAAAAATGATTCTTGAAACATGACTGTTATAACGGATTTCACCACCGTTATCTTCAATTACGCCTGCAAGAGCCATGCTCATTTCGTGACTTCTCAGTTTAGGTGTTATTGCGCCAAGTGTCAAATACATATAGACCATTGAAATATAGTGAATAAAGCTTAATCTTTCGCAATCCACACCAAGATACATCCAATAAGCAGTGAAAATTTCCTGTGCTCTCTTCGGTACCTTCAAGGCATCTAAAACCTTGTTTACAGAGTAGGGAGCAGTTCTTATGAAATTACCGTGCTCTTTAATAACCCTTCTTAATGCTGTGGGTGTTTTTTTGATATCAGCCTCAGCAAAATAGTTGTTTGATTTAACAATCTCTTCAGCTAAATTGAAAAGCTTTGTCATAGATGGCTTACTGCCAGGAACATATTTTTCCATAGCTTCAATGTAATTTTCAACACCAAAAGGCATTATAACATCTATAGATGAGCCATCAGATGATTTTGTTATAAGTCTGTAAGCCTCGGGGATTTCAGACCATTTGATTTTTTCACTGATGCCAAGGTAATCAAAAATCTGACGCACCTCACCAAGCCCTGAAGAGCTTCCGAAGCCACAGAGCTGATGAAGACTGACATCAAATTCAAATCTACCCCTTACAAAGCTTGATGCGAAGCCACCAGGGGTGTTGTGGCGTTCTAATAAGAGAACCTTTTTGCCCTCTTTAGCAGCACAAGCTGCAGCAGTTAAACCGCCACAACCTGCACCAATAACTATTATATCATAGTTTTTTTCTGACATTTTATTTAATCTCCGAAAGCTTTACAGGACGACCCTCGTTAGCTGATTTTTCAGCTGCAAGAGCAATTTTAACAGACTGAAGACCTGCATGAATACCAACCGGTGTTTCCTTGTCGTTAATACAGCAGTCAACAAACTGTCTAACCTCTTCAGAGAATGAGCCCATATATCTTTCAAGGAAGAAATAAAGGGGCTTTTCGCCTGTAACGCCGTTTGCGTCTGAAACAACAGCAGTTGAAAGTGTATCATTAGTAGTTGCAACCATGCCCTTTGAACCGAAAAGCTCAGCTCTCTGGTCATAACCGTACATTGCCTGACGTGAATTATCAATAACAGCAAGAGCACCGTTTTCCATTTTCATGGAAATGATAGCTGTATCAAAGTCACCATATTCACGGATACCGGGATTGATAAGAGCATCTGCATAAACATAAAGCTCTTCAACATCGCTGTTTGTAAGGAAGCAAGCCATATCAAAATCGTGAATTGTCATATCAAGGAAGATGCTTGCTGCACAGTAGCCAACAGGAGGAGCCTGAGGGTCACGGGATGTGATTTTAAGAATCTGAGCTTCACCGATTCTGCCGTCGTCATAAGCTTTTCTTACTGCTGCAAAGTTGTGGTCAAAACGACGGTTGAAGCCAACCTGGAATTTTACCTCGGGGTGAGCCTTAAGCGCATCTGCGATTTCAAGGATTTTATCAACTGTGTTAGCAAGGGGCTTTTCACAGAAAACATGCTTACCTGCGTTGATAGCTTCAATAGAAATAGGAGCATGAGTATCAGTTGAGGAGCAAACAAGAACTGCATCAATTGTTTCGTCTTCAATGATTTTTTTGTAATCTGTGTAGATTTTTTCAACGCCGAAGCCTTCGCAGAAAGCCTTTGTCTCGTCGTTCATAAAGGGGTCAGCAATTGCTGTTACAACTGCGTTTTTTACGTGATATGAAATTGATTCAAGGTGAACCTTGCCGATGCGTCCTGCACCGATAATACCAATATTAAGCATAGTTATTATTTCCTTTCAAAGTGTATTTAAACAAATCAGATAGTGCCGTCCCAGGTGGAAACCTCTGTTTTCTTGATTTCGTCCTCGTCAAACCAACGGGTTGTTACACATTTGCTTTCTGTAAAGAAGCGATATGAATCTTTACCAAGACAGTGAAGGTCGCCGAAGAATGAGTCCTTGTGTCCTGAGAAGGGGAAGAAGCCAATCGGAACGGGAATACCAACGTTAACGCCAACCATACCACCATGAGTGTGACGAGCAAATTCTCTTGCATAGTGACCACTCTGAGTGAAAATAACGGAGCCGTTAGCGTAGGGGTTAGCATTCATTACAGCAAGACCCTCGTGGAAGTCTTTAACTCTTTTAACGCAAAGCACAGGTCCGAAAACCTCGTCTCTGCCGATTGTCATATCTTCTGTAACATTATCGAATATTGTAGGACCTACAAAGTAGCCGTTTTTGATTTCCTCGGGAAGCTCGGGATTTCTGCCGTCAAGAACGAGAGTAGCACCTTCCTTAACGCCCTTTTCGATATCAGCAACAACCTCATCATAGTGCTTTTTATATGTAAGTGGGCCAAGTTTTGAGGTCTTATCAATTGATTTACCAACCTTGATGTTCATAGCCTGCTTTTTAAGCTCTGCAACAAATTTATCAGCAATTGATTCCTGTACTACGCAGCAGGAGAGTGCCATACAACGCTGACCTGCACAACCATAAGCAGAGTTAATAATACCTGCAACTGTTCTTTCGATGGGAGCATCCTCAAGAACGAGTGCATGGTTTTTAGCTTGGCAAAGAGCCTGAACTCTCTTGCCTGCTTTTGCTGCTCTTTCGTAAATGAGCTTACCAACAGGAGTAGAACCAACAAAGGTAATACCCTTGATGTCAGGATGGTCAAGAAGAGTGTTGATTTCGTTTCTTGAGCAAGTGACAACGTTAACAACACCATCGGGCATACCAGCTTCTTTGTAAAGCTCTGCAATTCTCAATGCTGTTCTTGGTGTGAGAGATGCTGCCTTAAGAACGATTGTGTTACCACAAGCAACGCAGGTGGGAACCATCCAACCGAAAGGAATCATAGCAGGGAAGTTAACGGGAACGATACCTGCAAAAACACCCATTGATTCACGGTAGAGGGTTGTGTCAAAGCCTGAGGAAGCGTCCATAAGGCTTTCACCCATCATAAGTGAGGGAACCTGAGTTGCAAGCTCTGTGCCTTCCTTTGCCTTGAGAACATCACCTTCAGCCTCGCTCCATACCTTGCCGTTTTCCTCAGCAACGAGAGTTGTGAGCTCATCCATATTCTTAATGAGAAGGTCGCGTACATTATAAAGAATCTGAGCTCTCTTGATTGCAGGAGTTGCACTCCATGCAGGGTATGCAGCCTTAGCTGCTTCAACTGCTTCAAGAACCTCGTCATTAGTACAGCAGGGAGCATAGCCTGTTATTTCACCTGTGCTGGGGTTGTAAAGATCATACCAAACATCAGTTTTTGATTCCTTAAACTGACCATTACAAAAATATTTAATTTTTTCAGCCATTTTATTTACCTCTTTAATTAAAGTCCTGCTTTTTCAGCAATATATTTTCTTGCTTTTAGAGCATATTCAAATGGATTTGCAATTGCAGGATCCTGCTCAGCCTCAACAAGAACATAGCCCTCGTAGTTGTTTTCTGCAAGCACATCAAAGATAGGTGCGAAATCAATTACACCATCGCCGGGAACTGTAAATGTACCCTTACGAACACCCTGAAGGAAGCTTTCGCCTTTTGCCTTAACGTCAGCAACAACGTCAGGACGGATGTCCTTAAGGTGAACATGCTTGATACGATTAATGTATTTTTTGAGAATATACATATAATCTTCACCACAATATGCAAGGTGACCTGAGTCAAAGAGGAGATTGAAAAGCTCGGGATCTGTGTTTTCCATCATTCGGTCAATTTCTGCAGCAGTCTGAACAACTGTACCCATATGGTGATGGAATGTAAGAGTGATGCCCATATCCTTCGCAACCTTACCAAGCTTGTTAAGGCCTGTGCAAAGCATATCCCATTCTTCGTCATTCATAACATATTTGTCATCAAAGATTGATTTGTCAGTACCCTGAATTGAGTGACCCTGTTCAGAAACACCAACAACCTTTGCACCCATTTCTTTAAGGAATGTAATGTGCTTGATGAATTCCTTTTCTGTTTCCTCGTAGGGCTTGGTTGTAAGGAAGGTTGAAAACCAAGCGTTACAGATCTGCATACCACGAAGGTCGAGGGCTTTTTTGAGAACAGCTGTATCCTTGGGATATTTGTTACCAACCTCGCAACCTGTGAAGCCTGCAAGAGCCATTTCAGAAATGCACTGTTCGAATGTGTTTTCTGCTCCAAGGTCCGGCATATCGTCGTTTGTCCACGCGATAGGAGCAATACCGAGTTTTACTTTGTTTTTATCAAGCATCAGAATTTCCTCGCTTTTCTAAGATTTTCGTCTTTATTTTTAAAAGCAGTGTTAACTGCTTCTTTTGATGAAGTGGATGCGATACCAACGTGCCACCAAGCGCCATAACCATCTGTCATAGACTTGGGAAGAACCTTGATATCAATAAGAGTTGAAACTGTCTGCTTCTTTGAGTCGATAAGAGCAGTCTTAAGCTCCTCAAGAGTTTTAGCAGTATATGTCTTAACACCATAAGCAGCAGCATTCATAGCAAAGTCAATGGGAATAAGCTCACCAAGAAGATTTCCGTTTTCGTCGCGCTTACGGAACTCAGTTGCAAGATTGCCGATACCATTTGACATCTGGAGGTTGTTAATACAACCAAAGCCAGAGTTATCAAAAAGAAGAACATTGATTTTTTTGTTTTCCTGAACTGCAGTAACAAGCTCACTGTGAAGCATAAGATAGCTTCCGTCGCCACAGAATGCATAAACCTCTTTGTCAGGCTCAGCCATTTTTGAACCAAGAGCACCTGCGATTTCGTAACCCATACAGGAATAGCCGTATTCCATATTGTATGAGTTGGGAGCATCAGTAGTCCACATTCTCTGCATACAGCCGGGGAGGGATCCTGCAGCAGCAACTGCAATAGCATCATCGTCAAGTATTTTTCTGATGAGAGCGAGAGCAGATGTCTGTGTTATTGTACCACCTATTTTTTCTACAAACTCAGGAATTGTTTCTTCGTATCTTGCCTTAATGATAGGCTCGAAATCTTCTGAGTATGAATAAGCTGAAAGCTTTTCCATTTCCTCAGCCCAAGCCTTTTTAGCATCAGCAATTTCGCTGGCATAATCTGTTTTGTAGTTGCCGATTGCGTTATCAAGTGCTTCGATACCAAGCTTTGCATCACAAACTGCCTTGATGGCTGAAAGCTTATATGCATCAAATCTGTCTGTGTTGATTGTTATAAACTTTGCATCAGCCTTGAAAAGAGATTTTGAAGCAGTTGTGAAATCTGAGAAGCGAGTACCGATACCGACAATAACATCAGCATCCTTCGCAATTAAATTAGCAGAGAGATTACCAGTAACACCAACACCGCCAAGATTAAGAGCGTGTGAAGAGAGGACTGCAGATTTGCCGTTCTGAGTTTCTGCAAAGGGAATGTTGTGCTTTTCGCAGAAGGCTTCAACTGTTCTGCCTGCTTCAGAATATCTTACGCCACCACCTGCGATAACAAGAGGCTTTTTAGCTGCTTTGAGAATTTCAGCAATGTCAGCGATTTCATCCTCTGCAGGAGCGATTCTTGTAATCTTATGTACTCTTTTTGTGAAGAAATAATCAGGATAATCATAGCTTTCGCCTTCAACATCCTGACAAAGTGCGATACAAACTGCACCTGTGTTAGCAGTATCAGTAAGAACTCGCATAGCGTTAGTCATAGCGCTCATAAGCTGTTCAGGACGAACAATTCTGTCCCAATATCTGCAAACAGGCTTGTAAGCATCATTAGTTGTAACAGAAAGTGAATAGGGCTGCTCGAACTGCTGAAGAACGGGGTCGGGCTGACGACAAGCGAAGGTGTCAGCAGGGAAAAGTAAAAGGGGAACATTGTTTACTGTTGCAGTTGCTGCAGCAGTAATCATATTTGCAGCACCAGGACCGATAGAAGAAGAGCAAGCGATAATTTTTCTTCTGTTGTTCTGCTTTGCAAAGCTAGCAGCAACATGCGCCATACCTTGCTCATTTTTGCCTTGATACACCTTGAGAGAACCGGGGTTTTCATCAAGTGCCTGACCAAGACCACATACAATTCCGTGACCGAAAACGGTAAAGATACCGTCAACAAACTTTGTTTCCTTTCCGTCGAAAGAAACGTATTGGTTATCAAGGAATTTTACAAGGGCTTGACCCATTGTCATAATTGCCATTTATATATCACTCCTTAAGGAATAATTTCTAAGTTTATTTTGTGAGCCATAAATGCTCGTCAGAAACGAATCTTGTTGTTTTGTACCAAGGATCATCAGGAAGATGACGAATCATCCAGATGTAACACATTTCATAGCCTGGTGCAACAGCCTGCTGATGGTCGTTGCCGTCTGTAATGTAAACTGCGCTGCCTTGAACACTTTTGTAAACATTATCGCCAACGAAAGAAGCTCCAAAGCCTTGTGGCTTATCAAACTGATAGTAATATACCTCGGGCTGTGGATGATGATGGGGTGGGTAGCTTGACCAACGACCTGGTTGATTATACACCTCACCGAGAACCATATTTGAATATGGTGCATTGTCGGGGTCAAAAACGGTAGATACTATTCTGTAACCTGTTCCGTCCCACTGGTCCTTGCCGAAGTGCTGATATAAAATCATATCAGGTGTATAGAAAACAGGGGAGAAAACGATGTCGTTATCAGTCTGCTGAATAAGAATTTCAGAAGCTTTATTTGCTTTGATTGTAACCTCTGTGCATTTGGGTACATGTAAGCAATAAGAAGCTTTAACGAAAGGGTTTTCTCTTACCATGTTTTTTGTTTCGCCATCCCATGATATATCAACATCACCATAAAGGATTAAAAAGGCTGTTTCACAGTCTTCATCATAAACTGTAAAAGTTTCATTTTCAGTAAGTTGCTTTACCTTGATAGTCATAAACATATCAGAATGCTTGCCGTTCATTTCGCAGACAGTCTTAATGCCATTTTCATTAAAAGTTAATTGTTCAAACATATTGTCACCTTATTTTGTTTTATCATCTGTTAAAACGCCACTTGAGCTTATGGGGATAACGTCCCCAAGATAGGTGGGCTCAGGCTTAATAATACACCACACAAAATCCTTGCATCTTGCTAGAGATTCTCTGAAATTGTTGTAGGCTCTTACAGGTAGAGAAAAGTTGTACTGTCCGTCAGCTGCAACACCGTAGGCATCAATGCCTAATTTTCTTGCATTGTAAACTGCTCTGTATAAATGATATTTCTGAGTAACAATAACGACCTTTTTCACCTGAAAGATTTCTTTAGCGCGATACATTGACTCATAGGTAGAAAAGCCTGCGTGGTCCATAAATACCTCTTCAGCAATTGCACCCTTTTCAATGGCAAAACCCTTCATAACATTAACCTCGTCATATTCAACTCTGCCGTGGTCACCGGTCATAAGAATTCTATTTGTACAGCCTGTATTATACACCTCGACGCCTTTGTTGAGCCTTTCTTCAAGAAGGTGGGAGGGACCATCCTCCCAAACGCCTGCACCAAGAACGAGAACGCAGTCAAAGCTCTCCTGTGAAGCCTGCTCAACAGTCAGGAAGTATTTAGTGGAAAACTCGTACATATAAGCGTTAATAAGAATAGGGATTTGCGCAAATATAAATGCCAAAAGTAAAAGCAAGGAAATGGCTTTTTTGAATTTAGTTACTAATTTTTTAACCACGAGCGATCATCTCAACTTATTTTTAATTTTAAAATTGTTTTGCTATTTTATATTGATGAAAATTCTATTGTATAAGTACCCGGAGCATCTACACTCCAAGCCATACATCCTGTGCCTTGTTCACCAATGCTGAGCATACCTGCACTTGTGCTTGTATTTCTTACAACATTGCCATTGGAATCCTTGATTTTTATCTGTACAGCAGAAGCTTTTTCCTCGTTTATGCCGTCATCGCAACGCTTAACTGTTATGTTTATATCAAACAAATATGTATCCTCATTATACCAATAGCCGTCTGAGGTATAAGCACTAATGACCTCATATTGCGCACTGAAAGCAGTTACTTTAACAGGGAAGCTTTGAGAAAATACAAATTTTGGTGTTGTCTTCTGAGGCTTTGCTTCTGTGGGCTTAGCCTGAGTAGGCTTAGTATTTGATTCAGTCGGTTTCACCTGAGTGGGTTTGTTTTTTTGTTCGGTAGGCTTAACCTGGGCAGGCTTTTCTTGTGAGGTTTCAGCTTTATCAGTTTTTGTAGTTACCTCAGTGGTCTTTGTTTCTTCAATTTCGGTTGTTGAATGGGTTGTGGTGGTTGAATCTCCAGTAGTTTTTTCTGGTGTTTTGGTAGCTATGATTGTTGTGCTTTCTGTTGTAGTTGTGTTGTTTTCTGAAGTCTTATTATCACCACAGGAAGCCAAGGTTAATAGTATTGATGTAGTTAATAAAGCTGTGCACAATCTTTTTAAGTTCTTTTCCATATCTACATATCTCCACCTTTGTATAATGATTTATGCTCTAGCGATCATCTCGCCATATTCTTCTTTTTCCTTTTTTATAAACTCCTTAACAGCCTCAACTGAAGGCATATCCTGAGAGCAAGCGTGACTTGCAACAAGCATAGCAGCAGATGCTGAGCCGAATTCAAGAGCATCAATTATTTCCCAACCCTCGAAAAGACCATAAAGGAAAGCTGATGCGTAGCCGTCGCCACCACCGAAGGATTTGAGCAGTTTAACGGGGAAGGGCTTGATATTAAAGCTTTCACCATCGTTGGTGTAAGCAGTTGAGCCTTCTTTACCATGTTTGATAATAACAATTTTTGCACCAAGAGAATGCCAATAGGAAGCGCTTGTTTTATCTGTGCCATCAAGACCGATAAGCTTTTCTGTTAAGTCAAATTCCTCTCTTGAGCCAAGAATGATATCAGCCTTTGAAGCAAGAGTCGAATAGTAAATAGCGATTTCGTCGCTGTTTTTCCAGTTGTAAGCACGATAGTCAATATCGAAAATAACAGGAATATTATTTTTCTTAGCAAGGATTGTTGCCTTGAGAGCAGCCTCTCTTGAAGGACTCTCGCAAAGTGCAGTACCTGAAATAAGAAGAGCCTTTGCTTTCTTTATGTATTCCTCGTCAATATCTTCAACTGAAAGCTTAAGGTCAGCTGCATCGTTACGATACATAAGAATTGAACTTTCTGTTTCTGAAAGAATTTCTGTAAAGGTGAGACCGATTTTTTCGCCGTTTTTGCAACGAGTGATATGTGAGCAATCAATTCCTTCGTTCTTAAAGAAATTCTCAACAAAAGTTCCTAATTCATCGTCAGAAACCTTTGCGAAGAAGCCGCATTTTTTACCAAGTCTTGAAAGACCAACTGCAATATTAGCAGGGGAGCCACCAAGATATTTCTTGAAGGTTGTACTCTGAGAAAGAGGACAATAGTAGTCAGTGGGGTTAAAGTCAACTGCAACTCTTCCTAAAAGAATTAAGTCAAATTCTTTGTTGTTGTCAAATTCAATGTATTTCATAATAAGCTCTCCTTATTTTAAATTCTCCATATTGAAAATTTTGATGTGCTTTTTAACATTCTCATAAACAGCATCAGCCATACTTTGTGATAAATTGAAGTAGTTAGGCTTCTCGGTCGCAGTAGCCTCCTTGGCAGCCTTTGCTGTTGCGTCAAAGCTAGCTGTTGCTATGTTAACCTTCCTGACACCGTTTCTGATACATTTCTGAAAGGTTTCGGGAGTTATTCCTGTACCACCGTGAAGAACCAAGGGTGTATCACATTTTTCGTCAATTTCCTTTAAAACATCAAGCCTTAATTCAGGAGCAACTGGGTAGTTGCCGTGAGCATTACCTATTGCAACAGCCAAGGCATCGATTCCTGTTTTCTTACAGAAATCATCAGCGAGCTCAGGGTCGGTGCATTGGATTTCGTGGGCTTTTCCACCACCCTCATTTCCTCCGACAACACCAAGCTCAGCTTCAACAGAAGCACCGTATTCCTTTGCAGCATCAACAACGCTTTTTGTTAATTTAATGTTGTCCTCGTAGCTCAGAAGTGAGCCATCCAGCATAACAGAGCTGAAGCCCAAATCAAGAGCGCGTAAAACTGTTTCATAGTTTAAGCCGTGATCAAAATGTACACATATATCTACCTTGCTGTTTTCTGCTGCTGCAACCATCATAGGACCGATTATATCTAAGGGTGAGGTAGGAAGTCTTACCTCGGCAATTTGTAAAATGGTAGGAGTGTCAAGCTCCTCGGCAGCTCTGACAGCACCCAAAATCATTTCCATGTTACCGACGGAAAAGGCGCCTACAGCAACATTCTTTTTGTCAGCGTTTTCTATTAATTCCTTTAGTGTGACGAGGGACATGATTTTTCCTCTTTTCGAATTTCAATAATACAAAATAATTTTACAACAATCCTGCGTTTAAATCAATATTTGTTATTGTAAAATAAATAATAGAATATTTATATATAATAAACAAAATGCACCTGATTTATATAATAAAATACACCGACAGCCGCTCAATTTCGTGAGCGGCTGTCGGTGTTTGCGTAAGTTATTGGCGTATTAACTTGCTTTTATATTACCACTCCCGACGGGAAAAATCAAGAAATTTTCATTGGTTAAAATAAACAAAATTGAAGCTTTAAAATTATGCAACCCTTTTTATTAGGGGTTAATTGAATTTTATTCGGCGTTATGTTAATATCTTTTTATATCAAATTAAATAAATATAAGGTGGTTTATTGTGGGTTATTTGTTTTTGGTAATAGGAATTGCGGCAACAATTTTATTCCTTTTTAAAAGAACTGCAGTAGTAACTATTGATGTAGTTGCTGTTAAGTCAATTGCTAGTATGGGCTTTATTCTGTCTGGCTTGTTTTTCTTTATCGGCAACGAAGCTTGTCCTGATTATCTTGGGGTGTTTACGGTTGGTGGCGCTTGCTTTGGGATGCTCGGTGATATAGTTCTTGATTTGAAATATACAAAGCTTGGCGATGCAGACAGATGCACCAATTTAGGCTTCTGGACCTTCCTTATCGGTCACATTTTTTATAGCATAGCTATGGTGTCAGCTTATGGTGTTGAGTTAACTAATATAATTTGTGTTGTAATAGGTATAATTGCAGGTATCATTATTGCAGTTGCAACCGAAAAGGTTATGAAGCTTGAGTATGGTAAATTTAAGAAAATAACTATTCTCTATACAGCTGTTTTATGTATGACTTTAGGTTTTGCAGGTGGTTATACTATAACCGAACGCTATACATTACACAGTGTTCTTCTCAACATAGGCTTTGCGTTGTTTGTTCTTTCTGATGCTTTCCTTGCAGGACTTTATTTCAGTAAAAAGGAAAAGGACAGAACCAACAGAACAGCTATTGTTTTAAACCATGCAACTTATTTTGCAGCACAGTACATTATCGCGCTTTCATTAGCGTTTTACAGAGGTTGATTTATGAAAACAGAAAGACTTTATTATTCAGATGGCTACATTAAAGAGTTTGACGCTCTTGTTGTTTCCTGTGAGAAGCTTGAAAAAGGGTTCAAGGTTATTCTTGATAAAACTGCTTTCTTCCCCGAGGGTGGTGGCCAGAAGGCAGACACTGGCTTTATCGGTGATGCAAGAGTTATAGATGTACAGGAAGAGGATAATGTTATTTATCATATAACTGATAAAGAGCTTGAGGCATCAAAGGAATATTCCTGTAAGCTTGATTGGGAGCAGAGATTTCTTCGTATGCAGAGCCATAGTGGCGAGCATATCGTTTCGGGTGTTGTTCATTCCTTGTTCGGTTATGATAATGTTGGCTTCCATATGGAAGAGGATTATGTAACTGTCGATTTCAGTGGTGAATTAACACGCGAACAGCTTGATGAGGTTGAAGAAAAGACTAATAGATACATTTATGATAACATTGAGATTGATTGCTTTTTCCCTAGTGAAGAAGAAATTGAAAGACTTGATTATCGTAGTAAGCTTGATTTAAAAGAGGGCGTACGCCTTGTAAGAATAGGCGAAGCTGACCTTTGTGCTTGCTGTGCTCCCCATGTAAAAAGAACAGGGGAAATAGGTGTTGTTAAAATTCTTGATTTTATGCGTCACAGAGGTGGCGTGAGAATTGTTATGAAATCAGGCTTAAAAGCACTTTTGGATTACAGAGAAAAATATACAAGCGTTTACGATGTTTCTGTTATGCTCTCTTCAAAGCAGCATGAGATTGCAGCTTATGTTGAAAAAAAGATAAAAGAAAATGAAACTCTTCATCATGAGTTTGCTGAGTTTAAAATGAAAATAGCAGAAAATGACAAGGCAAATCTTTCCTTCGTTGGCGATTCAGCTCTGTTTATCACATCATTTTATGATTCTGATATGATGAGAGAGCTTGCAAACTACGGTATGACTCAAAAGGAACTTTGCGTTATTCTTTCAGGTAACGAAGAAAGCGGATTTTCTTATGTTGCAGGTAGTCTTAACTTTGATTTAATGAAATTTGCAAAGCATTTTAACGCTGCTCTTAATGGTAGAGGTGGCGGTAGAGGTACAATGATTCAGGGTAAGGTTTCTGCTTCAAAGGAAGACATTCTCAATTATTTCAACAATCTTGATTTAGCCAATATTTAAGTCGTCGGGGTAGTTTAATTATGATGTTTACTGAATATTTAAACAGCTTTAAAATTAAATCTGATAGCTTCTTTAATGCTGAAGCTAAATGCTATGATTCAGGCAAGGACTCTCAGCTTTTGCTTTATAATAACATTGACGAGAACGCCTTTAATAAGCTTGTTTCTCAGTACGAAGATAAAAAGCTTTTTGATAATAAAATTGAAAACAATACCTTTTTCTTTGCTTTAGATGATGAGGTTTTGCTTTCCTTTGGCTATTATTCCTGCGATAGCTCTGTGAGAATTTCTCTTGATGGTAAAACTGCGCTTCCTCAATACGAAAAGGAAGACTATTGCAATAATGCTGTAACAACTCTTTGGCAGTTTGAGGTTGATCACACCTTGATTGACTGTGGTATGTGTTATATTCTTCGTGATTGCGACGGCTCATTCTTTGTAATTGATAGCGCTCATACTTATTCAATGAGAGACTGCGACAGGATTTATGATTTCCTTCGCGAAAGAACGCCCGAGGGACAGAAGGTGCATATCAAGGGATGGTTTTTGAGTCATGGTCACGAGGACCATATTGCTCAGTTTATGAACTACATCCGTTATTATACTCACGATACCATTATCGATATGGTTTATCATAACTTTGTTCCTAATAACCATCGTGACGGTACATATTGGACCCCATCTAACCTTAATTATGTGACAATTTTCTATGAGTTAATGGAAAAGCATCCTGAGATTCCTGTTTGCAGACTGCATACGGGTATGTATTTTTATGCAAACAACATTCGTTTTGATGTTCTTTGCTCTCACGAAGATGTTTTTCCTGGTGATAATGAAAACTACAACGATTCATCGGTTGTTATTATGGCTCAGGCTGAGGGAACTAAAATTTTGTTTCCCGGTGACGCAGGTCATGAGGAAAGCTATATTCTCGAAGCGCGCTTCCCTGAGTTTTTGAAATCAGATATTGTTCAGCAGGCTCATCACGGTCATTTCGGAACAACCGATAGATTCTATGAACTTGTTAATGCTGAGGTTGCCCTCTTTCCTGTTACTCAGATCAAGTTTGATGAAGAGCTTCCTAGACAGTCTGCTAACAGAAAATCTTTAGAGATTTCAAAATATTATTTTATTGCTTCCAATGGTACTGTAGAGATACCTTTGCCTTATAAATCAGGCGAATTCAAGGTTTTGCCTGATGAAACATTTGAGAGCTTTTCTGGCGTCTTTAATCTTTGGTGTTACGAATACACCAAGGAAAGAAAGGTACAGTTGTATAACGAGTACCTTGCCCGTGGTGGCAAGCCAATGGACGAATACAAGAATGGTTTTTAATTATGCTTTTTGATTACACATTAATTCGTTCAAAACGAAAAAGCGTCTCTATTCAGGTGGATGAAAATTGTAATATTACCGTTCGTGCGCCATTAAGGATTTCACAAAAAGAAATTGATGAAATTCTTCAGGAAAAGAAAAGCTGGCTCGAAAGAACTATTATTTTACAGAGGGAAAAGAAAAAGCAAATCAAGCAGTATTCTGAGGATGATATTAAGCTTTTGCGTAAAAAAGCAAAAGAAATTATACCACCAAAAGTGGAATATTATGCAAAAATAATGCAAGTGAATCCAAGCTCTGTGAAAATTAATTCGGCAAAAAAGAGATATGGCTCTTGCTCGGGAACAAATAATCTTAATTTTTCATTATATCTAATGGATAAGGATGAGAGATTTATTGACTATGTTGTTGTTCATGAGCTCGCTCATATAAAGCATCATAATCATAGCAAGGATTTTTATAGCTTTATAGAACAGTTTATGCCCGATTATAAGGAGCGAATGAAACTTTGAGGTGAAAATTATGGAGAAATCTGTTTTACATTATATTCTTAACGGAATTGTTAAGGGACATGGAAAAATGTCTTTAAAATCTAGACAGGCACAGCCCTTGGATCCTGTTGAGGTTGATTTTGTTTCAGAGCCTGTTTCTGAAAAATTCACAGTTGGCTTCCATAGAGAGCTTATGCTACCTGATGATATTGATAAGAAAAAATACTATATTGCAGGTTACGGTGAAAACAATCCTGCAAGAGGTGTTATCGACCCTCAGTATGCTCACGCTATCTGGATTGATGATAATACTCAAAGAGGTGGCGTTTTATTAATTTCTCTTGATGTTGTCGGACTTCTTAATAAGGATGTTAATAAAATTCGTGAAAGACTCAGAGAGTTTTCTGCTAAAACCTGTTGCAGATATATCGGCGTTATGTCAACCCATAACCATGCCGGTATTGATACAATGGGTATATGGGGGCGTTTGCCCTTCAGTGGCAAGGATGAGAAATTTATGGACATTCTCTTCAAGGCCGTTGAAAAATGCGCCTATGAGGCCTATAACAGCCGTAAAAACGGTGATTTGTATTTGGGTGATATTGAGGTTCCTGATATGCAGGAGGACATAAGAACTCCTATCGTTTATTCGAAAACTTTAACACGCTTCCGTTTTGTTCCTGATGATAAATCCAATGAAATCTGGTTGCTCAACTTTGCTTCCCATTCTGAATCTCTTCAGGGCTGTAATCATCTTGTAAGTGCTGATTTCCCTTGCTATTTAAGAGAGAAAATCAGAAAAACAACCGGTGCAGACACCTTCTATGGTGTTGGTGCTATCGGTGGTATGATCAGTATGGATATCCCCGATGAAAAACAGCTTCGTAGTGAACACAGACTTATTGAATCGACAAGAAACATAGGCTATAAGCTTGCTGATTATGCAATTGCCATAGACAATGATAAAAAGCTTGAGCCAATTGTAAACTTTGCGAGAAAAGAGTTTTATGCAGATGTTGAAAACCCCGTGTTGACAATTGCTTGTGATATTGGTATTTTGACTGCAGACAAGTTCACAAGAACAGAGGCTCCTAACTATTGGTGCCTTAAATCTGAAATCACTTATTTTGAAATTGGTGGTAAAAAGATGCTGCTTTTACCCGGCGAGGTTTTCCCTGAGCTTGTTTTCGGAGGTGCTTTAAGCGCTGATGAGTCTGCAACGGGTAAAGGCCCTGAATTCAATCCGAAGCTCCTTTGTGACATAGTCGAGGATGAAAATATACTTGTTTTCGGTCTTGCGAACGATGAACTTGGTTATATATTACCACCTAATGATTTTATTCTTAACAAAAAATCGCCCTATATTGATAATGGACGAGATAAGCATGACAGACGCCATTACGAAGAAACCAATTCAATGGGTCCAAAGACTGCTCAGGTTATTGCTGATACAGTTGAGGAAATATATATATCAATAAAGAGATAAAAGAAAACACCTTACACCAATTTGTTTGATGTAAGGTGTTTGTTATTTGTATTTTTCACATTCTGAAACTGCTAATCTGTCACATCTTTCATTTTCGGGGTGCTCGTTGTGTCCCTTGACCCATTTGAAGGTTACCTGATGCTTGTCTAAAAGGTCTAATAATTGACTCCATAAATCGGGATTAAGAGCAGGCTTTTTATCAGCCTTTCGCCAACCGTTTTTCTTCCAAGAGTAAGCCCACCCCTGATTAATTGCATCACAGACATATTTTGAATCTGTTGTAACAGTAACCTGACAGGGCTGATTCAATGCAGAAAGAGCAGAGATAACGGCAGTTAGCTCCATTCTGTTGTTTGTGGTTTCCTTTTCGCCACCACTTATTTCTTTTTCTATTCCGTTGCATCTTAAAATTGCACCCCAACCACCGGGACCGGGATTACCACTGCAAGCACCATCTGTAAAAATTTCAACTATTTTCATATTTAATCCTCTTATTGTTTCTTAGATATATATTATCACAAAAGCTAATGCTTTTAAAGTGTTTTGTTATTTAATTTTTGAAAAACAATTGGATATATTAAATTTGGTGGTAAAAATGCATTTGATATTTGTAGATTTTTCAAAAAATAATCTGTTGACATCGCAGATTGGTGTTGAATCCTTTTACAATTTGAAGGTTTTAGATAAGCTACTTCTTCACCATCAATTGTTAAGCTTCGTTGATATGCCCATAGAAAAGGTGTTTTTGTTGGGTTCAAAGGTAGTTGATATGCCTTCCTTTTTTGAAATAATTTCGCTGAGCGAGAGTAAGTTATATAAGGAATTACTGTATCTTGATGAAGCAGATACAGTGATTGTTCTGAAAAATAATGTCTATTTTGAGTACGATTTTAAGAGCGTTAGTGTTACTTGTACAGACGGATTAAGTGTTGTGGAGGACGAGGATGGTAATGGGTTTTGTGTTGTTGGAAGCGTTAATGAAATTAAGAAAATACTAAATAAGAGTCTGTCATTAACATATTTGTTTTCTCGTACAAAAAAATTAACTGAAAAGAAAATAAAAAACAATGTGTATGTAAAGATTCTGGACAGTGTTAAGGATTATAAAGTGCTTTTGAGCGATATAATGAATGGCAGAGCTTTTTATAGACCACCCTTTGTTGCTGAGGGTGTTTACACAGACACAGTTATACCCGAGGGGGATTACTCAATAATTCCCCCTGTATATATCGGCAGTGATGTGCAAATTGAAGGCGGTTCAACAATTGGTCCCAATACTGCTGTTTACAGTAATACCCTTGTTTCTAAAAACAGTTTTGTTAAGAACAGTATTTTATTTGAAAATGTATATATTTCATCAGGGTGTTTTATTGATGGCACTGTTTGTTGTAATAATGCGTCAATTAAAAGGAATACAGCTGTTTTTTCGGGTTCAGTTATCGGAGCTGATACATTAATCGGCGAGGATATGACAATTGAAAATGATTCAGTAATCAACAGGGATTTAAAATATGACAGGTTTATCAGATCGCCCTTTGACGATAAAAACTCATTTTCCTTTAACAGTAAGTTTCAGGGATTATCACCCGATAAGGTTGCCTTGTTGGGTTCAGCCGTAGCAACAGTTTTTTATAAGCCACGATTAATTGTGGCAAGTGATGGGCATATCAATTCTTTGTCGCTTAAGCTTGCTTTTATGAGTGGGTTTGTTGCCTCGGGTGGCGAATGTATTGATGCAGGTGTTATGTTTAAATCGCAGATTTTGTTCTCATCAGCCTTTACCGAAAGTGAGTTTTCTGTATTTTTCAGTGGTGGGAGTGGGGGAACCGATATAACCATTTATAACTCCGATTTTCAGGAAGTAAGTAAAAGCGATTGCTGTAATATTTTTGAGTTTTGTAGCTCAAATAAAATTCAACATGTCAGCGCTGATGAGTGTAAGAGCTTGAGACAAATCAGGGGCTTATCAAGAGTTTATATTCGTGAAGTGACAGCATTTTCGGAAAAAGCTTTACCTGTTGTTAATGAGATTTTTTGTGAAAACAGACATATTGTCAGAACATTGGAGAGTATTTTCAATTCCTGTGAAAACAACAAAAATTATAAGCATAAAATAGATGTGTATATGAATGAATTTGGCTCAAGCGTCAATATTAAATTTGATGATGTTCTGTATTCAGATAAAGCCTTGAGGAGAATAGTGTTTTTTTATTTAAAGCACAGTAGGGAAGCGTTTTTTGAAAGTGATTGCTACAATAAATTATGGCAATATGACTCGGTTGTATTGTTATTGCAAATTCTGAATATTATGCAAAAAACATCTATGACTATTGCTGATTTGTTTGCAGGGCTTCCGAGATTTTTTGTCAGTAGCGAGAATATTGATGTTAACGACAAAAATAGTGTAATTGCAGGAAAAATAAACTGCAATTATCCTATAAGCTATAAAAAAGACTGCTTTAATATTGTGTGTGACAAGGGGCTTGTAAAACTGAAAAAATCAGATAAAAACAAAAAGCTCAGGGTTTTGTGCTCAAGTGTCAGTGAGGAGAATTCAAAAGAGCTTTGTGATATTTTTTGTAGCTTTTTTAAATAGCGCTGTACTTGACATTATAAGTAAATAATAGTATTATATTAAAATAATAAAATAGGTTTAATGCCGTCTTGTTTCTGACGGCTCTACATATAAAATTTAAAATAGGAGTTTTTTATGCCAAAAGAAAATAAGAAGAAAAAACAGTCTTCTGAAAATTCTGCGCAGACAAAAAAAAGTAAAAAAACTAACCAGACAAATCCGAATAAAAAGAAATCAAACGGACAGAACAAATCTACTAAAAACAAGCAGAATTCAAAGAAAACTACTAACAAAAAAGGTGATAATATCAAAAACACCAACAATAAATCCAATCGTTATTCAAAAATTACTCCACCCAAAAGAAATGAGCCTATAAAGGTTTCCTTCCTTGGTGGTATCAATGAGGTTGGCAAGAATATGACCTGCTATGAATACGGCAAGTCCATGATAATTGTTGACTGTGGTCTCGCATTCCCTGAATCAGACCAGCTGGGTGTTGACTTTGTTATACCTGATTTCACTTATGTTGAAAGAAACATAGATAAGGTTAAGGGTATTCTTATTACCCATGGTCATGAGGATCATATTGGTGCCTTAGCTTATCTTTTGAAAAAGGTTAACATCCCTGTTTATGCAACACTTTTAACTGCAGGACTTATTAATGGTAAGCTAAGTGAGCATAAGCTTCAGCATGAGGTTAAAATTAACATTGTTGAAGCAGGTGACACTGTTAAGCTTGGTGATTTTGAGGTTGAGTTTATTAAGGTTAACCATTCTATTCCTGATGCTGTTGCATTGGCTATCAAGTGCGAAGAAGGTACAATTGTTCAAACGGGCGACTTCAAAATTGATACCAGTCCCATTGATGGCAGCATAATTAACCTTTCTCGCTTTGCTGAGTTAGGAAACGAGGGCGTTCTTGCTCTTCTTTCTGACTCAACCAACGCAGAGCAGCCTGGCTACTCTCAGAGTGAAAGCAAGGTTGGTGAGACATTCCGAAGCTTGTTTAACCAGGCAGGGGACAGAAGAATTATAATCGCAACCTTTGCTTCAAATCTTCATCGTGTTCAGCAGATTATTGATATTGCAGCTCAGACTGACAGAAAGGTTGCACTTTCGGGCAGAAGCCTTGAAAATGTTGTTGCTATTGCTTCTGAGCTTGGCTATATAGACATTCCTGATGGCACACTTATCGGTATCGATGAAATCAAGCGATATTCTGATGACAGGCTTGTTATTATAACAACTGGCAGTCAGGGTGAGCCTATGTCAGCTCTTTCAAGAATGGCTCAGGGTGGACACAGAAAGGTAACAGTCGGCTTTAACGATTGCGTTATTATTTCAGCCCGTCCTATTCCCGGTAATGAAAAAACTGTCTATAAGGTTATCAATGACCTTCTTAAGCTTGGCGCGCGTGTTATCTATGAGAAGATGTATGATGTTCATGTATCAGGTCACGCTTGTCAGGAGGAGCTTAAAATAATGCTTTCTCTTGTTAAGCCGAAATATTTTATTCCTGTTCACGGTGAACAAAAGCATCTGAGATATCACGCAAGGCTTGCTGAAAGCATAGGAATGGATCAAAACAATATTGTTATTGCCGATAATGGCTATGAGGTTTCTGTTTCTCAGAGAAATGTTTCAATTTCCGGAACGGTTGCCAACGGCAAGGTTTATGTTGACGGTTATGGCGTTGGTGATGTTGGTGCAAGAGTTATGAAGGAACGCTTGCATCTTGGTCAGGATGGTATAATTATCATCGCTGCTACCATTGACGGTGCTTCAGGCGAGCTTTTGAGTGGCCCCGAGGTTGTTTCAAAGGGCTTCGTTTATGTAAAAGAGGCTGAGCTTCTGATGAATGAGGCTGTTAAGCTTTCTATGAGAGTTATTGATAGCTTCCCACCATATAGCTTTGATGTTAACGCAATGAATACAAAGCTTCGCGATGAGGTTTCTCGTCTTATGTATGAAAGAACCAAGCGTAATCCAATGATTCTGCCTATTTTGCTAGAGGTTTAAAATACAATTTTGTTTCATTGGTATATCAGGTTCAGTTCATTATTAAAGGAATAAAAGCAAGTAGTTTTTGACTTTGCTTTTGTTTCTTTGATGCTACATATATGATTTGGTAAACTGATATTCAAATCAGTTAGTAATATTTATAAATTCAGACTTTCCACGGAGGTACAAATAAATGGAAGTTATATTAAAAAGTGATGTAAAAGGTCTTGGCAAAAAAAGTGAAAAGGTTAATGTTTCTGACGGTTATGCAAGAAACTTTTTGTTTCCGAGAGGTCTTGCTGCAGAGGCAAATGCTCAGACTCTTTCTGAAATGAAAAACAAGCAGTCTTCTGAACAGTTCAAGGCTGATGAGGAGCTTAAGGCTGCAAAAGCAAGTGCTGAGAAAATTGATGGTAAGACTGTTGTTCTCAAGGCTAAGGGTGGCGCTAACGGCAAGCTTTTCGGCTCTGTTACCGCTAAGGAAATTGCAGTTGTTGTTTCTAATCAGTTCAACGTTAAGGTTGATAAAAGAAAAATTACTGTCGACGATATCAAGGCTTTTGGAACATATAATACACAGGTTCGTCTTCATCCTAAGGTTTCTGCATCCTTTAAAGTGCAGGTTGTAGAAGAATAATAAAGGTTTCGCTAATAAAGAAACTTTAGAAAGGTAAAGTTATGGCTTCAAAAAATAAATTGCCCACATTCGATGGTGTAGATTTACCATATAGTCACGAAACTGAACAAGCAGTTATCGGATCAATTCTTATAAATCCCGAATGTGTTACGATTGTATTATCGCATTTAAAGCCCGATTATTTCTATTTTGAGCAGCATCGTGCAATTATGGATGCGATTATGATTCTTGATACATTAGGCTCAAGAATTGACGCTTTGACCATTCTCGATAAATTAAGCAGTAATCCTAACTTTGATGTTGAAAACGGTAAAAATTATCTATTCCAGATTGCTCAGATGGTTCCTAGTGCTGCCAATGTTGAGAATTACTGCAAAATTGTTCGTGAGAAATATTTCCTTCGTTCATTAATTAAAATTTCTCAGGAGACTATCGACTCTGCTGTTGATGGTGGTGCAGAAGCAGAAAAGATTCTCGACTCTGCAGAACAGAAAATTTATGATATCCGTAAGGGTAGAGCTGTAGGCTCTCTTCAGAAGCTTAGTGATGTTATTTCTTCTGAGGTGTATCCTAATCTTGTACAGATTTCTTCTGAAAATTCAGAAGAATTCAAGGGAATTCCAACAGGGTTTTCAAAGCTTGATGAAATCACCTCTGGTCTTAATCGTTCCGACTTGGTACTTATTGGTGCTCGTCCTGCTATGGGTAAAACAAGCTTTGCTCTTAATATTGCCCGTAATGTTGGCTTTACTGGTAAAAAGGTTATCTTCTTCTCATTGGAAATGTCTAACGAGCAGCTTGCAGCCCGTGTGCTTTCCACTGAAGCTCGTGTAGAAAGCAACAAGCTTCGTTCAGGTAACATTTCCGACGAAGAGTGGGCTCGACTTGCTCAGGCAACGGATAGACTTACAAGATGTAATTTGTATTTTGATGATACCTCTACCATTACAGTTCCCGATATTAAATCAAAAATTAAAAGAACAAAGGATGTTGACTGTATTATTATTGACTATTTAGGTCTTATGCAGTCAGCTGTTAAGAAAGAAAACAGGGTACAGGAGATTACTGAAATTACCCGTAGTCTTAAAATGCTTGCAAAGGATTTGAAAATTCCTGTTGTTTGCTGTGCTCAGCTTTCCCGAGGCCCTGAAAAGAATGGTAAGGCGTCCAATAGACCTATGCTTTCTGACCTTCGTGACTCCGGTTCTATCGAGCAGGATGCTGATATCGTTATGATGCTTTATCGTGAGGGTTATTATAAAAACGGTGCACAGAATCCTGATGAGGTAGATATGACTAAGGCCGATGTGGATGTTGCTAAAAACAGACATGGTCCCACTGACAGAATTCAGCTTCATTGGGACGGTCAGTTTACATTGTTCTCTACCTTGGAGTATAGAGATGAGTAATTTTACTGCTTTAGTTAAAGAGAAGGCTTTAAAGGCGCTTTCTGACTATAATATGCTCGAAAACACCAACGAGGTGGTTGTTGGCTTTTCAGGTGGAGCAGATTCAGTATGCTTGCTGCATCTTCTTAATTCCTTTAAAGAGACCTTTGGCTATTCCTTGAGAGCAATCCATATTAATCACGGTATTCGTGGTGCTGAGGCTGATACAGATGCAGAGTTTTCCAAGGTGTTTTGCTTGAAAAACAATATTTCTTTTGATTTGATTGAGCTGGATTGTATTAAAGAGTCCCAAAAATCAAAAGAGTCTCTTGAAGAGTGTGGCAGAAGACTTCGATACAAATGCTTTAATGAGGCTTGTGGCGATTTTTCAAAAATTGCAACTGCTCATAATGCCAATGATAATGCTGAAACGATTATCTTTAATATTACAAGAGGGTCATCTGTTAAGGGCTTATGTGGAATTCCTTATGTTAGAGACAATGTAATCAGACCTTTATTAAGCTGCTCTCGCAAAGAAATTGAAGGATATTGCAGGGAAAATGATCTCGAATTTGTAACTGACAGTACAAATTTGAGCACAGAATATACAAGAAATAAAATCAGGCATTTGGTTTTGCCTGTTTTGGAAGAAATTAATCCTGCTTTTTTATCGTCCTTTGCTTCCTTGAGCGATAATGCCAGATGTGTATCTGAGTACTTAAATAATAATGCTCTTTCAATATTGAATGATGCCAGAATTGATGAGCTTACTTACAATCGCAATATTCTTCTTGCTGCTGATAAAGCTGTTGTTACTCAAATGCTATATTCAGAATTCCTACGGTATAGCGGGTTGAATATTGATAACAAGAAAATTAATTGTCTGTACGAATTGTTGCATAAATGTGGCAGGCAACAGATTTATGGTGGTTTTTTTGCAGAGGTAAAAAAGGATTATTTCAGGTTTTATCGTTTGCCTGACGATAATGAAAATGATAATATTGATATTGATTTTTTTCCATTTAGTAAAAAATTTGGTAAATATCTGGTAGAATTGGAAAAAAACGATGATTATTTAAAAATTGTTAACCAAATTAATGCTGTTGATATGATAGACTGTAATTCAGTTTCCGGTAACCTTGTTTTGAGAACAAGAAAAGCAGGGGACGAGTTTACTTTTCCTAAAAGGAATGTTACTAAAAGTCTTAAAAAGCTTTTCACGGAGGAAAATGTACCGATTGAAATCAGAAACAGTATTCCGGTTATCAGCGATGATATCGGTGTTGTATGGGTTTTTGGATTTGGAGTAACAAGAAGATGCTGTGTTACAGAGCAAACTCATAATATTATTTGTGTTAGGGGAAAAAATAATGATAGGTAAAGATATGTTAGCCGACATTGAGAGAGTACTTATATCTGAAGAAGAGCTTAAATCTATTGTCGATAATATGGGTAAACAAATCAGTGAGGATTACAAGGACAAGGATTTATTGCTTGTCAGCGTTCTTAAGGGTTCGGTTATTTTTATGGCAGACCTTATGAGAGCAATAAAAATCCCTTGTAATATTGATTTTATGGCTGTTTCAAGCTATGGAGCAGGAACAAAATCTTCAGGCGTTGTTAAAATTATCAAGGACCTTGATAAAAACATTGAGGGCAAGGATCTTCTTATCGTAGAGGATATTCTTGATAGTGGTAACACCCTTTATTATCTCAGAGAGATTCTTTCAGCAAGAAACCCCAACAGTATTAAAATTTGTACTCTTGTTGATAAGCCTGAAAGAAGAGAGGCTGATATTAAAGCTGATTATATCGGTGGCTCTGTTCCCAATGAGTTTATCGTTGGTTATGGTTTGGATTATAATGAATATTACAGAAACTTACCATATATTGGTGTTTTAAAGGAATCTGTTTATAACGATTAATGATTAAGAGGTGACTATTTATTAAAGGCGCAGATAAAATCAAGGCAATTTTGCCTTATATCGCAATTCCACTTATCTTGTTCTTTGCTCTTTCGTTTATGAATTCAGGTGGAGCAAAGAAAACAAATCTGGAATATTATCAGGTTATTGAGCTTTTTGATAAGGGTGAGGTAACTAAGTATAATCTGAATATTGGCTCAGGTGCTTTGACTTACGAGTTAAAGGATGGCACAAGTGCAAAATATTCTGTTCCCAATGTTTCATTATTTATTGAGGATATTCACGACGGTGTTGTTGAATACAACAGAGAAAACCCCGAAACACCTATCAAATATAACTATGTTTCAGGTGCCTCCAGCTCACTTTTAGTTCAGCTTTTACCCGGTTTATTTGGTCTTGTTATTGTGGTTGTGATCGCACTTTTCTTTATGAAGAGAATGAACAACTCAATTTCAACTGAAAACAACCGTGCTATGAATTTCGGTAAAGCGAGAGTTAAATTCGGCAAGGATGAAAAGAGAAAAACTACCTTTAAGCAGGTTGCAGGTGCTGATGAGGAAAAGGAAGAATTACAGGAAATTGTTGAGTTCTTAAGGGATCCTCATAAATTTACTGAGCTCGGTGCAAGAATTCCTAAGGGGGTTCTTCTTGTTGGCCCTCCCGGTACAGGTAAAACCTTGCTTGCAAGAGCAGTTGCAGGCGAAGCTGATGTGCCATTCTTCTCAATTTCAGGCTCTGACTTTGTTGAAATGTATGTTGGTGTTGGTGCTTCCCGTGTCCGTGACCTTTTTGATCAGGCGAAAAAGAGTGCTCCTTCAATAATCTTTATTGATGAAATTGATGCTGTTGGTCGTCATCGTGGCGCAGGTATGGGTGGTGGACACGATGAGCGTGAACAGACACTTAACCAATTGCTTGTTGAAATGGATGGCTTTGGTAATAATGAAGGTATTATCATTATCGCAGCAACTAACCGTCCCGATATTCTTGACCCTGCACTTTTGAGACCCGGTCGTTTTGACCGTCAGGTAACTGTCGGAAGACCTGATTTGAAGGGGAGAGAAGAAATCCTCAGAGTTCATGCTAAGAACAAGCCTCTTGCTCCTGATGTTGATTTAAAGAGTGTTGCGCATGCAACTATAGGCTTTGTCGGTGCAGACCTTGAAAACCTTATGAATGAAGCTGCACTTCTCGCTGCAAAGCGTAATAAGAAAGCTATAACTATGACCGAAATTGACGAGGCAACTGTCAAGGTTGAGGTTGGTGCAGAGAAAAAATCCCGTAAATACACAGAAAAAGATAAGAAGATTACTGCATATCACGAGGCTGGTCACGCAGTTTCAGCGTACTATCTTGAAAATTGTGAGCCTGTTTATGAAATCTCCATCATTCCCAGAGGTATGGCTGGTGGTTATACTCTTTACAGACCTGATGAGGATTCCTCGCATATGCTTAAGTCAGCAATGCTTGACAGAATTGTAACAGCAATGGGTGGTAGGGTAGCAGAGCAGATCACCTTTGGTGATATTTCCACAGGAGCTTCACAGGATATTTCTCATTCCTCTGAAATAGCTCGTTCAATGGTTACAAAATACGGTATGAGCGAAAAGCTCGGTCCTGTTCTTTATGGTAAGGATACAGACGAGGTGTTCTTGGGCATGGATTATTCACATTCCAAGAACTATTCTGAAACTTATGCAACCACCATTGATGATGAAATTAAGCGTATAATGACAGAGTGTTATGCTAAATGCGAAAGCATTCTTACAGAGCATAACGATAAGCTTGTTCTTATTGCAGAAACTCTTGTCAAGAATGAGAAAATTTCAGGTGACGAATTCCTTAAGCTTATGGACGAAAACTATAATCCTGAGGAAGCTGTTGAAGATATAGTTGAAGAGACTATCGAAGAGACAACAGAGGTGGTTTTAGAACCTACTGAAAGCCAGATTGAAGCTACAGAAGCTACAACTGAAGCAGAGGAAACAACAGAAGAATAAAAAATTACTCGGTAACTGAAATAGTTACCGAGTTTTTATTATTCAAAATATTTATAAATGTCTGCGTAGCAGTTGATATAGTAGTTACAGAGCTTTTTTACAACATCAGAATCAGCTTTTTCAGAAACATCATTGATACCGACTATATTGTATCCTGCTTTATTTGCAGTTTCAATGGCGTAAAGTGCATCCTCAAAAACATATGTGTTTTCCTTTGGCGTACCTAAATGCTCTAAAGCAACATCATAAATAACAGGAGTATCCTTTCCTGCACCTACGCTTGAGCAGGTAAAGATTTCTGAAAAGTATTCGCGAATGCCATTTCTTTCGAGTGCTTTTTCAACAAGGTGCTTGTCTGTTGCAGTTGCAATACACATTTTAACATTTTTGGCTTTAAGATATTTAAGAAAATCTTCAATTCCGTCTTTTTTTATAACCTCATTAAAATAAAAGTCCTGTACCAATGAATTTACTTCGTTAACAATGTCCATAACTGTTGCAGTTGGATCGATATTTTTAATATAATATTCGGCAGCCTGAACCATACTCATTTTAACAAACTCGTCCTCGATGCCTTCAGGAGCTTCAACACCCTTATTTTTTAAGAAAAGTAAGCCTATGTCACTCCATATGTGCATTGAATCAAGAATAGTACCATCCAAGTCAAAAATTACACCTTGAATATTTTTGATATCGTTAGTCATTAGCTTTGTCCTGCCTTTCCCATATTATCAGTAATTTACCTTTTTCTACTGATATTGTAACATCCTTATTGTTGAATTTATTGCTGACACCTAAAGGAAAATCAGCAGAAAGACTACCTTTTTCTAATTCATAATATGCACCTTTGATATTTACATTTTCACATTCATCTAATGCAAAAACCGAAATGCTGCCCTTGCACTCTTTTTTGAAGCTTATCTGACTGTTTTTTAATACTGTGAGATTTTCTTTGTTGCCAAAAAACTGAGCATTACCACCATTTTCTGCAATATATGATGCAGTTTGAATGTTAGCATAGGTGTGGTCTAATCTGCCACCAATTCCACCGAAAATACGAAAGCTCTTGTAGCCCTTTTCCAAACCAAGCTTTACTGCAAGCATTGTATCAGTGTCGTCCTTTTCAACGGGGTGAATGATAGTATTGCTATCAGTTGGAGTGTAGCCTAATGAGTCGAAATCTCCGATAATATAATCTGGGGTGATTTTCAAATTCTCTGTATTAGTTATTCCTGCATCAGCTGCAATAACTAAGTCCTCCTTATTGATTTTAAAATCAAAGGAATCTATTGGCATAGCACCAAAAATATAGCAAATCATCTTTAACACCACCTTTTAATTTGGTTTCTAAAAAACACCGTCGTGTGACGGTGCTTTTTATCAGAATATTCCGTAAGTAATCAAGGACATAATAAGTCCTGCAACAAAAACGCCGATAGCAATTATAGGAAAGCATTTTTTAAATCTTAAATCCATAAGAGCTGCGATAAGAGCACCCGTCCAACCACCGGTACCGGGGAGGGGAATAGCAACAAAGGCTAACAAGCCCCATTCCTGATATTTAACAATAGTGTCTTTTTTCTTTTCGGAGCGTGCTTCGAGCTTGTCAACGATTTTACCGAAAGCTTTATATTTTCTCATCCAATTGAAAATCTTTCTGATGAAAAGAAGTATAAATGGAATTGGAATTATGTTACCGATATAACAAATGATAAAAGCTTGTAAAAAGGGTAATTCAAGCAATCTCGCTGCAATCATTCCACCTCGTATTTCCAATATTGGACACAGAGAAATGCAGAAAGCAACAAGCTGTGGTGGAAAATCGTTCTGAAAAAAGTCAACGATAGCAGTTACAATATTTTCAACCATTATTAACCTCGCTGATGTAGTTATTGTTTAATAAAAACTCTCGTGCATCTGTGAGAATAGTTTTATCGTTTTCAAACTTAAGATTTTTTAAAGCATTTTCATAAGTCAACCAAACATAATCTTCGATTTCTTCAATCTGTATTTTTGTTTGGGTGTCTTTAGTTGAAGCTACATAAATCTGAACAGTTTTTTGTATTCTGTTCTGAATTGAATACTGAGATTTGCTTATGAAACCGGGGATGATGTCAATATGCAAGCCTGTTTCCTCTAAAACCTCACGAATCGCTGTTTCCTCCAAGGTTTCGCCTGCTTCCACATGGCCTTTAGGGAAGCTCCAGTTTGAGCTACGGCGATTCCTGATGAGAAGGTATCTATAATCGTCGTTAATTTTTCTGTAAACAACTGCACCACATGAGCGCTCGTAGTAGCATTCAAGTGTGTAGGGGCGACCTTCGGTGTAAAATTTTAATAATTTATCAATTTCCCAATTGATAAATCTTTTTGATTTTGGTGATGCAATAAGCTTCTGTTCACCATTATCACGGAATTTTAAAATTGCAACAACTCTGCCGTCAAAATGTCTGACCGGATTATCTATCCCCAAAATTATCACGCCGCTTATAGGGGACGAAACTTTAAAGTTGCCCATAGGTTTGCCATGGTTAAGTTTAAATGTTTTTCCGTTGGGCAGAGGTGAACCGACAGGGTCGGTTATGCAAACTCTAACTAATTTGCCTAACATAATGTTAACCTCACGAAAATTAAGAAAATCTAATTTACATTATATACCTTTTATTTTTTACTTTCAAGAATAAATAAGTGTTGTTTTTTTAAATTTATGTATAATATTTCTTTTGAAATTGGTATAATTTGCATATATGTTGATTTAATTTGCTTATTTAAGTTGATTTACTAGTTGATTTGGAGTAAAATGTAGGAGAAGCGGAGGTGTGGCTTGTGAAGAAGGTCTTTTCTTTATTTCTTTGTTTGTGTGTTATCGTTAATATGTTGTACCTAACTGCATATGCAGCCGAGGAAAAGGTGGTTACTGAGTTTTGTGAAAGTGGATATATTGATTATTCACAATCTTCTGATATCAATTCAGGATACGCATCCTTATTTTATTATAAAAATGTTTCTGGCAAACAGATTTATAGCGCTTACTCACTGCTTAGCGATTTAGAAAAAAACTTTTATGATTCGGTTGTTAATTTACCGGTTGGTTCATTATCCTTCACAATTGATTATTCTCCTGCATTAACTAAAACAGAGTATGAATCGATCGATTTTACCAAAATTATGTATGCAATTTGTCTCGATCATCCTGAGATTTTTTATTACAATGGTTACAGTAGTGGTAAATCCTATTATCCTTCCACTGGTGAAGTTACAAAAATTATATATAATATTGTTCCTAAAAGGCACGGACAGACCAATGCTGATATTTATACAACAGCTAATATACCCTCGTATTCTCAGGCCCTGAATTCTGCCTTTTCAAGTGTGCAGGTAGATACCTCAAATAGATATAATTTTGTTAAATCTGTTCACGATTATCTCTGTAATAGTATTACATATGTTAACGATTATGCAAGCTGTCACGATGTTTATGGTGCACTTGTGAACAAGGAAGCTGTGTGTCAGGGATATGCGGAAGCAATGAAAATGTTCTGCAATTATTATAAAGTTCCTTGTGTATGCATTACAGGTACTGGTAATGGTGGAGCGCATATGTGGAACGCTGTCCAGATGGATGATGGCAAATGGTATCTCCTTGATATAACCTGGGATGATCAGGATGAATATGGTCTTTTTACTGATTTCTTTTTAATTGGTCTTAATACTAAGGATACATTTTTTGGTGGAAATGCTTTTCAGATAAGTCATGTTTCAGATGGAAGTATATATTTACCATCTTTGGATTATTCGGCAGTAGCATATACAGAAAAAAACCATTATACAGCCTTTGAAGCAACATATAACTCGTTGGCGAAAGATGAAGGCAACTATTTATTCCGTTCCTTCTTTGATGCAGACGACACACTTGTTTATTATAACGGAATGTATGTTGTGACAGAAGGTGTTACCACAAATCAGAACTTTACAGCACCAAGTGGTAACAATTATACAGACGAAAGCTGGACAATGGTTTTAATTGGCGATTGTAATGGGGATGGCTCTTGCGATGCCTTGGATTACAGTGATGCTGTGAATAAGGTTCTGTCAGATGCTGAGGTGGTTACTGCCGGTGATATGGCTGCAGATGCAGACTGCGACGGCGTTCTTGATGTTATTGATATATCAATAATTGAACGAGCTGTTTCTGGTAGTAACACGAATATTGTTATTGAATAAAAAGAAAGAAGTTACTTTGGTAAGTAACTTCTTTTTTGTTTGTGAATTATAAATTGTTGAAAAGCTCTTTGATTTCTGCAGCCTTTCCACAGGTCATAGGACCTTCAGGACATTTATGAACATAGCAGCTAGGACCGTAGAACTTGAAGATTGTTTCATCAGCCTCACGAAGCTTTTTGAGCATATCAATAGCGAAATCACGGATTTCCCATTGTGCTCTGTTACAAGAACGAAGCTTCATAAATAAAAGTAACTCACGAGCATTAATTGTAGTAACAATATCAAGGGTGTTACCACTAAGCTGAACATAAGCGAGTGTTTCCTCGTCAACGCCTAATTCCTTTAATTCCTCGTAAACAGCAGCAGTTTTTATAAATGCCTGACAGTATCTTTCCTTAAGCTCTTCGTTAACTGCGATAGTTTCAGGGAGAATGTGACGGGTTCTGTCTGTTAATGAAAGCTGAGGAATGCCGATAGAATGCATTCTATGACGAGCAAAGTGAGTTAAGCATGAGAGAGAAACATTGTTGATTCTGAAGGTGAATGTTGCTGCCTCGAGAGGTCTCTGACGCTTTGAGTTGATAACCTTTTCAATGATTGAGCTGCATTCGTTTTTATCGCTGATGATTTCTTCAATCTGAGCAGTGGGAAGGTTACAGCCTTCAATAAGTGCTGCTCTTGCAACTGCCTTGGAAGCATCAGGAGTGTAGCTGAGAAGCTCAACTGCGGGCTCTTCCTTGATAAGCTCTCTGTTAGGATTGTAGGAATATGTAGGGATATCCTGAACTGTGGGGCGTCTGCCTTCAAAGTCTGTGAATATACCGGGTGTCATTGAACGAGCCTGTTCTAAGAGTGATTCACCTAAGGTTTTTAATTCCTTGTACTGAGAGCCTCTGCCATAAATCATTGCATAAAGCATATTGATCAATTCACGAGCATTTAAGGTGCAATAGAAGTTGCTGTAAAGAGAATAGGGGAGAAGGAAACGAGCGTCCTCCTTAGGAATTCCTGCGTCAATAAACGCCTGATATTCGCTGTAAAGATAGTCCATATGCTCAATGTATTTCTTCTGAATATTCTTGCTCTCAAAATGAGGTGTGTAATAACCTAATTTTGCAAAATCAACATATCTTCTTGATTTAACTGTAAAGGAAGCAAGTCTGAATTCAATAACAAACTGCTCAACAAGAACGGAAACGTTCTGAAAAGCAAGGTTGAAAACAGTGTGCTCAACTGTTGAGGTGTGACCTGAACGGGTTACCTTCGAAATTAAGGAAGCGTTCTTTTCTGCATCCTTTGAAAGCTCTAAAATTTCAAGAGCAGTACCGGGCTGAGTAGAGATTCTGCCTGATGCTGCAGGCACCTTTTCTCCTGTATCTGTCATACCAATGATGATGGCTTTTGAATTAGTGTTAAATTCGTCATTCATTTTATGAACCTCCACTATATTTCGCATAATTGTAAACATTTTAACACAATATGTTCATAATTTCAATATTTTAATTAAAAAACAAAACAACTAAAAAAATATGAAAAAATTAATGATTTTATACTACTTTTATGGGTTATTTATCTTGAAATAAAATACTCAATATGATATTATAAATACAATTATGGGTGAATGTTGCCTTTTTGCATTTTTTCACTTCAAAAAAGGAGGAAAACATATGGCAATTATTAAAAAACAAGCTTACTTTAACTCCTCAACAGGTGTCAATAAAATCCGTACTTTGATATGGCAGGATGATGAGGTTGCGCCCGTTGCAGTTTTTCAGATTGCACACGGTGTTGCTGAGCATATAGGCAGATATGACCACTTTGCGAGATTTCTTGCATCTAATGGTTTTATCGTTTGTGGTAATGATCATATTGGTCACGGTTTATCTGTTAATGATGAAGATGATTTAGGCTTTACTGCTGAAAAGGATGGTTATCGTCGCTTTGTTGATGATATGCATATTCTTTATTCAATTATGCACAAGCGTTTTCCTGAATTGCCTTATATCCTTTTCGGTCACAGTATGGGCTCTCTTTGTGCAAGAGTTTATGCAAGCTCCTTTGGTGCTGAGCTTTCAGGTCTTATCCTTTGTGGTACAGCTCAGGTTCCTGCAGGACTTGGCTTTGCAATCAATACTCTTGATAGTCTTGTTGAAAAGTTCGGTCCGAGAACTGTTAATCATACAGTAGCAGGTCTTCTCAATAAATTCTCTTCAATTCAGATTAAGGACAGAGCCTCTGACCTCGATTGGCTGAGTGTTAACAGAGAAAATGTAAAGGCTTATGCTGAGGACGAGCTTTGTGGCTTCGAGCTTTCTCTTGCCGGTGTCAGAGATCTTGCTGCTATCGGTATTTTAGCTTGTGACGAAATGTGGGCTGCTACAGTTCCAACAAATTTACCCATTATGATTATTTCGGGTGCAAAGGACCCTGTTGGTTCAAATGGTAAAGGTCCTATTGCTTGTTCCGATTCTTTGGTTGAAGCAGGGCATGAGCCAACTGTTATCATCTATCCCGGTGTAAGACACGAAATTCTTAACGAAGATTGTAAAGAAAATGTTTACAATGATATTCTCGGATGGGCTCAGTCCATTCTTTAATTCAGGTGAAGGTTTTGCAGAAAGATATTTTTGTTTCGCAGGAAGAATTGAATATACAAAAAGACTTTTCCGAAAGAGTTCAGACTATTTTAAGTGCCAGATTTCCTGATGGCAAGCCAAAAGCTTTCGTTCATACCTATGGTTGTCAAGGTAACCTTGCTGATAGTGAGCGAATTAAAGGTATGCTTGTTGAAATGGGATATGAGCTTTGCGAAAGGGTTGAGGATGCAGATTTAATTCTCTATAACACATGTGCTATCCGTGAGCATGCTGAAGACAGAGTTTTTGGAAATGTTGGTGCATTAAAAAAGTTAAAGGCTGAAAAGCCACATCTGATAATCGCTCTTTGTGGTTGTATGATGCAGCAGACTCATATTGCTGAAAAAATTAAAAAAAGCTATCCTTTTGTTTCTCTTGTTTTCGGAACTCATGTTGTTCATAAGCTTCCTGAGTTGATTTCAAAAACATTAACCGGTGGTAAGCGGGTTTTCTGTATCGAGGAAAGCGAGGGCGTTATTGCAGAAGGTCTTCCTCAATCCCGAGATAGTGGTGAGAATGCTTGGATTTCCATTATGTATGGCTGCAACAACTTCTGTTCTTATTGCATTGTTCCTCATGTAAGAGGCAGAGAGAGAAGCAGACGACCAGAGGTTATTTTAGAAGAAGCCAAGCAGCTTATTGGCGAGGGCTATAAAAAAATAACTCTTCTTGGTCAGAATGTTAATTCATATGGTAAGGGCTGCGATTTTAATATGAATTTTGCAGAGCTTATTAAAAGGCTTGATGAAATTGAGGGCGATTACACATTTGATTTCATGACCTCTCATCCCAGAGATTGTAGCTTTGAGTTGGTTGATGTGTTGAGTGAAAGCAAGCATTTCTGCGGACATCTTCATTTACCCGTTCAGTCAGGTAATAACAGAATTCTCAAGGAAATGAACCGACACTATACTCGTGAGCATTATCTTGAGCTTGTGAATTATGCTAAAAAGAAAATTCCCAATGTGGATCTGACAACCGATATTATTGTCGGTTTCCCGGGTGAAACCTATGAGGAATTTCTTGATACGCTTTCACTTGTTAAAGAGGTTGAATACGGCTCGATGTTCACATTTATTTATTCAGCAAGAAAAGGCACACCTGCCGCCGAAATGCCTGATCCGTTTTCAAAGGAAGAGAAAACCAAGTGGTTTATGGAGCTTTTGAGGGTTCAGGAAGAAATAGCGAATAAAATACAGTAAAAAAACAGTAATACGGTAGAAGAGGGGAAACCCTTTAATATAATTTAAATTTTAAGGAGTACACACAAAATGACAGTTATTGAACTTACAAGACAGCTCGGTGCTGCAATTCAGCAGGACGAGCGCTACGCAGCTTATGAGGCAGCAAGAAAGGCTAACGAAGCAGATGATGCTCTCAACGGTCTTATCGGTAAAATCAACCTTGTTCAGATGAATTATCAGAACGAAGCTGCTAAGGGCGAGGAAGCTAATGCAGAGGCTATGGAAGGCTTTGCAAAGGAATTTGAACAGCTTTACCGTGAAATTATGCTTAACGGCAATATGGTTAAATTTGAAGCAGCTAAAACAGCAGTTGACGATATGATGAACGAAATCATGGGCATCCTTGCTTGCTGTGTTGATGGTCAGGATCCTGCAACCTGCACACCTCACCAGGAGCACAATTGTGGTGGTTCTTGTGATTCTTGTGGTGGCTGCCACTAATTTTTACAAATTTATTTGATGTACTGAGGTAGAAGATGGCTAAATTATCTCCCATGATGGAGCAATATTTTGAGATAAAAAAGAATTATGAGGACACATTATTGTTCTTCAGATTAGGTGACTTTTACGAAATGTTTTTCGATGATGCAAAGGTCGCCTCCAAGGAGCTTGAGCTTGTTCTTACGGGGAGAGATTGTGGTCAGGAGGAACGCGCACCAATGTGTGGCGTTCCCTTCCACAGTGCTGATGCCTACATAGCAAAGCTTGTCAGCAGAGGCTACAAGGTAGCAATCTGCGAGCAGGTAGAAGACCCTGCAACTGCTAAGGGAATTGTTAAAAGAGATGTTGTAAGAATTGTTACTCCCGGTACTGTTATTGAGAGTAATATGCTTGATGAAAGCAAAAACAATTATCTTGCTTCTATTTTTGTTTCAGACAAGGATAGTGGTCTTGCTTTCATTGATGTATCAACAGGTGAGGTTCACCTTGACGCATTTACTGATGCTGATGCAACAGTAAGAATTATTAATCAGCTTGGCTGTTATTCACCAAGCGAGGTTATTATCAATAAATATGCTGCTTCTGTTAAATCAGTTGTTACTTTTATTAAAGACAGATTATCTGTTGATTATCAGTTGGTTTCAGAATCACAGTACAATGAAGCTGAGCTTTTAGAGTTAATCGGCTCACATATTTCTGACGAGAATGGTATTTCTCAGTTTAATTCCAACAAGAGCCTTTTGTACGCCTTTGGCGCTGCTCTTACTTATCTCAGAGGAGTTCAGAAAAACGATCTCCAAAATATCAACGATGTTGATTTTTATAATGAAGATAGCTTTTTGACTCTTGACATAACTGCAAGAAGAAATCTTGAGCTTACTGAAACTCAGATAAGAAGAGAGAAAAAGGGTAGTCTTCTTTGGGTGCTTGACCATACTAAAACTGCTATGGGTAAGCGTCTTATCAGAAATTGGGTTGAACAGCCCTTAATTAATTATTCTTCAATCATTTTAAGACAAAATGCAGTTGAAGAATTAACCTGCGACACAATTTTACTTGATTCATTGATGTCTTATCTTTCTGAAATGTTTGACATTGAAAGAATTATGACAAGAGTTGTCTATGGTACTGCAAATGCTAAGGAATTAAAAACCTTAAGCCAAACCATTGACCAGCTTTATAACATTAAATCCTCTTTAAGTGGTGTTAAATCAAAAATGCTTACAGGTATTTATGATGATATTGACCTACTTGAGGATGTAAACTCATTAATTAAAACCGCTATAACCGATGAGCCTCCTCTTTCAGTCCGTGAGGGTGGTATGATCAGAAAAGGTTATAACGAGGAGCTTGATACCCTCCACGATATTGTTGAAAACGGCAAGGGCTATCTTACTGCTGTTGAACAGGCGGAGCAGGAGAAAACAGGTATCAAGAAGCTTAAAATTGGCTATAACCGAGTATTCGGATACTATATAGAGGTAACAAACTCCTTCAAGGAGCTTGTTCCCAAGCATTATATAAGAAAACAGACTCTTTCCAATTGTGAAAGATATATAACTCAGGAGCTTAAGGAGCTTGAATCCAAGGTTCTGGGAGCTCAGGAAAGAATTGTTCGTATTGAGTATGAGCTTTTCTCTGCTATTCGTCAGAATGTAGCAGATCAGCTTGAAAGAGTAAGAAAAACTGCAAGAGCTGTTGCAAACCTTGATGGTCTTTGCTCCTTAGCTTATACAGCAGTTAATAATAACTATACTAGACCAATTGTTGATAATTCAGATGAAATCATTATAAAGGACGGTAGACATCCTGTTGTTGAGCTTATGCTCGGTGGCGCGCCATTCGTTCCTAATGATACACATCTTGATTGCCGTGATAACAGAAGTGCTATTATTACAGGACCTAATATGGCAGGTAAATCAACCTATATGCGTCAGGTTGCAATTATCACGCTTATGGCACAGATCGGTAGCTTTGTTCCTGCAAGCAGTGCAAAAATCGGTATTGTTGACCGTATTTTCACTCGTGTTGGTGCTTCTGATGACCTTTCTGCAGGTCAGTCAACCTTTATGCTCGAAATGACTGAGGTTGCTGATATTCTTAAATATGCAACATCAAAAAGCCTTATTGTTTTTGATGAAATCGGTCGAGGAACTTCTACCTACGATGGTATGAGCATCGCAAGAGCAGTGCTTGAATACACAGCAGATAAAAAGAAAATCGGTGCAAAAACCTTGTTTGCTACCCACTATCACGAGCTTACAGAGCTTGAAAGCACAATTGATGGTGTTAAAAACTATAACACATCAGTTAAAAAGCGTGGTGACGATATCACATTTCTTCGTAGAATCGTTAAGGGTGCTGCTGACGGAAGCTATGGTGTTGAGGTTGCAAAGCTTGCAGGTGTACCGAAGACTGTTGTTGAAAATGCAAAGAAGATACTTGCTACCCTTGAAACACAGGAGAAGGTAAGTGTTGTTAAAGAAGTTAAAGTGGACGAAGAGCCTGATGATATGCTTCAGCTTTCATTCTCTTCCGGTGAAAAGGAACAGATTATTGAAAAGCTTAAGAATATTGATGTTAATACATTAACACCAATTGAAGCTATGACAGTTCTCTTTGAATTGCAGAAAAGTGCAGAAAACATTTAAGTTAAATTAAACGAAAGGAGGGTGAATGATGCCTCGTATAAATGTTTTACCAAAGAATATTGCTGATTTGATTGCTGCAGGCGAGGTTGTTGAGCGCCCTTCTTCAGTAATTAAAGAGTTTGTTGAAAACTCGATAGATGCAGGTGCGTCTAATATCACTGTTGAAATTAAAAACGGTGGTAAAACATACATCCGTGTTACCGACAACGGCTGTGGTATTGATAAAGAGGATGTCAGAAAGGCGTTTATAAGCCACGCAACAAGTAAAATCACTAATATTGAAGACCTTGATGCTATTTCTACTCTTGGCTTCCGTGGTGAAGCTCTGGCTTCAGTTTGTGCAGTATCAAGAGTTGAGCTCCTGACTGCTACTCCTGACTCTGATTTCGGTACCCGTTATGTAATTGAGGGCGGGGAGGAAATTCTTCTTGATGATGCAGGTTGTCCTGTTGGTACAACAATTATCGTAAGAGATTTGTTCTATAATATCCCTGCGAGAATGAAATTCTTGAAAAAGGATGTTCAGGAGGGCAACTATATCGCTTCCTTAATGGAGCGAATTGCAGTTTCTAATCCGAATGTTTCCTTTAAATTTATTCGTGACGGAAAATTACAGTTTTCCACTCCCGGTGATAACGACCTTAAATCTGCTGTTTATGCAGTTTTCGGTAAAGAATTTACCGATGGTCTTATTCCAGTCCATAATGAACAGAATGGCATATCTGTCAAGGGCTTTGTTGTTAAGCCCACTGCAGGTAGAAGCAACCGTACAATGCAGATTTTCTTTGTAAATAAGAGATTTGTTAAGAGTGTTGTTTTCTTGAGTGCCTTGGAGGCTGCCTATAAGAATTCAATAATGGTAGGTAAATATCCTGCTTGTGTTCTTTTTGTTGATATGCCTTATGAATCAGTGGATGTCAATGTGCATCCTGCAAAAACAGAGGTAAGATTTTTTGAAGAGAAAAAGGTTTTTGATTGTGTTTACTACGGAACCTTATCTGCTCTTCAGGGTGATACAACTCGTGTTCAGGCAAAATTTTCTGAAGCGAAAATCTTCTCAAAGCCTGCTGACAAGGGTGAGCAGCTGAAAATTACTGATATTGAGCAGCCAAAGAAGATATTTGAGGTTAAAGAATATGGTAAGTCTGTAACGGGTGTCGATAATGTTGTTCATTCGCCTGTTAAGGAGGAGCCCAAGCAGCTTGATTTCTTGAAGGATGAATATATTAAGCCCTCCGTTTCCCGTATTGTTGTTGAAGATAAGGCTACAACAAGAGTTGAGCCTGTTGTTCAGGAAATTAAGCCTCAAATTGATTTGAAAATCAATTTTGAACCGATAGCAGAACCTAAGCAAGAGGCTGTTGTAGTAAAAATTGAAGAACAAAAGCCTGAAATCGTTCAGGAAATTGTTGTCGAAGAGGCAGTTGAGGAATCTCCTAAGGAAGAAAGCAAGGAGCTTTCCTTGAATTATAAATTCGTTGGTGAGGCCTTTAATACTTATTTAATAGCTGAGCTTGACGGGAAGCTTGTTCTGATTGATAAGCACGCTGCACACGAGCGTATTCTTTTTGAAAAATTCAAAAAAGACGGTCGTGGTCAGTCTCAGATGATGCTTCAGCCGATTACGGTTACACTTTCACCTGATGAATATAATGCAGTAATTGAAAATCAGGAGCTTTTATCTGATGCAGGCTATGATATATCAGACTTTGGCGACAGATGCGTAAAAGTAAGCGCGTGTCCTCCTGAGCTTGTTGATTGTAATATTGTAGATATAGTTACTGAAATTTCAGGGTATCTTGCTAATAATGTAAAAACACTTATGCCGGAAAAGCTTGACTGGATTTATCATTCTATGGCTTGCAGAGCTGCCGTTAAGGCTGGTAATTTCACATCTTCGTATGAAGCCGAGAAGTTCGTTGAAAATCTTTTGAAGCGTGAAGATATCAGATATTGCCCACATGGCAGACCGGTTATGATTGAAATGACAAAAAGAGAGCTTGAAAAGCAATTTAAGAGGATTGTATAAACTTGAAGAAGAAAGCAATTGTAGTTGTTGGTGCAACAGCATCAGGTAAAACAGCTTTAGGAGTTCATATTGCTAAGGCGTTTAACGGTGAGGTTATTTCTGCAGACTCAATGCAGATTTATAAGGGTATGGATATAGCGACTGCCAAGCCAACAACCGAAGAGATGGATGGAATAAAGCATCATTTAATTGATTTTGTTGATGTTAAGGGCCAGTATAGTGTTTCTAACTATTGCGATGATGCTAAGCTTGTGTTTGATAAAGTTGTTGAAAGTGGAAAGCTACCCGTTATTGTTGGTGGGACCGGTCTTTATATTGATTCCTTTTTATCTAATACAAGATTTTTAGAAGCTGCTTCCTCAGATACTATCAGACAAGAGCTGATTCTTGAAGCTGAAAAGAACGGTATTGAAGGTCTTTATGAGCAATTAAAGGTAATTGACCCTGAGGCTGCAGTGAATATTCATCCGAATAATACTGTGCGTGTAATTAGAGCTCTTGAAATATATAAAACAACAGGAAAAACTCTTACAGAACAGAATAAACTATCTCATACTGTTGAATCGGATATTGAGCCATTATATATAGGTATCAATTATGTGAACAGAGAAAATTTATATAACCGAATCAATTTGAGAGTTGATTTAATGCTTGAAGCTGGGTTGCTTGAGGAGGCAAAGGCTTTCTTTGAGCTTAATCCTTCGAAAACTGCTTTTAATGCAATTGGTTATAAGGAAATGAAGCCGTTTATAGATGGAAGCTTGTCTTTTGATGTATGTGTTGAAAATTTGAAAAGAGAAACAAGACGCTACGCCAAAAGACAGATTACATGGTTTAAAAGAAATAGGAATATCAACTGGGTATATGCAGATGAATTATCCAAGGAAGAAATGCTTGAAGCAGTTGATAAATTAATTACAGATTATTTAGGTGGTGATACAATTGAAGAATAAAGCTGTTAAAAGAGTTGCATCGTTAGTTGCAATCGTTCTTGTAATTGGTTTTTTCTCTTCATATGTTATCTACCATCTTGTAAATCGTTCAAATTCTGAAATTAAAACTGAGTTCGCATTAAAGGAAACTGTTTATAAAACTATTGATGCTGAATGCTTTGTTATCCGTGACGAAGAGTTTATCAGAAATGATGCAGTTGGTACATCTGTTTCCTTTGTTGATGATGGTGAGCGTGTTGCTATGGGTGATACCGTTTCTGTTGTTTTTGATTCTTCAGAGGATGCAGCAGCTTATCTTAAGGCTCAGGAATTAAAAAAGAGTATTGAGCATTATGAGGAGCTTTCAGGTCAGGCTAATTTCCAACCCCTTAACATTAATTCCTTGACAAAGAAAATCAGTAATGAATTAGCCGATTATCTCGATTCTGTTGATAGTCGTGATTTCTCAAGGGCTATAGCGTCAGCTGAGCTTTTCAGAGATTCTGTTACAGGAAAACAGATTGCGACCGGTAAGGCTCTTGATCTTGAGGATAAATTAACTGAGCTTAACGATGAGCTTGCGGCGTTAAACAGTAATGGCCTTGAATTTACTGAAATAAAAACTGAAAATGCAGGTTATTTCATAAGTGGCTCTGATGGCTATGAAAGCACCTTGAGCTTTGACAATATTGATAGTCTTACCGTTAAGGATATTAAAAAGGCTATAAAGTCCAAGCCTATAAAAAATGAACCCGATGTGGTTGGCAGAACTGTATCTTCTTTTAAATGGTATATCGCTTGTGTTGTTGATTCAGAAAAAACAGTTGATATTACCAATGATAAAAAGATTTATCTTAATTTTCCGGAATCCGGTATCGAGAAGTTATCTGTTAAGGTTCATAAAATAGGGGACCGCTCTGAAAAGGAAACGGTTGTTATTTTCAGCTGTGATGAAATGAATGAGAGCTTATCAGATTTCAGAATTGAAAAAATTGAGATAATCACCGACGAATATTCTGGCTTTAAAATTTCTAATTCTTCAATTAGAACCGTGGACAGAGCTCAGGGTGTTTATATCGTCCGTGGTAATCTTATGGGATTCAGAAAAATAAAAATTGTCTATACAACTGACGATTATTCTATTGTTGATAATCCCGATAATGCGTCGGGTTATATAAAGCTTTATGATAAGGTAGTAACGGAAGGAGTTGATTTATATGACAACAAGCTCATTTGATGAAGCTCATTTTCCGGTTATTTCTGAAAACATAAAGAGAATTAAGGATGAGATTGCTGAAGCTACAATTAAAAGCAATCGATCAGTTGATGATGTCCGCCTTATGGCAGTTACTAAAACTGTTTGTGTTGAGTACATAAACTATGCTCTTGATAACTGTGGTATTGATCTGATTGGTGAAAATAAGGTTCAGGAATTCCTTTCTAAGAAGGATTATCTGCATCTTGAGAATGTTGAAAAGCATTTGATAGGTCACCTTCAGACAAATAAGGTAAAGAAAATTGTAGGACAGGTTGATATGATTCAGTCTGTTGATAGCTTAAGAGTTGCTCAGGCAGTTTCAAATGAGGCACAAAAGGCAGATATTACTGCAGATGTGTTGTTAGAAATTAATATTGGTGACGAGGATAGCAAAACAGGGTTTGATAAAATTGAATTTGAAGAATCCTTAAGTCAAATTTCATTGTTACCCAATATTAATGTCAAGGGTCTTATGACTATTCCACCAATATGTGAAAATAGCGTAGAGCTTGAAAGATATTTTGACAAAATGAATAGCTATTATAACGAGCTTAAGAATGGAAATTATTTAAACTTTAATTTTGAGATACTCTCAATGGGTATGTCCGGAGATTATAAAGAAGCTATTCTTCACGGTTCAAATTTAGTCAGAGTTGGCTCCGCAATATTCGGGGCAAGAATATATAAATAATTATTAACGGAGGTTTTTGTTATGTCATTTATGGATTATTGGAAAAAATTTACTAACTCAGAAGACGATGATTTTGAAGAGATTGAGCAGGATGATGCTCCCGAAGCATTTGAAGCAAAGCCCTTTTCAACTGTACCCTCTTATGATGAATATGAGCGTGAAGCTCCTCGTGCTGCTTCAAGAACAAGAAGAAGCAGTGCTGCTGACCCCAGCAGAGTTGTTGATGTAAGAACTACTGCGATGCTTCAGGTTGTACTTGTTAAGCCTGATAAATTCGAGGATGCTCGCGCAATTGCAGACCATCTCAATGATAAGAGAACTGTTGTTCTTAATCTTGAAGCTGCAAGCAAGGATGTTTCAAGAAGACTTGTTGACCTTCTTAATGGTGTTGCTTATGCTAACGGTGGTCAGCTTAAAAAGGTTTCAACCAACACATATATCATTACACCTTATAATGTTAATGTTTCCGGTGACCTTATTGATGAATTGGAAAATACAGGTGTGTTCTTTTAATAATTAGTGGAAGTGAGGAAAACTTTTATGATGACACCAGCAGAACTCAGAGAGTATGAATTTAAGGGTGCAGGTAGAAATGCTTATAAATCTGATGATGTTGATAATTTCTTTGGTGAGGTAGCAGTTGCTTACGAAAAGATTTTCAGAGAAAATGCAGAGCTTATAAAAAGAGTTAGTATGCTTGCTGACAGACTTGAGCAGTTCAAAAAGGACGAAGAGCAGATTAAGCAGGCTGTTATCGGCGCTCAGAAGGCAGCAGATATTATTGTTAAAGAGGCTGAGATGTCTGTTGAAGACTCAAAAGCAGAGGCTGAGGCAATTCTTGCTGCTGCAAAGGGCGAAGCAGATATTATTAAGTCTGATGCTGAAAAACAGGCTATTGCTGATTCTGATTTGCTTCTTTCTATTGCTCGTGATAAGGCGGAAGAAATTATCAACAAAGCTAAGGAAGAGGCTCATGGTATTCTTATTGAAGCTAACGATTCTGCTAAGGATACTGTTGGCGCAGCAACAAGAACCATTACAAGCGAATCCTTGCATTATGAGATGCTCAAGAAAGAGGTTTCTGAATTCAGAGCATCAATACTTTCACAGTATAAGGCTCATATTGAGTTGATTTCAAAGCTTCCTGAGCTTGCAGTTGAAGAGGCTGCGAAGCAGGAGGTATCTGAAGAGGCTGAAGAAAGCAATGAAACAGTTGTTGATGAAATAGCAGCAGTTGATCCTGAAAATGATATAATTGAATATATTGAGGTAGAGGATGACGAGGTTGAGGAAGCAGTTACCTTTGAGGAGGAGCTTAACGAAACTGAAGAGGTTGTAAAAACAACCTTACCATATGATTTTTTTGAAGAAAGCTCTACCTTAGAGTTTGTTGACGATGCTGATGCTGCTGAAGAGTCAACAGAGTTCGCTGAAGATGCTTCTGAAATTGATTTTGTGGCACCTGAAGAAACTGATGAAGAGGAAGCTGCAGAAGCTTTCGAAGAGGAGGTTTCTGATGAAGAGTCCGAGGTTGCTCAGGACGATGAGTCTGATGATGAAGCTAAGGAATCTGAGCCAGAGGATATTCCGATTTCACAAGGCTTTTCCGTTAATACTATGAATATATCAGAGGCTCTTGATATGTTCTCTGATTCCAACGATAAACCCAAATCCATGTTTGATTCATTCCAGACTATTGACGATGACGATGTTGATTTGGATGAGGATGAGCCCAAAAAGAAGAAAGGCTTTTTCCGTAGAAAAAAATAATGTAAGGTTGAATTTTTTATGTCAGTAGTTTTTGCCGTGTTATTATGCTTAGGCTTGATTGGTGCAGACCAATTAATAAAATTATTAGTTATCGACTATCTTAAGCCTGTTCAGTATATAGATTTTATTGAAGGTGTATTGCGTTTTCGATATGTTGAAAATACAGGTGCAATATTTGGCTCGTTTGCAACACACACGGCTCTTCTTACATTTTTTTCTATAATTTTATTGGTGGTAACAATATTTTTCTTGGTTAAAAATAAAAACCAGAACAAATTTGTTAAATTCTGTCTTTTGTTTATGATTTCCGGTGGTATCGGCAACATTATTGATAGAATCCGTCTTCATTATGTTGTTGATTATATAGAACCCTTGTTTGTAAATTTTGCAGTTTTTAATTTTGCAGATTGTCTTATAACAGTTGGTGCATTTTTGCTTATCTTTTATTTGATATATGATTTGGTTAAGGATAGCAAAAAGACTAAGAACGATGCTGTGAAAGGAACAGAAAATGATTCAGGAGAATGAATATATCGTGGATGGCGATGTTGTTGGCTTAAGATTGGACAAAGCTATAACTGTTTTGTGCGATGAGCTTTCCCGTAATGCAGTTCAGCAGCTTATTGACGATGAAAACATACTTGTAAACGGTGTTGCTTCTAATAAAAAGTATAATGTTAAGAAGAATGATGTTATCACTGTTGTTATGCCTGAACTCAAGGAGCTTTCAGTTGATGCTGAGAATATACCCCTTGAAATTGTTTATGAGGACGAGCATCTGCTTGTTGTAAATAAACCTAAGGGTATGGTTGTTCATCCTGCAGCAGGCAATTATAACGGTACCCTTGTAAATGCTTTGTTATACCATTGTGGTGATTCTCTTTCAGGTATTAACGGTGTTATAAGACCGGGGATTGTACACAGAATTGATAAAGATACAAGTGGCTTGCTTATTGTTGCTAAAAATGATACAGCTCATAAGGGTCTTGCTGAACAGATTAAGGACCATAGCTTTACAAGAGAGTATAAAACTATTGTAGTTGGTAATGTTAAGGATAACGAGGGGACAATTGATGCGCCCATAGGCAGACATCCCAAGGACAGAAAAAAACAAGCAGTAACTGATAAAAATTCAAGAAATGCTGTTTCTCATTTTGAGGTACTTGAACGCTTTAACGGCTTTACCTTTCTTAAGGTTCGCCTTGAAACAGGAAGAACCCATCAGATAAGAGTACATATGGCGTACAGAGGAACACCTGTTGCAGGTGATGTTGTTTATGGCAACCCGAAGAAAACCTATGGTCTGCAGGGTCAGTGTCTTCACGCTGCTACAATCGGATTTATTCATCCGATAACTAAGGAGTATCTTGAATTTACATCAGAATTACCTGAGTATTTTACTGATTTTATTAGGAGAATATCATAATGAATGAGCTTTATAAAAAATGGTTACTTGTTTCTGATATTGATGGAACTCTTAATTCAAAATCAATGAAATTGCCTGAGAATAACAAAGTAGCAGTAAATGAATTCGTTAACAATGGTGGTAATTTTACTCTGTGCTCGGGCAGAAATTTGCAGTCTCTTGCTATACATTACAAAAAGCTTGGTATCAGTACACCGGCTATTTTTCTTAATGGCGCAGGAATATATGATTTCAAAAACAATGAAATGATTTATCAGAATTTTATCACTCCACAGGGTGAGGAAATCATTTTAGATGTTTTAAAAAAGCACAAGCTTGCTCAATTGACAGTTTTTGCTGCCGATAAAATATATCTTACTACCCGTAAATGCTTGTATGGTCGTGTTATATCGGTAATGGATAAATTAGACCACGAGCTTTGTAAAAGGGTATCTAATTTACCTCGTGGCATCTGGGGGAAGGTTTCCTTCTTTGGTACAAAGGGCTTAGTCAATAATCTTCAGGCTGTTTTTACTAATGAAGATAATTCAAAGCTTTTTGAGTGCTTCAAAACCTCTCCGTTTACTTTAGAGGTAGTAAGCAAAGGTGTTAATAAAGGTGCTGCAGTTATAAAATTAGCAGAGCTTTTAAATATTGAAGAATCTAATACAGCAGCTATTGGTGATTATTATAATGATGTAGAAATGCTCAGAAGGGTAGCACATCCCGTTTGCTGCGGGCAGGCTCCCGATGACATCAAGGCTATATCAGAATATGTTGCTTGCCATTGTAACGATGGCGCAGTTGCTGATTTTATAGATTACATACAAATAAATTATATTAAATAATGGAGGCATTATTATGGACGCAAATTCTAAAAAAGAATTAGCTAAAATCGCTTGTAATGTTCGTATGGGCATTATCGAGGGAACTTTCAATGCTAAATCCGGTCATCCCGGTGGCTCACTTTCTATCGCAGATATTCTCACATATCTGTATTTCAGAGAGATGAATGTTGATGCTGCTGCACCTGTAAAGACAGACAGAGACAGATTCGTTCTTTCAAAAGGACACGCTGCTCCTGCACTTTATGCAGTTATGGCTCAGAAAGGCTATTTCCCTGTTGAAGAGCTTAAAACTCTTCGTAAGGTTGGCTCTCGTCTTCAGGGTCATCCCAGTATGAATTATCTCCCTGGTGTTGATATCAGTACCGGTTCTCTTGGTCAGGGTATTTCTGCTGCATGTGGAATGGCTCTTGGTGCTAAGCTTAAGGGTGATGCCTTCAGAGTATATACAATTCTTGGTGACGGTGAAATAGGCGAGGGTCAGGTTTGGGAAGCTGCTATGTATGCTGCTGCAAAGGGCCTTGATAACCTTGTAGCCTTCGTAGATAACAACAACCTTCAGATTGATGGTACTGTTGAAGAGGTTAACTCACCTTATCCTATTCCTGAAAAATTCGTAGCATTTGGTTGGAATGTTATTGAGATTGATGCTCATAATTTTGATGAGATTGAAGCGGCTCTTGAAAATGCAAAAGCAACTAAGGGTAAACCCACTGCAATTATTGCAAAGTCCGTTAAGGGTAAGGGCGTTTCCTTTATGGAAAATCAGGTTAGTTGGCATGGTGCTGCTCCTAATGCAGAACAGTATGAAATAGCTTTAGCAGAACTCAAAGCAGTTCTTGCAGGTTTGGAGGGTTAAGTTATGGCAGATGTAATTAAAACAGCAACTCGTGATGCTTATGGTAAAGCTCTTGTTGAGCTTGGCGAAAAGAACCCCAACGTTCTTGTTCTTGATGCAGACCTTGCAGCTGCTACAAAAACAGGTGCTTTCAAAAAAGCGTTTCCTGAAAGATTCTTTGACACCGGTATTGCTGAAAGCAATATGATGGGTGTTGCAGCAGGTCTTGCAACAACAGGTTATACAGTTTTTGCTTCATCCTTTGCAATGTTCTCAGCAGGTAGAGCTTTTGAACAGGTTAGAAATACAATTGCATATCCTCACCTTAACGTTAAAATTGGTGCAACTCATGCAGGTATTTCTGTTGGTGAAGATGGTGCAAGCCATCAGTGCTGTGAGGACATCGCTCTTATGCGTTCAATTCCCGGTATGGTTATTCTTAATCCTGCTGATGATATTGAAGCAAGAGCAGCAGTTCTTGCTGCTGCTGAGCACGATGGTCCTGTTTATATGCGCTTTGGCAGACTTGCAGTTCCGAGAATTTTTGATGAGGATTATAAATTTGAAATCGGTAAGGCAGTAACTCTCAAAGAGGGTAGTGATGTAACAATTATTGCAACTGGCCTTATGGTTAATGAAGCAATTGAAGCTGCTAAGGTACTTGAAGCTGAGGGTATCTCTGTTGAGCTTATCAATATGCATACAATCAAGCCTCTCGATAAAGATGCAATTATCAAGGCTGCTAAGAAAACAGGCTGTATTGTTACTGCTGAGGAGCATAATGTAATCGGTGGTCTTGGTGATGCAGTTTGTGACGCAGTTTGCGAAGAGTATCCTGTACCTGTTGTTAAGCTTGGTGTAGAGGACACATTTGGTAAATCTGGTCCTGCTGTTGAGCTTCTTCATATATTCGGTCTTGATGCTGATAATATCGTAAAGAAAGCTAAAATAGCTATTTCTAAAAAATAATTCAACAAATTTTACTATTTAATTATTTTAATTCGTGTAATTTTATTGAAAATATTGAATTATTGTGTTATACTAAACGAAATACTAAAATACGATAGGTAGGAAAGTTTTATGGCTAATTGTCCTAAATGCGGTTACAAGCTCAGAATGATTGATATTAAGGCTGAATGCCCCAAATGTGGCGTTAACCTTATGTATTATAACCATCAGGAAAGACTTGCTGAAGATGCTGATAAGGCTGAGGAAGAGCATATCAGAATGCAACCGAAGATTGACAGAATCAAATTCGCTTTCATCGGTACAAAGCTTTCAATTGTTCGTCTTATCTCTCTGTTCATCCCCATCGGTATGATGTTCTTACCCTTGGCTCATGTAACAGTTAATATGCCTTACAAGAGTATTGATACTGATATTTCCGTTCTCAATGTTGTAATGGATGTTCTCATGGAGATGGATTTTGGTATTCTTTTTGATATGATTGGTGGTTCTGATTTAACAAGATTCGCGTTTATAACATATCTTCTTTCGATTTTGTTCCTTCTTGTTGCTGCAGTTTTCGCTATTTTAAATATTCCCTTCGATGCAGTTTCTTGCTCACCCAAGGGCTTCAAGAGAAATGTAACACTTTCTTCTTGTGGTATCGCTTTTACTGTTTTAAGCATTATTTCCTTCTTAGTGTTTAACAGTCAGCTTTCTTCAACCTTTGGTGCTATGTATTCAGGTAATCTTAGCTTCGGTTCATTCCTTGTTATTATTGGTTTTGTTGCAATTATCGTTGTTAACATTCTTATCAAAAAGCAGAATATTCCTGTTAAATACAAGGATCTTTCAGAGTACATCGAAAGAATGGAAAGAAGAAGAGCAGAGATTGCTGAAATGGAAGAAAAGGCAAATCTTGCAAGACAGGAAGCAACAGCTTCTAAATAATATTTAAACAATAAAAAAGTAGTAGCAAGTTAATTGCTACTACTTTTAATTTTGCCTAAAATAACACCCGCAATGCCGGATGCGATAATAGTAACCTGCTCTTAGCAGGTGGGTGTCCTCTCCGTGGTTTCACGCTCCCTTCGTCCGAGTTAAACTCGGGAGGTCTGCAATCCGTCACAGAAGCCCGGACTCCCTTTTATTTGACATAGGGTTAGTATTAGTCGCATTTCTCGTACACCGCAGGCATACATATATTTTATTAAGCTTTAGTAAGATTATTCCTCTTCAAACTCAAAATAATCAGCAAGGCGCTCTTCAAAGATTTCACCGATTTCGTTGAATAAAGCTTCGTCTTCGATAGGCTCGAGATAAACCTCACCGTCTTCATCCTCAACAACAGAAAGGATAATTAATTCACCGTCACCATCGAGAATTTCTTCAGCCTCGTTATAAATGGGGAGGAGAGCAATATATCTGCCGTCATCTGTTTCAATTCTGTCAAGCTCTTCAAAAGTATGCTCAACACCGTTTTCGTCAACAACTGAAACGATGTTGTTGCCAAAGCTTTCTTCGTAATTATCTGCCATAATATTCACCTGATACCTTTCAATTTATATCTTAATTTTAATATTTTTTTATATACAAGTCAACTGTTAATTATTCGGAAATCGATACTTCCCAAGTAAATTCCTTGCTTTCAGAAGGCTTGAGAGACATTATACCACGCTTTTGAGAGAAGTCTGCCTTCTTGTCATAGTCGTCGTTAACGCCCCACCATGGCTCAAGACAAACATAGGGAGCATTTGGCTTTGCCCAGATACCTAAGAAGGGAGAGTCAAAATCAAAGCTGATGACACGGTTGTGGTTGTTGCTTTTGATTTTAATGTTCTTGGATTTGAAATCACTTAAAATAAGAGCATCATCGTTGAAAATTTCAGGAGTTAAGGTAACCTTGTTGCCATCCATTTCAACAGGGAAGGTTTCTTCAATCAGAATAGATTCATGGTCTATTCTTTCCGTGAAAAGCTTTGTATCCTCTGAGAATTCAAGATAATCGCCGATTTCGCAATTGAATCCAGGATGAGCACCAAATGAATAGAACATTTCTTTTTCATCAGTGTTTGTAACCTTGTGAATTACCTTTAAGCCCTTCTCAGTAAGCTGGAAGGTAACCTTGAATTCAAAACTATAAGGATACTGCTTCAATGTTTCCTCGTTCTGAGTTTTGATAAAGGTTAATGAGTCAGTTGTTTTTTCAAGAAGCTCAAAGGGCTTTTTACGAACGATGCCATGCTTTTCCATCGAATATTCAACACCATCAAGAGTGTATTTATCATCAAGTAATCTGCCGATAATAGGATAAAGGATGGGGGATTGACCATACCAGATGCTTTCATCGCCACACCAGATGTATTCAATATCAGTCTTCTTGGATTTGAGAGAATTTAATTCAGCACCCATTTCATTTACTGTTAAAGTAAAGAAATCGTTTTCTGCCTTGTAAAACATAATAACACCTTCTATAACAAAGGCATCACACAAATCTGTGTAATGCCTTTTTAGTTTATTCAATTATATAATAAGTGAAATAAACTGTCAATCTTATTCAGCAGATTCTTCAACTTTCTTATTTGAAAGAACGATGTTGAGGAGGATACCAAGGATAAGTGCACAAGCGATAGTTGTGATCTGAACCTCGCCGAACTGAAGTGTAAGCCCACCGATACCTGCAATAAGGATAGCAGAAACAACGAAGAGGTTTCTGTTGTCTTCAAGGTCAACCTTCTGAACCATTTTAAGACCACTAACTGCGATGAAGCCGTACAATGCTACGCAAACACCACCCATTACACAAGAGGGGATGGAATTAACGAAAGCAACGAAGGGTGAGATAAAGGAGATAGCAATTGAAAGAATTGCAGCTGTGATAATAGTGTAAACAGAAGCGTTCTTTGTAATAGCTACACAACCAACTGATTCGCCGTATGTTGTGTTGGGGCAACCACCGAAGAAAGCACCAACCATTGAACCAACACCATCACCAAGGAGAGTTCTTGAGAGACCGGGATCTTCAAGAAGGTCTTTTTCTATGATAGAGGAAATGTTCTTGTGATCTGCGATATGCTCTGCGAAAACAACGAACGCAACAGGAACATAAGCAACAAGAAGAGTTGCGATGTATGTGGGTGTGATTTCCTTGATGCCATCAATAGCAGTCAAGAATGTGAATTCAGGAACCTGCACAAAGGATTTGATTGTAATACCGTTTGCAAATAAATCTGTAAGGTAAGAGAAGTTGATAACCTTAAGTGTCTCGATATCTGCTACATTACCGATTACTGTAAATACAGTAGCTGTTGCGTAGCCAGCAAGAATACCAATAATGAAGGGGATAAGCTTGCCCATTTTCTTGCCGTAAACAGAAGAAATGCAAACAACAAAAAGAGTTACAAGACCACAGATAAGAGCAACATAGGGAGAAGCTACAGATGCGCCTTCAGCAGTCTTAAGACCACCAGATGTAAGGTCGCCGATAGCGTTACCAGCAAGAGAAAGACCGATGATAGAAACTGTAGGTCCGATAACAACTGCAGGCATAAGCTTGTTAATCCATTTAACACCAACAAATTTAACGATTAAAGCTATGATTACATAGATAAGACCTGCGAAAACTGCACCGATAATAATACCTAAATAACCCATAGCCATTGATGCTGCGCCACCGAAAGCAGCGAACATTGAGCCAATGAAAGCGAATGATGAGCCAAGGAAAACCGGGCTTTTCTTCTTAGTGAATAATACATAAATAAGTGTACCAACACCAGCACCGAAAAGAGCTGCAGCAGAGCTCATGCCATTACCGATGATTACAGGAACCACGAGAGTAGCTGCCATAATCGCAAGTAACTGCTGAATTGCGAAAATGATAAGTTGTCCGAATTTTGGTTTGTCGTCAACGTTGTAAATAAGTTTCATATTTACCCCCACTTTAAATTTTTTATTACTGCCTTTCGGCTAATAACCGGATTAGTTTAAAGCTGATAAAGCTTAACACAGAAGCTATTATCGTATTCAGGAACCTGAACTGATATGAGCTCTGAGGTTGATGTGGGAACGTTTTTTCCCACATAATCTGCTCTGAAGGGAAGCTCTCTGTGACCTCTGTCAACGAGAATGGCAAGCTGAATGCTTGATGGTCTGCCGATGCTAAAGATAGCCTCAATTGCTGCTCTGACGGTTCTACCAGTAAAAAGAACATCGTCAACAAGAATTATATCCTTGCCTCTTAAATCAAAGACTGTGTCAAGAGGGGAAGCCTCTGGCAATTCCTGAACCTCGGTTAAATCGTCGCGATAATGCTTGATATCGAGCTCGCCTACAAATATATTTTTACCTTCAATTTTTTCGATATTTTCTGCTATTAACTTAGCTAGTGGCATACCACGACTTTTGATACCAATAAGAGCTATATTATCTGTACCTTTGTTTTTTTCAATTATTTCATGCGCGATTCTGACTAAGGAGCGTTTAATTGCTGCTTCGTCCATAATTTCTGCTTTAAATTCCATTGTTACCTCAAAAAAATACACCTTGCCGCAAGGTGCGACAAGGTGTTATTCATTCAGAAAACCTTATAGACCTCTCGGATCAACTTAAAAGCTTATTTAACTTTATTTTAATACTGAAAAGGTCATTTGTAAAGTGTAGGAATGTGAAAAAAGTCGAATGAAAATTTGGTAATATAGCCGAAGATAATTAAACTCGGTTATAACATATAAACTCCGGATTCCAATTCAACAATTTCTCTGTCATTTGTTTTGATGTATCTGTAAACAGGTTCATCAAAGGTTTTATAATCAGCAACAGTGAAATCCTTCAGGTTAACTGTTCTGATTTTGCAGGATTGGTAATTGCAAATATACAATTTGTTTTCGTATGTGCTGATAGAAACCGGATTCAAAAAGGCCGTTGAAGAATCACCACCGATTCTTAAAACGATTTTTTCTGTTGTAGGAGAGTATCTTATAATGCAGTTGTTTTCGGGAACAACACACCAGAGGTATTTGCCCTCAGAAACAACACCACTTACAGGACAGCCCTTATACTGTAAATCGCCTGTCCAATAAAGCTCACCCTTATCGTTAAATAGTCCGATTTCACCACTTGTATATGCAATTGCTACATGCTTGTTGGGTAAAACTGTTGCATCGCAATAAACAAAGTCGCTTAATTGCTCAGCAATTCTTTCGTATTTTTCACCATACTTATTAAGAAGGTATGCGCCACGAGTGCTTGCTGTGGGTCTTTCTAATTTAACATCATAAGTGAAAAATGAAATTTTAGTTTTACCGTTGCTTAAAGTATCTTTTCTTGCAACGATAATGCCTTTTGAAAAAGGGACAATATCGGCAATGTCGATGTCCATTATCTTTTTCATTGTCATTCCTCGCAGGAGCTATTAATTTCTTTAACCTGATAACATAATGTCATAAGCGAGTCGCCTAAATGCACATTCTCAACTGCAATATTTTCATATCTGCGAACAAGGTCATATTGAGTAAAGTTCCAAAAGCCCTTTATTCCTAATGAAACAAGCTTGTCTGCATTTTCAGCAGCGTATTCAGCAGGAATACAAAGAATAGCAACAACAGGCTTTTCCTTGATGCAGAACTCCTCTAAATCATCAGAGCTCATAACAACCTTTCCACCAACCTTGGTTCCGATAACGGATGGATTGTTATCGAAAATACCAACTAAATCAAATCCACGATTTTCAAAATGGATATGAGTAGCGATAGCGTGGCCGAGATTACCTGCACCGATCATAATAGCCTTGGACTTGTTGTTCAAGCCTAAAATTACGCCGATTTCATTGTATAACTGCTCAATGTTGTAGCCGTAACCCTGCTGACCGAAACCACCAAAGCAGTTAAGGTCCTGTCTGATCTGAGATGCTGTAAGACCCATTCTTGCTGAAAGCTCTTTTGAGGATATTCTTACTACCCCAAGATTCTTTAACTCTTCAAGATATCTGTGATAGCGGGGGAGTCGCTTGATAACAGGTATTGAAACTTGATGGTTATTTTCTTTCATAATTAAATTCCTTTAATAATTAAAGTGTTTTTAATGTTTCCATTACATAGTTGCCGAATTCTTCACAGGTGCAGCCTGTGTCACGACCTGTAATAGTCATTTTCTTTTCTGTAATCATACAGATATCAAGAGCCTTTTCAAGCTTGTCTGCTTCTTCCTGATAACCGATGTGAGAGAGAAGAAGAACGGATGCACGAAGCATTGAACAGGGGTCAGCGTACTGACCACGGCCTTCCTTAACCATACGAGGTGCAGAGCCGTGAATTGCTTCAAACATAGCATACTGCTTACCAATGTTTGCGCTACCCGCAGTACCAACGCCACCCTGGAATTCAGCAGCCTCGTCAGTAATGATGTCACCATAAAGATTGGGGAGAACAAATACCTTGAAATCGGTTCTGCGCTTTTTATCAACAAGCTTTGCAGTTGTGATATCAACATACCATTCGTCAGTAATAATTTCGGGATAATCCTTTGCGATATCCTTGCAAAGATTAAGGAACTTACCATCAGTTGTTTTGATGATGTTTGCCTTTGTAATGATAGAAACTCTTTCCTTTTTGTTGTTTCTTGCATATTCGTAAGCAAGCTTAGCAATTCTTTCGGTACCTTCAGTTGTTGTTACAACGAAGTCGAATGCTAATTCGCCATCAACATCTACACCCTTTGAACCAACTGCATAAGCACCCTCTGTGTTTTCACGGAAGAAGGTCCAGTCAATGTTCTCCTCAGGGATTTTAACAGGACGGATGTTTGCAAAAAGGTCAAGAGCCTTTCTCATTGCAACGTTTGCACTTTCGATGTTGGGGTAGCCGTCACCCTTCTGAGGGGTGGTTGTGGGTCCCTTGAGGATAACGTCACAAGCCTTGAGCTCTTCCATAACATCATCGGGAATTGCCTTGAGAACCTTTGCACGATTTTCAATTGTAAGACCATCAATGTATTTGAAAACGATTTTGCCGCTTTCAACATCATCCTTGAGGATGAATTTAAGAACCTCAGCAGATTCCTTTGTGATAATCGGGCCGATACCGTCACCACCACAAACACCGATAACGATTTTATCAAGAGATTTGAAATCCTTGAAATCCTTTGTTGCTTTAATTTTCTGATTTCTCTCGTCCTGTTCAATGAGAAGCTGTTTGAATTTTGCGAGAGCGTTTTCCATCTGCATTTCGTTCATTATTTGTTTTCCTCCTTGGTATAATCGAGTAAGCCACCTGCGCAAAGGATGTCAACCTGTCTCTCAGAAACATCGCAAATGAGCTTGTATTCTTCGTTTTTAGTAATGTTTTTAAGTGTGATTTCTTTACCTGCTTTAAGCTCTGCCTTGATTTCGGGAAGAATAAGCTCATCGCCAACAGAAATCTTATCGTAATCATCAGCGTTTACAAAGTTAAGGGGAAGGATGCTTGCGTTTACAAGGTTTGCCTTGTGAATACGAGCAAATGACTTTGTAATAACTGCCTTAACGCCAAGGTAAAGAGGAACAAGAGCTGCGTGCTCACGTGATGAGCCCTGACCGTAGTTGTTACCACCGATAATAATGCCAGAGCCAGCCTCCTTACAATGCTCTGCAAAGTTTTCATCGCACTGACGGAAGCAGAACTGTGAAAGGTAAGGAATGTTTGAACGGTAGGGGAGAATCTTTGCACCTGCAGGCATAATATGGTCTGTTGTAATATTATCCTCTACCTTGAGAACTGCTTTAGCAGAAATAGAATCTGCAAGAGTAGTTGTCTTGGGGAAGGGCTTGATGTTGGGACCGTAATATACTTCAACTGCAGCTGCCTCTTCCTTTGTTTCAGCAGGCATTTCAATCATATTATCATTGATAATGAATGATTTGGGAAGTGTTACAGTGATATCGTCTGTTAATGTTGTGGGATCTGTAAAGACACCTGTAATTGCAGATGCTGCTGCAGTTTCGGGGCTTACAAGGTAAACCTTACCGTCAGCAGTACCACTTCTGCCTTCAAAGTTTCTGTTGAAGGTACGAAGTGAAACACCTGAGGAGCAGGGGGACTGACCCATACCGATACAGGGACCACAAGCACTTTCAAGAATACGAGCACCTGCATCAATCATATCAGCAAGAGCGCCATTAAGAGCGAGCATATTGAGAACCTGCTTTGAACCGGGTGCGATACCAAGAGAAACTGAAGGATGAACCTTTTTACCCTTGAGGATTTTTGCAACCTTCATCATATCGAGAAGTGAAGAGTTTGTACAGGAGCCGATAAGAACCTGATCAACCTTAATTGTGCCGATTTCTTCAACTGATTTAACATTATCGGGCATATGAGGCATAGCTGCAAGAGGTTTGAGAGTTGAAAGGTCAATATCAATAACTCTTGAATATTCAGCATCAGCGTCAGGAAGAAGCTCAACCCAATCCTGTTCTCTGCTCTGAGCCTTCATAAATTCATATGTAATTTCATCAGAGGGGAAAATGGATGTTGTTGCGCCAAGCTCTGCACCCATATTTGTGATTGTAGCTCTTTCGGGAACTGAAAGTGTTTTAACACCCTCGCCACCGTATTCAACAACCTTACCAACGCCACCCTTAACGCTGAGAATTCTTAAAACCTCAAGAATAATATCCTTTGCAGCAACATAAGGTGAAAGCTTTCCTGTGAGATTAACCTTGATAACCTCGGGAACAGTTATGTAATATGCACCGCCACCCATAGCAACAGCAACATCAAGACCACCTGCGCCCATAGCAAGCATACCAAGTCCACCACCAGTGGGTGTGTGGCTGTCAGAGCCGATAAGTGTTTTGCCGGGGATACCAAATCTCTCAAGATGAACCTGATGACAGATACCATTACCGGGACGAGAGAAGCGAACACCACGTTTTTTACAAACGCTCTGGATGAACTTGTGGTCATCAGCGTTTTCAAAGCCTGTCTGTAAGGTGTTGTGGTCAATGTATGCAACAGAAAGCTCTGTTTTTACTCTGTCAATGTCCATAGCCTCAAGCTCGAGATAAGCCATTGTACCTGTAGCGTCCTGAGTGAGTGTCTGGTCAATTCTGATACCAACCTCATTACCGGGAGCATATTCACCGTCAACGAGATGGTTTTTGATGATTTTTTCACATAAAGTGAGACCCATAATCTAAACCTCCAAAAACTTGTTTAAATTTTTAACAAAGTTATTCTAATATGTTTTCAAGTCTTTGTCAATAAATTAACAGAAATTATAATTAATATACACTATAAATATATGTCGACAAATCTTGCACTTTTTTGTTTATTGTGCTATTATTAATTAGTTGTAGTGGGTTTTATGGCAGTTTCAGGTTATACTAACACTTGGTGATTGATTTTATGTATAACAAGCTGAACAATAATTTTACCTTTACAGCACCTGATTCTATTGGAGAAAATATTGATGATTCTGTTGCCGAGGCATTGTCTGATGGCAACGAAGGGGAGTCGGATGGTAGTGTCACTATCTGCAGAAATGGCAAATACATCCATTGTTTGACAATAATTGGGCAAATTGAAGGACATTATAATCTTCCTCAGAATACCAAGGCAACAAAATACGAGCATATAATACCTCGTCTTGTAGCAGTAGAGGAGAACGATGATGTTTCAGGCTTGCTTCTTATTTTGAACACTGTTGGTGGCGACATTGAGGCAGGACTTGCTATTTCAGAGCTCGTTTCAAGTATGAGTAAGCCTACCGTTTCTCTTGTCCTTGGTGGCAGTCATTCTATCGGAATACCATTAGCAGTAAGTGCGAAGCACTCCTTTATAGTTCCTACTGCGTCAATGACTGTTCATCCTGTAAGAATGAATGGACTGATAATTGGTGTTCCTCAATCTCTTTTGTACCTTAAGAAAATGGAAGAGCGTGTTGTTGAGTTTGTGACCCGTAACTCTGAAATCAGCGAAAAGCGTTTTAAAGAGCTTATGCTCAATAACGAGCAGCTTGTTACTGATTTTGGTACTGTTTTAAGTGGTAAGGAAGCAGTAGAAGAAAAATTAATCAATGAAATAGGTGGGCTTTCTGATGCCCTTGCATATATAGACAGGTTATGCAATTAATGGAGGTACTATGGGAATTCTTAAGGCTTTGATTCTTGGTATTGTTCAGGGAATTACTGAATTTTTACCAATTTCAAGTAGTGGACATTTATCAATTTTCAGACAATTATTCAATGTTGAAGCTGACTCTGCAGGATTATTTTCTGCAATGCTACATATAGGCACACTCGTTGCAATTCTTATGATGTTTTACAAGCCGATTTATGAATTGTTTGAAGAATTAATTTTGTGCTTCAAGGATATCGTTTTAGGTAAATTCACCTTTAATTTAAGCAAAATGTCAGCAACAAGAAGAATGCTTTTTATGTTCGTTATTTCTTGTGTGCCACTTCTTCTTTTGCTTATTCCTACAGGTAAGGATACCAACCTGATGGATTTTGTCGATATTTTCTCAAGCGACGACAGTGTGCTTGCTGAGGGTATCTGCTTTATGATAACAGGCTTCATGCTTATTCTTGGTGCTACTCTGAACAATAATTACAAGGTGAAGAAAAATATAACACCTGTTATAGCACTTGTTGTCGGTGTTGCGCAGCTTTTTGCTGCATGCTTTCCTGGTATATCCCGTTCAGGCTCAACCATTTCAGCAGGTCTTTGCTGTGGTGTCTCAAAGAAGAATATGATTAGATATTCATTTATTCTCTCAATACCTGCAGTTCTTGCAAGTGGTCTTGTTGAGTTTAAGGATGCTATGGAATCAGATGTTATTGTACCTGTGTTTCCGTTAATAATCGGTGTTATTGTATCTGCAGTTGTTGGTATATTCGCTATTAAATTATTGCAGATATTAATGAAAAAAGATTTATTTAAATATTTTGGATTTTACTGCCTTGCACTTGGATTTATTACAACAATAGTCAGTGCGATAGGAAAAATATAAGGAGGGGTTATTGTGGCGCAGGCAAAAAAGACAAACAATGCGAATAAGAAAAAAACAAGCACAACAAATAAAAAGCCCACAGCTAAAAATGCTGCAAAGAATTCACTTTTCAGCACACAGCATAAGCAGATAGCATCATTCATCGGTTGCTTCTTTGCTTTGTTTATGGGTGCAGTTGTTTTTATTGAGGCAGGCAGCCTTTGGGGTATGCTCCGTAACCTTTTCTTTGGCTTGTTTGGTTTAACTGCATTTGTGTTACCGATATTCATTTTGTTTGTATCTATTGTTTCGGCGATAGGTAAAGACACAAGGAAATATAAATTCAGAGTTGTAGAAAGCTTTATAATATTTGTATTGCTTGTTGCATTTTTACATATTGTTAATTCTCAGCCCGAGCTTACATATGGTGAGCAGATTGCTGAAGCATACAAGGTGTTTAAGGAATACGACGGAACAGGTATGCATTATGGCTATGGTGTTTTCGGTGCCTTAGTTGGTGGCTTGCCCTTATTGATGACTGCAGGCAACAAGCTTGCTGCAGGTGTGGTTGTTGTTCTTGTTCTTTTAGCACTTCTTATGCTCTTTACAGGTACAACAGTTCTCAAGCTTGTTTCATCCCTGAAGAAGCCTGCTGAGGTAGCTGCCGAATATGCAGGCGAAAAATTAGGTGATTTCAAGGAAAGCTATGAGGCAGTTAGTGAAGATATTCACGAAAGAAGAGCACGTAACGCTGCAAAGCGCAGAAAAGAGAGCAGACATCAGATTGAGCTCGATGTTCCTATTGATGACGAAATACCTGCTGATAAGGGTGTTGAACCTATTCTTGATACAACTCCTGCTCCTGTTGAAGAGGAAATAACTCTTCTTGGTAGCTTTGAGGAAGAGCCTCCTATGGATGTTCAGTCTCTTGACGAGCTGTTTGCTGACAAGGCACCTGTAGATATCTCTTATGAAGATGTTACTGAAATTGCTGTGGAGGAGCCTCCGGTTCAGCCCGAGCCATTTGTTAACGAGTATGAAGAGGAAATAGAGGAGGAAGAGCAGGTGGCTGAGGAGTCTCAGACAAGCGCTGTTCCTGAGATTATATACGAATTACCACCACTTGATTGTCTTGATAGGCCTAAGCTCAATGGCAATACCGGAAGTGCTGAAGAGCTTCGTCAAAGAGGTGAAACCATTGTAAAAACTCTCAAAAGCTTTGGTGTAGGCACACGAATTGTTGATATTTGTCAGAGCCCCTCTGTTACTCGCTTTGAGCTTCAGCCTGACCCCGGTGTAAAAATCAGTAAAATCACTGCTCTTGCAGATGATATCGCCATGAATCTTGCTGCATACGGTGTAAGAATTGAAGCCCCTATACCTAATAAAAATGCAGTTGGTATCGAGGTGCCCAATGCAGAAAAAGCGATGGTTACTCTTCGTGAAATTCTTGAGAGCCCATCCTTCCAGAATTCAAAGTCAAGACTTAATGTTGCTTTGGGTCGCGATATTCAGGGTGAAGCAACCTGCGCAGACCTTGCAAAGATGCCTCACTTGCTTGTTGCAGGTACAACCGGTTCAGGTAAATCAGTTTGTCTCAATACAATGATTGTAAGCTTGCTTTATAACGCAAAGCCCGATGAGGTTAAGCTTATTATGATTGACCCTAAAAAGGTTGAATTTACAGTATATCGTTCAATCCCTCATCTTCTTGTTCCTGTTGTTGCAGATCCCAGAAAGGCTGCAGGTGCACTTTCGTGGGCTGTTGCTGAGATGGATAAGAGATATGCATTGTTTGCAGATAATGGTGTAAGAAACCTTCAGGGCTATAATAACTACGCTGTGGCTGAGGGTATTCCTAAGATGCCTCAGATTGTTATTATCATTGACGAGTTATCAGATTTGATGATGGCTGCTTCCAATGAGGTTGAGGATTCTATTTGTCGTCTTGCTCAGAAGGCTCGTGCTGCAGGTATGCATCTTATCGTTGCAACTCAGAGACCCTCTGTTGATGTTATTACAGGTCTTATTAAGGCAAATATTCCTAGCCGTATTGCTTTTGCAGTAAAATCTCAAATTGACTCAAGAACTATTATCGATACACAGGGTGCTGAAAAGCTTCTTGGTAACGGCGATATGCTTTATTGTCCTGTTGGTCTTTCCAAGCCTGTTCGTGTTCAGGGCTCTTATGTTTCTGACGAAGAAATTGAAAGAGTTATTGCTTTCGTTACATCTCAGGGCGAGGTTAAGTACGATGATGCAGTTATGCAGGAAATTGAGCTTAAGGCTGCTCAGGATGGTAAAAAGAAATCTGGTGCTGGCGTTGATGCTGATAACGTGGGTGCAGGAGGGGACTACGACGACGAAATGTTCCCCAAGGCTGTTGAGGTTGTTGTTGAAGCAGGTATGGCTTCCACAACTCTTCTTCAGAGAAAGCTCAAGCTTGGTTATGCACGAGCTGCCCGTATTGTTGACGAGTTGTCAGAAAAGGGGATTATCGGTCCTTTTGAGGGCAGTAAGCCTCGTAAGGTTCTTATAACCAAGGAGCAGTGGTATCAGATGCAGGCAAATTCATCCGTTTCGGTTCCGAAGCAGCTTACTGTTGATGATATCGAGGTTGCACCAGCACAAGCAGAAGAAAGCGCACAGACTAATGAACCTAATTATTTTGGTTCTGCTATAAATAGTGCTAATTATGATGTTGAGGAATAAAAATGGATATTTTTGTTGAATATGTTGATGGTGCCTATGCAGTTTGCAGATTACCTGATAAAGCCGGTAATCTTATCAGGGTACCTCTTAAGGAATTGCCTGCAGGAACAGCACCATTAAAGGTTATTTCAATGCGCGATAACGGTAGCTTTGTGCTTAATGAATATGCAAGAGAAACCCGTATGAAGCGTATTACACAGTATATGAGGTATAAAAAATACTCGTATAATTTAAATTTCCGATAAAAATCAAAGAAATTTCAGAAATAATTAATAAAAAAGTATTGCATTTTTTGTAAAATGGTGATATACTTTCTCAGTCAAAAAACTCACGCAGGGTAGATTATATGTGCCGTGTGCATCAGGTGATGTGGTGCGTATGAGTCGAAACCTTGCGGCGGTTTAACAAAAAGGAGGACAAAATTATGTCAGTAGTTTCAATGAAACAATTACTCGAAGCAGGTGTTCACTTCGGACACCAGACAAGAAGATGGAACCCCAAAATGGCTCAGTACATCTTCACTGAAAGAAATGGTATCTATATCATCGACCTTCAGAAGACTGTAAAGAAGCTTGAAGAGGCTTACACCTTCATCAACCAGATCGCTCAGGATGGCGGCGAAGTACTTTTCGTAGGTACAAAGAAGCAGGCTCAGGATTCCATTAAGGAAGAAGCAGAACGTTGCGGTATGTCATTCGTTAACGCTCGTTGGCTTGGTGGTATGCTTACCAACTTCAACACAATCCAGAGAAGAATTAAGAGACTTGCTCAGCTTAATGCTATGGAAGCTGACGGTACATTTGAGCTTCTTCCTAAGAAAGAAGTTATCAAGCTTAACCTTGAGAGAGAAAAGCTTGAAAAATTCATGGGCGGCATTACAGAAATGAAAAAGATGCCTGCAGCAATGTTCATTGTTGACCCCAGAAAAGAAAGAATCGCAGTTCTCGAAGCAAAGAAGCTCGGTATTCCGATCGTTGCTATCGTTGATACAAACTGTGACCCCGACGAAATCGATTACGTAATCCCCGGTAACGATGACGCTATCCGTGCAGTTAAGCTTATCGCTGGTGCAATGGCTGATGCTATCATTGCAGGCCGTCAGGGCGAACAGACTGTAGCAGAAGCAGCTGAAGAAGCTGTAGAAGCTGCTGAATAATCAGTTAAATTAATAGGCGGAATTAATTTCCGCCTTGATAACTTTATAAAGGAGGAAACACCTATGGCATTCACAGCTTTAGATGTTAAAAACTTAAGAGAAAAAACAGGCGTTGGTATGATGGAGTGTAAGAAAGCACTTACAGAAGCTGACGGTGATATGGATAGAGCTTTTGAAATTCTTCGTGAAAGAGGCCTTGCAGCTTCTGAGAAGAAAGCAAGCAGAATTGCTGCAGAGGGTGCTATCATCGCTTACACTGATGAAGCTGCTAAAGTTACAGTTCTTCTTGAAATTAACTCCGAAACAGACTTCGTTGGTAAAAACGACAAGTTCCAGGATTTCGGTCTCAGCGTTGCAAAAACAATCGCTGCTAACAAACCTGCTTCTGTTGAAGCTCTTGCAGACCTTAAACTCGTTGGCTCTGACAGAACTGTTACAGAAAACCTTAACGACCTTATTCTCGTTATCGGTGAAAACCTTAAAATCCGTCGTTTCGAAATCATCGAAGGCGATGTTGTAACATACATCCACGCAGGTGGCGCAGTTGGTGTTGCTGTTAAATTTGAAACAAACCTCTCTGATAAGGATGAATTCACAGCAATGGGTAAAAACATTGCTATGCAGATCGCTGCTATGTCTCCTCAGTACCTTGGTAAAGAGTGCATCTCTGAAGATGAGCTTGCTAAGATGAAATCTATCACAATTGATAGCTCACTTAACAAACCCGATTCTCTTCCCAAGCCCATTCTCAACGAGCTCTTCACAAAGGCTCTTGCTGAAAACCTTTTCAGCGCTGAGGATGTAGCTGCATACGAAGAAAACAAAAAGAGCAACTTCCTTTTCAACTTCCTTTCTAAGGAAGCAGTTGCAACTCTTGCTTCTCTTGCTATTGCAGGTAAGAGCGAGTATATTACAAACAAAATCTTTGCAGGCGCTGTTGAAGGCCGTATTAAGAAACAGATTAAAGAAATCTGCCTTCTTGAGCAGGCATTCGTACGTTCTGACCTCTTCGATGGCTCAGTTGCAGGCTATGTAGCTGATGTTGCTAAGAAAACAGGTTCAGAAATCAACGTTGCAAGCTTTGTTCGTCTTGAAAAGGGCGAAGGTCTCGAAAAAAGAGAAGACAATTTTGCTGACGAAGTTGCCAGCATGATGAAATAAGATTTCAATTGAGGGCGGCTTTCATTGAAAGTCGCTCCATACTTTTTTAAAAGTATAAAATGCCAGAAATGGTAAACTATATAAAGTGGTGAGATTATTTATGGAAAGAAAAGTCGGTACTGTATCAAGAGGTATTCGTTGTCCTATCATTCGTGAAGGCGATAATCTTGTTGATATTGCAGTAAACAGCGTTATCGAAGCTGCTGAAAGTGAAGGCTTTGAGCTTCGTGACAGAGATGTTGTTGCACTTACAGAATCAATCGTTGCAAGAGCACAGGGTAACTACGCATCAGTTCAGAATATTGCTGACGATGTTAAGGTAAAGCTCGGTGGTGAAACAATTGGTGTTATTTTCCCCATTCTTTCAAGAAACCGTTTTGCTATCTGCCTTAAAGGTATCGCTATGGGTGCTAAGAAGGTCGTTCTTATGCTTAGCTATCCCAGCGACGAGGTTGGTAACTCTCTTTTAACCTATGATCAGCTTGACGATGCAGGTATCAATCCTTATTCTGATGTTCTTTCTCTTGAAAAGTACAGAGAGCTTTTCGGTGAAAATAAGCACGAATTTACAGGTGTTGACTACGTTGCATATTATTCCGATATAATCAAAGAAGCAGGTGCAGAGGTTGAAATTGTATTTGCTAATCAGGCAAAAACAATTCTTGACTATACAGATTGCGTTCTCACTTGCGATATTCACACACGCGCAAGAACTAAGAGAATCCTTAAAGCAGCAGGTGCAAAGGTTGTTTGTGGTCTCGATGATATTCTTACATCATCAGTTAACGGCAGTGGTTGCAACGAGGCTTATGGTCTTTTAGGTTCAAATAAATCAACAGAAGATTCAATTAAGCTTTTCCCCAGAGAATGTAACGGTCTTGTTAAAGATATTCAGGCTGAATTCTTAAAGAGAACAGGTAAGCACATCGAAGTAATGGTTTATGGCGACGGCGCATTCAAGGATCCTCAGGGTAAAATCTGGGAGCTTGCTGACCCCGTTGTTTCTCCTGCTCATACAGATGGCCTTATCGGTACTCCCAATGAGCTTAAGCTTAAATATCTTGCTGACAATGACTTCAAAGGTCTTTCAGGTGCTGAGCTTAAGGAAGCAATTTCTAACAGCATTAAGGCTAAATCAGGCAACCTTGTTGGTAATATGGCTTCTCAGGGTACAACTCCTCGTCAGCTTACTGACCTTATCGGTTCACTTTGTGACCTTACAAGTGGCTCAGGCGACAAGGGTACACCTATCATCCTTGTACAAGGCTATTTTGATAACTACACTGACTAATTCATGGAGGTTTAACTGTTATGGAAATTATTAAAAGACCCGACGATATGCAGAGAATTACAACAGTTGAACTTGCAGAGGCTTTTATTGCCGAACAAGTTGAAGAAATTCGCAAGCAGGTAGGCGATAAAAAGGTTCTTCTTGCTCTTTCTGGTGGCGTTGACTCATCAGTTGTAGCTGCTCTTCTTATTAAAGCTATTGGCAAACAGCTTGTATGTGTTCATGTTAACCATGGTCTTATGAGAAAAGGCGAGAGCGAGCAGGTTATCGAAATCTTTGGTAAAGAGCTTGATGCAAACCTTGTTTATGTTGATGCAACTGATCGTTTCCTTGATAAGCTTGCAAATGTTTCTGATCCTGAAACAAAGCGTAAAATTATCGGTAAGGAATTTATCGAGGTTTTTGCTGATGAAGCAAGAAAGCTTGATGGCGTTGAGTTTTTAGCACAGGGTACTATTTATCCTGATATTCTTGAAAGCATTAAGCAGGCAGAGGGTAAAAAGGCTGTTAAGGCTCACCACAATGTTGGTGGACTCCCTGAAGACCTTCAATTCTCACTTGTTGAGCCTGTTAAATTGTTATTCAAGGACGAGGTAAGAGTTGTTGGTGAAGCACTTGGTCTTCCTCATGGAATGGTTTATCGTCAGCCATTCCCCGGACCTGGTCTCGGTGTTCGTTGCCTTGGTGCAATCACTCGTGACAGACTCCACGCTTTAAGAGAAGCTGACGCAATTCTTCGTGAAGAATTTGATGTTAACGGTCTTGCAGAAAAGGTATGGCAGTACTTTATTGTTGTTCCTGATATCAAGAGCGTTGGTGTTAAGGATGAGGCTCGTTATGAAGGCTGGCCTGCAATCATCCGTGCTGTTAATACAAAGGACGCTATGAGCGCAACAATTGAAGAAATTCCTTATGCAGTTCTTCACAAGGTTACAAACAGAATCACTAACGAGGTTGAAGGCGTAAACCGTGTGCTTTACGATCTTACTCCTAAGCCCGTTGGAACCATAGAGTGGGAATAATACCGGTATTCTTGCAAAACTCATTTATTCTCCAAAGGGCGATTTCGTTTATCCTTTCTTGGATTTTAAATAACAAAGATTTAGACACTGTACATCATCAGATGTGCAGTGTCTTTTTTCTTTGTGTTTCTGGTAAAACTCAGCACA
>JAZQUT010000015.1:0-30361 GCA_045631405.1 Acutalibacteraceae bacterium | reverse complement strand
TAATTTAGTAATTAGCATAAAAAAAGTAGGAACAAGATATAAAAATAAAGATGTACTCGCTAAATTAAAAGGGGATTATTTATATAAAATAGAGATTGACAAATTAGGGGACTCTGAATCACTTAAACCGGCAATAACTTTAAATGGTTTGACAAAAAATTCTGATGGTAATTATATAGTTATATTGGATTTAAACCAAGAATTTTCTGAACCTGATTATAGAGCTTTATCAGTTGGAGGTGTAGATTTAAGTTCAAAAATAAAAAAATATATATTATTAAACGAAATGCCGGTTGAGAATGTAGTTACTAATAAGTCTGGAATATATAAAATTTTTTATACAATAGTAGATGATAACGGGTATTCAAATACATCTATTTTAAGCGTTATAATCGCTGATACGACACCTCCAACCATTAAATTTCCAAAAGAAAATAAAATCAGTAAAAATGTTACAAATTTCAATTTAATGAAGGGTGTTTCTTGTGAAGATAATAGTGGTTATTGTGATATAGAATTTTCGGGTAAAATAGATTTTGGGGTTGTTGGTAAATATATAATTACATATACTGCCAAAGATCCAACTGGTAACACAAGTACCAAAAAAAGGGTAATTACAATAGAATAAAAGTATATTATATTTACTTCTCGTGATTATTTTGTTAAGTTGAGATGTAGAAAGATAGTATCAATAGAAATATATTGTAAAACAAGCCTAAAAAGGCTTGTTTTTTTTGACTTTAATTTAAAATATGTGTTATAATGAACTAGGTGAATAGATATGGTAAAATATGATGAAAGCTCAATTAAGATTTTAGAAGGACTTGAAGCAGTTAGAAAAAGACCCGGTATGTACATAGGTTCAACAGGACCTAAGGGTCTTCATCACCTTGTTTATGAGATTGTTGACAACTCCATAGACGAGGCGCTTGCTGGTTTCTGTACTGATATTCAGGTTGAAATTCTTCCCGGAGATATTATAACCGTTCGCGATAATGGTCGTGGTATTCCTGTTGGTATCAATGAGCAGCAAGGTCTTCCCGCTGTTACAGTTGTTCTTACTGTGCTTCATGCAGGTGGTAAATTCGGCGGCAGTGGTTATAAGGTTTCAGGTGGTCTTCACGGTGTTGGTTCTTCTGTTGTTAACGCTCTTTCTGAATGGTTTGAGGTTGAGGTTTCTCAGGATGGCCATGTTCATTATCAGCGCTTTGAGAGAGGTACTCCCACTTGCGACCTTAAGGTCATCGGTGATACAAATGAAACAGGTACTCTTATCAGATTCAAGGCTGATGCTGAAATATTTACTGAAACAACTGTTTATGAGTTTGAAACTCTTGAAAGAAGATTAAGAGAGCAGGCTTTCCTTAATGCAGGTCTTTCAATTTCTCTTACTGATAAGCGTGATGTTGATGAGGTAAAGGAAATCTACTGCTTTGAGGGTGGTATTTCATCCTTCGTAGAATTTGAAACTAATAAGAGAGGTCTTAAGCCTCTTCATGAGAATCCTATTCATTTTTCTGCTGTAAGTGGTGACAGAGAAGCAAATATTGCTCTTATGTATAACGACAGCTATAATGAATTACTTCTTAGTTTTGCTAATAATGTTAGAACCATTGATGGTGGTACTCACGAAAATGGTTTTAAAACTGCATTGACAAGAGTATTTAATGAATACGGAAGAAAATACAAATTATTAAAGGATAATGATAAGAACCTTTCAGGTGATGATGTTCGTGAGGGTCTTACTGCAGTTATTAGTGTTAAGCTTACTGAAGCACAGTTTGAAGGACAGACAAAGGGTAAATTAGGTAATACTGATATTACTCCTCTTGTTTCAAAATGTGTTTATGAAAAGCTTTCCACATACTTTGAAGAAAACCCCTCAGAAGCAAAAGCAATCTTTAGTAAGGCGCTTGATGCTTCAAGAGCAAGAGAAGCTGCAAGAAAAGCAAGAGACAGTGCAAGAAAATCTGTTCTTAAGAGCAACTCACTTCCCGGTAAGCTTGCTGACTGTATTGATAAAGATGCAACAAAAACTGAAATTTACATCGTCGAGGGTGATTCTGCGGGTGGTTCTGCAAAAGCAGGCCGTGACAGAATGATTCAGGCAATTCTTCCTCTTTGGGGTAAAATGCTTAACGTTGAAAAAGCAAGAGTAGATAAGGTTATCGGTAATGATAAGCTTACACCCGTTGTTCTTGCATTAGGTACAGGTCTTGGTGAAGATTTCGATATAAGCAAGCTTCGTTATGACAAAATCATAATTATGGCCGATGCTGACGTTGACGGTGCTCATATCAGAACACTTCTTCTCACATTCTTCTTCCGTTATATGCCCGAGCTTATTAAGCAGGGTCATGTATATCTCGCTCAGCCTCCTCTTTATAGAATAAGTAAGGGTCAGAAGCATCAATATGCTTATAGCGACGAGGAAAGAGATAAAATTATGGCTGAGGTTGGAACCGGCGTTTCAATTCAGCGATACAAGGGTCTTGGTGAAATGGACCCCGAGCAGCTTTGGGATACAACAATGAATCCCGAAACAAGACTTATGCTCAGAGTTACAGTTGAAGATGCAGAAAAAGCAGATGAAACATTCTCAATTCTTATGGGTGATCAGGTTGAGCCCAGAAGAGAATTCATTGAGAAAAATGCTAAATATGTTAAAAATCTTGATATTTAAGAAAGGGAGGATTTAAAAGATGGACGAATTAAATGAAAAAGTTGAAGGCGTCACTCAAGGTGTAAATAATCTTCCTGACCCTTATATAAATCAACGAATTATAAATGTTGAAATCAACAAAGAAGTTAGAACAGCATTCCTTGACTATTCAATGTCCGTTATTACAGCTCGTGCTCTTCCGGATGTTCGTGATGGTCTGTAGCCTGTTCACAGAAGAATTCTTTATACAATGTATGAGTACAGCCTTTATCCTGATAAGCCACACCGTAAGTGTGCTGATACAGTAGGTTCTGTTCTTGGTAGATATCATCCACATGGTGACGCATCTGTTTATGATGCTATGGTTAGACTTGCGCAGGATTTCTCAATGAGATATATGCTTGTTGATGGTCATGGTAACTTTGGTTCAATTGACGGCGACCCACCTGCTGCTTACCGTTATACAGAGTCAAGAATGAGCAAAATGGCTATGGAAATGCTCACAGATATTGAAAAAAATACTGTTGACTTTGTTTCTAACTATGATGACAGACTTAAAGAGCCAACTGTTTTACCCGCTCGCTTCCCCAACCTTCTTGTTAATGGTTCTCAGGGTATTGCTGTTGGTATGGCAACAAATATTCCTCCTCACAATTTAGGTGAGGTTTGTGGTGCTATTGAATGTCTTATTGATAATCCTGAGGCAGAGCTTGAGGATCTTATGGAGCATATTCAGGGTCCTGATTTTCCCACCGGTGGTATCATTATGGGTAGAGCTGGTATCAGAGCTGCCTATGCTACAGGTCGCGCAAAGGTAATCGTACGCGCAAAAACAGAAATTATTGAAACTAAAAACGGTAGATTTAAGATTATAATCACCGAAATTCCTTATATGGTAAATAAAGCAAGACTTATTGAGTCAATTGCTGACCTTGCTAAGGAAAAAAGAGTTGAAGGTATTGACGATATCAACGACTATTCATCAGATAAAACAGGTATGCACATTGAGATTGAGCTTAAGCGTGATGCTAACCCTCAGGTTGTACTCAACAAGCTTTTCTCATTCACACAGCTTCAGTCAACCTGTGGTGTAATTCTTCTTGCTCTTGATGATGGACAGCCAAAAATCCTTACTCTTAAGGAAATTCTTCAGAAATATATAGACCACCAGTGCAATGTTATTATCAGAAGAACTCAGTTTGAGCTTAAAAAAGCTCAGGAAAGAGCTCATATTCTTGATGGTCTTGCAAAAGCAATTGATATTGTTGACGATATTATTGCAACAATCCGTGCTTGTAAGGGTGGTCAGGCAGAAGCAAAGACTGCTATTATGGAGAAATTTGACTTTGACGAAGTTCAGGCAGCAGCTATTGTTGCTTTCCGTTTAGGACAGTTGGCAGGCCTTGAAATTCTTAAGATTACTAATGAACTTAATGAGCTTCGTGAAAAAATCAAGGATTATGAAGAAATTCTTGGTTCTCATGAAAGAGTTCTTGCTATTGTTAAGGAAGAGCTTGCAGTTATCAGCAACAAATATGCTGATGAAAGAAGAACTGCTATTGAAAATGTCAGTGGTGAGGTTGATATTGAAGACCTTATTCCTGAAGAAAAATGTATGTACACATATACAAATATGGGTTATATCAAGCGTCAGCCTGTTGACCAGTTCTCTATTCAGAACAGAGGTGGTCGTGGAGTTAAGGGTATGACAAGAAGAGAAGATGACTATGCAGAAACTATGTTTATTGCTTCTTCTCATGATCAGATAATGTTCCTTACAACCCGTGGTAGAATGTATAAGCTTAAAGGCTATGAAATACCCGAAGGCAGCAAATCAAGTAAGGGTACTAACATTGTTAATATTCTTCCCCTTGAAAATGGCGAAAAGGTTTCTGCTATGATTCAGGTACCTAAGGATGACGAGGGTATGTATATCTGTATGGTAACAAGAAAGGGTCTTATTAAGCGTTCCTCTCTTGATATTTATAGATCTACAAGAAGAAATGGTATTATTGCTGTTACTCTTCGTGAGGATGACGAGCTTGTATGGGTTAAGCTTACAACAGGTAATGATGATTTACTTGTTGCAACAAAGAAGGGTATGTGTATTCGCTTCAATGAAAACGATGCAAGACCTCTCGGTAGAACTGCAAGTGGTGTTAAGGCTATTACTCTCAAAGAAGGCGACGAGGTTGTTGGTATGAGCGTTATGGCTGAAGGTGGTAAGCTTCTTACAGTAAGCGAAACCGGCTTTGGTCGTATCAGCGATAATGATAACTATCGTTTACAGTCAAGAGGCGGTAAGGGTCTTAAGAACTATCATATTGAAAAATATGGTGAGGTTGCTGCTATCAGTGATATAAATGAGGAAGATGATATTATTCTTATTTCACAGGATGGTATTATTATCAGAATTCCTGCAGCAGCAGTAAGAGTTTGTGCTCGTCCTTCAAAGGGTGTTAAGGTAATGCGTCTTGGTGAGGGTGACAAGGTTGTAACTCTTTCCACAACTGAACACGATGAAGACGAAATCAATGGTGAAGTTGAAGATGATGGCACTGCAACAGAAGGTGCAGGCGATACATCTGGTGATAATGAAGATATAGGAACTGAAGACGTTAAAGAAGAGACAACGGAGGAATAATTGATGTCTGACAGTAGTAAGCGTGAAGAAGGCTTGCAGGACTATATAGATCTTCTTGATGAAATGGCAAAAAAGGATGACCAAAATCAAGAAAAAAGGCCTTCTCCACCCCCTATTAAAGAAAAAAGTGTAGAACCGGTAAAAAAATCTTCTGATAATAAAGTAAAGAATCTTTTCTATCGCCTTTCTGATTGGTATAACAATTTACCTAAAAAGAAAAAAATTATTGTAAGCATAATTGCAATTATACTTGCATTAATTATTGTATTAACAAGTGTTTTAGGTATTTTTGTTGCTCAGAAATTCGGGCTTATGGGAGATAATATCAATAATACAGAATATGATGACACCATTTACGATGATGGTGATTTTGCAGATATTGATATAGATATTGGTTCAGCGGGCTTTAAACAGGCACTTAAGGACTGGGCAACTCAGGGTAATGAAAACAAAATGTCCAGCCGAAATGTTATAAATGTTCTACTTGTTGGTGCTGATAAAGGAACTAACTCAGGTAATACTGATGTTATGATGCTTATTTCTCTTAATAAGAAAACTAAACAATTGAAAATAGTATCATTTTTAAGAGATAGCTATCTTTATATTGAAGGTAAGAATGGTTCAAGCTGTTCCAAGCTTAATTCAGCATTTTCAATGGGCGGACCTGAATGTCTGATGCAAACAATAGAAAATAACTATAAAATAGAAATTGATAACTATGTTATGGTTAATTTTGAATCTTTTAAAGAGATTATTGATGCAATGGGCGGTATAACTGTTGATGTGCAGAAATATGAAGCAGATTATAACTATAAAAAGTTTAAAGTAACTCTCCCTTATGGTGAGGATGTAACATTAAATGGTGAACAGGCACTTTGCTTCTGCAGAATTCGTGGTTGCGATGCTGATGGAGATGTAAGCCGTACTCGCCGTCAGAGACAGGTTATAGAATCAATTATTGATAGAGTTAAATCTGCATCTGTTGGTGATCTTAATAAATATATTGATATTTTACTTCCCTATGTTGATACAGGCTATGCAAAAACTCAGATTTTATCCTTAGGAGTTCAGGCAGTAACAGGAAAGTGGTTCAATTATGAAAGAACTCAGCTTCAGATGCCTGATGAAGAAAGCAGAACCTCAGGAAGCGCAAATGCGTGGATTTGGGTTGTTGATTATCAATTAGCTGCTCATAAATTACAGAATGAGCTTTATGGTCAATCCAATATTACATTAAATGAGGGTAGAACATCTATTATAGATGTTTACAGAGGCGCAAATTATACCGGAGATTATTCGAACAATAGTTCATCAAATACTGCTTCGACTACTCTTTCTAATAATGCCGATACTCCTCAGACAACTGAAAATCAATTTATTGAACCTGATACAACTGAGCTTTTAACAACAGAGGAAGAAACAGAGGAACAAATTACAGTTGAAGATACAACAATAGAAGAAACAGAGCCTGAAGATATTGTTGATGCTTCTGATACAACAGTTTCTGTTTCTGATACTACCTCTGTTTCCCCACCACCTACTGAAGAGGTTCCACCAGAGACAGAGGTGGCAGAATAATGGCTAAAAATAACGAATATGTTAAAAAGCGCAAAAGCTATTATGGTTTTGCAAAAAACTATCCCGGAAAATTAGGTTCAAGTAAATATGTTATTGGTGAAAGTAAAATTGTAAGAAGAAATGAAATAATCAGAAAAATCGTAATTGCGATTATAATAATATTTTTATTTATTGCTTCTTATGTTTTAACCACAGTTGGATTTAATATTTCAGAAAGAAAACCTGATAATAACAAAACAACATCCGTATCGATCGATACGGATGTTGTTATTTATTATATAATATAAAAGAAAAAGCCTTCCAATAAGGAAGGCTTTTAAAATTTTAATTAGTCTTCGTCGCAATCGCAGCAACCACAGTCGCAATCGCAATCGTCAAACTCGATATCAAGCTCAAGCTTTTCGCCACAAGCAGGACATTCGATGAACTCTTCGTCAAGCATTTCGTCATCAAGATAGATTTCTTCGCCACAGGAAGGACATTCAACTTCATAAAGCTCGTCGTCTTCACAATCGCAGCAACCGCAATCGCAGAAATCGTCATCTTCATCACAGAATACATATTCTTCAAGCTCGTCAAGGTCTTCGTCGATAGCATCAACGAGATCTTCAACAGCGCTGAGATCCTCATCGATATCGCTTACTGTAAGAGCCATATCCTCGAGAATATCGAACATAGCTTCGAAAATCTTTGTTTCTTTGGAGTCTTTGTCAAGTTCAAGACCTGCTGCAAGACCTTTAAGGTATGCAACTTTTTCTGTAAGTGTCATTTCAATGACCTCCTAAAATTTATTGAACACTCAAAAACTTATGCTCTTGAGAGGTATTCACCTGTTCTTGTGTCAATGTTAATCATTTCGCCCTCATCGATGAAGAGAGGAACCTTGATTTCTGCACCTGTTTCAACAGTAGCGGGCTTTGTAGCATTAGTAGCTGTGTTACCTGCGAAACCGGGGTCAGTTTTTGTAACCTGAAGAGTTACAAATGTGGGGGGTTCAACACCGAAAACGTTGCCTTTGTAAGAAAGAATCTTACATGTCATATTTTCCTTAACGAATTTAAAGTTATCGGAAAGGTTAGAAGCATCAACGGGAATCATCTCATAGCTTTCGGGGTCCATGAAATAGTAAAGACCACCGTCTTCATAAGAATATTCCATATCCTTTCTTTCAATGAAAGCTGTAGGATATTTGTCTGTGGGGCTGAATGTTTTTTCAACAACGCTGCCGTTGATTACGTCTCTGATTTTTGTACGAACAAAAGCTGCGCCCTTACCGGGTTTTACGTGCTGGAATTCGATGATGGAGTAAACCTTACCATCCATTTCGAATGTAACGCCGTTTTTGAAATCGCCTGCTGTTACCATAATTAAATCCTCCGAAAATGAATTTCATATTTTTACATAATAATTCTATAATATTTCGCCCCTATTTTCAAGTGTTTTTTTATATTTTGATATTGAAATAGGGGAAAAATACAGTATATTTTTATTTTTCTTCTTTGTTTAAGTTAATACCTAATTCTTCAAGCTGAATATCATCAACAATTGAAGGACATTCTGTCATAGGCTCACTTGCATTCTGTACCTTGGGGAATGCGATAACATCACGAAGAGAGTCAACCTGAAGAAGCTGCATGATAAGTCTGTCAAGACCGATACCCATACCACCATGAGGGGGAGGACCGAATTTGAAAGCATCAAGAAGATAGCCGAATTTCTGCTGTGCTTCTTCATCAGAAAGACCGAGAAGCTTAAAGATTCTGTCCTGTAAATCAGAATCAGTAATACGGATTGAACCAGAAGAAAGCTCAACACCATTGAGAACCAGGTCATAAGCCTCTGCTCTTACGGATGCCTTATCTGTTTCAAGGTAGGGGAGACATTCGGGAAGAGGAGAGGTGAAGGGATGATGCATTGCAACAAACTGCTGAGTATCTTCGTCCCAATCAAAGAAGGGGAATTCAACAATCCATAAGAGATTGAATCCGTCACCGATAATATCAAGCTTTTTAGCTGCTTCATTACGAAGAGAACCAAGAGTTGAAAGAACTGAGCTGTTCTTTGTATCTGCGATAATGAAAACAACGTCGCCTTTTTCAGCACCTGCTCTGTCAAGGATTGCTTTCATTTCGTCTTCAGTCATAAACTTAGCAAAAGAAGAAGCGATACCATCATCTGTAAGGCGAATCCATGCAAGACCCTTTGCACCGATACCCTTTGCAAATTCTGTAAGTTTATCAACTTCTTTTCTTGTGTATGTTGTAACTGCATTTTTAGCAGTAATACCACGAACTGAGCCACCACCTGCAACTGCACCTGAGAATACAGAGAAGCCACAGTCTTTAACGATGTCAGTAAGGTCAAAGATTTCCATACCGAAGCGAGTATCAGGCTTGTCTGAGCCATAGCGCTCCATTGCTTCTTTATAAGTGAGTCTGGGAAGGGGAAGGGGAATTTCAACTCCGAGAGCTTCCTTAAATACTCTTGCAATATAGCCCTCACCTATTGAAAGAACATCTTCCATTGTAACAAAGGACATTTCAAGGTCAATCTGAGTAAATTCAGGCTGTCTATCTGCTCTTAAGTCTTCATCACGGAAGCAACGAGCAATCTGCATATATCTGTCAAAGCCTGCTACCATTGAAAGCTGCTTGTAAAGCTGAGGAGACTGAGGAAGAGCATAGAATGAGCCCTGGTGAATACGGCTGGGAACAAGGAAGTCTCTTGCGCCCTCGGGAGTTGATTTGATGAGCATAGGAGTTTCTATCTCAATAAAGCCGTTTTCATCAAAATAGTCACGAGTAATTTTTGTTACTTTATGACGGAAAAGAATGTTGTTCTGTAAATCAGGACGGCGAAGGTCAAGATAGCGATATTTAAGTCTTGTAAGCTCTGCTGTCTGACAGTTTTCAACGATGTCGAAGGGGGGAGTTTCACTTTTTGAGAGAACTCTTAAATCCTTAACATCAATTTCAATGTCGCCTGTGGGTATTTCGCTGTTTTTTGAAGAACGCTCACGAACAATACCTTTTGCCATAAGAACAAATTCACTTCTTACTGCGAAAGCCTTTTCAAAAATTTCTTTATCTGTTGTTTCGTCAAATGCTAACTGAACAATACCTGTTCTGTCACGCAAGTCAACGAAAATAAGTGCGCCGAGGTCACGCTGTTTTGCAACCCAACCGCAAACGGTTACTTCATTACCAATGTTTTCAGCACGAAGCTCACCGCAGTAAACGGTTCTTTTGAGACCGTTCATGTTATCCATATTTATACGCCCTTTCTGAAGAAAGTTAATTTACTTGATTATTTTACATTTACCTTATGCTGAATAAGATATTTTGTGGGGAAATGAAGCCCGATTGCAACTGCAAGTCTTACAAGAGAGCCTACAATATTTACACCCATAGCATTGATACCTAAAGCAGCCTTTGTTGAATGGATATCACTTGTAATCTTTATAATTTCGGGAGTAATAACAAGTCCGAAGGGTAGTAAGTCTGCAATTGTATTTGAAACAGACTGAATTACTGCAAATAGACCGAAGAAAATGATAATTACACCAATGTTTCCGAATTTTGAAATGGGGGAAACATGAGAGAGAGTTAAACCTAACTGCAAGGATTGAACTGCTACAAGAACTAAAACAGCAAGAGAAATGCAGAAGGAGATAACGCCCATAAAAATTGTTAAGAAGGAGGGGACACCGAAAAGCTTCAAAAGGTTTTCTGCGCTCTCCATTACCTCTTCACCCAATGAATCCTTAACCTGAAAAACCCAAAGGAAAAGTGAGCCTAAAAACAGAGCATAAACAGCAAAAACCCAAATAAGACTTGAAAGAGTTTTTGATGCTAAAAGAGAACCCGTTTTTACAGGGAGAGTTAATGTGAGATAACCTGCTCTTCCGAACATAGTTTTTGAGAACATCATTGCAACTGCAATAATGATGATTACACAAGCAAAGCCTAAAGCAAGACTCACAAGTAAGCCACCCATTACTGTTACTACCTTGTTGTCAGAGGTTAAAGTGAAAAGCTCTGCAACAACTGCAACAATAAAGGTGCAAAGGAAAACAACTGACATTGAATGCCACTGTGCTTTAAGGTCATTTTTTAAGAGCTTACCAAACATTTGAAAATACCTCCTTGAAAATGTCCTCGATTGTTTTTCCGTCTTTAGTCAATTCATCAACGCTATCGTTAAGAAGAACCTTTCCGTTACCCATAAATAAAGCGTGAGTGAAAACAGATTGTAAATCGTTTATGAGGTGTGTTGAAACGAGAAGAGTTGATTTCTCTGCATAGTTTTCCATAATGAAATTAAGAATGGAGCTTCTTGTTGCAGGGTCAACACCACCCATAGGCTCGTCTAATATATAGAGCTTTGCGTCTCTTGACATAACAAGGGAAAGCAAGAGCTTTTCCTGCATACCCTTTGACATTGTTTTTGATTTCTGTTTTTCAGAGAGACCAAAGCGTCTGAGCATCTCAAGAGCCTTATTTTTATCAAAATCAGAAAAGAAATCATTGAAATAATCAACTGCATCAATGTTTCTCATCCATTCGTGAACGAAGGTTTGTTCAGGAAGATATGCAGTATAAGCCTTTGTCTGCTCGCCAGGCTTAACACCATCTATGAGAACATTTCCTTTATAATCGTGAATAAGACCTGTAAGAATTTTCATAAGGGTTGTTTTGCCACAACCGTTCGGACCGAATAAGCCGATAATTTCTCCTTCAGGAAGAACAAAGCTCATATCATTGAGAACTATGTTGTCGCCATAAGCCTTTGTAAGAGCGTCAACTGTAATGATAGCCAAAATGAAGCCTCCAATCTATTGTTAAAACATTTGTGAATCTGTAGATTTCAGATTTTTTCACAAATTAAATCAATTATATATTTTACAATAATAATATTATTAAGTCAAGTTTTTAGGTAAAAGAAATGCAGCGTCTGAGGGGTCAGACGCTGCATCCCCGACGCACAGTATAACACTATGCATCTAAGGTTTACTTGAGGAGGGGTTAGTTCCTCACAGAACTAAATACTTGTACTCGGGTGCGGCTCCCTTTCCAAGTACGTCTAAATATTATCAAAAATTTGTTAGCAAATTATGAATATAGTATTAAGCAGAAGTTAAACTACAAAAAAGTTGTTTTTTGTCGGACATTTCAAAAATATGGAAAAAATCTTATGAAAACTATTGACAGTCATATGAACCTGTGATATTATCATATCAACGCGATAAGTAATCGTGGGATGAAAGGAGATGAGGATGCAAATGAAGGACAGAGCATTTGAACCAATAAGAACGGCTATGAAGCTTACAGGTGGTTTCACCCTTTCTCAGCTTGCAGAAATTTCAGGTCTTGAAGCAACAACAATTCAGAACTGGGTTAAACGTGGTTGGATTGAGCCCCCTAAGGAACGCCGTTATGGTGAAGAATCTATCGCAAGAGTTCTTATAATCAATATGCTTAAAGGTGCTATGCAGCTCTCAAACATTGTTTCCTTGATGTCATATATCAACGGTAAGGTCGACGATAGGTGTGACGATGCCGTTCCCGACGGTGAACTCTATAGTATGATGTGTTCCGTTACCGAAGAAATTGACAAAATCGGAAATTGGAACAAGGAAACAGTTGTCAATGTTATTGACGAAGAAATTAAAGATTATGAAGAGCCTTTTTCCGGAGGCAAAGAGAAATTACGCAACGCTCTTGAAATTATGATGTTGGCTCATATTTCTTCTAATCTTAAAAATGAGGCAGAAAAAATGCTTCAGGAATTTATGGAAGACTGATGTTCCACGTGGAACAATGATAAAACAGTTTCACGGGAACAAGGTCAAAAAGCCAAAATGTTTCACGTGGAACAAAATAAGTTTAAAAACGAAATCTGAAAAGGAGTACATAAAATGGTTAAAAATGCTAAGGTAGTTGGCGAATTCAGTTTTGCAACAGTTAAAAAGTTAATTATAGCAGGCGTTATAGTTTTAATAGCTGCAGTTGTGCTTTTAGCTTCAATTACAATTGTTCCTGCAGGTCACACAGGTGTTGTTGTAACATTAGGTAAGGTAAGCAATAATGTTCTGTCGGAAGGTTTTCATTTTAAAGCACCTATTGTACAAAATGTTGTTAAAATGAGCAACCAGATTCAGAAATGTGAAATTGAAGGTGCTGAATCAGTTTCAAAAGACCTTCAGGCGATTTCAACTACTATTGTTGTTAACTATAAAATAGGCGATAGCTCATCAGCAAAAATTTACAGAGAAATCGGAAGAGATTATGAATCTATAATGCTTATGCCTGCAATTCATGAAAGTCTTAAGGCAGTAAGCGCAAAATATACTGCAGAGCAGCTTGTAACAAGTCGTTCCAAGGTTGCACTTGAAATTCAGGAAACACTTGCTGACAAAATGGAGGAATACGGAATCATCATTGAGAAATTCAATATTGTTAATTTCTCATTCTCAGAAGAGTTCTCTAAAGCTATTGAAGCTAAAGAGGTTGCTCAGCAGAATCTTCTTAAAGCTAAAACAGAGCAGGAGCAGTTAATTGTTGAAGCAAATGCTCAGGCTGAAAAGAAAGTTATTGCTGCAGAAGCAGAAGCAAAGGCAATTCTTAAAAAGGCTCAAGCTCAGGCAGAGGCTAACGAAACTATTGCTAAGTCCCTTAATGACAAGGTTCTTGAAAACAATAAAATTGAAAAATGGGACGGTAAGCTTCCTTATGCAACAGGTGGCTCAGCTATTCTTGATGTTTCTGCAGAGGGGAAACCTGATAAGTCATCAGATTGATTGCCGATTTGCACATTTAAAATAATTTAACTTTGTTGAAGATTAACGAAAGTGGAAAACTCTCGTTAATCTTCTTTATTTTGCATTGAACAATGCTTTATTCTGTGATACTATATATAATGTTATATTATTGAGTAAATTTTGAAAAGGAGTATCGAAATGAGCTTAAAGCAAAAAGCAGCTGCTGGTATTTCAAAGGTTAAAACCTATTGGAAAAATCCACCTGCAAAAAGATATATGCCCTATAAGGAAATTGCCGCTTATTCCGGTGGTGGTATCGGTGCATATATGATTATCACAATGGGTTCTGCTTGTTTATTGGCAACAAACAGCACTCTTCTTTCCAGTACATTGGGTATTGACCCAATGGATATGTACGTAATGTACGTTCTTGCAGTTGTTGCAAATATTCCGTTAACAGGTATTCGTGCAAATATTATTGATAATACCCGTAACAAAGCAGGTAAATATCGTCCTTACATAGTTTCAATGGCAATTCCTGCGGCAATTATTTGTAACATTCTTGTGTGGTTCCCTTATGCGAAGCTTTCCGATTGGTTAGGGGACGGAATGATATTCGGCGAAACAAAGGCTTATGTTGCAAAATGTGCAATCATAATGTTCCTGAATTTGCTGTTGCATTTCTTCTACTATTTCTTCTACGATGCATACGAAAACCTTATTCACGTTCTTTCACCCAACTCACAGGAAAGAACAGACGTTGCATCAATTAAGAGTGTTGTTTATTCATTCGCTCCAACAGTAGTAAACCTTTTCACACCTATTATTGCATCTAATATATTCCATTCAAATACAACAGATATTCGAGTTTACAGATTCCTTTATCCCATACTTACTGTGGGTGGACTTCTTCTTTGTATGATAGTTTACAAGCATACAGAGGAAAAAATCGTTCAGGCAAGAACTCACGTTGTTCAGATTAAATTTATTGATGCTCTTAAAGCAGTTGCAAAAAATAAATATTTCTGGATTATTTCTCTTGCAGGTTGGATTGGTTTCTTGGAATCAGCTTATGCGAATGTAATGTTCTGGATTTATAACTATGGTGGAGCTTGCTCCGGTAATATCTATAGTCTTGTTATTACGGTATATGGTAACGCATCCCTATGGGGTATGCTTTTTGCGCCATTCTGCATCAGAAAATGGGGTAAAAAAGCTGTTCTTGTTGTTACCAACCTATTCAATATCTTGTTTATTTTGATGCTTCTTCCGGCAACAAAAGAAATCGGTAATCTTACAATTTGGTTAGTATTAGGTTGTTTGTACCTTAATGCGTTTATGGGTTCATTTGCTCATATTCTCAATCCATCAATTCAAGCGGACATCCGTGATTATCAGCAGTATAAAACAGGAGAAAGAATTGACGGAATGTTTGCCGTTGTTACAACAATCGGTACTGTTATAACTCTTTTAACATCATCTGTTTTACCTTTCATTTATGAGAAAAACGGATTAACAAAAGAAAATGCTGCTTTAGTTACTTCAAATCCTGAGGTTCTCGACAGAGTATTAGGTGATGGAAAAACAGTTGGACAGATTCTTTCAGAGCAGTTGGCAAATGGTCAGGATAACTATAACAATGCACTTTCTGCTCTTTATGATCCAGATATTCTTCTGAGTCTTATAAAGGTTCTCATTCTTGTTGCTGCAGTTGGCGCATTAATGAATGTTGTTCCTTATATATGGTATGACTTTAACGAAAGAAAGCAGAAATCTGTTATTCGTGTTCTTAAGGTTCGCGCTATGTTTGAGGACTTTGGTAATGGAGTTCTTAAGGATGCAGAGCTTGTTGAGGTTATTGATATAATCCGTAATGCTAAGGAAATGGCAGTTGCTATGCCTAAGGCATTAGACAAAAAGTCTTACAAATCTATTAAAGATAAAGCAGAAAGAAAAGCTGCTAAAAAAGCATATCTTGCAGATAAAGAATTTAACGATGAAATTGAAATCGGTAAATTTGTTTGTGAAGAAATTAACAAATTCTCAACTCCTGCAGTTCAGCTTCAGGTAAGAGAAAACGAGAAGGTATATGCAGCAGGTCTTGATGCACTTCTTAATGCAGATATTTCTCTTATCAATCAGGAAATCGCTGTTGCTAAAGGAATGTCTAAGGCAACTAAGGAAGAGAAGGAAATCCGTAAAACAGCTATTGAAATTGCTAAGAGCAAAAAATCCTCTTATAAAGCAGTTAAAAAGTATTTCAGCAACGGTCAGGAATTCAAACAGCCCGACTTTGCAGAGCTTGATAAGTTCTTTAACGCAGAGGATGATTGCGAAGCAAAGCTTAAAGAGTTATATGCAGAAATCAGAATTGCAAAGAAGACAAAGGATTCTGCAAAGGTTGCTCAGCTTAAAGCAGATGTTAAAGCAACAGATGCTGACAGAAAGGCTGCTCGTAAGTTCTCTAAAGAAGAAATGGATAAGCATGCATACTTCAATCGTGCAGCAAAGGTTTATCTTGACGCTGAAAAGCTTATGAAGCAGAAGGATAACTACAGTCATTTCGAAGAAATCGAAAAGATGTACGACGAAGCAAAAGCAAGAATTTAAAGAAAGCCCTCCCAATAAGGGAGGGCTTTTTACTGGCATCTGGCGACTGGTAGCTGGTATCTAAAAAAGCCTCCCACTCGGGAGGCTTTTTTGTATCTTATTCATCATCGTCAGCAAGCTTAGCTTCTGCAATAACCTTTTCTGCGATATTGTTGGGAGCATCTTCATAACGAGCAAATTCAAGAGTAAATGAGCCTCTGCCTGCTGTTACGGAACGAAGAGTAATTGCAAAGTCGCTCATTTCAGCCATGGGAACCTCAGCAATAAGCTCCTGAGTACCTGTTTCTTCAGCAGGACCCATACCTAAAACTCTACCACGGCGTTTATTAACATCGCCCATAATGTCGCCTAAATCCTTATCAGGAATGTAAGCCTTAAGGGTTCCGATAGGCTCGAGAATTGTGGGAGCAGCTTCAGGAACAGCAGCCTTGAATGCAATTCTTGCAGCCATCTTGAATGCCATTTCAGAAGAGTCAACGGGGTGATAAGAACCGTCATGGAGACAAGCTTTAATACCAACCATAGGATAGCCTGCGATAAGACCGTTTGCTACACATTCGCGTAAGCCCTTTTCAACTGCAGGGAAGAAGTTCTTGGGAACTGCGCCACCAACAACCTCGTCGGAGTTGAATACAAACTCTTCTTCGCCCATATAGGGTTCAAAACGAATCCAAACATCACCGAACTGGCCATGACCACCGGACTGTTTCTTATGACGACCCTGTTTATCAACTGTTTTACGGATTGTTTCTCTGTATGCAACACGAGGAGCAGTAAGAGTAACCTCAACGCCATATTTATTTTTAAGCTTGGAAACAATGCTTTCAAGATGCTGCTCGCCAAGACCTGAAACGATCTGTTCCTTTGTTTCTTTATTAGTATAGAAGCTCATCGAACCGTCTTCTTCAGCTAATTTGTGAAGACCGGAAGCAACCTTGTCTTCCTCACCCTTCTTAACAACATTAACAGCCATTGAATAGCAGGGAGCAGGGAAGTCAACGGGAGCAAGCTCAACAGGATTCTTAGCATCGCAAAGAACATCGCCTGTTTTAAAGCCGGAAAGCTTTGTAACAACACCGATATCACCGGCAACTATTTCAGTAGCATCCTCCTGTTTTGCACCTTTAACGAAAACGATTTTACCCATTTTCTCTTCTTCCTCGGTGCGAGCGTTGTATGCTTTAGTTGCAGATGTGATTTTACCTGAAACTACCTTGAAGAAGGACATTTTACCAACGAAGGGGTCAGCAACTGTCTTGAAGCAGATAGCAGCGAGAGGACCATTTTCGTCACAAGCAATATCGCCTTCACCCTTGGGAGTAGGAGCAAGCTTTGTGATACCATTGAGAAGAAGATCAACTGCTTCGCCTGTAAAGCCTGAGCAAGCATAAACAGGAATAACAGTACCATCAGAAACACCCTGAGAAAGACCTGCAACCTTTTCGTCATGAGTGAATTCTTCGCCCTCGAAGAATTTCATCATAAGGTCCTCGTCAGCAGTAGCAACAGCTTCAACGAACGCATTGTAAATTTCTTCAATATGAGCATCCTGAGGGATAGCAACCTCAGTAGCTTTAGTTCCGTCATATTTGAAAGCCTTATTCTGAAGGAAGTTAACATAGCAATCAACAATACCGTTAACCATATAAGGAACTACAACAGGACAGATAGCTGTTCCGTATTTATCCTGTAAATCAGCAAGAGTTTTATAAAAATCACGGTTCTCACCGTCACATTTAGAAACAGCAATAAATTTAGAAAGACCCTTTCTGCCTGCGATTCTCAAAGTTTTTTCTGCGCCAACGTCAACGTTATGACCACAGGAAAGAACGATAATAGCAGTTTCAGCAGCTCGGATACCTTCACTTCTTGCACCTTCAAAGTCAAAAAGACCGGGAGTGTCAATAATGTTAACCTTTCTGTCGCGCCATTCGATACAAGCCATAGCTGAAGAAATAGAAACCTTTCTTTTCTTTTCTTCTGCATCAAAGTCGAGAATTGTGTTACCATCAGCAACTCTGCCAAGTCTGTCTGAAGCACCTGCTATGTAAAGCATTGCTTCTGCAAGAGTTGTTTTACCTCTTGCGCCATGACCGGCAATGGTCACGTTTCTGATATTTTCTTTGGCATAAGTTTTCAAGTGAATTCCTCCCTAAAAACAACGGAAAATTTCCGTGATTAAAAATTAAAAATAGCGTTACCAAGATATAAAATAACACTTCGGCAACTTATATTTGGTATTTTAGCACATAAATTTCGCGTTTTCAACGATTTTTTTGAGTAAAATGCAAAGATTATTGATATTACATAATAAATAAGGTTTGTTTTTATGTAATATGTAACGAATATTTTAAATAACAGTTTTTTTCGTTGAAAAATAGAAGGGTTTGTGATAGAATAACTGCAGAATGAGAAATTATACTCTGTATTGCTTTGGAGGTTTATATAATGGACGAAAATAAAGTGAACAATGGTGCTAACGAGCAGAAAAGACCTGCTCCACCACCCATGGTTCCAAAAAAAGAGCCCGTGGTAAAGAAAGGTGCAAATAAGAAGCTGTTTTTACTTATTCCCATTATAGCTATTATTGTAATTGCTGTTGTGGTTGCTATTACAATGGCAATCAAAAATGGCGACAAGGACAAGGTTAAGGAAGAAACAACCCTTGGCGGTATTGTTGTTACAGACAACTATGGTGTTCCTCTTACAAATGAGCAGGGAGAGCCTATTACAGTAGTTCACGAATCAGAGGTTCATGAATATACCGGTTCAGATGGTGAGAAGAAAACAACCGTTGTCTATAAGGATGCAACTGTTAATGTTGCAGTTACAGATAACAAAGGCGAAAATGTTACAGACAAAAAAGGTCAGACAGTTACTGAGCAGATAGTTGTTAAGCCGACAGTAAGACCTGATGGAACAATTATTGTTGGTACAACTGCAATTCCTGTTACAGATGGTATGGGTAATACAGCAGTAGATAATCAGGGTAATATTTTTACAACTGTAGTAGAGCTTACATCAATTCCCTCAATTGTTAAGCCTGTAGATATTGAATGGAAAAATTCAATTGGTGGTACTGTTGCAGACTATGTTTCAAGCATTGAGACCTTAAAGGACGGAAGCTACATAACTGCTACTGTTACCAACTCTGTTGATGGTGATTTCGGCAAGTTTAAAGAGTTAGGCTACTCAAGACCCTATACTGTCCTTACAAAGTATTCCAAAAACGGTGATGCTACATGGCAGATAGCAGTAGGTTCAAAAAGAGGCGCTACAACTATAACTGATATCGTGGTTACCGATGATGGTGGATTTTATGCAGTAGGCTATGGTAAAAATATCGGTGGTGTTACTGGAAAAGGTTACTATGACGGTACTGTTTATAAATTCAGTAAAAAAGGTGAGCAGGAATGGAATAAAATCTTTGGTACCAGCACAGTTGATATTTTCAATGGTGGTGTTCTTTCCAAGGATGGAGGCATTATTATTGCAGGTTCAGTAGGTAATAACGACTTTGACGCAGAAGAATTCGGTAAGCCAGAGCTGAAATCTGCTGCTGCTATCGTTAAATATAATTCAGACGGCTCTCTTGCCTGGAAAAATGTTATTGGTGGAGATAAGGATTCCTTCACCGGTGTAGCTGAAGATATCGAAGGAAACATTTTCTGCGTAGGCAATTTCTATTCAGGTGAATTGTTCAAAAACAGAGGCTCATCTGACGGTGGTATTGTTAAATTTACAAGCGCGGGTAAGTTTGTGCAGGCAACCTGTATTGGTGGTAGTGGAATTGACTCATTTAATGATATAACAGCATGTAAAACCGGTGGTGTTGTCATTGTAGGTAAGTCAAACTCTTCTGACGCAGGTGCAACAGAAAGCTCCTTTGTTGGAGATTTAGCAGCAAGAGGTGGATATGACTCTTATATTTTCAAATACAATTCTGATTTAAATCTCAGCTTCTCAAAAGCTTTGAGAGGTCAGAACAATGATGATTTAACCTGTGTTGTTGAAACTGAAAACGGAGACCTTATTGTTGCAGGCACAAGCAATTCAGCAACTCGTGACTTCAAAGGCGTCACAACAAGAGGTGGAGACGATATAGTAATCGCTTGCTTTGATAAATTTGGCGATTTATCATGGGTTCGTTCTTTTGGTGGTACTAAGGATGAAAGTGCAAATGATATTTGCTTAGGCTCAGACGGTGGCTACCTTGTAGCAGGAAGAACTCTTTCAAAAGATATAGATATGAAAGGTATTGCACAGTACGTTACAGATAAATCTGTTGGCGTAATCGTGAAATTTCCCGAATAATGATTAAAATAAAGTGTGATTATTTAAACGGCGCAGTTGCTGTGCCAACAGATCTTATAGACAAGCATTTAAAACTTGCCCCTGCGGCAAGTTTTAAAGTTTTACTGTTTATTTTAAGGAATCCGGAAGGAACTGCAGATGCAAATCAGATAAGCATATGCACGGGCTTATCTGAAGATGATGTGAAAAGCTGTCTCGAGTTTTGGGAAAGTAATTCTGTAATTGAAATAACTGATGAAAAAGTAACTGAAGAAAATTATGTAAGCTCAATAGGGAATGCTAAAGTGGCTTCAGCTACTCAGGAAGAAGAAAAGGCCGAAAGAAAGATAACAATAAAAAAACTGCCTGTAAAAAAACCAACTCAAAGAGAAATAGCAGCGCGTCTTGTTGCTGAACCTGAGCTTGAAATAATTTATAACGAGGCTCAGAGCATACTTGGTACATTCGGCTATGATACTCAGGCACTTCTTTTGATGATTTATGATTTCTACGGCTTTCCACCTGAGGTTATAATAACTCTTTTACAGCATCAGAAAAACGAAGGAAAAACAGCATCCTCTGCAATTAAAAGCATAGCAGAGGATTGGGCTAAAAGAGGAATTGACACACTTGAGCTTGTGGAGGAGGAGCTTTTAGCGCTCGATAAAATAAAAGCAAGCTTTTTGGCAGTAAAGGAAACAGCAGAGTTTTCCGGTGATGCCCCCACAACAAGAATAGCAAAATTCTTAAGAACTTGGGTGGTTGATTGGGAATGCTCAGATGAGCTTATTAAATATGCTCTTGAAAATAACAATAAAAGCTTGAATGATACAAACAAAATGTTGAAAAAATTTGTTCAATCAGGTATTTCTTCACCTGAACAGGTGGTAACAAGAGAAAAGAAAAGCTTACCTAAAACTGTTAAGAAAACCTATGAAACTGAAGAAATCGGTAAGAACAGTGTCCTTGATTGGATTAAAAAATATGCAAACGGGGAGGAAAATGAATGAAATATTCTGAGGCGATTTATTCAAAAGCAGAAGCAGAGCTTAAGGAACGCAGAATAAGAGCTGAAAGGCTTGGTGAAATGCGTCGAAATGAGGTTGCTGCCAAATACCCCGAGCTTTTAGAAATAGAAAAAATTATGAGAGAAACTGCACTTTCTGTAATAAGAAGTGTTGGTGCAGGTGGAGAAAGAGTAGATATTTCTCAACTCGCAAAAAGTAATCTTGAGGCTCAGGCTAAGAAAAAAGAGCTTTTGACAAAAGCGGGTTATCCTGAGGATTATCTTGAAACACCTTATAGCTGTAAGGATTGTAAGGATTCAGGTATAAATAACGGAAAGCTTTGTAAATGCCATCTCGAAATTCTTAAAAGAATTTCAGTGGAGAGTCTTTCCTGCAGTCCGATTCTTGCTCGTTCAACCTTTGATTGCTTTGATTTGAATAATTATAGTAGTATTAAAGATACTGATTTAGGCTTTTCTCATCGTGAGATTATGGGCGGCGTTTTTGCAATGCTCAAGAATTATGCAGAAAATTTCCGTCCAGAAAATCCTTGTCTTTTCTTCAGTGGTGGAACAGGCTTAGGAAAAACTCATCTTGCACTTGCAATTTTTAATGTGCTTGTTCAGAATGGATATAGTGTCTATTATGAATCAGCAAGAAAGGTTGTAAAGCAGCTTCAAAATGAGCATTTTGGAAAAGCTGATACCGATTTGGAAGAAGAGTTAAGCCGAAATGATTTAATAATTATTGATGACCTTGGAGCAGAGTTTGAAACTCCATTTGCAAATTCAGCTATAAACGAGATTATTGATGAGGTTGTGCTTATGGGTAAGCCTATGATACTTATATCAAATCTTAACAGAGCAGAATTTGAAGCAAGATATGGCGAAAGAGCTGCATCAAGGCTTAATGCATTTGAAATCGTTCAGTTTTTCGGAACTGATATAAGACAAAAGAATAAATAAAGGAGATAAAATTATGTTAAAAGGTATTCCAAATATTATTTCACCCGAGCTTCTCAAGATTCTTGACGAAATGGGTCATGGTGATGAAATCGTTATCGGTGATGGTAATTTCCCTGCTGCATCAAATGCACAGAGACTTATTCGCTGTGATGGTCACAATGTTCCCGAGCTTCTTGATGCTATTTTAAAGCTTATGCCTCTTGATACATATGTTGATAGCCCTGTTATGCTTATGCAGACAACTAAGAATGATCCCACACCAACTATCTGGGCTGAATATCAGGAAATTGTCAACAAGCACAATGGCGAAACAGAAATGAGTCAGATCGAGCGTTTTGCTTTCTATGACAGAGCCAAGGAAGCTTATGCAATTATTGCAACAAGCGAAATGGCACTTTATGCAAATGTAATCCTTAAAAAAGGTGTAGTAACAGAATAAAATTAAGATGAACACATTCAGAATTCTTGAATGTGTTCATATTTTTCTTGATATTTTAATAAAACTATGTTACTATAACTTAGAACATTTGTTCTAAAACGGTAGAGATGAAGTATATCTTGATTTATACTCAAAATCTGACATAAAACGAAGCATAAAAGGTTTATGATAGGACTACCTATAATAATAGTTCTGCAAGGATTAGTTATTATTTGTTATTTTTATTATGTATAACTTCCCTTGGGTGCAAAAGTCAAATTTAATTTATTTTAAATTTATAATGCTGTGCGCAGCACCCGAAATTTTGCATTCACATTGGTGGTGATTTTATGGTTAATTTTGACACAAGGGTTCAATTTTTAAAGGGTGTCGGTGAAGCGAGAGCTAAGAGTCTTGAAAAACAGGGCATTTATAGCATAGGCGACCTTTTAAGAAATTATCCGAGAGCCTATGAGGATTGGAACAATACAACACTTTTAAGAGATGCGCAGATTAACGAAAGTGTCTGCGTAAGGGGAATTGTTGCCCAGAATCCTCAGGTTGTTAAAATAAATGGTGGCAGAATTCTTGTAAAAACCGTAATTTCTGATGGCAGTGACTATATTCCTGTTACCTTCTTTAATAATAAGTATGTAAAAGACCAGCTTGTAGAAGACCAGGAATATTTATTCTTTGGCAAAATCACTCTTGATAAATACAATAATAAGACAATGCTTTCTCCGAGATTCGAAAAATCTCTTGATAAGCAGAGAATAAGACCGATTTATAAAGCAACATCAGCAATGCCATCCAAAACAACAGAAAGACTTGTTGAAACTGCTTTAAGAGAAGTGAAGGGTAATGTTCAGGAGATAATCCCTGAATACATTATAAAAAAATATCGTCTTATGGGATTTGAAGATGCTTTAAGGGCTATTCATTTTCCTGAAAGCGAGGAGCAACTGGCTCTTGCAAAGCGTAGACTTATTTTTGAAGAATTATTGCTTTTGCAGATGGGTCTGCTTAATGAGAAAACTGAGGGTGGAAGCAGAAGATCAATTCCTGTAAAAAATGATTTTACAGAGGAATTCTATTCGGGTCTTCCCTTTGAGCCTACTAATGCTCAGAAGAGAGCGATTTCTGAAGCAGCTGCAGATATGAAAACTAACAAGCAAATGAACCGACTTTTACAGGGTGATGTTGGCTCCGGTAAAACTGTAGTTGCTGCAGCTCTTATGTATAATGCAGTAAAAAATGGCTTTCAGGCTGCTTTAATGGCACCCACAGAGGTTCTTGCAAATCAGCATTTTAAAACACTTTCAAAATTCTTCGGTGATGATGTAAATATATGTCTTTTGACTGGCTCTGTAACTGCAGCCAAAAAAAGAGATATAAGGGTAAGACTTAAGGACGGCGATTGCGATATTGTTGTTGGTACTCACGCAATTATTCAGAACGATGTTGAGTTTAACAATTTAGGCCTTGTAATCACTGACGAGCAGCATCGTTTTGGAGTAGGGCAGAGGGCAAGCCTTTCCAATAAGGGTAATAATCCTCATACCCTTGTTATGTCTGCAACGCCTATTCCCAGAACACTTGCTATGATGATATATGGTGACCTTGAGATTTCTGTTCTTGATGAACTTCCAAAGGGCAGGCAACCAATTAAAACATATCATGTTCCAACAAGCTATCACGAAAGAATTTATAATTTCATAAGAAAGAATATTGCTGCAGGGCAACAAGCGTATATTGTATGTCCTCTTGTTTCTGAAAGTGACAGTGACCTCGTTCCTGCAACGGAATATTATGATTATCTGAAATCAACCTATTTTGCAGATTGTACCTTGGGACTTCTTCACGGACAAATGAAGCCAAAGGAAAAGGATGCTGTTATGTCTCGTTTTTATTCGGGCGAAATTCAGCTTCTTATTTCGACAGTTGTTATTGAGGTTGGCGTTGATGTACCCAATGCAACAGTTATGGCAATAGAAAATGCAGAGCGCTTCGGACTTTCTCAGCTTCATCAGCTGAGAGGCCGAATTGGCAGGGGTAGCAAGGAAAGCACCTGTATTCTTCTTTCTAATGCACAGAATGAAGAAGCAGTTGATCGTTTTGAAACAATGTGCCGTACCTCTGACGGCTTTGAAATTGCAAAAAAAGACCTTGAAATGAGAGGCCCCGGTGATTTCTTTGGTTCCCGTCAGCACGGTCTTCCCGATATGCGAATTGCAAACCTTATGACAGATTCAAGAATTCTCTATGAAGCTCAAAAAACAGCAAAAGAGCTTGTTGAAGTTGAGGTTTCAATATCAACAGAAGAACGCCATCTTTTAGCGCAAGAAATGAAACGCCTTTTTACAAGAGTTGCCTTAAACTAAAACAAAACCTCGATTACCAAAAGGTAATCGAGGTTTATTTATTGATTTAGTTTTAGTTTCCGAATACTGCAAGTAAGAAGCCTGCTGCAACTGCCGAACCGATAACGCCGGCAACATTGGGGCCCATAGCGTGCATTAAAAGGAAGTTTGTGGGATTGTATTTTCTACCCTCGTTCTGTGCAACACGAGCTGCCATAGGAACTGCAGAAACGCCTGCCGCACCGATAAGAGGATTGATTTTACCACCGGTAACAACATAAAGGAGCTTACCGAAAAGTACACCACCAGTTGTTGAGAAGCAGAATGCCAAAAGACCAAGACCGATAATAAGAACAGTTTTGAGCTGTAAGAAATCCTGACCGTTTGCAGTAGCACCAACTGTTACACCGAGCATAATTGTAACGATGTTCATAAGTGCATTCTGTGCAGTTTCAGAAAGTCTTTCAGTAACGCCACATTCTTTAAATAAGTTACCCAACATAAGCATACCGAGAAGAGGAGCAACTGAGGGCAGGAGAAGTGCGCAAAGAATAAGAACTGCTACAGGGAAAATGATTTTCTCTGTTTTAGAAACGGTTCTCAATTGCTTCATTTCAACCTTACGCTCTTTTTCTGTGGTAAGGATTTTCATAATAGGTGGCTGAATAACAGGAATCAAAGCCATATATGAATAAGCTGCCAATGCTATTGGTGCCAAAAGGTGCGAAGCTAATTTCGAAGTAAGGAAAATAGCTGTAGGACCATCTGCACCACCGATAATAGCGATAGATGCAGCCTCTGCAGGCTCGAAGCCAACTGCGATTGCAAGAAGGAATGCGCAATAAACACCAAGCTGTGCTGCAGCACCTAAAAGAAGGCTTATGGGATTGGAAAGGAGAGGACCAAAGTCAGTCATAGCACCAACACCCATAAAGATAAGACATGGGAAGATACCAGATTTAACACCTACATAAAGAATACGAAGAACACCCGAATCATACCAGTGTGTGCCTTCGACTACAGCCTGACCTATACTACCCAACTGGCCTCCTGTGGTGTCGAGCATCATATTTGCACCTGGAAGGTTTGCAAGAATAATACCAAATGCAATAGGAACAAGCAAAAGGGGTTCGTAGTTCTTCTTGATTGCAAGGAATAAGAAGAAGCAAGCAACACCCAACATAACAAGGTTCTGCCATTCCAAAAGGTAGAAGCCTGACTGTTCCCAAAGGTTAGTCAAAATTGAAGAAATTTCCATAAATAAAACCTTTCGAGTGTTAAATATATATCAGAAATAATCAGATAACAGCGAGAACGTCATCTGTATTAACAGTTGAGCCCTTAGGAGCGTTGATAGATTTAACTGTACCGTCACAGGGAGCAACGATATCATTTTCCATTTTCATAGCTTCAAGAACAACGATAACATCGCCTGCCTTAACTGCTTCGCCAACGTTTTTCTTTACAGCAAGAATTGTGCCGGGCATGGGAGCTTTAACCTGAGTGCCATCTGCAGAAACAGGAGCAACAGCAGGTGCAGCAACGGGAGCTTCAGCAGGTGCTTCAGGAGCTGCTACGGGAGCAACTGCAACAGGAGCAACAGCGGGAGCAGCAACTGCAACGGGTACCTGAGTAACGCCTGTTACAACTGCATCAGATTCTGTAACATCTACTTCGTAAATTTTACCATTTAAAGTAACATTGTATTTCATATTATTATTCCTCCACTAATTTGATTGAGTTGAAAATAAGGTTTTCAAGTGAAATGCCTGTTTTATGAGAAACAAGTGCCATAATAACAGCAGCATCCTGTTCTTCGATGTTAATGAGCTCAGGCTCCTGATTAAGACGTCTGATATATTTAAAGCAGAGTCTTTCAAGAGGAATGCCTGTTTCCTTTGAAGTGATAGCCATAATAACAGCAGCATCCTGCTCCTTAACACCATCAAGAGTTACATATCCAGGGGTGTAGGGGAGAGATACCTCAGCTTTTTCGGAAGCCTTTGACTCAACTGCTTCAGGCTGAGTTCCCTGAGCAGGTGTAGAAATGGGAGCTGATATTACCTTTTCTTCTTTTACTTCTTTTTTTGTCTTTCCACCTGAAACTTTAGAAAGAAGCTTAACGAATAACATAATTACAGCAAGAACTACAAGAACAAGAATGAAACCGAAGCCTGATGTTCCGAGAGCATCAGGAAAACTGAACAAAGGAAGAAATGTCATATTAAATCCTCCTTAGTCAATAGCCTTGATTTCATAGCTGTATGTTTTAGAAGCCATTTCATCGCGGTAATCGAAGAAATTTTCTGCCTGAGTGGGGAATGCGATGTATGAAAGAACATCTTCATCACTCTTTGCCTTTTTGCCGATTTCTGCTTTTGCAGCTTCAAATGCAGGCTCAAGAGTATCTGCATATCTGCCTTCGATTTCCTTTTCGTCACCAAGAATCTGTTTTTTAACATCTTCGTTTACCTTGCCGGGTGCCTTACCGTATTCACCCATAAGGTATGATTTTACTTCTTTAGAAACATTTTTGTAGCGTTCGCCTGCAAGAACGTTTGCAGTAGCCTGAACGCCAACCATCTGGCTCATAGGAGTAACAAGAGGAGGATATCCTAAATCTTCACGAACTCTGGGAGTTTCAAGAAGAACCTCATCGAATTTGTCCATTTTGCCCTGAGCTGTAAGCTGAGCAACAAGGTTTGAAAGCATACCACCAGGAACCTGATAGTCAAGAGCCTTTGCATCAGTTGCAAGAACTGTGGGATTGAGAAGGCCACTTTCAAGAGCCTTTGCTCTGATAGGCTTGAAGAAATCTGCTATGTCACGAAGAGTTTCGCTATCAAGACCTGATTCATAGCCGAGCTCAGCAAGAGTATAGTTAAGAGTTTCTGTTGCAGGCTGTGAAGTACCACCTGACATTGTTGAGATAGCAGTGTCAATAACATCAACACCTGCTTCAACTGCTTTAAGGCAAGTCATAAAGCCAAGACCTGTTGTGCTGTGAGTGTGAAGAACAAGAGGAACATCAACAGCTTCTTTAAGTGAGGAAACAAGCTTGTGAGCTTCAGCAGGACTGAGAATACCTGCCATGTCCTTGATAGCAATTGTCTGACAACCGATGCTTACCATGTTTTTAGCAAGCTCAACATAGGAGTCAAGAGTATGGATAGGGCTGATTGTGTAACAGATAGCACCTGAAGCAATAGCTCCGTTCTTAACTGTTTCATCAACAGCAACCTCAATGTTCTTAACGTCATTGAGTGCATCGAAAATTCTTATAATATCGATACCGTTTTCAACGCTTTTCTTAACGAACATTCTTACAACATCATCAGGATAGTGATGATAACCGAGAAGGTTCTGGCCTCTTAAAAGCATCTGAAGCTTTGTATTGGGACAAGCCTTTTTGATTTTTCTGAGTCTTTCCCAAGGATCTTCATTAAGATAACGAAGACAAGAGTCGAAAGTTGCGCCACCCCAACACTCGAGAGAGTAATAACCTGCTTTGTCGAGTTTTGAGAGAATAGGCTCGAACTCATTGAACTTCATACGGGTTGCGATAAGCGACTGATTAGCGTCACGCAACACGGTTTCGGTAAATTGAACCTTTTTCATTTACGATTTCTCCTTCATTGATATTTTGAATAATTAACAAGGAAATATTAATTAGTATATTATTAATGGTGGAAAGAAATCTTATTTTAATAAAATTCTTCCTACCAATTTTCCCCATAATAGCATAACACAAATGGGATTTTAATTCAAGCATTTTTAACAATATTTGTTTTAATTTTAACAAAGTTTAAAACTGCATTTTAAAAGAAAAATCGCACACAAAGCTCATATGGATTATTTAATAAATAGAACTGCCTTCCCTGTGAGAGAAGGGCAGTTTTGTATATACCATTATATATAATAGCTTAGCGACAAAAAACATGTCGTCCGATGGTGGTTATAACGGGTCGTGTGCGAATCCACCGGTTAGATGTTTTGGCAGGGTTGTAGTAATACAAAGCGCCACCAGTTGGGTCCCAACCGTTAATAGCGTCCTGAGCAGCTTTTCGGGATGTGGCATCGGGTGCAACAGACCAGTTGCTATCCCTCACAGCAGAAAATGCGCCTGCCTGATAAATAACACCTGAAACTGTATCGGGGAATGAGGAAGAATCCACCCTGTTTAATACAACAGCACCAACAGCAACCTGACCGGTGTAGCTTTCGCCACGAGCTTCTGCAGCAATAACTTTTGCAAGAAGATAAATGTCGGATGAGCTATAACCACCGGTTGAACTGCTTGAGGAGGAACCGAGCCCTAAATATAAAAGTGTCTTAGGTCCTGCAATACCATCAGCAGTTATTCCAACAGATTGTTGAAATTTTTTAACAGCGCTTTGAGTTTTGGTTCCATAAATACCATCTACTGTGCCGGTAAAGAAACCAAGAGATTTTAGTTTGTTCTGTATTTTTCTGACCTCATCACCACGGGAACCAACCTTAGAGAGTACCTGCTGAGCCTCAACGCGTTCTGTCTGATTGGTATAAATAAAGCCGATTCCATAAATAATAGAAAGACTGAGTATTATAGCGATGAAACTACCGTATTTTGAATGTAAGAATTTTTGAAAATTAAATTCAAGTTTTTTTATTTTCATATAGCACCTCATATATTTTTTTAGTAGTTTTTTCAATTTAAAACAGAATATTCATTCTTTTTTGAAGGTTTCAATCGTAAAAATTGTGGTTGGTAAATATGCACAACCACAATATATTGTGATTGGTAAAAAAGTTGAAAAAAAATTAAAAAAAATTGAAAAAAGTGCTTGACAAATGGCACTTGTGGTGATATTATATCAAGGCACTCTTCGAGAGGGGCGAAAACGAACTGCAAAAGTGGTTCGAAGAAGACCTTAAAAAGAGCGCAACGAACCTTGAAAATTAAACAACGAGAAACAAAGAAACCCTTGAGATTTTTTTGAGCGTAAATAAAAATTTGCGACAGTAGAATTCGGACTTCGAAAGAAGTTTGAGAGCGATACGCTAGAGTATCGAAAATGAGCGAGA
>JAZQUT010000014.1:0-71404 GCA_045631405.1 Acutalibacteraceae bacterium | reverse complement strand
TACCTCCTTATACTTTATGATAATAAAAACAAGAATAAGGTAAAGGATTTTATTATACGTGCCTTACGACACTAGAACCCTCCACCACACCAAAACAAGTTTCGGCGTGGTCCCCCTCCCTTCGCCAGGGAGGTTTACAAGATAAATCATTTTATTATAACTTCATGACCTGTTCTTGCAGATTCATAAACAGCATCAAGAATTTTCATAATTTCAACGCCATCCTCTGCAGGAGCCTTACAAGCTGTGCCATTGAGAACACAGTCAACAAAGTGGTTAATCTCTCTGCAGAAAAGTCCGTCAAAGCTGAGAGATGTATCCTTGTTAAAGCTCATATCAACAAGATAACCGTTTTCATCTGTAAAAATCTCTACCTGAGGATCAAGCTTTGCACCTGCCTTTGTACCGAAGAACTGAATGTTACCCTCACCATTTTTAATATTGAGAGAGAAGCTTGCTTCTACTGAAAGAACAAGGCCATTATCGAAACGGATGAGTGCTGTTGCAAGGTCCTCAACATCACAGATATCCTTATCACCTGCAGAAACAGATGTATAGCCCTTACCATCCTTGATTTCAGGACGATTGAAAAGCTTCTGGAAGGTTGCGCCATAAACTGAAACAGGCTTAGGGTTACCACAAAGATATCTTGAAAGGTCGATAACATGAACACCTAAGTCAATAAGAGGGCCACCACCTGAACGGGATTTATCACCAAACCAACCACCAGGATTACCATTACGACGAAGATATGTAGCCTTAGCGTAATAAATTTCGCCGAATTTACCTGAATTGATAAAATCCTGCATAACATCTGCATCATTACCATATCGACGAACGAAGCCAATCTGAAGATGTCTGCCGTTCTTCTTTGCAGCCTCAAGCATTTCTTCAGCTTCTTTTGTATTCATTGCCATAGGCTTTTCGCAGATAACATCCTTACCTGCATTAAGAGCTGCAATTGTACATTCTGCATGAGCAGCATTCCATGTACAAACGCTTACAATATCAATTTCAGGAAGTGCTTTAAGCATTTCATCCTTATCTATAAAGCAACGCTCTGCAGGTACACCATATTTTTCAGACATATATTTAAGCTGATTTTCATTTATATCACAAAAAGCATACAAATCAACATTTTCATTTTTAATATAGCCGTTAATATGTTCGTTGGAAATACCGCCAACACCGATAACTGCTGCTTTTAATTTTTTCATAAATATGCACCTCGTTGATAAAATCTTAATTATCAATTCTATTGTATCATTTCTGCGAAAATTTGCAACAATAAATATGGACATTTAACCTGAAAAGAGTTATAATTTCAATATACTAAGCTATACGCAGAAAAGAGTTTTCTATGGAATATTTATTCGAAATGCATACTCATACAAAAGAAGTGAGCACCTGTGCAGTGGCTTTCGCAGAGGATTTAATTGAAAGCTATAAAAACAGTGATTATGCCGGTTTTGTTTTAACTAACCACCTTAATGCATCAACCTTTGATGGTGCAGGCTTAGCTGATGCTTCTTGGGATGAGAAAATCGACCATTTTATGAAAGGCTATGAAGCAGTAAAAAAGGCTGCAGGTAGTCGTTTTACAGTTCTTCTCGGCTTCGAAATAAATTTTTATAATACTCCGAACGATTATTTAGTATATGGCGTAACAGAGGAGTTTTTACGCTCACATGGTGACCTTATGGCAATGACCCCAAAGCAATTTTCAAAGCTTTGTCATGATAACGGGCTTCTTTTCATCCAAGCTCATCCCTTCAGAAGAGGTATGAAGGTTGTTGATTGGAATCTCCTTGATGGTTACGAAATTTTTAATGGCAATCCCCGTCACAATTCCAGCAATGATATAGCTGAAATTTGGGCAAAGAAGCACAACAAATCCATTGTAGTTTCAGGCTCAGATTTCCATGAAATAGGTGATGCTGCTGCAGGTGGCATTTACTTTAAAAATCCAATCAATAATAACGATGACCTTTTAAGAGAACTCAGAAACGGAAATTACCGTTTAAAAAGAACTGACTTAGGAGAATCAGAATAATGCATTTACAAGAATCCGGCGAAATGTATCTTGAAACAGTATACATTCTAACCAAAAAAAGTGATAGCGTTCGTTCAATTGATATTTGCGAATATATGGGTTATTCTAAGCCAAGTGTAAGCCGTGCAATCGGTCTTTTAAAAAATGGTGGTTATATCACGGTTGACGCCAAGGGCTACATTAAGCTTACAGAAGAGGGCACATCCGTTGCCCTTAAAATGTTTGAACGCCACACAATGCTTTCAAACTTCCTTATAAAAATAGGTGTTGATGAAAAAACAGCTTCTGAAGATGCTTGCAAAATAGAGCATCATATAAGCGAGGAATCATTTAACGCTATTAAAAAACTCGCAACAAATCTCGGTGACAAATAATGAAATTAGGTAATTTAGAAATAACAGAAAAGGCAGCACTTGCCCCATTGGCAGGCGTTGCAGACAGAGCCTTCAGAGAGCTTTGTCGAGGATACGGTGCAGCTTATACAGTTTGTGAAATGGCAAGCGCAAAGGGCATCAGCCTCGGTGACAAAAAAAGCGCTGAATTACTTTCTATTACACCCACCGAACGCCCTGCAGGATCACAAATTTTCGGAAACTCTCCTGAAACAATGGCAATTGCTGCAAAAAAAGCCCTTGAATTCAACCCTGATTTTATCGATATAAATATGGGTTGCCCTGCACCTAAGGTTGCATCCTCCGGTGGTGGAGCTTTACTTATGAAGGACCCTGTTTTAGCTGCTAGTATAGTTAAAGCAGTTGCAGAGGTTTCAACGGTTCCTGTAACTGTCAAAATGCGCTCAGGCTGGGATGATAACAACATAAATGCTGTCGAGCTTGCTAAACGATGCGAAGAAGCAGGTGCAGCAGCAATAACTGTTCACGGCAGAACAAAGGTACAGATGTATGCACCACCCGTTAATACCGATATAATCCGTCAGGTAAAGCAAGCTGTTTCTATCCCCGTTATCGGCAATGGTGATGTAGTTGACGGATTAAGCGCTGCTCGCCTTATGGAAGAAACAGGCTGCGATATGGTTATGGTGGGACGAGGTGCTTTAGGAAGACCTTGGGTCTTCTCTCAGATCAATGCATATCTTGACCACGAGGTCATTCTCCCCGACCCACCCGTTATAGAAAGAATGAGGGTTATGTTAAAGCATATTGAAGCCCTCTGTGAATATAAAGGTGAAAGAGTCGGTATAAGAGAAGCACGAAAGCACGCTGCCTGGTACACTAAAGGTCTTCACGGTGCTGCTAATTACCGAGCAAGAATAGGGCTTATCAGCTCAATAGAAGAGCTGCAGCAAATAGCATTAGAGTTAATAGAACAAAACAGATAAAAAAACTACACTTTCCATTCAGGAAAGTGTAGTTTTTTTAGTAACTCATCATTTTATAAAAATTCGGATATTCGGCAAAGAACTGATTCAGAGTTGTTCTTGTATTTGAACCGGGGTCATTGATATAGAATGAAGATGTTGTAAGAGAGCTTGTCGCTTTAACACCTGTAATAACAACATAATGCTGACTACCATTACTTTTCTTTGCACCGATAAGAACGGGCTTACCCTCTTTTAAGAGATTATAAATCCTAGAGAGATAACCACTTGAAGAGGTTATAATTGTGTAATGTGACGGCCAATAAACTGCTCCGCCGGAAGTATATGAAAGCTTTTTCGCCATAGCATCAGGATAAATTGTTGTCCCTGTGCGATAGCTTTCAAGCATTGCTATTGCAGTTGTAGCACAGCCTATTTTCGCTATTGTCTGACCCGAGGAGCCAAGAGTAACGCTTCCCCATTTGGAATCAGTCTGCTTATAAGACGGAACACTTAATTTTATTGCCTTATATGATGATTCTGAATTTACAGCTTCGTTTACAAGATAGCTTGATGAAACATATCCTCTCTTTGTGCCATTATAAAGAATTCTTGAAAAGCTACCACTTGTAGAAAGAACAGTAACCTGAGTACCACTTGAAAGATAGTCCTTTACAGTTGCACTACTTGATGCTGAGCTCCTTACACGCAGTCTGCCTGATGTGGTTTTGACAGTTTTTACATTTGTTGACGCAGATTTTATATAATCTGAATGGCAATAGCCGTAACCCGAAGCAGAGTACTGAACACGCCAGAAATTACCACTTTTTGAAATAAGAGTTACATAAGAATCCTTTGAAAGCTTTGCTTTGATGGTTGATGTGCCTGATGCCCTTGAACGGACATTAAGGGCAGTTGAGCTTGTTACTACCTTACCTGCACCATAAACACTCTCTGCAGCTTTTACCCTTTGGGCAAAAGGAATTATCGCGAGACTTAACACCATCGCCATTAAAATACTTATTGTTTTCCTCATAAAAACACCTCGTATATGAATATTTTCATTGACTATTGATTTGAGTGGAAACGGCAATGAATGTGTATATGTTAACATATGAGGTGTGGTAAAGTCATTGGATAAATATTGGAAATTAAAAATTAAGAATTTGGAATGAGAAATTAAGAATCTGCGACGCAATTATAAATATAATCGGCTTCTCCCCTCAATTTCTAATTCCTAATTTGTAATTCTTAATTATATTGTAAACTCTTACAAAAAACGTCTTGATTTTTATTGAAAATATTCTTATGATTATTGCAAATAATACTTTCTTTTTCACTTGCAAAGTGATATACTATATTTGTATGTATATGTCTTTTTCTGCTGAGTCGGTGCAGCTTTATTCACTGACATCAAAAACCTCTTGAAAGGGTGTGTAGTTTGTGGAAAAATTTGTTATTCATGGTGGCAATAAACTTCACGGCAACATAAATATCAGCGGTGCAAAAAACGCCGCTTTACCTATAATTGCAGCATCTGTTTTTGCAAACGATGTTTGCAGAATTGAAAATGTACCGGACATCAGCGATGTTCGTATGATGATAAAAATTCTTGAATTCTTAGGTGCAGAGGTTGCAAGACCTGAGCCCAATGTAATTCTTGTTAACCCTAAAAATATAACACCTGTTACAATCCCTGATAAAATGACAAGCAAGCTTCGCGCTTCCTATTACCTTTTAGGAGCACTTTTAAGCAAGTTCGGTAACGCTTGCGTTGCTCTTCCCGGTGGTTGCTATTTCGGTGTTCGTCCTATTGACCAGCACATCAAAGCATTTGAAGCCTTGGGCGCAATTGTTGATATTGAAAATGCTCTTGTTGATGTAAAAGCAGAAGAGCTTTATGGTTCTTCGATTTATCTCGATGTTGTTTCTGTTGGTGCAACAATCAACGCTATGCTTGCTGCTGTTATGGCAAATGGTCTTACTGTTATTGAAAATGCAGCAAGAGAGCCACACATCGTTGACCTTGCGAACTTTCTTAACTCTATGGGTGCTGATGTTCGTGGCGCAGGCACTGAGGTTATCAAAATCCGTGGTGTTGAAGAAATGCACGGCTGCACTTATTCTATAATCCCCGATCAGATTGAAGCAGGAACTTATATGGTTGCAGCAGCTGCCGTTGGTGGCGATGTTACTATCGACAATGTAATTCCTAAGCATCTCGAATCAATTACCAATAAAATAGAAGATTGTGGTATTACCGTAATTGAATACGATGAAAGTGTTCGTATTATTTCCGAGGGTGGAAGAATGAAGTCTTGTAGAGTTAAAACAAGTCCTCACCCTGGATTCCCCACTGATATGCAGCCCCAATTCGCAACAATGCTTTGCCTTTGCAACGGAACAAGCACGGTTGTTGAGGATGTTTGGGATAATCGCTTTAAATATATCGATCAGCTCAGAAGAATGGGTGCCAATATCATTGTTAATGGTGACACTGCTCTTATCACCGGCGTGGACAAGCTTCGCGCAGCTCCTGTTGAAGCTGACGACTTAAGAGCAGGTGCAGCAATGGTTATCGCAGGTCTTATGGCTGACGGCGAAACCACAGTAGGCAATATCAAGCTTATTGACCGAGGCTACGAAAATCTTATTGAAAAGCTTGTTGCTGTAGGTGCTGATATTTCAAGAGTAAACTTTGAAGAGGAATAATAAATATGATTAAGTTTTGTCCGCTGTTCTCTTCGAGCAGCGGCAATTCTGTTTACATAGGCGACCGTGATGGTGGTATTCTCGTTGATGTAGGCAGAAGTGCCAAGCAAACAAATGCAATGCTGAATAATTGGGGAATAGATGCAAGTCAGATAAAGGCGATTCTTTTAACCCATGAACACACCGACCATGTTGGTGGTTTAAGTGTTTTTTCTGCTAAACATAATATACCCATTTATGCTCCTAATGGGACATTACTTGCTTTAAAGCAAAAGGGTACTCTTTGCGAAAAGCATATTGATATAACCCTTCCTGACTCACCTTTTGAAATTGCCGGTCTTAAAATTGAAAGCTTTAAAACCTCTCATGACTGCGCAGACGGAAGAGGCTATATTATCACAGGTACAGACGGCTCCACAAAAGTTGCGATTGCAACTGATACGGGTTATGTGACCAGTGATATTCTTTCAAAAATAACAGGATGTAAGCTTGTTTATATTGAATCGAATCATGATATTGCAATGCTTCGAAGTGGTCCATATCCCTACACTCTTCAGAAAAGAATCCTTTCTGATATAGGTCATCTTTCAAATGATGCCTGTGCAGACACCTTGAGAGCTTTGATCAACAAGGGAACTACCCACTTTGTTCTTGCTCATTTAAGTCAGGAAAACAACACTCCTGATCTCGCATACAAAACAGCAACCTCTGCACTTTGCGAAATGGGAGCATTAGAAAACCGAGATTATATTCTTAAGGTTGCAGAGCCTGAAAATCAAGACAAGCCATTAATAATATAAAAAAGCAGTCTGTCATTGACAGACTGCTTTTGTTTATATAATGTTTTTAATCAACTCTTCTTTAATAAGTGCATGACCTGCTGCAGTGGGGTGAACACCATCAGCTGCCCAGTAGGTTGGTGACATAAGTGCTGAAGCCTCATCAAATTTTTCTTGAAGTGGTATAAACACCAAGCCATACTTATCTGCCACATTTTTTGCTGCCTGAGAATGAAGCTTAACATCAGCAAGGAACTCATCAAAATATCTTTCTGTACCTGAGCCTTTCAAAACAAATGGCTCTAAAATAAAGATTTTTATATCAGGAAGCGCTTCCTGAACTTCTTCAATGAGCATTGAATAAATTGTTTCAAACTTAGGTGCTGCAACTCCATTCTTCTCATTCAATTCGTGCCATACATCATTAACACCGATAAGAATTGAGAGATAATCAGGCTTATGATTAATTAAATCCTGCTTGATTCTTGCATATAAATCAACAATTCTGTCGCCACTTACACCTTCATTTATAAACTCATATTCACCAGGATATTTGCACATAAGCTCAGATGCCACAAGATTAGGATAACCTACGCCAAAACTTGCTATATTATCTCTGTCACGACCTGCATCTGTTATGGAATCTCCCTGAAAAACAAACTTAATCATATTTTCACTACCTTTTCTATTGATACAAATGAAAATTTATGCTATACTCACTTATTGTCACCGTGGTAGTTTTCTTCAACAGATTCTACCCATGGACATTCAATCTCAGGAACGATTTCAATAGGTGCAGCCCAATGCACTGCATTATTGATAATCTTCTGAATTTCAGGAATGTGATATGTGGGATTTTCCTCGTGGCCGGGTTGGAAATAGAAAACCTTTCCTAAGCCTCTCTGATAGCAACAGCCTGAACGAAAAACCTCTCCGCCTTTGAACCAACCAATGAAAACAAGTTCATCAGGCTGAGGAATATCAAATCGTTCGCCATACATTTCTTCAACAGAAATTGTGAACTGCTCAGGAACACCCTTTGCAATAGGATGCGCTGGATTGATACACCAAAGTCTTTCTCTATCGCCATCGCGCCATTTGAGAGAGCAGGTTGTACCCATTAATCTTTTAAAGGGCTTTGAGAAATGAGCAGAGTGGAGAGCAATAAAGCCCATGCCTCTCATAACTCGGTTATACACTCTTTCAACAAGGTCATCAGGAACACATTCGTGAGCCATATGACCCCACCAGAGAAGAACATCAGTATTTTCAAGAACACTTTCAGGAAGACCATTATCGGCATCATCGAGAGTTGCAGTTGTGATATTAAGCTCCTCATCAGTGCCTAAAAAATCTGCGATGCAGCCATGAATACCCTTGGGATAAACCTTTGCAACTGACTCGCTTTCTCTTTCGTGTCTGCCCTCGTTCCATATTGTTACATTTATCATAAAAAACACCCTTTCCAATTGGGAATATAAATACATTTTTATAATATATCTTTTTGCTAAAATAAGCAATGTTTTTTATATACGAAAAATACTTGCTTTTTTTATACAATGTGAAGAATACCCCCCTTCTCATTTTAATGTGAGTTCGAAACCATCCTCACATAAGCGGTTTTTCGCCTAAAAAACAAAACTATGGAGTGATTAAATTGAAAAACAAAAAGAAAATCATCGATGTTTCCATCGCGGCAATAATTGCAGCACTTTATGTTGTTTTAACATATCTCGCTTCTGCTATGGGACTTGCAAGCTACGCAGTTCAAGTAAGGTTTTCTGAAGCCTTGACTATTCTGCCGATTTTCACACCTGCTGCTATCCCCGGTCTTTTTATTGGGTGCATACTTGCCAATATTCTTACCGGATGTGCATTATGGGATGTAATTTTCGGAAGCCTTGCAACATTAATTGGTGCTTTAGGTACTTATTTCCTTAAAAAGCACAAAATCCTTGCTACCCTGCCACCAATTCTGGCAAATACATTTATTGTACCATTTGTGCTTTTAAATGTTTATAATTTAGAGGGCACTTATTGGTTTTTCGCTTTAACAGTTTGCCTTGGAGAAATTATTTCCTGTGGTATTTTAGGTACACTTTTAAGAAAGAGCTTAAAAAAGAGAAATTTATTCGACCGATTCAAATAAATCTCCTTTAGGGGTTTATTTTTCTCTTTTTATAGAGTATAATTTTAATAACAAAATAATCCTACTTGAAAGGATTTCTGATATGATAATTGATGATGTTATAAAATCAGCAAAAAGAATACATTTCATCGGTATCGGTGGTAGTGGTATGTGTCCCCTTGCAGAAATTTTACATGCTCAGGGACATTATCTCACAGGCTCCGATAACAATGAATCAGATACCTTAAAGAGAATTCGTGCTCTTGGTATTCCTGTTACAATGGGTCAGAAGGCTGAAAACATTGAAGGGGCAGATATGGTGGTTTATACTGCTGCACTTCTCCCCGACAACCCCGAGCTTGTTGCCGCTAAGGAAAGTGGTATCCCCACCTTTGAGCGAAGCAAATTATTCGGTTATTTCACAAGAAAATATGATAACTGTATCGGCGTTTGTGGTACTCATGGCAAAACAACCGTTACATCAATGCTTACACATATTTTAATTGATAATGAATTTGACCCCTCTGCAGTTATAGGAGGTAAATTGCCACTTACAGGCACAAACGGTCGCGTTGGCAAAAGTGATATTCTTGTTTGTGAGGCTTGTGAGTATAAGGATACTTTCCTTGATTTAACGCCTGACATCAGCGTTATTCTTAATGTTGACCAGGACCATATGGAGTATTTCAAAACTCTTGAAAATCTTGAGGCCTCATTCAGAAAATTTGCTGATATGTCAACTAAAGCCGTTATCTATAATGGTGATGACAAGAATACTCTTGATAGTATCAAAGGTATTTCTGAAGGCAAGACAATGATATCCTTTGGTTCAAATGATAGCTGCAAATATGTTGCCAAAAATGTTGGTTACAACAACGGTGCCTTCCCCTGCTATGATCTTTACATTGACGGCGAGTACAAATGTCGAATTGAATTGAGCGTGCCTGGTGACCATAATGTTCTTAACTCTCTTGCTGCTATTGCTTCAGCAATGTATTGTGGTGCAAGTGTTGAGCAGTGTAAGAGCAGTATTCTCACATTCAAGGGTGCAGGCAGAAGATTTGAATTTCTTGGCACATATAATGGTGCAGATATTGTTGACGACTATGCACACCATCCAGCTGAGCTTGAGGTTACTCTCTCAGCTGCAAAAAAAATGGATTACAATCGTGTTTGGGCTGTCTTCCAGCCTTTCACCTTCAGTCGTACAAAAATGCATTTAAATGCCTTTGCTGAAGCTCTCTCTATTGCAGATAATGTTGTTCTGACTGAAATTATGGGTTCAAGAGAAATCAACACCTACGGTATCACAACTCAGGATCTTGCAGATGAAATTAATGGTTCAGTATGGTTCGACACCTTTCAAAAGGTTGCCAATTATCTTAAGGAGAATATCTGTGAAGGTGACTTAGTTCTTACTCTTGGTTGTGGTGATGTTTATAAAATCGCAAAAATCATTTTAGATAAAGAATAAAACAATTAAGTGATGTAAAAACGATAAGTTTTTACATCACTTTTTATTTTTCTTTTTTATATAAAAATAAAAGCGCCCGACCATAAAGGTCAGGCGCTTTGCTTTAATTAAACTAATTCAAGAATGCACATCTCTGCTGCGTCACCGCGGCGAGCTTCAGTCTTGATTATACGGCAGTAACCGCCGTTAACATCTTTGTACTTGGGAGCGATCTCGTCAAAAAGCTTTTTAACGACATCTTCCTTAGTAATATATGCCATTGCCTGTCTCTTATTGTGGAGACTGTCAACTTTAGCAAGAGTAATCATTTTTTCAGTCATAGCGCGAACTTCTTTAGCTCTTGTAACTGTTGTTGTCATCTTACCATTTTCAAGTAAAGATGTTACCATGTTACGAAGCATTGCGTTACGATGATCAGTTGCTCTGCCGAGTTTTCTGGTTCCGGGCATCTAAATCACTCCTTTGTAGAAAATACGAATTTCTTATTCGTCTTCATCACGAAGAGAAAGGTCGAGAGAAGCCAATTTAGCAACAACCTCATCAAGAGATTTTCTGCCAAGGTTTCTAACCTTCATCATATCGTCTTCAGTTTTATTGATTAAATCTTCAACAGTATTGATACCGGCTCTCTTGAGACAGTTGAAAGAACGAACTGAAAGGTCGAGCTCTTCAATAGTCATTTCGAGAACTTTACCCATAGAAGTATCGTCTTTAACAACCATAATCTCTGTGTTAGAAACTTCATCAGAAAGCTCAACGAAGAGATTAAGGTGCTCAGTAAGGATTTTAGCAGCGAAAGAAACAGCTTCTTTAGCAGAAATTGTTCCGTCTGTCCAAACATCAATAGTGAGCTTGTCGTAGTCGGTAATCTGACCTACACGAGTATTATCAACTGTGTAGTTCACCTTTAAAACAGGTGTATAGATAGAGTCGATTGCAATTACGCCGATAGCGGGTTCAAGAATCTGTTTGTTTCTGTCTGAAGAAACATAACCTCTGCCCTTATCTGCAGTAAGCTCCATTGTTACATGTGCATCAGCATCAAGAGTAGCAATGTGATGGTCTGGGTTGAGAATTTCAACCTCTGAATCGGCTTTAATGTCACCTGCGGTGATTTCACCGGAGCCGTTTGCCTCAATATACATAATCTTGGGGCCGTCTCCGTGAATTTTGAGAATAACGCCCTTAAGGTTAAGAACAATCTCAGTTACATCCTCTTTTACGTTCGGGATCGTTGAGAATTCGTGAAGAACATTATCAATCTTTACAGAAGTAATTGCATAACCGGGGAGCGATGAAAGAAGAACTCTGCGAAGGCTGTTACCAAGTGTTGTACCAAAACCTCTTTCAAGAGGCTCTACAACAAATGTACCAAATGCTGAATCTTCTGCTGAACCGGTAAATCTTACTTCGGGTTTCTCAATACCAATCATACCAAACCCTCCTTAAAAATTACACAGATATCTGCGTTTTTGTTTAGCCTTATAGGCTCGAGGCTAAAGAGCATTATTTAGAATAGAACTCGACGATAAGATGCTCAGCAACAGGAGCTTCAATCTGATCTCTTTCGGGAAGGTTTACTACCTTACCTGTAAGAGCTTCACGATTGATATCGAGCCATGCGGGAACAGGACGACTGCCGTTAGCTTCGATAATATTCTTGAATGCGTCGGTCTGTGCTGACTTTTCCTTAATAGAAACTACATCCCCTGCTTTGCAAAGGTATGAAGGAATATCAACTTTTTTGCCGTTAACACAGAAGTGACCGTGTGTAACAAGCTGTCTGCCTTCAGCGCGGGAATCTGCCCAACCGAGAAGGTAAACAATATTATCCAAACGGCTTTCGCAAAGCTTAAGGAGGTTTTCACCTGCCTGGCCAGGCATTTTTTCAGCCATAAGGAAATATTTGTGGAACTGTCCCTCAAGAACTCCGTAATAACGTCTTGCTTTCTGTTTTTCACGAAGCTGCATTCCGTATTCGGAAATCTTTTTACGACCCTGACCATGCTGGCCGGGTGCATAGGAACGGCGCTCTAAAGCGCATTTATTGGTATAGCATCTGCCACCCTTTAAAAAGAGCTTCTGGCCCTCGCGGCGGCAAAGCTTACATACCGCACCGGTATATCTTGCCATAATTCGTTTCCTCCTATAATGTTATACACGTCTTCTTTTAGGCGGACGGCATCCGTTGTGAGGAATAGGTGTTACGTCTTTAATGAGTGTAACATCAAGACCTGCAACCTGTAATGCTCTGATTGCAGCTTCTCTTCCTGAACCGGGGCCTTTAACATAAACTTCAACAGTTTTCATACCGTGCTCAATAGCAACTTTTGCTGCTGTTTCTGCAGCTGTCTGTGCTGCGAAAGGAGTGGACTTACGAGAACCTCTGAAGCCCATTTCACCAGCACTTGCCCATGAAACTGCGTTACCTTGAGTATCAGTAATAGTAACAATTGTGTTATTGAAGGTGGATTGGATATGAGCCGCACCGCGTTCAATATTTTTACGTTCACGACGCTTGCGTGTTCCGGCACCTTTTTTGCCGGTAGCTTTTGTAGCCATTCTAATACCTCCTCCGACTTATTTCTTCTTGTTAGCTATAGTCTTCTTGGGACCCTTACGAGTACGAGCGTTTGTCTTTGAACGCTGACCTCTTACGGGAAGACCTTTACGATGGCGAACGCCACGATAGCAACCGATTTCTACAAGTCTCTTGATATCGAAAGCTGTTTCACGACGAAGGTCACCTTCAACCTTTACGTTCTTATCAATATACTCACGTAATTTTGCAACATCGTCTTCAGTAAGATCCTTAACTCTTGTGTCAGGATTTACACCTGTTGCAGCAATAATTTCGCTAGCAGTTTTACGGCCGATACCAAAAATATAGGTAAGACCGATTTCTACTCTCTTATCTCTTGGTAAATCAACACCTGAAATACGAGCCATTTGTCAGTTGCACCTCCAAATATGGTTTACGCTCAGGGATTAGCCCTGACGCTGTTTGTGCTTAGGGTTCTCACAGATAACCATGATTTTACCCTTACGTTTAATAACTTTGCATTTTTCGCAAATTTTCTTGACAGAAGGTCTGACTTTCATTAGAATACCTCCTAAAATTCAGCTTTTGCCTTTTTACTTACTTTGAGCGCCATGTAATACGTCCACGTGTAAGGTCGTATGGCGACATTTCTACTGTAACCTTATCACCCGGAAGAATTCGAATGTAGTTCATTCTGAGCTTACCGGAAATGTGGGCGAGAATTTTGTGACCGTTTTCGAGTTCTACCTGGAAAGTTGTGTTGGGTAACGCTTCCAAGACAGTACCTTCAACTTCGATCATATCGTCTTTAGACATAACAACTACCTCCTGATTTCCTGATATTCATTTTATATCTTTGTCATAATTAACGGACCGCTACTTGTTATTGCAATTGTATGCTCAAAGTGTGCGGACAATTTGCCGTCGGTTGTTTTTACCGTCCAGCCGTCAGACAATGTTTTAACAGATGCCTTTCCCTCATTAATCATGGGTTCAATGGCAATTGTCATGCCGGGAACCAAACGGACACCTCTACCTTGAGTGCCGTAGTTTGGCACTGACGGGTCTTCATGAAGTGCGGAACCAATTCCGTGACCAGTAAACTCCTTAACAACGCCATAGCCTCGCTGTTCGCAATAGCTTTGAATGGCAAAACCAACATCACCAAGTCTGCCGCCCGGAACTGCCTTCTTAATGCCTTCGTAAAGGCTTTGTTCGGTAGTTTCCATCAGCCGCTTCGCTTCTGCAGAAACATCTCCACAGGCGAAAGTGGCGGCATTATCACCGGTATAACCGTTGATACAGGCTCCGAGGTCGATACTTACTATGTCGCCTGCCCGTATAATGCGGTTTTTGTTAGGAATACCATGAATAACCTCATCATTTATGGAAATGCATGCTGCAGCAGGAAAGCCGTTGTAATTAAGGAAAGTTGGCTTAGCACCTTTACTTTCAATAAACTTACGGGCTATTCGGTCAATCTCCCAGGTTGAAACACCGGGTTCAACTGCCTCACCTGCTACTTTAAGTGCTTCTGCGGAAATTCTGCAGGCTTCAAGCATCTGCTTAATTTCCTTTTCGCTTTTAAGCACTATCATGCTTAATCCTCCAATACCTTAAGGATTGCTTCGGTAATCTCTGTAATAGGAGCTGTACCTTCAACGCTACGAAGCTTTCCGCATTTAGCGTAGAAATCCTTTAATGGTTCGGTCTGTTCGTGATAAACATTGAGTCTGTCAAGAACTGTTTCAGGAGCGTCATCCTTACGGATCTGAAGCTCGCCGCCACAAGCATCGCATACGCCTTCAACCTTGGGCTTCTTATTTTCAATGTGGTAAGAAGAACCACAAGCCTTACAAACGCGTCTGCCTGACATTCTGTTTACAATGTTTTCATCGGGAACATCAATATCAACAACCTTGTCAATAATGATGCCCATTGTATCAAGAGCCTCAGCCTGAGGAATTGTTCTGGGGAATCCATCAAGGATGAATCCGTTGTTGCAATCCTCATTAGCCAACCTTTCCTTGATGATGCCGATTACAACATCATCAGGAACAAGTTTTCCGGCTTCGATAAATGATTTTGCTTTAAGACCCATTTCAGTTCCGTTAGCAAGCGCCTCACGAATGATGTTGCCTGTGGAAATTGTGGGAATATTAAGCTTTCCAGCGATAATCTCTGCCTGAGTGCCTTTACCTGCACCAGGTGCACCGAGAAATATAAGTTTCATTACTGTATCCTCCTAATTAATCAAGGAAGCCTTTGTAATGGCGGAGCATCATCTGGCTTTCAAGCTGTTTAACAGTCTCAAGGGCAACACCAACCATAATGATAAGTGATGTACCACCAAGAGAAATGTTCATACCGTCTTTTGTTACGAGACCAGTTATCATTGTGAATAATGTGGGGAACAAAGCAACTACGCTGAGAAGCAATGCACCAAGAAGAATTATTCTGGAGATAATTTTCTCGATATACTTAGCAGTGGGCTTACCAGGTCTGATACCAGGAATTGTACCACTGTTGTTACGGATGTTGTTAGCCATTTCAGTAGGATTGTACTGAATTGCTGCATAGAAATATGCAAAGAAGATTATCATAAGGAAGTAGAGCACGTTGTAAACTACGCTTGTAGGAGCAAACCAACCAAAGAATGTTTCCCAAATGCTGCCTTCTTCAATCTTATTAGCCACAAAAAGTTCGATTGTGGGGGGAAGAGAAAGAATTGAGCTTGCGAAAATAACGGGCATAACACCGCTCATATTAACTTTGATCGGAATGTGTGTGCTCTGACCGCCGTACATCTTACGACCTACAACTCTCTTAGCATACTGAACGGGGATTCTACGCTCTGCATTGTCCATCCATACGATGTATGCGATCATAAGAAGATAGCAAACAACTACGAAGGGAGCAAGGAAGTAGTAAATACCACCCTTTGCAAAGTAACCAATCTGAGGATCGGTACTGAAAAGCATTGTAGCTTCTGTAGGAATACGAGAAATGATACCAGCAAAAAGGATGATTGAGATACCATTACCAATACCCTTGTCGTTAATCTGTTCACCGAGCCACATAACAAGTGTTGTACCTGCTGTAAGAACTGCGATGATAACAATTGCTTCGAATACCTTTGCAAAGCCATCGCCTGTATAAAGGAGATAATTCTTTGCATTAAGGTAAATGAAGTACGCGATACTCTGAAGGAGACCAAGTCCGAGAGTCATATAACGAGTGATGGTAGCAATTTTCTTTCTACCCTCTTCACCCTCTTTTGAAAGTCTTTCAAGAGCGGGGATTGCTACTGTCAAAAGCTGAATAATAATTGAGCTGTTGATGTAGGGTGTGATAGAAAGAGCAAAAATTGTACCGTAGTTGAAAGCATCACCTGTCATCATACTTAAATAGCTGAGGAATGTTGTTCCCTGTGTGCCACCAAGAAGACCGCCCTCGATGATATCAACGAAAGGAACGGGAATGTTAGCACCAATTCTGTAGATAACAATAATGAATGCTGTGAAGAGAATCTTCTTTCTTAAATCGGGGATTTTCCATGCATTAACTAATGTTTGAAACATGTTAAATCACCTCTGCCTTTCCTCCGGCAGCTTCAATTTTTGCTTTAGCTGCATCAGAATAAGCATTAACCTTAACAGTGAATTTCTTTGTGATGTCGCCGTGTGCAAGCACCTTAACACCGTCAAGAGTTTTATTAACGAGACCTACAGATTTAAGTGCGTCGATATCGATTACTGCACCATCCTCAAATCTCTCTTCAAGAGCAGCTACGTTAACGATAGCAAACTCTTTACCGAAAATATTAACGAAACCTCTTTTGGGGAGACGTCTCTGCAAAGGCATCTGGCCGCCTTCAAAACCAACCTGTAAACCACGGCCGGCACGTGCCTTTTGACCTTTGTGACCCTTACCAGCAGTTTTACCCTGACCTGAACCAGGACCTCTACCGATACGCTTAACTTCCTTTTTGGAACCAGCTGCGGGTGAAAGCTCGTGAAGCTTCATAAATTGCACCTCCTTGCTTATTCTTCAGTAGCCTCAATAAGATGGGCGATTTTTCTGATTTTGCCTTTTGTCTGCGCATTGTCGGGCTGTACTGCTACATCACCGATTTTGCGAAGGCCTAATGAATTGGCGGTGGCAATCTGATCTTTCTTGGAACCGATAAGGCTCTTTACGAGCTTAACTTTAATGTTAGCCATTCTTACCACCCTCCTTAATCTTTAAAATGTTTAACGGATTTGCCGCGAATGTTAGCAACTTCTTCAACGTTGCGGAGCTGCATAAGTCCGTTCATAGTAGCTCTAACTACATTGCAGGGGTTATTAGAACGAAGTGATTTACCACGAATGTCCTTAATACCAACTGTCTCAACAACTGCACGAACGGGACCACCTGCGATAACGCCGGTACCGGGTGCTGCGGGTTTGAGAAGTACTTCACCTGCGCCGAATTTACCGATAACCTCGTGAGGAATAGTTGTTCCCTTAAGAGCAACCTTTACGAGATTTTTCTTTGCGTCCTCGATACCTTTACGGATAGCATCGGGAACTTCGTTTGACTTACCTAAGCCAAAACCTACTGTGCCTTCGCCGTCACCTACAACAACAAGAGCAGAGAACTTCATAATTCTACCACCCTTAACCGTTTTAGATACACGGTTAATAGCAACAACTCTCTCCTGGAGTTCAGAGTCTTTGCGAGCTGCATCGAATTTAGCCAAAGTTAATTCCTCCCTTTCTTAGAAGTTGAGGCCGCCCTCGCGAGCGCCTTCGGCCAAGCTCTCTACACGGCCGTGATAAATGTAACCGCCGCGGTCGAAAACAACATCTTTAATGTCCTTTGCCGCTGCACGTTCTGCTAATAACTTACCTACTTTAAAGGCTGCGTCTTTGTTTCCGCCGTAATCCTTGAAGTCCTTTTCAACAGTTGAAGCTGAAACGAGTGTTACACCGTTTACATCATCGATCAACTGAGCATAGATATGCTGAAGAGAACGGAATACATCGAGACGGGGGCACTCAGCAGTACCGCTGATCTTACCACGAACTCTCTTATGACGCTGAACCCTTGCTTTATTAGTGTTCGGTCTTTGTACCATTATTTCTTCACCTCTTTGTTAGAATTCAGGGATTATTTACCCTTACCTGCCTTACCTTCCTTACGACGGATAACTTCATCAACATACTTGATGCCTTTGCCCTTGTAAGGTTCCGGAGGTCTCTTTCCTCTGACTTCTGCTGCAAACTGACCAACCTTTTGCTTGTCAGGACCGGAAATAATGATTTTGTTGGGAGCAGGAACTTCTACTGTAATGCCGTCTTTCTCGGGCATGATAACATCGTGAGAATAACCGATGTTAAGAACAAGGTCCTTACCCTGTTTTGCTGCACGGTAACCAATACCATTGATTTCAAGCTCTTTCTTGAAGCCTTCGTTAACACCTACAACCATGTTAGCAATAAGTGTACGGGTAAGACCGTGAAGTGCACGATTTTCTTTTAAATCGTTAGGACGTGTAACTGTAATTACACCGTTGTCAAGAGTAACTGTAATGTTGCTGCTGACTGTTCTGGTAAGAGTACCCTTGGGGCCTTTTACGGTAACAGTGCTGCCGTCAATCTTGACATCAACGCCTGCGGGAACCGCGATGGGCATTCTGCCTATACGTGACATAGTACTGTACCTCCTTACCAAATGTATGCAAGAACTTCGCCGCCAACATTAGCCTTGCGAGCGTCCTTATCTGTCATAATACCCTTTGATGTTGAAAGGATAACGATGCCGAGGCCGTTCTGAACCTTGGGCATATCCTCACAATTTGAGTAAATGCGGAGTCCGGGTTTAGAAACTCTGCGAAGTCCTGTAATAACCTGAGACTTGTTGGGGCCGTATTTGAGAGCGATCTCAATAACACCCTGTTTTCCGTCTTCGATTACTTTGAAACTCTTAATGTAACCCTCATCTACAAGAATCTGAGCAATTGACTTCTTGATGTTAGATGCGGGGATCTGCACTGTATCGTGCTTTGCTGAATTCGCATTACGGATTCTTGTAAGCATATCAGCAATTGAATCAGTAATCTGCATACCGTGTTTCCTCCTTTATCAATTGCCCTTACCAGCTAGCCTTCTTAACGCCGGGGATCTGACCTGCGTGAGCAAGTTCCCTGAAGCAGATACGGCAAACACCGTATTTGCGAAGGTAAGCGTGGGGTCTACCACAGATTTTGCATCTGTTGTACTGTCTTGTGGAATACTTAGCAGGTCTCGCCTGCTTAACTTTCATAGATGTCTTAGCCACGATAACCCTCCTTATTTAGCAAACGGAGCGCCGAGAAGTGTAAGCAACTCGCGGCCTTCTTCGTCTGTGTTTGCGGTTGTGATAAAGCTGATATCCATACCGCGAACCTTGTCGATCTTGTCGTATTCGATTTCGGGGAAAATAAGCTGTTCCTTGATACCTACGGAGTAGTTACCTCTACCATCGAAGGAGTTGGGGTTGATACCTCTGAAGTCTCTAACTCTGGGAAGAGCGAGATTGAAGAATCTATCAAGGAATTCATACATACGGTCACCACGAAGAGTAACCTTAGCGCCGATGTCCATACCTTCACGAAGTTTGAAGTTAGCAACTGATTTTCTTGCTTTACAAACTACGGGAGTCTGACCGGTGATCTGCTTGAGATCGTTGATGATTGCATCGAGAATCTTGGAGTTATCCTTGATTTCGCCTGATGTAACGCTTACAACGATTTTGTCAAGTTTGGGAACCTGCATGACGCTCTTGTAACCGAACTTCTTCATAAGCTGAGGAGTGATTTCGGAAATATAAACTTCTTTAAGTCTTGCTGCCATTGTAAGTCCCTCCCTTATTCAAACTTAGCGCCGCATTTTTTGCATACGCGCTTTTTATCTTTGCCTGTGCCTTCGTGGCCTACTCTTGTAGCAACGCCACATTTGGGGCAAACAAGCTGAACTTTGTCCGCATAGAGAGCGCTTTCAGCCTTGATGATACCACCAGCTTCGCCCATCTTACGGGGTTTAACGTGTTTTGAGATGATGTTAACGTTTTCAACGATAACCTTGCCTTCTGAGGGAGCTACCTGAAGTACCTTGCCTTTTTTGCCGCGGTCTTTACCCTGAATAACGATAACCTCGTCGCCTGTTTTGACATGAACTTTACTCATTAGTCGTACCTCCCATTAAAGTACTTCCGGAGCAAGAGAGAGAATCTTGAGATATTCTTTCTCACGAAGTTCTCTTGCAACGGGTCCGAAAATACGGGTACCCTTCGGGTTTTTATCTTCTTTGATTATAACAGCTGCATTTTCGTCGAAACGGATGTAAGTACCATCTTCACGACGAACACCGCTTGCTGAACGAACAACAACGGCTTTTACAACGTCACCTTTTTTTACAACGCCACCGGGTGCTGCTTTCTTGACAGAAGCCACGATAACATCACCGATATTGGCATACCTCTTACCGGTACCGCCTAAAACGCGGATGCACATAATTTCTTTTGCGCCCGTGTTGTCGGCTACCTTGAGGTAACTCTGTTGCTGTATCACAGTGTGTGCCTCCTTTTAAGTGCTAAATTATTTAGCCTTTTCAATTATTTCACATACACGCCATCTTTTATCTTTTGAAAGGGGGCGTGTTTCCATAATCATTACACGGTCGCCGATACCGCACTGGTTAGTCTCGTCATGAGCTTTAACCTTAAGTGTACGGTTAACAATCTTTCCATAAAGGGGATGTTTAACCTTGTCTTTGATGGAAACAACGATTGTCTTGTCCATCTTATCGCTTGTAACGATGCCGACACGAGTTTTTCTTAAATTTCTTTCACTCATTTAATTGCCCTCCGTGATTAAGAATTTTTGCCGTTGAGCTGCATATCGCGAATTACTGTCATAACGCGAGCGATATCTTTTCTTACGGCGCTGATTCTCATTGGGTTATCAAGCTGATTGATGGCTTGTTGGAAGCGGAGGTTAAAGAGTTCTTTCTTCAATTCAAGGAGTTTAGCATCCAACTCCGCCTGAGAGAGAGTTCTTAATTCACTTGCTTTCATTCTGCCTCACCATCCTGTTCTGCTTTAGTAATAAATTTGCATTTGATAGGAAGCTTGTTAGCTGCAAGACGCATAGCCTCGCGAGCAACATCTTCTGCTACGCCTGCAATTTCAAACATAACTCTGCCGGGTTTAACCACAGCTACCCAATATTCGGGAGAACCTTTACCTGAACCCATTCGAGTTTCAGCAGGTTTCTCTGTGATGGGCTTATCGGGGAAAATCTTGATCCAAACTTTACCGCCACGCTTGATATATCTTGTCATAGCAATACGGGCTGCTTCGATCTGTCTGGATGTGATCCATGCGGGTTCGAGAGCCTGAAGACCGAAATCACCGTAGTTAACCTTGTTACCTCTGTGAGCAACGCCTTTAAGACGGCCTCTCTGAACTCGACGGTATTTAACTCTTTTAGGTAATAACATTATTTGGCTCCTCCTTCCCTTTTGGTTTTGCGGGACTCATGGAGAACTTCGCCTTTGTAGATCCAAATCTTTACGCCGATACGACCGTATGTTGTTTTTGCCTCTGCAAAACCATAGTCGATGTCAGCACGGATTGTCTGAAGCGGAATTGTTCCCTCGTGGTACTGCTCTGTACGAGCGATTTCTGCACCACCAAGTCTACCGGAAACCTGAGCTTTGATACCTTTAGCGCCTGCCTTCATTGTGCGGCCGATTGACTGCTTAAGAGCACGACGGAAAGATACACGTTTCTCAAGCTGAGCTGCGATGCCTTCAGCAACGAGCTGAGCGTTGAGGTCGGGCTGCTTGATTTCAGTGATGTTGATGAATACATCTTTGTCACCGCCAAGCATTTTCTTAACTGTTTCTTTAAGTTTTTCGATTTCTGCACCGCCACGGCCGATTACGATACCGGGTTTTGCGCAGAAAATGTTAATGCGGATTCTCTTAGGATCACGCTCGATTTCAACCTTAGGAACACCTGCGGGAGCAAGGAGTTCAAGAAGGAATTCACGAATCTTGTTGTCTTCAACAAGAATATCACCGAACTCACCCTTCTTAGCAAACCAGCGAGATTCCCAATCTTTGATAACGCCTATTCTTAATCCTGTAGGATTGATTTTCTGGCCCATTATATTTCCTCCTCTCGCTTATTCTGCATCCTTGAGTACAAGGGTGATATGTGATGTCTTTTTGTTGATTCTGTTAGCGCTGCCTCTTGCACGGGGTCTGATTCTCTTGAGAGTAGGACCCTGGCATACCCAGCACTGTGCAACGTAAAGTGAATTTACGTCCATGTTTTTGTTTTCCGCATTTGCAATAGCGGATTTAAGAAGCTTCTCAAGCGGCTCACAAGCAGCCTTGGGTGTGTGCTTGAGAATTGCCATTGCTTCATCTGCAGGCTTGTTGCGAATAAGGTCAAGAACGATCTGAACCTTACGGGGAGCTATTCTTAAATAAGTAGCTTTTGCTGTTGCCTCCATTATTACACACTCCTTTCGACTAATTATTTACCGTTATTTGAAGTTTTTGATCCCGCATGACCCTTGTAGGTTCTTGTGGGAGCGAATTCACCGAGTTTGTGACCAATCATATCCTCAGTTACATAAACCGGAACATGCTTACGGCCATCATGAACTGCAAAAGTATGACCAACGAAATCAGGGAAGATTGTTGAACTTCTGCTCCATGTTTTGAGAACGATTTTTTCACCGTTTTCATTCATTTTCTGAACTCTTTCGTAGAGCTTGGGCTGTACGTAAGGTCCTTTTTTAATGCTTCTGCTCATTAGTAATGCTCCTTTCCGGCTTATTTGCCGTTACGACGCTTCACGATAAGCTTATCGGAGCGGTTCTTCTTAGCTCTGGTCTTATAACCAAGAGCGGGTTTACCCCAAGGAGTAACAGGACCGGGACGACCGATGGGTGATTTACCTTCACCACCACCGTGGGGGTGGTCATTGGGGTTCATTACAGAACCACGAACTGTAGGACGGATACCCATGTGACGTGTACGACCTGCTTTACCGATTTTAACGTTTTCATGGTCAAGGTTACCAACCTGACCTACAGTAGCCATGCACTGTACAGGAACGTTACGAAGTTCACCGGAGGGAAGTCTGAGAAGAGCATATACGCCTTCCTTAGCCATAAGCTGAGCTGCATTACCTGCTGCTCTTGCAAGCTGACCACCTTTACCGGGGTAAAGTTCAACGTTGTGAATGAAAGTACCAACAGGGATATTTGTAAGAGGAAGCGCGTTACCGGGCTTAATATCTGCTGAAGGACCTGCAACAACTGTATCGCCTACCTTAAGACCAACGGGAGCAAGGATGTAAGCTTTCTCGCCGTCTGCATACTCAAGAAGAGCGATGTGTGCTGAACGGTTGGGATCGTATTCAAGAGTTTTAACTGTTGCTGTTACGTCAAACTTTGTTCTCTTGAAGTCGATTACTCTGTACTTTCTACGGTTTCCGCCGCCACGATGACGAACAGTGATTCTACCATAGCTATTACGACCTGAATTCTTTTTAAGAGGCTTTAAGAGGCTCTTTTCAGGTGCAACCTTTGAAAGTTCGGAGTAATCTGTTACCGACATATTACGTCTTGCGTTTGTAGTCGGTTTAAAAACTTTTATAGACATATTATTCACACTCCTATAATGGTTTTGCGGAGAATGTCAACTCCATACTATACCATCGGGTATAAGTTATATTAGTTTTAAATCAGATTACATAATGCCGTCGAAGAATTCAATTGTTTTTGAATCTTCTGTAAGAGTTACGATAGCTTTCTTCCAAGAAGCCTTGTAGCCTTCGAATCTACCGTATCTTCTCATCTTACCGTTAACAGTAAGAGTGTTTACCTTAGCAACCTTAACGCCGAAAAGCTCTTCAACTGCTTTAGCAATTTCAACCTTGTTTGCGTCTGCTGCAACTTTAAAGGTATATTTCTTGAAAGCAACGCCCATCATAGAAGCTTCTGTGATAATAGGCTTAATGATAATGTCCTGTGCGAGTTTCATTATGCATATACCTCCTCAATCTTAGTAACGGAGTCCTTAAGAACTACGAGTGAATCGCAGTTAAGGATGTCATATACATTAAGAGTATTAACGGTTGAAACCTTTGCACCCTCAATGTTTCTGATGCTCTTGTAGATAACCTCGTTATTTTCGGGAAGAACTACGAGAACCTTTTTACCTGCTTTAATAGCAGCAAGCATTTCTGCCATTGCTTTTGTTTTGATTGCATCAAGCTTGATGGAATCAAGAACGATCATTTCATCAGCAGCAACCTTTGAAGAGAGAGCAGACTTCATAGCGAGTCTTCTAACCTTCTTGTTGATGGAGATGCCATATGTGCGAGGCTTAGGACCGAGAGCGATACCACCGTGATACCACTGGGGAGCTCTTGTTGAACCCTGTCTTGCACGACCTGTTCCTTTCTGACGCCACGGTTTCTTACCGCCGCCGCTAACTTCGGAACGAGTTTTTGTGGACTGAGTGCCCTGACGCTGATTTGCTAAGTAACCAACTACAACGAGGTGCATAGCGGACATATTGGGCTCGATAGCGAAGATAGAATCGTTAAGCTCGATGCTGCCTGCTTTTTTACCTGCCATATCAAGTACTGATAATTTACTCATCTGTTACACTCCTTCCTTAAGCTTTCTTTACACTGTCAGCGATAACTACGATGCCACCCTTAGGACCAGGAATGGAGCCTTTGATAGCAATAAGGTTGTTTTCAGCATCAACCTTAACTACGCTGAGGTTCTGAACAGTTACACGCTCTGAACCGAGGTGACCTGCCATCTTTTTGCCTTTGAAAATACGAGCGGGGTCAATAACACCTAAAGAACCGCCGTGTCTTGCAACAGGACCTGTACCGTGAGACTCTCTGAGTCTTGCGAAGTTCCAGCGCTTGATAACACCTGCTGTACCTTTACCTTTGCTCTTACCAACAACGTCAACATACTCACCTGCAGCAAAGATATCTGCTTTAAGGATGTCGCCAACGTTTACAGAAGAAGTATCAGCGAGTCTGAACTCTTTGAGTACCTTCTTGGGAGCAACGTCCGCTTTCTTGAAGTGACCACCCATGGGCTTTGTCACCTTGTTGGCTTTAACGTCGCCGTAGCCAACCTGAACAGCTTCATAGCCGTCGTTTTCAGTTGTCTTTTTCTGGACAACTACGCAAGGACCAGCTTCGATTACTGTTACGGGAACCATGTTTCCGTTTTCATCGAAAATCTGAGTCATGCCGATCTTTTTTCCGATAAGACCTTTTTTCATTTTGTTTTCCTCCTTCAGATTATTGGTTGAGTTTCCTCAACATGACCTGCGACCTATATTATAATAGGTATATTTAAAATCAAACTTTATATCGGATTAAAGCTTGATCTCAAAATCAACACCAGCGGGGAGCTCAAGACCTGTGAGAGCCTCAACAGTTTTGTTTGAGGGTCTGAGAATGTCGATGAGTCTCTTGTGAGTGTGCTGTTCGAACTGCTCACGAGAATCTTTGTACTTGTGAACTGCGCGAAGCACTGTGATAACCTCTTTTTCTGTGGGGAGCGGGATAGGACCTGAAACCTGAGCGCCTGTACGCTTTGCTGTTTCAACGATCTTTTCTGCTGCCTTGTCAACGAGGTTGTGATCGTAACCTTTGAGTCTGATTCTGATTTTTTCCTTAACTGCCATTTTTAACGCCTCCTAAAATTATTGGCGGGCTGCGTAAGTTTCAACAACTCTCCCGGGCTTATCGCCCTCTCCATTTAAAAACCGGAATGGACATTCCGGGATGAACTCACGCTCCGAAACAGACCTGTAGCCACAGTTAAGGACGGCAGACAAGTTTGTATTCGGTATTTAATCGCCCGGTTTAAAATCGGACATACTCGGCGGAAATTCCCTGCCTCAGAGGGCAGCCACCTCCCGCGTCATCGCATATCTACTCGCGTCAGGGCATAAAAAGATAGGGACACGCCCTTCGCGCGCCCTATCATAATATCACAACTTATTCAATAATGCAAGTGTTTTTTGGTATTTTTTTAAGAAATTTTCAAAGTTTTTTTGTAACAATATTACAAGTGATTTTTACCGATTTTTAGCCTTGATTTTCTACACCTGTGAAATATTCGGGGTACTGAGGCATAACAATTGTTTTAATCATATTAAAGCAAAGTGTACCCTCTGCATAAGATACCCCTATATTGCCTGTCGCCTTACCTGTAGCGACAGCTATATTTTTATCCTTATCAATAGCATAAACCTTAGTAAGAGTATCCGGACTTTTTATAACATTACCATCCTCGTCCAATTCACCACTGAACTCAAGAACAAAGTTATTACCTTTATCAGGCTCAGCATAAATAGCAACAAGACGATCTTTATCAACATTATACTTCTCAGATATAAGCTTTATGAACTTGTTGTTATGGTGATCGGAAAGAATGTTATCGCCATTCTTAGAAAGCTTTTCATATTCTGCAATAGGATTATATTCTTCTGCCTTTGTTGTAGGCTCTGTCTGGTTATCCCCTGCATCAATATTAGCTAAGCTATCTCCGGGAGTTTCGTTTGCGTTATTTGTCCCTTCACTATTTGTTTCTGTTGAATCTGAAGCAAACAAATCCATTGCAGAGCCTTCAGGCTTGGTTGGATTCGTTACACCTGCAAGCGAATACTGTGATGTATCCTCTTTTTTAGATACGCCACCATTTTCCTTTATCATACTTACAAGCGCAATAGTTATAACAACAACAGTTAAGAGAATTGCAATTGAAAGTGCTATAACAACACCCATACCTTTTTTCTTTGAAATCTTATCCATAACAGACCTCACGCGTATATATATTATAATAGTATATATATTATACAATTTTTTCGCATAATTGCAATACCAAAAATTATCAAAAAAAGAAAGTGCGGAAAACCGCACTTTCTCTGTGAAAACTATTGCAATAATTCACACTAACCTTTAGTGTATGTAAGGGAAATTAAGCTACTGTTTCTCCAGCTGCAGGAGCGAAGCTTGCAAATGCTTTAAGAACCATACCGATAATGGGGAAGTCTGCAAGAGCTGCTAAGCTACCACCAACTACATTACCTTCAGCGTCAACCTCGATAAGGCTGTTGATACCACCAGCAATTTCGCCTACGTCAAGACCATAGTTAGCAAGAAGCTGCCAAATAGAATCTAACATGTATTTTTCCTCCTTTCATCCTATTGTTATCTGTATGATAACACACACATCTATTTTTATTTTTCTTTTTTAGAAAATAAATGTTTTTTTTTAGTTTTCGCCAAAGTCGCCTAATCTACAAACCTCTATTTTTTCATTGTTGATTATTTTCAATGGATTAATAGCAATTATCTTCTTTAAACACTCAGCAGCAACATCGTCATAGCCCTCTAAACAAAAAGCCATATCCGTATTACGCATAACCAAATCATGTGCATCAGAGCCGATAAAATCTGCATATCCCCTGTTTATCATTTTCTCGGCAAACATTTTAACTCTGGAGCCAAACATACCTGCAGCAGAACCACTATTAACCTGGAACAACACACCCATTTGCGAAAGCTTATCAATTATTTTTTCTTCAACATGAAAAAACTGATACCTTTCGGGATGCGCTATAATCGGAACCAGATCACAGGTTATAAGATAAGAGCACCATGCAACAACATCTTCAACTGATGTTTTGAAAAAATCGAACTCAATCAATATATATCTTGAGCCACAAAGGGTATATGGTTTAAAATACTTGATTTCAAAAATTTCGTCATCACACAAAATTTCAAAGCCCTTGTGTATTCTTATTCCAATATCTTCATCTTCCAGAATTTCTGAAAGCTTTTCGCATTTCCAATCTCTTTCGTCTAATAAATCTTCAGAGCTATGCCAATATATCAAATGAGGAGTAACGAACAAATCTCTTGTGCCTGAATGCCAAGCCATATCACAGAGATCTATTGTTTCATCTACATCCTTTGCACCATCATCTATATCCCACAGAACATGTGAATGAATATCAACAAATTTATTGTTCACTATTCTCACCTTTTACCAAGATAACTTCATTTTCTTCATTTTCTTCTTTTTCTAATAATGCTTTTCTACCTATAACGCCTTCATCATACATAAGCTTAAGGATAATAACAGTAAGGGGCAATATGATAATACCGAAGGCGCCAAAAAGACGAGCACCAAGGAACATCGCTGCAATTGTAACAATAGCAGGAAGACCAACCTGATTTGCAACAAGCTTCGGTTCAATAATTTGTCTTAAAACTGTAATTACAGCGTATAAAATGACAAGCCCTATTCCAAGTCCCACATTACCGGATATAAAGCTATAAACTGCCCACGGAAGAATAATTGTACCTGTACCAAGAACAGGAATAATATCAACGATACAAGTAACAAAAGCAATAATTGCAATATAGCTACCCTTATAAACACCGATAAGCTTCATAAAGGAAAGTCCGATTGACATTTCTAAAAAGGTTATAAGCATCAATGTAGCATATGCCTTGAAGAGCTTAGATATACCTTTAGTGATTGTTCTCTTGGCATTAACGATTTTCGCCTGATTTTTTGCACCAAAAAATCCAAGAATCATTTTTTTAATGACCTCATAATCTGCAGTCATAAACACGCAAGAAACAACCGTAACCAAAAGAGTAAGGAAAAGAGAGGGTATCCCCTTCACCACATTCCAAGCCCCACTTATAGGCGCTGATAAAACAGACATATCTATTCCCATACTTTCTGTTCCGATTTTATCAAAAAAATCGACAACATAGCCACCCAAAGCATCACTGACACCCTTAGGAAGCTTAACAAGCAAATCCATAACAAACACTTCGACTGCATCAATCAATTCTGACAACGAGGAAATATTACTGAACATATATGTGAAAAATTCTTTCAATTCACTTCCTAAAGCAAAAAGCAAGCCTGCAGCTGTACCAAGAATTATCACAACTATAAGAAGCACCAGAATTATTGATACTGCACTATGTGCCTTAATGTGAAGCTTTTTAGTTATAGCTTTGATTGGTCTTTGAAGGAAAACTGAAAGTGCTGCTGCAAAAACAAATGGGAAAATGTAACCTAACGCATAATTGATTATGAAATAATACAAACCAATGAAAATTGCAACATAAATAAAATTTATTATAAAAGCCTTGCGTTTCTGAACAACAGAATCCATAACAAAACCTCCCATACAAAGCAATTAATACAATTACACTTATTTTAAACTATTAAGAATAATAATACAACCAAAACATTATCATTTTCATAATTTTTTAATATTTTTTATAAAATTCCAAATTTACTCTTTATTATCTTAAAATATTGTGATAAAATGGTTAAGAATATACGCAATTATTACATACACGGAGGTATCCGAATGCAAATAGCAATTATGGGCTTTGGCACAATTGGTTCAGGTGTTGCAGAGCTCTTACTCAAAAACCAAAAAAGTATTGTAGCTAAAAGTGGACAAGCATCTCTTGAGGTAAAGCACATCCTCGATATAAGAGATTTCCCTGGTCACGAGCTTGAAAAATGCTTCACAAAGGATTTCAACGATATTCTTAACGATCCTTCTGTAAGCATTGTTGTTGAATGTATGGGTGGAACTGAACCTGCTTATGAATATGTTTCAAAAAGCCTTATGGCAGGAAAAAGTGTTGTTTCCTCCAACAAAGAGCTTGTTGCTGCAAAGGGCTACGAGCTTCTTGAAATGGCAAAGGAAAACAATGTAAACTTCCTTTTCGAAGCAAGCGTTGGTGGTGGTATTCCGATTATCAGACCCATCAGCCAGTGTCTCGCAGCTAATGAAATCGGCGAAATTGCAGGTATTCTCAATGGTACAACCAATTTCATTTTAACAAAAATGATTGTTGATGGTATGGCTTTCGAGGATGCTCTTAAATTGGCTCAGGATAATGGCTACGCCGAGCGTGATCCCTCTGCAGATATTTTGGGTCATGACGCTGCAAGAAAAATCTGTATTCTTGCATCTCTTTGCTTCGGCAAGCATGTTTACCCTGATTTTGTTGAAACTGAGGGTATTACTAACATAACGCCCGAAGATGTTGAATATGCTAAAAACTGGGGTGGCGTTATCAAGCTTATAGGTCGCGCTCAGAAGCTCGATGACAACAGTATAAGCGCAACAGTTGGTCCCTGTCTTATTCAGAACCACAGTCAGCTCGCATCTGTTGACGATGTTTTCAATGCAATCCTTGTTCGTGGCGATGCTATCGGCGATGTTGTTTTTTATGGCAAGGGTGCTGGTAAGCTTCCCACAGCAAGCGCTGTTGTCGCTGACGTTATTGACTGTGCAAAGCATACTGCTAAGAGAAAAGCCTTCGGTTGGGGCCCCACAGAAGATAATTATGTTATCGACCCTGTTCTTCAGAGTACAGCACTTTATGTAAGAGCAGAAACTGAAGATTATATAACTGCATTTAATGAAATCAATAAAACCTTTGATTCTCCCCTTATTCTCCACAGAGATAATGCAGACAAGAACGAAATTGCTTTTGTTACACCTGCACTTCGCGAAAAAGAAGCTCGCAGCGCTATTGAAAAGCTTCCTATTGATGTAAAATCAATTCTTCGCGTTCTTGATTATTAATTTACAGATAAACTTAAAGAAACGGAGGAGCATTTATGGCTTTTTGTCCTAAATGTGGAAGACATCTGAACATTTGGCATGTAAAAGCTGAATGTCCTACATGTGGTGTAAATATTCCCAACTATGACTGGGAAGGCAGACTCAACGAGGATGCTGAAAAGGCTGCAATTGCCTGGTCTAAATTCAATAAATTTACCGGCAATTTCAAAAGCGCTTTATTTGGAAACAAATTAAGAATAATAAGATTTATTTTCACCTTTGTTCCTTTGGTTGCTTTAATTTTACCTTTAGCTAATTACAGCATCAAGCTTCCGTTCGTATTTGCAGAGTCTGTTAATATGACTTTAGTGGATTTCACATTAAACACGCTGCTTTCACTTAATTGGGGTTCTCTTATAAATCTTATTTCATCAAACTTTATAGGTGCACCTGTCGGAATGCTGATGGTTGCAATTTTACTTCTTTATCTCGCAGTTGTTTTTGGTGTTCTTAACTTTATTTTCGTTCTTCTTAGAGCACCCAAGCTAAAAGCAGGCTTCAACATTACAATGTGTGTGCTTTCAACACTCTGCTTTGCTGTAGCTGCATTTCTTTTCACTATTTGTGTTACACTGGTAGAAAATACAACCATAGCCTTCATTTCAGGCTCAGTGCAGTATGGAATTTTTGTTGGCATTGCTCTTTTCGCATTTAATGTTGTTCTTAATACAATCATTAATAAAGGCTTCAAGCAGCAAAGGAAAGAAGAAATTTAACAATATAAAAACAAAAAGAACTTGCAGTTCAAACTGCAAGTTCTTTATTTTTATCCAATAAACTCAATATCAGTTTTAAACTCTTTAACTCTGACATCGTAAGCCTTCATAATATCCTCTTCGTATGCAAGTGTAGGATTCTCTATTCCTAACTTACCCATAAGATATTTTGTAAACAAAGGGTTCTGAATCAAAAACGGTCCTAAAAGATATGTTCCGTAAAGATTGTTTTTTCTGATACCCTCTGCTTTAGAATCAACAAAAGAGCCGTAACCCTTAGTAACACCAAGGAAAGCATCATCTTCCTTTATATTGTATGCATGGGAGAATCGGCTTGTATATCCAACAATTTCCATCTCACCGAACTTACCTATAAACAAGGAGTTATTTCTCTTAGGAATGGTTCTCTTGGCATAAAAATCCACTATACCGAGTCCTTCAATTTTTTCTCCGTCAGGCTTTTCAATGAAATTACCCATAATTTCAAATGAATTACCAGTCATAAGGAAAATTACACCTTTTTCAATAAGCTCCTCGATTCTTGCCTTGTGGCCTTTAAGACGGGAAAGAATTCTTTCCTGATTAGACTCACTGCAGGAGCCGAAGTACACCATATCAACATCTTCTGTTAAGAAGCGAGGCATTTCGCTTACGGGAGTTTTAATAAACTCTGCTTCGGGCAAGCACATTTCAAAATAGCGCATATTAGCCTTGTCACCGAACAAGCAACAAATCTCAGGATATAAAACCTCTATTTTCATACCTGCTCACCGCCTTTATACACCTTTTCAAACACTGTTTTAATCTTAGCTTCAACCTCACAAGCCAAATCGTATGTTGAGGTATCGTGAAGAAGATAAAGCAAATCAATGTCCTTATCCATTATATCAACAGCCTTGAACTCATCCTGCTCGCAGAGAATTCTCTCCTCGGGAATTCCTGCAATAAGGCAACGAAGCTTATAGTCATAGCAACGAGGTCCTGCAAGAACAATCTGCTTGATATCAGGAATGTTGAGAAATTCAAAGTCAACATCATAAATCCAGCCAACAAATTCAGAAGAATCTCTTCTTTCAAACAAGTCGTCAATCATAATGAAAACTGTTTTCTCCCCATCCTCGTGACTTACAAAATCAAAGGAACGAGAGCAAGCAACAGAGTTCTGACCCTTTGCCATTGTTCTGATAATCTCAGTTTTTCCTGCCTTTGCTTCATTATAACGAGTCTGAGTAACGCTGATTTTTGCCATATATTCCTTAACCTTGTTAAGGTCAACACCGAATTCAGACATAAGGCTGATTGCAGCAAGCTCATTATAGATATTATAAAGTGCTCTGTTCACCATTGGGTAAACATCCTCTTTACCGTCGTGAAGAACGGTAATTGTCTTGTTTTCGTGGTCGATATTTGTCAATCTGTAATCTGCGTCAAAGGACTTGAAATCACATTTAGGACAATAAGCATTACCAATATGATGATATCTTAAATAATTGAATTCAAGCTTTGCATCACACTTAGGACAAATTGAAAAATCGTTGATAAGGTTAACACATTCGGTCACATCAGTATCTAATTTATCAATACCGAAATAAACCCTTTCATTATCCTTTAAAAGCTGAGATGACTGCAAGCAGTCAGCATTAAGAACAAGCTTTGTTTCCTTAGGCACATATGTGTCAAGAATACTGAAAATATATTCAGGGTGAGCATTTCTCTTAATTGAATCTCTGAAAAGGTTTGTAACAATAAGATAATCAGGCTTGATAAAGGGAACAATAAGTCTTGAAAATCTTTCGTCAACCTCTAAAACAAGCGCATCAACCTTAGGCTTACCAAAAACATTTACGCTATGAGTAAGGGCTGTTGCAACACCTGTATTTATATTAGAGCCATATCTGTTAGAAACAACATTCATACCACTTTGAGAAAGAATATCAGCCACCATATTGGTAGTGGTTGTTTTGCCATTGGTACCGGTAACGCAGAGAACATTAGGAGATTTCTTTGTTCTTGCAAGGTAATCAGGACAAATTTTCAAAGCGATAAAACCGGGATACATAGTTGCGTTTCTTTTGAGAAGACGCAACAAAACAAATACCAGTTTAGATGCCCAGAGGGCAATAAAATATCTTAAAATTCCCATAGGAATTATTCAACCTCCGAAGTACAGTGAGGACAACGAGTTGCATCAATGCTGATTTCTGATTTACAGAAGGGACAAACCTTTGTTGTGGGAGCTGCTTCTACAACCTCTTCCTCTTTTTTGCCTAAGCTTCTGATTTTGTTGATACCCTTAACAAGAAGGAAAATAACAAATGCAGTGATTATGAAATCGATAACAGCCTGAATGAAAAGACCGTAATTTAATGTTGCAGCACCAACCTCCTGAGCAGCAGCGAGAGTTGCATATTCGCCACCATCAAGAGCAATAAACATATCTGTGAAAGAAATTTTACCTGTTAAAAGAGAAATTGCAGGAGTAACAATATTAGTTACAAGATTATTAACGATACCTGAGAAAGCACCACCGATAATAACGCCGACTGCAAGATCAATTACATTGCCTCTGGAAATAAAATCCTTGAATTCTTTCATAAAACCTTTCATAACTAAAACCTCATTTCTGAAAAAATATGATAAAAATATCGGAATAATTATATCATATAAATCCACTTTTTCAAATACTTTTTACAAAATTCTTGCATTATTTATAGTTATGTTGTATAATTCAGGCGTCAAAAAAAAGCTTTTTAAAAGTTGAGGTGCAATTTATGATTTTAACTGCAGACATCGGCAACACCAACATTACTTTAGGTGTTTACGAAAATGACGAAGCAATCTGCATTTCTCGTCTTGCAACACAGCGACACAGAACATCTGAGCAATACGCAATAGAGTTAAAAGCAGTTTTTGAGCTTGAGAAAATCGGCAACGATTTCGAAGGTGCCATAATCAGCTCTGTTGTACCTGAGCTTACAAGAGTTTTCAAGGACGCAATTAAAAAGGTTATCGATTGCGATGCCTTGGTAGTAGCCGCAGGAATAAAAAACGGCTTAAAAATCACAACAGATAACCCTAAGGAATTAGGCGCAGATTTAGTTGCAGGTGCAGTAGGTGCAATTGCTCAGTACGAGCTCCCCTGCTTAGTTATGGATTTAGGCACAGCAACAAAAATCTCAGTTATTGATGAAGGTGGCGTGTTTGCCGGTTGTACTATTGCTCCCGGTATTGGAATTTCTCTTGATGCACTCTCATTAAGAACCTCTCAGCTTCCTGCCATTGAACTTTCTGCTCCTGAACACGCAATTGGCACAAACACAATTGAATGTATCCGTTCAGGAACAGTTTTAGGCAACGCAGCTATGCTTGACGGTATGGCAAGCCGTTTGGAAAAGGAATTGGGAAAACCTATAAAAACAATGGTTGCAACAGGTGGTCTTGCAAAAGAAATTGTTGCTTGCTGCGAAAAAGAAATCATCTTCAATAAAGACCTTGTTCTTCAGGGACTTTTGGTAATATATAAGAAAAACAGGTAATAAAGCAAAAAACCGCATTATATCTCAGTTGAGAATAGTAGCAAAGGAGTTTTATTATGAAAAAGAAAAAGCAATTAGTCCGTCTTGTTTTATGTGCTTTATTTGCGGCAATGATAGTCGTTATGACATTCACACCCTATTTAGGCTATATAACAGTCGGAATCATTGAAATAACAACTCTCCATATGGTTGTTATTTTCGGAGCTTGCTTGTTAGGCGCAAAGTACGGAGCTGTTTTAGGTGGTGTATGGGGATTAACCTGTATCGTACGAGCTTTCCAGTTCGGCATAATCCCTTTCCAAAACCCTATGGTTTCTCTCGTTCCAAGAATTATAGTTGGTCTTGTTGCCGGACTTATTTTCCTTGGACTTTCTAAAACAAAATGCAAAAAGCCTATTGCTTTAGGCTTAAGCGCATTAATAGGAACATTAACTAATACTGTTCTTGTTTTAAGCTCACTCCAGATATTTGGTGGCTTTGAGGTTCTTTTCGGAGAAGCAGCAAAAACATTGGATGTTATTATCGGAACACTTATCAGCACAAATGGTTTAATTGAGCTTATCGGAGCTGTAATCCTTGTTCCCGCTATTTATATAGCAACAAACAAATATATTAAAGACAAAATCTAAATACAAACCAACCTGTTTTTCACAATATAAAAAAATAAAAGCCTTTCTCATTTGAGAAAGGCTTTATGTTTTATTATTTATTTTCCTCACTTACTGCAGTAACATCGTTATAATATGTGAAGTTCTTGAAGCTTATAGCCTTGCAAAAATCAACCGTATCAACGATAAATGCCTTTTCTTCTACACCCTCTCCTGTAAATAAAATCTTATACACATTACCTGAGTTTTCAAAGAAATATAATACAGACATACCCTCTTCAGTTTTCATAGTAAATCTGCAAGTATTTTTGTAATTTTTACCTAAATCAACAGCCTCTTCCCATGTTACATCAATATCATTATCCTGAAGCTTTTTAAACATATCCTTGTTCAAATCATAGTAATCATCATAAAAATATTTAACTACTGTAATTTCACAAGATTCGTCAGCACCCTTGTTAATGAATGCATTAACCTTGCTTTCATCAACATCCCAACCGTCAGGAATCACTATTTTAAAGCCGTAATCTTCAACAACATCGCCATTCTTAATGGGCTCGAATTGCTGACCCTGAGTCAACTTTTCACCTGACTCGTTTGTAACATACTTACCTTTTTCATCGGTTACATAAACGAGAAGCTCACCGTTTTCACCGAGAACCTTTTCACCATTCACATCAGTAACCAATTCGAAATCATCATTACTTGAATAAAGACTTTCTTTTTTCTCACAAGCTGCAAATACGCACATAAATAAAATTGTAGCAACTGCGAGAATTGCAATTAACTTTTTGCTCATTGGAATATCCTCCATTCCACCGACTTCGTATATTCATTTAAAATTGCAGAGCGGTACACCCACTCTGCAACAATAATAATTTATTTCGCTTCTGCAGTTCCAACAGGGCTTGTGGGTAAACCGCTATCCCATGTGATATCGTAGTTAGCTGTATCCTCAAGAGTAAACATAACGCTAACATCACCATAGCTTTCAAGAGTGCCTGCGCCTGTCATATAAGCAGTTACATTTGCTGCCTTGTAATAATTGATATTGGTAATCTCGTTTGTAAGACGGTCAACAGTTGCTGTGATTTTGCAGCCACTGTAAACAACATCATAATCGTTAAGAACGAGATAATCTTTTGTTTTAGCAAATTCTTCAGAAGCAAGAATTTCTTCCTTATCACGAAGGTCAAATGCCTTTGTAAGAACATCCTGTGCCTCAGCACTTGTAAGGTCATTGAATGCGATAGTGATGAAATACTGATCACCGATTTCTCTGAGCGAAGCAGATTCTATATCCTCAGCTGTAAGCTCTGTTGCCCAGGATTCACCCTTAACTAAAAGCATCTCGGAGTTATCATCACCGAAATTGATTGTACCGGATGTACCCTTGATATCTTCAAGAATAAGGTCCTTGATGCCCTTAGCAGCATCATTGATTGCCTTGAGAGAATCATCAATTTCCTCAGCATCCTCTGAGCCCTGTTTAGTAATTTTAAGGCTACCGTTAGGAACATTTTTATCAATGTTATAGTTAACTACAGGCTTTTCTGTTTTAACGCCATTAACAAGGCTATTGAAATATGCAAGAACTTCCTCGCTTGTTTTTTCAACAGTAACAGCACTCTGAGTGTATTCAGCTTCTTCTGTTGAATAAACCTCAACAGTTTCGTCAGAAGTATCTGAACCGCCGCAGGATGTGAGTGTCATTAAGAGTGCGCACACAAGCAAAATAGCTGTTGCGATAGTAAAAATACGTTTCATTAAGGTTTGACCCCTTTCGATTTTTTGCATCTGTCGATAATCCGACTTATTCACCATCCAATTATACCACAATTTTTTATATAGCAACAGTAGTTTTCAACATTTTTTTATCTTTGTATAAAAAGCACAAAATCCTTATCATCCATTTGTAGTTTACAACTAATTTATACTTATTAATTACCATTTGACAATTATCTCATATGACAATATAATATTACGGATGGATTAAAAATGAAGAGGTATTTATATGGCTACGAAAAACAGTAGAAAAAAGCGCAAGCTTAACAAAAATCAGAAGGCCTTGAATTTCCTTTGTATTATGATGGCTTTAGTTGTTATTTTTGTTGCCGTGGTTTGCGTTGCAGTAGATAAAAAGAATGATGTCTTGAGAGAAAAAGAGGCTTCAAGTATTCAATCAACTCAAGCATCTCAGGAAGAAAAAGAGTATAATAACGAAGCTCCTGCAACAACAGAAAAAGCCGAAGCAGCTGACACTACAGCAGAAAGCAATGACACTACACTGCCCGAAACAACTCAGGCTATTACAGCAGCAGTTGCTCAACCCGGCACTATGGACAACCCAACAATCATCAGTATTGATGAGGAGAGCTGGTATTTAACTCTTGTAAATTCAAGCTACAGAATACCTGACGATTACGAACCCGATCTGATTTATGTTTGTGGAAGTGGCGAGCGCCTTGACAGAAAGGTTGCAGAGCATTACGAAGAAATGTATAATGCTGCTCTCAAGGATGGAGTAAACCTCACCCCCTGCTCAGGCTATCGCTCATACGAGCTTCAGGAAAGAAACTACAATAACAAGGTAAGCTTTTACGAGAGTCAGGGCTATTCAAATAAGGACGCAAAGGTTAAGGCTGCAACAATCATTATGCCCCCTGGTTCATCCGAACACAATTTAGGCTATGCAATGGACATTGTCTGCGTTGACGAATGGTTTGAAGATACAGACGAGTTCAGATGGCTTACAGAAAACGCAGCTGACTACGGCTTTATTATGAGATATCCCAAGGACAAGCAGGATATAACAAAGGTTATCTATGAGCCATGGCATTGGAGATATGTTGGCGTTGAATTAGCAAAGGACCTTAAAGAAACAGGTTTAGTTTTAGAAGAATATATGGGAGTAGCATAAAATGATAGGAATTAAAGTAGAAAAAGCACATGGGGAATACGATCCTGGAACAAGTAAATTTTTCGGTTCACCAACAATGCCTGAGGAGTGGCTTTCCGATGGCACCATCGGCGATGACGATTTCTTCTTCTGCCAGTTAAAATTATCCGAATTTGAAAGCTTTGATAAGGATAACATCATCAATCACAAAGGCTTTATTTACATTTTCTTAACTGAAAAAGACGGTAATTTCATACCCAATGTTCGTTACTGTGAAAATGAGCCCGATACATTAATTGACGATTTCAATGCAGGTTTTGAAGATTTTGGCGATGTAGAAACAGAATTTTCAATAGACTTCTTTGACACCGACAATGCCGAAGACGGAACACGAATTTTCGTGGAAAACGGCGAGGAGATCATTCTTCTTCAGTACGATCCATTGGATGACGGAATGCCCGAATTCCTCGCAGATACTGAAAAAATCGGTTATTTCACAATGACAAAGGAAGATTTGAAAAAGCTTGATTTTTCAAGTGTAAAATTTGAAATAAAATAAAACATATTACTATTGCTGGCAGTAAAAAAGCTCTTGCTTATGCAAGAGCTTTTTTTATTTTATTTCTGCTATTGTAACTCCGTTTTCGCCTTCGCCGAAGGTACCTAAACGGAAGGTTCTGATTCTTGGGTCACCTTTAAGGTATTGGGTAACGCCTGCTCTGAGAGCGCCTGTTCCCTTACCGTGAATGATTGTACATTCTGTAAGTCCTGAACGGAGCAAATCGTCAAGGAATCGGTCAAGAACAATAATAGCCTCGTCAACCATAAGACCTCGCAAATCACAACGGTTGTTAATCGCCATTGTTGATTTGCTTTCACCCATAACTCTTGTTGTTGAAACCTGACGCTTCTTTGTTTCCTTCTGCTTTGGCTTCTCAACAAGGCGAAGAGAGTCTTCCTTTACTCTCATTTTAAGCATACCTGCTGCAATTTCCACATTACCCTTTTTATCCTTAAGAGCTGTGACGCTTGCGTTTTTGCCGATAGTTTTGCAATAAACTGTATCGCCTATTTCAAGAGGTCTCGGAAGAGTGTAGTCCTCATCATCCTCAATAGAGCCGAAAACAGGATTAACTGCACTGTTTATAGCATCAAGATGGGAATTAACTGCAGATTTTGCTCGTCTTGCCAGATCTGCTGCATCCTTGGTCTGCTTAGCTTCCTTTTTAAGCCTTTCAACCTCATTAAGAAGTGCATTTGCCTCGCGCTTCGCTTTTTCAACAATCCTCAGAGCCTCACCCTGAGCATTTTCAAGCTCTCTGTCGCGTCTGAACTGTGCGTCCTTAAGAAGCTTTTCTGCCTTTTCTCTATCAGCCTTGGCAGATTCGGTTATTTTCTTTGCCTTTGAATGCTCGTCCTCCATTTCAAGACGGCTCTTTTCAAGCATATCAACCACATCTTCAAAACGGGTATTCTCTGAGGAAACAAGCTCCCCTGCTCTGTCAATAATGCTTTTATCAATGCCAAGTCTTTCGGAAATAGCAAAGGCATTTGAGCGACCGGGAATACCAATAAGAAGTCGGTAGGTGGGTCTTAAGCTATTAACATCAAACTCGCAGGAGCCATTTTCAACCCTTGCAGTCTGCAGGGCGTATGCCTTGAGCTCGGCATAGTGAGTTGTGGCAGCGATTTTCGCGCCCTTGATATGAAGCTCCTCGAGAATTGCCATAGCAAGCGCTGCACCCTCAACAGGATCAGTACCTGCACCAAGCTCATCTATGAGAACGAGGGATTTTTCTCCTGCTATTTTAAGAATATTGACTATATTCACCATATGGGATGAGAAGGTTGAAAGAGACTGTTCAATGCTCTGCTCATCGCCGATATCAACTAAAATATCGTCATAAACACTGACTCTGCTTTCATCTCCTGCCGGAATCATAAATCCACTTGACGCCATTGCAGAGAGAAGACCGATTGTTTTGATTGCAACTGTTTTACCACCGGTATTAGGACCGGTAATAACAAGTGTATCAAAATCCGAACCTAAGCGAATATCAGTTGCAACAACCTTTTTCGGGTCAATCAAAGGGTGTCTTGCTTTCTTTAAATCCGTAATACCCTTGTCATTGAGAACGGGTATTGTGGCTTTCATATCATAAGCAAGATGTGCCTTGCAGAAAACAACATTTATTTCCACAGCACATTCATAGCTACCCTTTATTTCTTCAATAAAGCCACCTGCTTCAACGGAAAGCTCGTATAAAATTCTCTCAATTTCCTGAGCCTCCTTGCCTCTGAGAACACGGATATCATTGTTTGCCTCAACAACACCTGCAGGCTCAACGAAAACCGTAGCACCTGTGGAGGAGGTATCGTGAACAAGACCTGAAACCGAGGCTCTGTGCTCACTTTTAACGGGAACAACATATCTTCCGTTTCTCTGAGTAATAATCGCATCCTGCAAAACAGTCTTAAGCTTCTGAGAACGGATAAGCTTCTCCAGCTGATCACGGACGCTGTTTTCTTTATTTTTTATCTGACGGCGAATTGACGCAAGCTCAGGAGAAGCGTTGTCGCTCATTTCGTCTTCTGTAAGAATTGCAGAAAAAATCTTGTCCTCAAGATATTTATTAGGCATCAGCGAATTGAAATACAAATCAATTTTCAACTCGTCCTGACCACCACTATTGTTACGCCACTCTCTTATACCACGGACTGTTCTGATGGTTGAGCCGATATCAAGAAGCTCCTTCATAGAAAGAACACCACCTGCTGAAGCTCGTGCAAGAGAATTATTAACATTTTTAAGTCCACCAAAGGACGGACCACCAAATTTCGCCAATAATATGTAGGCATTTTCTGTCATATCAATATGGTTTTGCGCCATATTAACGCTTGTTTCAGGTCTTATTGAGGCAATAATATCTCTCGCATCATCGTTGCAAGCCCTTTTCATTGCCATTTCTAAAACCTTGTCATATTCAAGCGCTTTTAAATGTCTGTTTAACTCGCTCATAGTTAATAATTAATCCTTAATCACATTATAAAACTCTAAGGTTTTAAATTTTCTTTGGGTTTTGTTAAGTAAATAGTCCTCTGTTATATCGCAGAAGCTTTTCAATCCCTCTTCATTCAACGAAAATGAAAAAATTCTCTCGAAATCTGAAAGTGCAACATATCTCATAGCTGTCACAACAGAAGAGCTTATGCACTTACAAAAGCTTGATGGAACACAATTTTTGCAATAAATTTTGCCCTCTTCGGAGTTGAAATACATATATTCCGTTTCATATTCTCCACATTTCTCACACGCTACCAGATCGGGCATATAACCACTTAATGACATCAACCTCAACTCAGCAACTGCCTTTATAAACGAGGGTTCCTTCTTACCCTCCTTCAGCAGCCATAAGGCGTTGAGAAAAAGTCGAAGAATTTCCTCCGACTCAAAATCCTCTTCACAAAATTCGTATGCTAATTCGCAGAAATACTGTGCAAGAGCCATTTTCTGAACATCATTTCTCAGCTCAAAAAACACTTCTTTTATGAGAGCCTCTTCAACAGAAAAGGCATCTCTCGTTTTAGTAAATGTAAAATCAGCATAAGACAGAAGCGAGGTGGCAGCAAGCTTTTTGCTTTTTGTCTTTTTAGCACCTCTTGAAAACGCACGGACAAGACCATGCTTTGCAGTAAGCACGGTTATAAGCTTATCGGCTTCACCGATATTCTGTTCCCTGATTACAAGTCCCGGTGCAGTTATTTTCACCACGATTCTCTGTCTCTCCGTTCTTCATATTGACACAATTGCGATACTCGAGATAATCTGCAATTTTTCCATTCTTATAAAACTTTTCCCAAAGCTCTTTTTCGTCCATTTAACCATCCCCAAGGAATAAAATCTTTTAGTATTTTATTCCTTGGGGGTGTCATTATTCTGTAAAAAAATATATTGCTTTTGCCAAATCAATCCAAGCCAAAATTGTGGATTAAGCCTTCACGATTTCGCCAATCCTCTTTAACCTTTACCCAGCACTGAAGATTGATTTTACACTCAAAAAACTGTTCTAATTCGTGACGGGCATTGGTTGAAACCTCCTTGAGCATCGCGCCCTTTTTACCAATAACAATACCCTTGTGGCTTTCTCTTTCACAGTAAATAACTGCTTCAATATCAATAATCGGCTTATCCTCACGCTCTTTCATTCTTTCAATTGAAACTGCAATACCGTGAGGGATTTCGTCACTTAATTTATGGAGAAGCTTTTCTCTTATCATTTCTGCTGCCAAAACTCTTTCGGGCTGGTCAGTAAGTGTATCCTCAGGGAAGAAAAACTCTGATGGTGCAGCAAGCTTGAATAATTCTTCCTTAAGCTCGTCCATACCGTCGTTTTCACGGGCGCTCACAGGAATAACTGCTTCAAAATCAAGAAGATTTGTGAGCTCAAGAATTCTGCCCATAAGCTCCTGCTTGTCAGAGAGCATATCAATTTTATTAATTGCAAGAACAACAGGAATTCTTTCTGACTTGAGCTTTTTAAGAAGGTCAAGCTCTGCCTCTCTGATTTCGCCCTTTGCTTCTGTAACAAAAAGGCAGGAATCAACACCACCGATGCTATCATCAACAGCCTTGATCATTTTTTCGCCTAATTTTGTTTTAGGCTTATGGAAACCGGGGGTATCTGTGAAAACAAGCTGAACATTGTCTTCAGTTAAAACACCCATTATTTTTGTTCTCGTTGTCTGAGGCTTTGATGAAACAATTGCCACCTTTTGCCCTAAAAGATTATTAAGAATTGAAGATTTACCTACATTGGGTCTTCCAACAATTGCTATAAAAGCTGTTTTTCTTTCTGTCATCAGTCTTTTCCTTTTTTATCAAATTTAAATATAAACAATGTAAATGCAAACACGCTTAATGCAAACCAGAGTATGTAAATCGGGTTTTCTGCATAGTGGCTTAAGAGAAGTACAAACGCCTGAGGCTGCCAAAGAATTGCAACACCACAAAGAACTGCAAAAATTGCAAACACTAAAACAGCTCCTGCAGAAACATCCTTTGAAATTGCAATAGTCTGTCTTTTTTCTTCAGAAATAGTATCGTCTGCCTTTTCAATGCCTGTATTCAGCATTTCTCCACCGATAACAAGACCTGAAGCCAACAGAAGAATTGCAAGCTCTGTTCTTGAAACTGTGAAAAAATCATATCTCAGGAGATAGTAGAACATATATGCAAGACAGGTCAGGTGGATTCTGAAATTTCTCTCGTGAGTAACCATCCACCCTAAGCCCTTAAAAGCATACACAAAGCTTTTAAAAAGACTTGCAAGGCTCTTCATTTTTTATTCCTCCTCGGAATCCATATAGTAAGATTCGTTCCTCTTGAGTCCGAGCTCGGTTAAAACGCGTTCCTCTTTTTCGCGCATATGTACAGCCTCAATACCACCGTTAACATGGTCATAGCCTAAAAGGTGAAGCATTGAATGGACTGTAAGGAAGCCGATCTCTCTCTGAAGAGTGTGACCATAGGTTTTAGCCTGACGCACTGCAGTAGGAACAGAAATAACAATGTCACCCAAAAGGCATGCGCCTGTATCAAGGTTTCTGTCATATTCTCCGTTTTCACCCAAGGGGAATGACAAAACATCAGTGCTGCTATCAATATTACGATGCTCCTTGTTGATTGCGTGAATTGTTTCATCATCAACAAAGGTTACGCTGATTTCTGCAGGCTTACCGAAATCCTCAAAAGTAAGAACTGCATTACAGCAGCGTCTTACAAGCATCCTTACGCCTGTGGGAATTTTTACTTCTTTCTGGTCATTAGTGATAATTACTTTGATTTTCTCTTTCATTTTCTTTTCTTTGCCTCCTCGTATTTTTCATAGGCTCTGATTATATCCTGAACAAGCTTGTGTCTTACAACATCCTGTCCTGTAAAGCGAACTATATCAATCTGCTCCATATTCTTAAGAATTTTTGTTACCTCAACAAGTCCGGAGCGTTTACCATCAGGTAAGTCAATCTGAGTAACGTCGCCTGTTACAACCACCTTTGAATTAAAGCCCATTCGGGTTAAAAACATTTTCATCTGCTCAGGGGTAGTATTCTGAGCTTCGTCAAGAATTATGAAGCTATCGTCAAGAGTACGACCTCTCATATATGCAAGTGGCGCAACCTCTATATTTCCTCTCTCGAGATACTTATTGAAATTCTCTGCCCCGAGCATATCAAAAAGAGCATCATACAAAGGACGAAGATACGGGTCAACCTTACTCTGCAAATCACCGGGCAGGAAGCCAAGCTTTTCACCTGCTTCAACTGCAGGACGAGTAAGAATAATTCTGTTGATTTCTTTTGCTCTGAAGGCATTAACTGCCATTGCCACTGCAAGATAGGTTTTACCCGTACCTGCAGGACCAACACCGATAACAATTGTGTTATTTTTTATAGATTCCACATATTTCTTCTGACCGAGGGTTTTTGGTTTAACAGGCTTGCCCTTGCTTGTAATACAAACACAATCACCACTCATTGAAACAAGCTTGTCCTCATTGCCATCATCTACAAGAGAGATGACATATCTTACATTTTGCTCGTTAAGAGTTTCTCCTCGATTAAGAAGCATCAACAATCCGTTAATGGCTTTAACTGCCTTGCTTACATTTTCAGGCTCACCATTGACCTTAATATCCGAACCTCGGCTGATTACATCCACATCAAAGGACTTCTCAATTTTTATAATATTTTCATCAAAACTACCGAATAGGCTTACTGCCTGCTCCATTCGGTCAACATTAATAATCTGTTCCGACTTAATTACCTTCTTTTTATATTTAATAGTTATATTATTACATATGAATTATAACACATTTTTTGTAAATGTCTACTAAAAAGGAGAAAAAATTATATGAATAAGTCACAGTTTTTTATTTATCTATATAGATTTTTCTTTCCTTTGCAATATCTTCAACACAATTGATTTTTATATTGATTTCGCCACTCGCCTTTTTATCAGCAAACTTATATTCAACGCTTTCCAATTCAGTTTTATTATATTTTTCTCTTTTAAGCTGAACACCATCAAGAAGGCTTGAAAGCCTTGCTTCTTCAGGCGAATATTTCACTTTAGCTTCAAGCCGTGTAAAAGCATCCTCTCTTATTATTCCAAAGGGAAGAACCGTTTTTCCACTTTTTAAAAGCTTTTGACTTTCTGTGACAAGCTCACCTTTTACTTTTAAGCCTAAGGGTATTTTCAAGGAGAAAATATAAAGATAATATCTGTTTTCACTTTGAGTAGCGATAAAGCCATCGCTTTCATACTGACAAAGTATTTTTTCTTCGTTTTTTGTTTTTGCAAAAACCTCACCTTTGGCGTGAGTAAAATATTCTGAGCCATCAAAATTCACAACAACACCCGATATAAGAAGTGACCCCTTCGTTACATTGTCGCCCTCTTTAACTGCATTAACTCCGTTATAGCCTTTGACCAGAATTATTTCTCCGTCCTTTTTCGCAATAATGTTTATTGGTGCTTTTGTATCAGTTATCTCTTTTTGCTCAACAAATTCACTCATTTCCACCTGAGCCTTACCACCAAAAATATTGATAGAAACCCAAAGCAATTCACTATATTCATTCATTAGCTTATTCTGAACCTGAATTACATCAATTTCAGACTTTCTTGCACCTATTTTAACACCTAATTCAGAAAGACTTTCTGTAAAGGCTTCTGCATTTACACCTTTTGTTGCTAAAACCTCAACCTCCCAGATATACCCCGACATAAAAATCCAAAAAGCAAAAGCCAAGGCAACACCAAAGGCTGCGCCACATCGCCATTTATGGCGTTTTACAAAGGTTTTCAAGCCATATGATTTTATAATTCTTAGAGTCATTCCTGAGTTTTCAGCAGGAAGTTTCAACTCTTCAAGCTCTTGCTCTGTTGTAAAGGCTACAACCTTTACCCCGTCGTTTTTCACATTCCAGAGATTAATGCCTCTTATATTGCAGAGATTTATAAATCTTTCGGGGAATCCCCCCTCTGCACAGAATTCAACATACCCTTTTATAAGCCTTAAAATCTGTATCATTTTTATACCCTCTCGAATTCAATAGTGACAATTTCTCCACAAATGTCAGTTTGACCATAGCAAAAAGAAGAAATCATAAGTCCCTCGCCTCTGACGCTCATATTCATATTTCCCAGATTAAGCACAACTCTTTCATCAGAAAAATCCACCACATACTGACAATCAAGAACAATCATTCTTTTATTACCAAAAAGCTCTATTCCTGCAATTTCTGTGTTTTCCGAAATATTCTTTAAAGGATTAAATCCCAATGTCATCACACTCCTCTGTTATATTTCTATGATTTACAATCATAAAATATTTTGGGGTGTTGACTAATGAAACGTTTTTCTTCCTTATTATTTAAAAATCTGCTGACCTTAGTAATTGTATCTGCAATTGGAGTCTGTCTTATAATCTATCCACGAAACACTGCTGATGGTATAAAAAACGGTTTTGTTCTTTTGGGTAACAATTTAATTCCTTCTCTGTTTCCTTTTATGGTGCTTTCCTCTTACATCTCGGGAAGTAGCATTTCTGAATTAATAAGCAAGCTTTTCGAGAAAGCCTTTAAAATCCTTTTCAAAACAAGTGGTTATGGTGTAATCCCTTTTATTTTAGGCTCTCTTGGTGGCTATCCTGTTGGTGCAAAAACTGTTTGTGAATTTTACGAAGAGGGTAAAATATCCGAAAACGATGCAGAACGGCTTCTTTATTGGTGCATAAATCCAAGCCCTGCATTTTTAATAACTGCCGTGGGAACTTTTATGTTAGGAAACACAAAAAGTGGTTTTCTTCTTTATTTTTCCTGCATCTGTGCATCTATAACCATAGGTCTTTTTTGCCGATTTCTTTCAAATGGTGAATTTCTCCCAATAGAAAATCTGCGCAAAACACAAAAGGATGGTCTGTTCGTAAAATCTGTTTCAAGAGGGAGCGAGGCTATGCTTGCAATATGTGGTTGGGTGCTTACTTTTTGTGTTCTCACCTCCCTATGTGATGCCTTAAAGCTCCCCTACTCTGCTTCATACATTATAAAATCAGTAGGAGAGGTTACCACGGGCTGCAAGAACGCTGTTGCGTCAGGTCTTTCTCTACCGGTAATCGCAGGAATAGCAGGCCTTGGTGGCTTTGCTGTTATCAGTCAATGCGCCTCATATTCCTCCAGATGCAAAGTGGAAATAAAAAACCTGATTTGCTCCCGACTTATTAACGCTGCCTTAAGTGCTATTTATTGTTCTGCTCTTTTAAAGCTTTTTCCGCAATGTCAGAATGTCAGTGTAACAATCGGCACAGGCACTGCTAGCTTCTCACTCTATCACAGCATCGGAGCCTCCATAATTTTAATAATTATGTGCGCTCTTTTGATTTTAGAGGTTGATAACCGTAAAAAAGTGTGCTAAACTTATACGGTAAAAACATTTGAAGCAGGAGGCGTTATTATGGCACTTAAGATTTTTAATAATACAACCGAGCCTCAATGCGCTTTCTGTGAGCATGGTTCGCCAATCGGTGACGGAGAGACTGTTCTCTGCCGCAAGGTTGGTGGAGTTATGCAATCCTTTTCTAAATGCAAAAAATTCAAATATGACCCCTTCAAAAGAGAGCCTAAGGTTATCTCCTTCAAGGGGGACTTTTCAAAAGAAGATTTCAGTTTGTGACGGCAGAATTCTATATATTCTGCCGTTATTTTTATTTTTTGTAACATCTTACAAAATGATGTAAAAATAGAACAATAAATTTTAATGCTATATTTTGTCGATTTGACTTGAAAAGATAAGAAAATATTAGTACAATATAGAAAATATAATATAAATGTACGGAGGGTTATGTCGTGGCAGATGCATTCGGTATTCCAAACACAATTCCTGTAGGTCCTTTAGGAATTATTGCAACTCCTGGTTGTGAGGAGCTTGCTCAGAAAATTGACAATTATCTTACTTCTTGGAGAGATGAACGCGAAAGTGAGCATAAAGAAACAATCGCTTTCTACGGCTACCAGAGAGATACTTTCATTGTTGATGCAGATTTTACAAGATTCGGTTCAGGTGAAGGTAAATGTCTTCTTCACGAAACCGTTCGTGGTTATGATATTTTTATTATCTGCGACTGCTTCAATCACGGCGTAACTTACAATATGTACGGTTATGAGTGTCATTATTCTCCCGACGAGCACTATGCAAACCTTAAGCGTGCAATTTCTGCAGTTGAAGGTAAAGCAAGAAGAATCAATGTTATTATGCCTATGCTTTATGAAGGCAGACAGCACAAGCGTTCAAGAAGAGAATCTCTTGACTGCGCAATCGCACTTCAGGAGCTTTGCATTGATATGGGCGTTGAAAACATCATCACATTTGATGCTCACGACCCCAGAGTTCAGAACGCAATTCCTCTTAAAGGCTTTGAAAATGTTGCTCCTACATATCAGATGGTTAAAGCTCTTACAAAGAACTTCAAGGATCTTAAGATTGACCACGATCATCTTATGGTTATCTCCCCTGACGAAGGTGGTATGGGTCGCTGCATTTACTATTCAACAGTTCTTGGAATTGACCTCGGTATGTTCTACAAGCGTCGCGACTATTCTGTTGTTGTTAACGGCAGAAACCCCATCCTCGCTCACGAATTCCTTGGTGACGATGTTGAAGGCAAGGATTGTCTTATCATCGACGATATGATTTCTTCAGGCGACTCTATGATTGAGGTTGCAACAAAGCTTAAAGAGCTCAAAGCAAACCGTATTTTCATCTGCACAAGTTTCGGTCTTTTCTGCAACGGTCTCGAAGAATTTGACAAGGCTTACGCAGCAGGCAACATCAACGGTGTATTCACCACAAACCTTGTTTACAGAACTCCTGAGCTTCTTGAGAAGCCTTGGTATTTCGAGGTTGATATGAGTAAATATTGCTCACTCATTATCGACACTCTTAACCACGATTGCTCTGTTTCAAGCCTTCTTAACCCTGCTGACAAAATCAAAGCAAGACTCGAAAAATACAAAGAGCTCCAGAAAAAAGACGAGCTTTCTCTTTTCGAAAACTAAAAACACCAAGAACCTGCGATACAAAATCGCAGGTTCTTTTTTTGGTATAAATGCTCATTGACACGAATATATCGGTGTTGTATCATTTATTTATAATACAAGATAACAATATTACAGACCCCATTTGGAGGGTTATAAAAATCCACTACTAAAACAAAAGGTGATTCTTATGAACATAAAAAAAGCAACCTCTCTTCTTGCCGGTCTTGGTGCAGGCGCAGTATTAACCAAGAAATTAAAAGAAAAGGAAATCTGCCCCGTTTGCGTTGCAAAAAAAGCTTTTGCAGCAACTCAGGTGCACGTTGCAGATGTTGAAAAATACAATAACGGCGTTGCTCTTACTCCCCCTATGGGCTGGAGCAGCTGGAACACCTTCAGAAACTCAATTGATGAAAAGCTTATTAAGGACACTGCCGAGGCTATGAAGAAAACAGGGCTTCTTGATGCAGGCTATCAGTATATTAATCTCGATGACTGCTGGCAAAGCTCTATGAGAACAGCTGACGGCAAGCTTCAGGGTGACTTAACCCGTTTTCCAAGAGGAATGAAGCCACTTATAGAAGAAATCAATGAGCTTGGCTTCAAGGTTGGTCTTTATACCTCAAACGGAACAGGCACCTGCGAGGATTTACCTGCAAGCCTTTATAACGAGGCAATTGATGCTGATACCCTTGCAGAATGGGGCGTTGAATATTTCAAATATGACTTCTGTCACAACGAAGCAATCCCCACAATTGCTCCCGGTGTTATAAAAATCACTCTCGGCAAGCCCGGTGAAGAGGATTTCCTTGAAATGCAGGCAGAGCACGGTATTCTTTCAAAGGGGGCAAAGGTTGTTGCTGACGAAAAGGTGGAGGGTGGCTATATGGTAGCCAATCTCTGTGGTGGCTTAGGCACGCTCACATTTGATACAATTGAAGCTCCCGAGGACGGCGATTACAGCCTTACAATCGTTTTCAGAAAGGGTGGCTTAAAGAGGAAGTTCCTCGTTTGCCTCGTTAATGGTGAAAAGGAATATGACTGCTGCTTCCCCTCCTCAAAGGGTTTTACTCCCGACGGCAGACTTCAGGTTGTTATCACTCTTAAAAAGGGTATCAACACCTTAAAATTCTATAATCCCGTTGCATCCCGTATGGACTCTGCTCAGCGTCAGTACACCAATATGGGCAGAGAGCTTCAGAGAGCAACAAGAGAATTCGCAGAGAAAAACGGTACACCTGAAAAACCCATATGCTATTCAATCTGCGAGTGGGGTATGAATCAACCTTGGAAATGGGGTGCAAAGGCAGGCAACCTTTGGAGAACTACCCACGATATCAAGCCCTTCTGGGCATCAATGCTCGCAATTTACGAAATGAATGTGCGCCATTATAAATATGCTCAGCCAGGCTCATGGAATGACCCTGATATGCTTGAGGTTGGCGTTGGTCAGCTTAATATGGAGGAAAACAGAACCCATTTCTCTCTTTGGTGTATGATGGCTGCGCCTCTCATTCTCGGTAATGATATCAGAAAATTCATCAACATTGACGGCTCCGTTGATGCAGATAACAAGGTGCTGGAAATTCTTAAAAACAAAGAGCTTATTGCTATCGATCAGGATAAGAGGGGTATCCAGGCAAAGCGAATCTCAACAGATATTATCAGTGACGTTCTCGTTAAGCCCTTGGAGAACCACGAGCTTGCAGTCTGCCTTTTCAATAAATCCAACAAACCTAAGGAAATGGAAATTTCACTTTCAAAGCTTCATAGCGACCCATTTGTTGATTTACCAATTAAATCATCTTATGAAGCAACAAACCTTTGGGAAAAGGAAACGTTCCTATTAAAAGATAAAATTCAGACTACTGTTGCTCCCCACGGAGTTGCAGTTTATAAAATCAAAGCCATTGACTAAGATTATCAGTTAAATATAAAACTCTCAGGAGGTGCTTTTATGAATAGAAAAAATTTAAAAGAAGCAGGTAAAAACCTGTTCAACAAGCATTATTGGCATAGCGTTTTAATTGCATTCTTGATGCTTTTAGGACAAGGTGGAGGATTCTCATTTTCTACAAGCTCTTCAAGCAGTTCTTCACTTGAAGGCTTTGACTTTTCGGCTGCAGAGAATGTTGTTTTCAGCGCCCCTGTTATCACAGCTTTAACTACAGGCGCAGCAGTGTTAACAATATTGTCAATTTTTGTTTTCAGCTCTTTAAGATGTGGTGGCATAAGATATTTCCTCAAATCAAGGAAAAATCAACCCGTTGACCTTGGAGAAATTATCCAGAATTTCAGAGATAAAACATTCTTGCATGTTGCTTTGGTAACATTTTTAAAAAATCTGTTTATCACCTTGTGGATGTTCCTTTTCATAGTTCCTGGTATTATAAAATATTATGAATACTGGGCAATCGATTATATTCTCGCAGTTCGTCCTGATATTGACAGAAAAGAAGCTCACCGTTTAAGTAAAATTCTTATGGACGGCAACAAGGCTGACCTTTTTGTTCTAGGACTTTCCTTCATCGGTTGGAATATACTCTCTGCCTTCACATTCGGGCTTTTACACATTTTCTATGTAAATCCTTATATGCAGGCAACCTATGTAGAATTCTTCTCCGATATAAGAAATCAGGCATTGGCAAAGGGCTTGATTACACCTGCAGATATTCCCGATTATGAAGCATATAACCCATTCTATCAGAACCCATATGATATGCCTCAGAATCAGCCCTTCGCTCCCCAGACATATCAGCAGACCTGGAATAATCCTTATGCTCCTCAGAACACTCCCATAGAAAATAATTTCTATGCTCCTCAGCAGCCTGTTGTTGAGCCTGTTTCAGAAACTGTTGTTGAAGAGCCTGTTGTTGAAGCAACTGTTGAAGAGCCAACAGAAGAATAAACTTAACAACAAAACCCCTTTGGTATAAACCAAAGGGGTTAATTTCCTGCGCTAAATATAGCAATTTTTATGCATCGTAGAGACCAAGGATTACTATACCCACAACTGCTGTTGCAATTGTAATGTAATGCTTAACGGAGAGCTTTTCCTTGAGGAAAATTCTGCCCCATACAACTGATGCTACGCAGTAAGCTGAAATAATAGGTGCTGCCATTGCAACATGCTCGCTGTCTGCAAGAGCATATATGTAAGCAAACTGACCTGCAGTTTCAAAAATTGCACCAACATATTTGGGAGCTTCCTTTTTGGGGAAATATTTCTGCTTTTTAATAAATTTAGTATAAATAAAGCAAACAATACCACAAGCAAGGAATGTAAGCTCATAAGCAACGTTTGCAACATCCTCATCAAGAGTTTCAAGAACCATACTGTCTGCAAATGTTCCGAGAGCATCAAGCAAACAATAAAGAAGTGGTAAAATAATAGCAAGTGCGCTCTTTGAATATTTGTAGTTAGCTTTTTTCTGTCTTTCGATTCTTAAGGTTTCATCTTCCTTTGCTTCAACAAAGCCGAGACCGATAACGCCAAGGCAAACAAGAGCAACTGCAATATACTGAGGACCTGCAAGCTTGTCACCCATTATAATACAAAGCACAGCAACAAGTGCGCCTGATGAGTTGCAGATAGGTGAAGAAACTGAAAGCTCGATGTAGCGAAGACCAACATAACCGATTGCCATCGAAAGAATGTAAAGTGCAGAAACAGGTAAATACTTTAGAAGAGAGCCTATGTCTATTGGTACGCCTTTGCCGAAAATTTCATACAAAGCGTGAAGACCCATAACGGTACCAACTGCAGTAACCATCTTCAAATGACTGTATTTGTCGGAACTATCTGCGCAACCGATTTTAGAGAACAAATCGGAGCCACTCCAACAAATGAGGGCGATAATTGAGAACCAAAACCACATATTAACTCCTTCTTTCTTTACGGAAAGCAGTTTCTGCTCTGCTTTTCCTTAGTGGTAAAATTCGTTTTTCTTTGAAAAACGAAAAAATTATAAACTTTTATGACTCTAATTTCAACATTTTTTCAAAAATTTACAAATATAAAAAAATATAATGACTATTTTAGCAAAAGATAGTATAATACAACAAGATTTTATTGTGAGGTGATTGTATGAATAAGCGTGGTATTCTCGATATGACAACAGGTCCATTTCTCAAAAAGATTCTGATATTCTCTATTCCCTTGATGCTGACAGGTGTTCTTCAGCTTGTTTATAATGCAGCTGATGTTATGGTTGTCGGTCGATTTGCCGGCAGTGAGTCGCTTGCAGCAGTTGGCTCAACAAGCTCGCTTATAAATCTCATAATCAACCTCTTTATCGGTCTTTCAACAGGTGCCGGAGTAGTAACGGCTCGCCATATCGGAGCAAATGCCAATGACAGAATTCATAAAAGCGTTCATACCTCTATGGCTTTGAGCGTAGCTTCAGGCTTCGCAGTTGCAATATTTGGCTTTTTTATGTCAGAGAAGCTTTTAGTGCTTATGGGAACTCCAGAGGATGTTTTACCTCTCGCAACCCTTTATTTAAAAATCTATTTTCTAGGTGCACCTGGATCACTTGTTTATAATTTTGGCGCATCAATTGTGCGTTCCACAGGTGACACAAAGCGTCCTCTTATTATATTAAGCTCAACGGGAATAGTAAATGTTGTTCTCAACTTAATCCTCGTAGTATTCTTCCATATGAATGTAGCAGGTGTTGCGATTGCTACAATTGTTGCCCAATATATTTCTGCATTTCTTATTGTTATAAGATTAAAAAGCATTGAAAATGCCTGCAGACTCAATTTCAAGAAGGTTAAAATTTATAAAAACGAGCTTAAGGAAATCATCCGAATCGGCCTACCTGCAGGCTTTCAGACAAGCCTTTTTTCATTCTCAAATGTTCTCATTCAGTCCACTATAAATACATTCGGCTCTATTGCTATGGCAGGAAATACTGCTGCACAGAATGCAGATGCTATCATTTATGTATGCACCAATGCCTTTGGTCAGGCAGCAATGACCTTCACCTCTCAGAATATCGGTGCAAGAAAGCACGAAAATCTCCGTAAGGTTTATTTCACTTGTATGTGGCTTGCTCTTTTTATAAGCATATCGCTTGGTGCATTAGGTCTTATTTTCCCTGAAGAGATTATCGGCATTTTCACAACTGACCCTGCCGTAATAGAAATCGGCAAGCAAAGGCTCTATGTTCTTATGGCTGCATATTTCCTTTGTAGCTTAATGGATGTTTCAGGCTGTCAGATAAGAGGTATGGGTAAATCCATTGAGCCTATGATTATAACCCTGCTCGGTGCATGTGGTATCAGAATTTTATGGCTTTACACAGGATTCCCCTTAAAGAAGGAATTGTGGAATTTATATCTTTCCTACCCTATTTCCTGGGTACTTACATTTGCAGCATTATTTATATGCTTCTTTGTATTCGAAAAAAGAATAAAAAAAGAAAAGTTGCAGTAAATTTACTGCAACTTTTTATTTTTATTCCTCTTCAACCTGATATTCAACACCCTCAAACTGCATTGTTACCTCTTCTCTCTCGAAGCCCTCTATTGCGTATCGGTCTGAATAATAGTTGTATTTATCAATAGTAAAGTTTGAATCAGGCTTGCAGGTAATTATTGAACATCCTCTCTGAGAGCCCTGCTTTGAAATACCTATGTAAGCAAGATAATCTATGCTATAGCCATAGCTAAATGTAATATCTTTATACTTAAATGTAGTATTGTTGTAGTGGTCGTGACCGTTATACATAGCCTGAGTTGAACCTAACTCGAGCATTTTTTCGAAAAGACTGTCCTCACCGAAACCACAATAAACTCTTCTGCCACCTTCACCGATTATACCTTCAATATATTTGAAATTCTCGGTATCCTTGAAATTATTATCTTCAAATTCTCTCCATGCCTCGCCCATTTCCACCAAGGGAATATGGAAGAAAACCTGAGTTTTAACGGTGTCTGCCTTTTCATCTATTTTTTTATTTTCCTCATTCATTCTGAGAATCTCAGCTTCATACCATTCAACCTGATTATCATGAATGTTATCATAAGTACCCTTTATACTTGTAAGAATACTATCGTCAACATAAGCCTGAGAATCAATCATAATTAGTCCCTGAGTAATAACACCCTCTGAATTTTTGACCTCTATAACATGGTTGCAATTACCGTCAACATCCTCAGGACCTTCCTGGAACAAGCAGTATTTATATTCTTCATCTACATAAAAGTCGGAAACCTTATCTCTGTTAAAATATGAGTATGCCTCTGCATCGTGATTACCGAAGGTAACCGTCCAATAAACTCCGAGGCTTTCCATAAGATTAGCAAAAACCTTTGCGCTAATGTAGTTATTAGACGTACCTGCCTGGAAGAAAACGGGGTATGCAATATCGCCAGAAGCAACAACCAAATCGGGCTTTTCCTTAGTTATCATTGTTGCGACAGCGTTAAGCGCCATCTTATCCTTACTATAGCTCATCCATCCACTACCGATATGAATATCTGTAAGGTGCATAACCTTGAAATCACCATCGGTTGTAAAATACCAATAGCCGTTTTCATCCTTTTCGGGAGCGAGCTGATTTTCAATTTCAACCCTGTTATATTCACTGCCCTTTTTAAGAAGACTGCGATACACCGAATAATTTGCAATAGTAGCTGCAACTGCAATAACCACAGCAGCAATAAGAATTCCAAGCAATATTTTTTCACCTATTTTTTTATTTGATTTTGCCATAAAGCAACACATCCCTTCTATTTGTAGAATAACATAAATTTCAAAACTTTTCAACATTATTGCATTTACATGTTAATTAAAGTATAATAAATACATAAAAAGCTCTGTTAAAAAGGGTGATAAAATGAAAAAAGAAAATTCAATGTTAAAAAACGCTTTTTGGGTTCTTATGGGTGCTCTGCTTATGGGACTTTTATGGCGTGTCCGTGGTGAGCACGGTTGGGGCTCCTCATGGGGACTTTTAAACGCAGGCTTTGTTTTCACAATGTTCCTCGTTGTGATTAAGGGTAGTCGACAGAAGCTTGATATTGGTTGGCTTTCTCTTACTGCTCTCTCATTTATGCTTTCAACTCCCGGATGGGGTACTCTTTTAAGTCAAATAACAGGTATCATTTATGATGCAGAGGATTGGTTTAATGGTGGTAACGATGTTTACACCTCTGTTGGCTCTGCAATCTTCCTTATGCTTTGCCTCGGCTTCGGTCTCGCTTCTATTTTCGGCATTATGCTTGGCAGAGGCTTCAGCGACAAGCAATGGAAAATCAAAGATATTGTTATTCTTCTCGGTGTTTTCTACATAGTCGATTTAATCGCAACTGCAGCTATCTCTCCCTTTATTCTCAATGCAGTTCAGCCTGAGGCTGCTCAGGTTTTTGAGGAAGGTTTGAAAATTCAGGGTATCGACGGTTCTGCCTACGAATTATATATGGAGCATTTCAAGGATGTTTCCTGGGCAAAGAAAATTGACGGTGGAAGAAACTATTTCCAGTCCTGCGATGTTATCACTGCAACAATCAAGGCTATTGCAGTTATCCTCACAACACGCTTTATAATCAAGGATAAAATCGCTGCAAAAACAGGTACTCTCGTTTGCTCTGCCTTTGCAATAGGTATTACTGTTGCTGACCTTTTCTTCTATTTCGGCAACGGTGGTTACCACGAGTTAAAGGAAAGCTATCTTCCCGAATCCTTCTACGCTTGGGGCTGCTGGGAATATTTTACAGGCTTCATCGCAGGTGGTATAATCACTGCCTTCATTCTGAAGCTCAAGGTAGGCGCAGATGTTCCCGAGCTCGCCTTCTCAAAGGTTAAAGAAAAGCCCAAGGCAATTCTCACATTCATTCTCGGCACTCTCTTTATGATTGGTGTAAATATTGTAAGACCTATTCTTGTAAGATATGAGGAATCAGAATATATGATTATTGCAACTGTTATTGCTGTTTTGTTTGCAATTGCTTTTGTTGTAGGTCTGGTAAGATTCTATGGGCTCAACGCTTCAAAAACCCCTACTCCCCAATATTATGCATATCTTTTACTTTTCTTCATTACATTTATAAATGTTGTTTATCTTATTATCGGTACATCCGATTGCACTCACCTCTTCGCGAATGGTGGCTTCCAGCATACTATGGCAATTCTTTCTGCATCAATTCTTATTATCTGGTTAGCCTTTGGAAAAAACAGACTTGTAAAGGAAAATTAAAATGGATTTCAAAGAATTTTTAAAAAATGCAGCTCATGTAAAGCCAAGCGAAAATCAGTTAAGACATTTAAGGGAAACACCCTTTTATGCCTTCGTGCATTTCTGCCCTAACACCTACACAAATCTTGAATGGGGCGACGGCACAGAGGACCCTGCTATTTTCAACCCCACAGAGCTTGATTGCGAACAGTGGGCAAAGGCTGTTAAGGATGCAGGTATGAGTGGTATTGTGCTTACTGCAAAGCATCATGACGGCTTCTGCCTCTGGCAGACAGAATATACCGACCACTCAATGAAAAGCAGTCCTTATAAGAATGGTAAAGGCGATATTGTTAAAGAATGTGCCGAGGCTTGTAAAAAACACGGCATCAAATTCGGCTTTTATCTTTCCCCTTGGGACAGAAACTCAAAATACTACGGCACAGACGAATATAATACATACTATAAAAATCAGTTAACCGAGCTTTTGACTAATTACGGTGAGATTTTCTATGTATGGTTTGACGGTGCTTGTGGTGAAGGCCCCAACGGTAAGAAGCAGGTTTATGATTTTGAGGGATATGTTGAACTTGTTAAAAAGTATCAGCCTCAGGCTTGCATTTTCCACGATACAGGTATAATCCGTTGGTGTGGTAACGAGGCAGGAAAAGCCCCCTTTGCACAATGGGCAGTAGTTCCCAAGGAGCTTTGTCCTATGAACGAGCCTCAGACCGAATGCTCTTTAGTGGACGGTAGCCTTGAATTTTTATATAACACCGATATTACAATCGGTTCTTTGCAGAACATTATGTATTCTAAGGGGCTTGTTTTTGCACCTGCTGAAACAGATATGTCTATAAGACCCGGTTGGTTCTACCACGAAAACGAAGAGCCCCACTCTCTTGAAAGACTTTTCACAACCTACCTTAATACAGTTGGAAACAACTCCACCTTCCACCTTAATATTCCCCCAATGCCAAGTGGAAAGCTTGATCCGAGAGATTTAAAGAGATTAGAGGAATTAGGCGAGCTTATTAAGAAAGGATTCAAGACAAATCTTGCTGAGGGTATTGAATTCGAGGCTCTTGAGGGCTTCAGCGAAACTCAGCCTGAATACATTGTAAAGCTTAATAAAAAGGAAACAGTAAATTATGTTGAAATCGCAGAAAGAATAAGCGAGGGTCAACGAATTGAAAGCTTCCTTATTTATACTAAAACCAAGGATAATACTTGGGACATTCAGGAAAAATGCACCACCGTTGGTAGCAGAAAAATCGTTAAAATTGATGAAACTGAAACTGACGAAATCAAAATCACAGTTACATCAGCAAGAGATGTGCCTGATATTGAATGGATTAAAGTTTATTAATGTGTAATCTATTGACATACAAGTCAGAAATATCGTAAAATAGTTTTATTATTCTATAAGGAAGGTAATTATTATGATTAATATGCCTCAGGTAAAATTAGGTATTGTTGCAGTTTCCCGTGACTGCTTCCCTATGACTCTTTCCGAGGGCAGACGCTCTGCTATCGTGAAGGAATATGCAAAGTACGGCGAGATTTACGAATGTCCCGTTTGCATTGAAAATGAAAATGATATGCTTAAGGCTTGCGAGGATGTAAAAAATGCAGGCTGTAACGCTCTTGTTATCTATCTCGGTAACTTCGGTCCTGAATCTGCAGAAACTCTTCTTGCAAGACATTTCGGTGGTCCTGTTATGTACTGCGCAGCTGCAGAAGAGAGTCAGAATGACCTTCTTGACGGCAGAGGCGATGCTTACTGTGGCGTTCTTAATTTAAGCTATAACCTTAAATTAAGAAACATAAAGGCTTACATACCCGAATATCCCGTTGGCGATGCAGCAAATTGTGCTAAAATGATTAATGATTTTGTTCCTGTTGCAAGAGCAATCCTCGCTCTTAAAAATCTTAAAATCATTTCCTTCGGTCCTCGTCCTCAGGATTTCCTCGCTTGTAACGCTCCCATCAAATGCCTTCACGATTTAGGCATTGAAATTGAAGAAAACAGCGAGCTTGACCTTTTCGCTTCCTTCAATGCTCACGCAGGCGACGAAAGAATTCCTGCAGTTGTTGCTGATATGGCAAAGGAGCTTGGCAAAGGTAACAAAAAGCCCGAAATTCTTGAAAAGCTTGCTCAGTATGAGCTTACTCTTCTTGACTGGGTTGAGGCTCACAAGGGCTCAAGAGAATATGTTGCAATCGCAGGCAAATGCTGGCCTGCATTCCAGACAGAATTCAAATTCGTTCCCTGCTATGTAAACAGCAGACTTGCTTCCCGTGGTATTCCTGTTTCCTGCGAGGTTGATATTTACGGCGTTCTTTCAGAGTATATCGGTGCTTGCGTAAGCAACGATGCAGTTACCCTTCTTGACATCAACAACTCTGTTCCTCGTGATATGTACGACGCTGAAATCGGTGGCAAAACACCCTACAGCTTCACAGATACATTTATGGGCTTCCACTGTGGTAACACTCCCTCTTGTAAGCTCAGCTTCTGCGAAATGAAATATCAGAAGATTATGGCAAGAGCTCTTCCCAAGGAATACACAAACGGTACTCTTGAGGGCGACATTGCTCCCGGTGATATCACATTCTTCCGTTTACAGTCAACTGCAGGCAGCGAGCTTCGCGCATATATTGCTCAGGGCGAGGTTCTTCCCGTTGCAACCCGTTCCTTCGGTGGTATCGGTGTATTCGCAATCCCCGAAATGGGCAGATTCTATCGCCATGTTCTTATTGAGGGTAATTTCCCCCACCACGGCGCAGTTGCTTTCGGTCACCACGGCAAGGCTCTCTTTGAGGTATTCAAATACCTTGGTGTTGAAAACATTGGTTATAATCAGCCTAAGTCACTCCCCTACAAAACAGAAAATCCTTTCTGCTGATAAAGACAGAGAAAGCCCCTTGAGTAACTAAACTCAAGGGGCTTGTTTTTATTCAACATATTCGTTTCCGGGCTCGTCCATAAGAGTCATTTCAGCATATCTGATACCGGAAAGGTTTTTAGTTGAGTCAGGGCCTACAATACCCTTTACATCAACCCATGTGCCATCCTCGGGAATTTCAATATCCTTGTCGAAAATAACCTCAATAGGAATCATTTCTGCTGAAGAGCCTTCTTCGTGGTCGTGGTGATCATGTCCATCATGAGAATGATTTCTGTAAACCCAATACTGAACTGCTCCACCATCAAATTCCTTGGTATAGAACATACCCTGAAGATGAATTTCAGCGCCACCAAAGGCAGCATAATCATCAGATTCCTTATCTGCCTGATAAGAAGCATCAAGCGCAGCAATCCAATAATAGAAATTATCATCGGTTACTTCAATTTTCACCTGACTCTTATCATCGTGAGAGCCACCGTTCTTTTCAACCTTTTCCAAATCTGCAAGAACATTACTCTTCTCTTCAATAAAAGCTGCCTCTATCTGCTCAAAGCGTTCGTTTTCAAGCTTTGTGTTATACCAACCGGCAACAATAACTGCAACAACGCCAATTGCAAACACAGCGAGAATACAAAGATTTATAATTGTAACTTTCTTTCTGAAAGCTGCATCGGCATAATCTTTTTTGCTCATACCCTCAGGGATAATTTCCTTTTTGGGAGCTTTTTTATTTTTAGCCATATTGATTCACCTTAATCTTTAAAAAATTGGGGTAAATATGCTTTATGAGCCTCTTTCATTTCCTCGAAGCAGGATTTTGCCTGAGCAAAGTCACCACAAAGAGGATGAAGCATAAGAGCATTGAGAGCGTCCTCGTCAGAGCCCTTGATACCTGCTTCAACAGTGTATTTCTCATAAGACTTAACTGTTCTCATAAGGCTTATGATGTGACGGTTGTTGAACTCGCCAACCTCAACGGGCTTAGCGCCGTCTGCACCGATAACTGCTGCAATCTCAACAATATCATCGTCATCCATAAATTTAAGAGTACCGTTGTTTTTGATGTTAACAACATGCACATCATTTTTATCATTTGCAATAGAATCAATAAGAGAAACTGCTGCAAGAGAATATTTGTAGCCACCACGCTGTTCAAGAAGAGCAGGCTTGATAACAAGCTCGTTATCGCTATAAAGCTCAAGAAGCTGTTCTTCAATTTCCATACAAACCTGAGCTCTGCTCTTTGAGCCCTGCTTTAAGTGAGCGAGCTTTGCTGCACGGCTGTAATAATACTGAAGATATGATGAGGGGAAGCCCTTACATGCGTTAAGACATTCCATATCGAAGCCATCGTCATGAATATTTTTCATAACTGTAGGAGCAAAATCATCATCAAAAATTGCATCGATTTTTTCTTCACCGTTTACTAAAACAGATGTTATCCAGCTAAGGTGGTTAAGACCAAGATATGTGATTTTTGCATCATCGCCAACTGCTGCCTTAACATCATCAATCATAGCAATCGGAACATTGCAAAGACCCATTGTCTTAACATTTGTGTGGTTAATAAGGAACTCAGAAATAATACCTGAGGGATTTGTAAAGTTAATAAGCCATGCATCAGGGCAGATAGCTTCAATTCTTTCTGCAATATTCTTCATAACAGGAATTGTACGAAGAGCCTTGAAGAAGCCACCGATACCTGTTGTTTCCTGACCGATAAGGTCATGCTTGAGAGGGATAGACTCGTCAATATGACGGCAAGGAAGCTTACCAACACGAATCTGAGTAACTACGAAATCTGCGCCCTGTAATGCAAGATCGAGGTCATCAGTCATAACAACCTCACAGTCAATGCCTGCACTCTTAAGCATACGAACGCAAAGACCACCAACAATAGTACGCTTTCTTTCGTCAATGTCCATGAAAGCAACTCTCTTAAGCTTAAGAGAATCCTTTGCTTCAATAAATCCGTAAATAAGCTCGGGGCAATATGTACTACCTGAACCAATGACTGTTAAATTAATTTCTTTCATTTATTTCAAGTCCTTTCAGATGCAAAATATTTTTTCTTTATCAGTCTTCAAGAAGCCAGTTTACGCAGCCTGTAACAGGAGCGCATGTAAGCTTAATAAAGTTGCATTTTTTACCTGTTCTTTCAACTACAAGCTCTGCCATTCTGTCTGTGTATTTATATGAAGGCAATTTTGTGTGAATTGAACCTGAGAGAACAATATTGATGATATCATCAGTAAAGTTCATTTTATTGATATGACCACAAAGGAAGTCTGCGCCTCTCTGTGCCATTTCTTCAATAACCTTAAGAGCCTCTGCATCATCATTGTTTGCTGCCTCGAAGAAGGAAACGATAAGCTTTCTTAAGAAGTCCTCACCCTTTTCTTCATCCTCAAGAATTGCAATTGAATCAAGAAGAGTTGCTCTGTCCTTAATACCAGCTTTTTCTTCCATTAAATCAGTAATCTGAGAAGCGCCCTTACCAAGACAAATCTGGTCATACATAATTCTGAATGCCTGTGAGCCAACCCAGTGACCGTTGCCCTTATCACCTGAAAGAACATCAAAGCCACCGATCTGACACATATTACCATCGTTATCGATACAGTTGCAGCAAGTACCTGTACCACAGTTGTAGCCGATACCTGCGCCTGCGCCAACGCCTGCTTTAATAACAATGAATCCGTCATTGTAGATTCTTGCACCTGTGATACCGAGCTTACCAAGCTCAACCTGCATTTCATCATGCTGATAAGGATGGTCGATACCTGCAAGTCCCATTAAGATGCCTGTAATATCTGAAAGCTCAAGATTTGCTTTAGCAATAAGACCCTTGATACCATCTGCGATAATGCCTGCAGCCTGAGGAATTGCACCCTCAAGATTTTCGTGGTTTGAGCCCTCAGTTTCATTCTGAGCTACTACATTTTTATTCTCGTCGAAAAGAGCGAAAGCAGTTTTGGTTCCGCCACCGTCAACACCAATATAATATTTCATAATTATTCCTCAACTTTCTCAAAGCATTCTTCGCAAACCTCTTCAAGACAATAGATGCCTCTTCTGAAGTCCTCTCTGTCTATCCATCTTCCGTTTGTGAAATCGGGAACAGGAACAGGAGCGCCACCCATAGCAACTGACTGCTCTGAAAGGCAGGTAATTGCCATCCAAGCTGCAGTATCATAAACATCAATAGGAGGCTTCTCACCTTCATAAACTGCATCAACGAAAGCTGAAAGAACAAGATAGTCCATACCACCGTGACCTGCCTTGATTCCACCCTTTTCATAAGCTACCCACAAGGGATGCTCATATTTATCTCTCCAAGGACCGAAATCATCCCATTCGTGAGTCCAGCTCTGATGCTCTGTATGAGTGCCGTCAATATAAATTCTACCTTTTCCGTCCTCGGGCTCTGAATAGATGCCCTTTGTTCCCTGAACCTCATAGTCACGGGTATAGGGACGAGGAAGAGTACAGTCGTGAGTTAATTTAATTGTTTCGCCACCTGCGCATTTGATGATTGTTGTAACAATATCGCCACATTTGAAATCTGTGTTATAAAGGTCATATTCCTCGCCTTTATTATCTTTAATCCACTGATGAAGACCACGAGCCTTGCTTGCAACGGAGTTAACTGTTAAGAAGCGATTACCTCTATTAATACGGAGAGCCTTAGCAATCGGGCCTAACTGATGAGTGGGATAAAGCTCACCGTTTCTGTTCATAAAGTTAAACAGTCTGCCGTGAATATTTTCTCTGCCGAGAGCGATTTCATCACGCAAATCGTGACGATAGCCACCCTCCATATGTACGATTTCGCCGAAGATGCCCTGACGAATCATATTGAATACTGCCATTTCATTACGGCAATAGCAGCAGTTTTCAAGGAGCATACAGATTTTTCCTGTTTCCTCACTTGTTCTTACCATCTGCCAGCATTCTTCAATAGAAGCAGCTCCGCCAACCTCAGTTGCAACATGGCATCCTGCCTTCATAGCATCAACTGCAATTCTTGCGTGAGAAATCCATGTTGTTGCAATAACAACAGCGTCAAGATCCTCTTTTTCAAACATTTCTTTGTAATCAAGATAAGCGTGAACGGGGTATTCCTTGTTGTTTGCCTCCTCAACAATTTCAATACCTCTTTCTGCTCTTTCGGGAATAAGGTCGCAAACTGCAGGAACCTTAACTCCCTCTACCTGTAAAAGAAGCCCGAGCATTCCTGAGCCTCTGCCGCTGATACCGATAAAACCGATATTTGCACTTGTTTTCCTCATAAAAATCACGTCCTATGTGAGTTATATTATAATCTATATAATTGTATCACAATACATTTATATTTTCAACAAATTACCAAAAGAAAAACCACGCAAAATCATATAAAAGCATAAAAAACACCCTATCCTTTCGGATAGGGTGAGTTTCTTTAAGCTAATTACTGCTCAACAGGATAAACGCTTACTTTCTTGCGATCTCTGCCAAGACGTTCGAAACGAACCTGACCATCGATGAGTGCAAAAAGTGTATCGTCTTTACCCTTGCCAACATTTGTACCGGGGTGGATTTTTGTGCCTCTCTGTCTTACAAGGATGTTACCTGCAAGAACATACTGACCGTCTGCTCTTTTAGCACCGAGTCTCTTGGATTCGGAATCACGGCCGTTACGAGTTGAACCCATACCTTTTTTATGAGCAAATAACTGGATATTGATCTTAAGCATTCGTTACACCTCCGTAGTTATCGTAACATTTTTGGGATATTGCTTCCTGAGCTCTTTTATATGAAGCTCCAAGCCAAGCAATAGTTCTTTTGTTTTTTCTGCGCTTTCCTCGGGTATTCTCAGTGTCATTGCACCATCTTCATTAACATCAACATCTGCATCAACCTTCATTATTTCAATGATAGTATTAGCAGTCATATATGCAACTGAAGAAATTGCTGCGCAAACTATATCGCTACCATGAGCGGCATAACCTGCATGACCATTAAAAGAGAAACCTAAAGGCGCACCATTTTCAGAATGAAAAAATTTTACATTAATCATTGATTATGCATTAATAGCTGAAATTTCAACCTTTGTATAGGGCTGTCTGTGACCCATTTTACGTTTTTCATTCTTTTTGGGTTTGTAGGTAGCAACAACGATTTTCTTGCCCTTACCATTTTTGATAACCTTTGCTTCAACAGAAGCGCCATCAACATAAGGAGCACCAACTTTGATACCGTCGTCTGCACCAACAGCGATAACCTTATCGAAGGTTATAGTGGATTCAGCTTCAACTTCAAGCTTTTCGATGAAGATAACATCGCCGCTCTGAACTTTGTACTGTTTTCCGCCTGTTTCGATGATTGCGTACATAGATTTTTACCTGCTTTCTTTCAGTCTCGCTAACAAGGCACACCCTCTGCTTCGGGTGTTTTTAGACGCACCTATAGCGTCTGCCCTTAATATGCGGCAAATGGTATTTTAACAGAACACTTACTCTTTGTCAAGAGAAATTCTGCTTTTTTCCAATTCTTTTTTCATATCCTCAGGAAGCTCTGCAACAAACACCTTTTCTTCCTTTGTTATGGGATGAATAATTTTAACCTCATAGCAATGAAGGGCTGCTCTCTTCAAATATTCTGTCACAGCTGCACCATACATCTCATCACCTACAAGTGCGTGTCCTATATGGGCACAATGAACTCTTATCTGATGTGTTCTGCCTGTAACAGTCTTCACCTGCAATAGCGTTTTATCGTCAAAGCTTTTTAATGCCTTCCAATTTGTTATCGCTTCGTCACCTTGCTCACCAACAGCACGGATTGTTTTATTAATATCAGGTCGGTAAATGGGAGCGTTAACTGTCCCCTCACCCTGTAAATCACCCTCTGCTAAAGCTATATATGTTTTATCAAGATTACCGTTAAGCTTTGACGCAACAAAAGCATTTTTTGCGAACACCATAACTCCCGAGGTAACCTTATCAAGTCTACCTACTGCCCTTGCAACAAAATTCTCATTACCATTATTTTTAAGATAAGCTGCAACTGCATTACAAAGTGTTCCGTTAGGATGATTTCTTGTTGGATGAACCGAAACTCCCGAGGGCTTGTTTATAATCAGCAAATCCTCATCCTCATAAATCACTGAAAGCTCTGTTTGCCAAAGCAACGGTGCCTCTGTTTTTTCAGGCAGATAAATTACTATTTCATCAGCTGTCTTAACCTTGTCAACAACTCTGCTTTCAGCTCCGTTTATAAAAACAGATTTTGGGGTATGGCGAAGGGTCTGAATTATACGGGTAGACACTCCAACACATTCTCTCAAAAAGTAATAAAGTGGTGTCCCGTTGAATTCCTCAGGAACTGAATATTCAATTTTTCTCAAAACACCACCACCTTATAAAAATCTTATGCAAATGAATATGCAAATGTATATACATTAGTCGAAAAAAGTCAAATGTTCAAAACTTTGTCAATGTAAAGTCAATTGCTTTACGCGTTTTTTCCTTTTAAGAAATTTAAAAAGTGTAAAACCCGTACTTGTTGACATTTTAGACACAGTTCTGAACATTGTCAAGTTATTTGCTTTACAGTTTTTCCATTCATTTCCAATTGTAATAAATGAATAAAACTGTTCAAAATCTTAAAATATACAGTTTTTACCTGTATATTTTCATTTTATTGCAAACTCAAAGGCTTTTCTTTCTTTGAATTTTGCAACAAAATCAAAGCCTGCTTCTCTTGCAATTTCATATGCTCTGGGAATACCAAAACCGATACGCTCTGCATAATGAGAATCAGAGCCAACGCTGACAAGTCTGCCACCTAATTCTTTATACCTTTTTATTGTATCAACATCAGGTGCAGGCTTATTAATGGGGTACTTGAGACCACCCATATTGATTTCCAAGGCCTTGTCCTTTTCTGCACAAAGCTTTAAGATTTCGTCAACCTTATCAGAGTATTTATTGATATCTTCAACATAACCACAAAGGTTGAAAATATATCTGAAAGGATATGTAATGTGAGCAAGAATTTCAAAATTGCCCCACTGAAGCATCTGCAGAAGCTCATCAAAATATTCGTTCATCAAAGCCTGAACATCATATCCGTCAAAAGTTTTAAAATCGTAAAAATCAGGCTTTCCTCTCAAATTATGAATAGATCCTATAACAACATCATAGTCTTTATTTATAATTTCTTCTGCAAGCTCAGGAACATAATGGGGCTGAGCAAGCTCAATTCCTCGGAGAATTTCAATCTTTCCTTCAAAAGCCTTCTGAGCCTTAGAAACCTCACGAAAGCTTCTCTCTGCTCTCTTATCAAAGCCATCTCTGTAAAAAACATCAACCTCACAATGATCAGTAAAAGCGACTGTCTGAATACCATTCTGAGCTGCAACCTCAGCCATATATTCTACGGGATGATTACCATCCTGAGAGCTGTCTGTATGTGTATGTAAATCAATAATTTTAATATCATTCATTTCCAAAACCTTCTTTCAAAAAGATATAATATCACAAAATAACAGACCTATCAACAAAATATATCAAAATAAATGTCTTTTAAAATATAAATTTATGTGTTAAAATAAATCTGTTGAAAGGAGTGACGATATGAAGCTCACTTTAAAAGCTAATTCAAAAATCAATCTTCTTTTAGATATAACAGGTGTTAAGAAAAACGGCTATCACAAGCTTTTTACAATTATGCAGTCAATAAGCCTTGGCGACATTATAACAGTTGAAAAAACCGATGGCGAAAAAATCACTATTTCCTGCGATACCGAGGGCGTACCTACCGATAATAGAAATATCGTTCATAAATGTGCAGAACGTTTTTTTGAATATGCAGACATAACAGACAACAAAGGTATTCATATTCATATTGAAAAGCATACTCCATTCTGCGCAGGTATGGGTGGCGGCAGTGCCGATGGTGCGGCAGTTCTTATTGCATTGAACAAAATCTTCAATACAAATTATTCTGATAAAATTCTCTGCCGAATTGGTGTTAAGGTTGGAGCTGATATTCCATTCTGTATTGTGGGTGGAACTGCCTTGGCTCTTGACACAGGCTCAGTCCTTGCTCCCCTGCCTGATTTTGAGAATTATCATATTGTTGTTGTGAAGCCCAATGACGGAGTTTCCACAAAGGAAGCCTACGACGCAGTTGACTCTCTCGAATACATCAAGCATCCTAAAAATGAACAGATGCTTGAATTCTTTGCTGATGCTGACTTTGAAAACGGTCTTAAGCTTTGCTCCAATGTTTTTGAGCAAGCCTTTGATATAAACGGCAGAGTAGATATTAAAGATATAATGAATAAAAATGGTGCTGTTACATCCTGTATGACAGGCTCAGGCTCTGCAGTTTTCGGTATTTTTGACAAAGAGGAAAATGCGAAAGCAAGTATATCTTTGCTTGAAGATAAATTTGAAAATGTATTTCTTTGCACACCTGAAAAAAATGGTGTGGAAATAATTTCCGAAAACTGAATAAAACAAAATCAAACCGTCCACAATCTTTTCAGAGATTGAAAGGACGGTTTTTATTATGTCAATTTTTAAATACAAGGCGTTTAATGAAAGGAAAGACAAAATTTTATTATCGGTAGTCGCTATTGCAATTTCTCTTTATGTGGCATTTTCATGCACCTATTTCACTGCATCAGCAGAAGGGGTCAAGGAGGATGTTGTCAGACTTCACATTCTTGCTAACAGCGATTCTGAAATTGATCAGGAGGTAAAATTAAAGGTTCGTGATGCACTTTTAAAAACCAATGCAAGTATTTTAAGTGACAGCGTCACAACAGAAAATGCAAAGGAGCATTTTGAAAAATCAAAGGAAATTCTTCTGAAAGCTGCAAAAGATACCCTTAAAGAAAACGGCTTTGATTACAATGTGAAAATAACATTACAAAAAGAATATTTTGAAACAAGAACCTATGGCAGCCTCACCTTTCCTGCAGGGCAATACACTGCCTTAAAGGTTATTCTTGGTGAAGGTGAGGGTAAGAATTGGTGGTGTGTTATGTTTCCACCATTATGTGTTCCTGCTGCAGACGGAGTTGAAGCAAATGAAACCACCACTGACTATTTAACCAAAAGTGGTGAAAAAATAGTCAATGGTGGAGAAAAGTATATTGTTAAATTCAAGCTATTAGAAATATATGAAGAACTTCGTGATAAGTTAAAAGTTTGAGAAGCTTAATTCCGCATTCCGAACTCCGCATTCCGCATTCGAAACAATAATTTTTTAAATTATTGTTTCGCTGTGTCTTGTCACATGGCAGCCCACATTAACTGCAACAGGAAGTCCTGCAATATGAGTTGGTGCAGTTTCGATATTAACTGCAAGAGCTGTTATATCGCCACCAAAGCCCTGAGCACCGATATTAAGCTTATTGATTTCTGTGAGCATCCTATTTTCTAAAGCCTCATAGAATTCATCTTCGTTTCTTATTGCAATATCTCTGCAAAGAGCCTTTTTGGAAAGAAGAGCAACGCCCTCAAAATCACTACCGATGCCAACGCCTAAAACAACAGGTGGACAAGGATTTGAGCCTGCCTCCTTAACTACATTAACAACGAAATTCACAATGTCATCAACGCTTGCAGAGGGAGTAAACATTTTGATTTTACTCATATTCTCACTGCCAAAGCCCTTGGGTGCAGCAGTAAGCTTTATTTTATCACCGGGAACAATTGAAAGATGAATTAATGCAGGCGTATTGTCATTAGTGTTACCTCTTCTTATGGGATCCTTGACAATTGAGCAACGCATCTTACCATCAAGATACGCCTTTCTTACGCCGTTATTTACTGCAGTATTAAAGTCACCGTCAACAATATGCACATCCTGACCTAATTCACAAAAAAGAACTGCCATTCCTGTGTCCTGACAAATAGGAATCTGAAGCTCTCTTGCAGCATCAAAATTTTTACAAAGGTCGCAAAAAATCCCTTTTGCAACAGGGTTGGTTTCTTCTTTTTCACAGCCTCGTATTTTCTCCTCTAAGGAAACAGAAAGCTTTTCATTGGCTTCAAGAAAAAGCTCTTCAACTGCTTTTTCAATTAAAACTGCACTAATCTCTCTCATTGTTTTCACATCCAATATATAAGCCGTGCCGAATGAATCAGCACGGCTTTATCATTTAACCTCTTGAATTACCACCACGGCGAGGTGTTGAAGCACCACGCTTTGCAACATTATTCTTTTTAAGGTCGCTCATTTTTTCGTCACTGACGCTTTTGAACTTTGCCATCATATCTTCAAAAGACATGCTTTCGGGTTCACTTTTCTGTGTACCTGTCCAAACGGGAGGCTGACTTCTCTTAGGTCTGTCGCCTGCAGGACGCTTCGGTTTAGATTCTTCTTGCTGCTCAGGCTGAGCCTTTTTAATTGAAAGAGCTATTTTACCCTTTTCGTTAATATCAATAACCTTAACTTTAACAACATCGCCCTCGGAAAGCTTCTCGTGAATATCTTTAATAAAAGATGAAGATACCTCCGAAATATGTACCATACCTGTTGCTTTGTCGGGAAGCTCAACAAAAGCTCCGAAATTTGTAATGCCTGTAACTTTTCCTTCAAGAATCGCGCCGATTTCCACTGCCATAGTTTACCCCTAAATGTTTTTGTTATGTTTTATTCCTCGGAACCTGGTGTTATGTCCACAT
>JAZQUT010000013.1:0-17502 GCA_045631405.1 Acutalibacteraceae bacterium | reverse complement strand
ACTAAGTAGTCCCGGGCGCCTTCGGGAGAAGATGCGGTAAGGATGGGTGTTTGAATGTCTAAAAAGCCTCTTTCTTCCATAAGTTTGCGCATATGGCCGATAACCTTACTACGAAGAATGATATTATCGTGAAGCTTCTTTGAACGAAGATCTAAGAAGCGGTGCTTTAAACGAATATTTTCGTTGGTGTTTTGTGCGCCGACTTCGAAAGGAAGGTCGCGAGTACAAGCACCAAGAACGGTAACGCTGTTTGCAACAAGCCCTACGTCGCCTGTAGCAATTTTTGGGTTTTCTGTGCCTGCATCGCGCAAGGTTACAGTACCCTTTGTAGAAATAACAGTTTCCTTTGCTATACCTTTGAGTAGATTTTCGTCGTGAACTACGACCTGTGTTACGCCTGTTTCATCACGAAGGTCCACAAAGAGTACGCCGCCGTGGTCGCGTATTACTTCTACCCAACCAGCAAGTTCTACAACCTGCCCGATGTGTTCCTTTCTTATGTCATTGCAACGATGGGTTCTATACATTTAAAAGCCTCCATTTGCTAAATTTACTAAAATAAAAAAGCCCCGAGAATACTAAAAATAGTATTCACGGGACGAATAAATAAAATTATCCGCGGTGCCACCCGTTTTGACGCTTTGAAAAGCATCCACTTTTTATATTAAGTTTAGGCGTGCGACGAAGTGTTCCCTGGCTTACTACTTATCTGAAACGCGCTTACAGTCGGTGACGCGTTCTCCCTGACAGACTTTCCAAAAAAGCCGAGTCTTCGTGAAGCAGGAAAAATATTCACCACATTTCTCCAAACTACCATCATTATATCAAAAAATCACTATTTGTCAACAGTATCGTCATAAATAATATATGGTAAATATTCTGATTTATTCAACCATATTCTTAATTTTTTCAGGAATTTCCAAAGCATTGAAGCCGTAAAAGCTTTTTGCATTTTCACCTAAAAGCATTCTTTTTTCCTCTTTGGAAATTTCATTTGTTTTCTCAATGAAATCAAGGCTCATTTTATAGGTTATGGCAGTCATTGTTCTCGGGTAATCGCTTCCCCACATCAGCTTCTCGAAGCCTGCAATTTCTGCAGCCTCCTTTATTGCCTTAACAGCTGACGGATAAGGGTAAAACTCCTCATTGAAGAGCCAAGTGATTCCACCACTTTCAATGAAAACATTTTCATTTTTTGCAAGCTCAATCTGCTTCTGCCAGCCCTCACGGGTCACCATTCCGAAATGACCAATAGCAATTCTCAGCTTTGGAAATTTCTCAATAATCGCCTGCATCATATCGGTCTGCTCGTCGCCGTCTGCAAGGTCAATTGAGATAAACATACCTTTTTTGTCGGCAATTTCAAAGGGCTTAAGGTGATTAAGAAGATTTTTGTCTTGAAGCCTTGAAGCACAGATTTTTATTCCGTCAAAGCCCTCAAGGTCGCCCATTTCCTTTTCCTCATAAAGCGCACAGATTTTGATTCTGTCAGGGTATGCCTTTTTACATTCAAGAAGATAAGCATCCTGATTACCGTCAATGTATTCCTGAGTTATAACTGTACCTGAAACCCCTGCATAATCCATATTGGCAATAAATCTTTCGGCAGAGTTTTCGCCGTCGGTCATATACGGTGGCATCATCTGACGGATTTCACCACCGAAATCACTTTTACCACCACCGATATCATATACAGGCATCCCGTTTACAATACCATTCTGTTTTTTCCATAAATGAGCGTGTGCATCAATAATCATAATGTAACTCCGTCTTTAAATATTGCAATTTCACGGCATCCATAGACCTCATTTTTTGCCTCTCTGCCGTTGGCAATTTCTTTTATAAGCGACAATAATTCCTCTGCCTTTTCTTCTGTATCAAAGCCATAGGAATTAAAATCAATCCAATGTGGCTTTCTTTTCGCCAGCTCGTCATTGGATGCAATTTTCACAGTAGGAACTGCACTACCCAAGGGCGTGCCTCTTCCTGTTGTAAAGAGAATCATATGACAGCCACAAGCAGAAAGATTTGTTGTAGAAACAATATCATTTCCAGGACCATTCAAAAGATTAAGACCTTGCTTTTTGAGAGTGTCTCCGTAGTCAAGAACATCAACAACAGGCGCTGTTCCACCCTTCTGAACACAACCAAGAGATTTCTCTTCAAGGGTTGTTATTCCACCCTCCTTGTTACCGGGTGAGGGGTTTTCTGAAACAGGCTGTCCGTGACCTTTGAAATATGCCTTAAAATCGTTTATAAGGGAAACACCCTTTTGGAAAACATCTTCATTGACGCATCTGTCAAAAAGAAGCTTTTCTGCTCCGAACATTTCAGGAACCTCAGTAAGAACTACTGCTGCACCCATTGAGCAAAGCTTATCTGTGGCTCTGCCCACAACTGCATTTGCAGTTATACCTGAAAAGCCGTCTGAGCCACCACATTTAAGACCGACCTTAAGGCGACTTACAGAAACTCTCTCTCTTTTATCAAGAGAAGCAAGCTCCTTTAATTCATTGAGGATTTTTATACCCTCCTCCATTTCATTTTCAATATCCTGAACTGAAAGGAAGCGTATTCTTTCCTCGTCCCAATCCCCAAGAACCTTCTTCATTTCTTCTATATTGTTATTCTCACAGCCCAAGCCCAGAACAAGCACGCCACCTGCATTAGGATGCTTTATTAAACCTCTTAAAATCAATTGGGTTATTTTGTTGTCATCGCCAAGCTGACTACAGCCATAGGGGTGTGAATAATAAATCGCACCTGTTTTTTCAGCAAGAGCCTTTCCGATACTGTTAACACAACCGACCGTGGGAACAATCCATATATCATTTCGTATTCCTATTTCGCCATTTTTTCTTACAAATGCCTCAATTTCGAAGGCTGGCGTCGGCTTTAAGTCTTCAAAATCGGGAGTGTATTCATAATCGAGAATATCATTAAGCTTCGTTTTCATATTCTCTGTATGTACTCTTATTCCCGAGCTTATATCTTCGGTTGCAATTCCGATAGGAAAGCCGTATTTGATAATATCTTCACCCTTTGAAATATCTCTCAGGGCAATTTTATGGCCGGTCTTAAGGTCAACGCAGACATTATCCTTTTCATTTATTCTGAAAGTATCCATTCCATCGCACCTTTTGCACCAAGTGTCTCAATTTTTTCATAACAAGCTGTCACAACATCATTCATATCTGAGATATCTGCGCCCCAAAGACCTGTATCCTTAAGAATATCAGAAATAGAATTTCTTTTCATTTTAGCGACAACATCCTCAGCATCGTTGGGCGTGTCATTCTTGTAGAAATAAATCAGATATGCCAAGGACATTGAAAGCACCTTGGGGTAAGCATTATTTTTATTCTTATACTCCAAAATAGTCGGAAGAACTCTTACAGAAAATTTGCTTACTGAATTCAGAGCAATTGAGCGAAGCTGATGCTTGATAAAGGGATTTCTGAATCTGTCAAAAACAGCTTCTGCAAAGGCTCTGCTTTCCTCATTATCACCGATAGTTTTTAAAATTTCTTCATTTACTGCTCTGTTGAGGAATGCACCAACAACCTCATCTGCCATACATTCTCCCACAGTTTCAATTCCTGAAAGAAGTGCACCTGTTACCATAGAGGTATGAGCACCATTGAGAATTCTTACCTTTATTTTCTTATAGGGGGTAACATCATTTGTCCAGATAACATTATACCCTGCCTTCTTAAGAGGAAGCTCATTTTCAAAATCCCCCTCAATAACCCAAAGGTGAAAAAGCTCACCTGTGTCAAGATATTTATCCTCGGGGTGAAGTGAAGCAGTTTCGTCAACGGGAAAGCCTGTAACAATTCTGTCAACGAGAGTGTTTGCGAAGGTATTTTCCTTTTCAATCCATTCTGCAAAGCCTGCTTCAAGACCCCAATACTCTGCATATTTAATAACACAACTTTTAAGGACATCACCATTGTTATCAATAAGCTCGCAGGGCAACAAAACAAAACCGTTCAAGCCGTTTTTATATCTTCTGTAAAGCAGCTGCGTAAGCTTACCGGGGAAGGATTTGCAGGGTACATCATTAAAACTGCAGGAATCATCAAATTCAATACCTGCTTCCGTAGTATTTGAAACGATAAATCTGAAATCGGGATTATCTGCAAGTGAAAGATACTCCTCAAAATTCTTGTAGGGGTCAACACATCTTGAAACAGACTCAATAAAGGAATGCTCCTCCTTAACCTGTCCGTTTTCAATACCCCTTAAATAAAGGTTGTATTTACAACCTTGCTCATTGAGTAAAGCAGTTTTACCTCCTACTCTGGGCTGAACAATAACAGCCTTACCGTCATAAAGACCTTTTTTGTTAAGGCCATCTAAAAACCAATCAAAAAAACCACGGAGGAAATTACCCTCACCAAATTGAATTACAGTTTCTTTCATATCAGTCACCGATTTTTATAAGAATTTTTGCAAGAGTGCCATCGTTATTAGCTAATGCCTTGAAAGCATCAAGAGCATTTTCCATATCATAAACTCTGCTTACCATTTTCATAACATCACACTCCTTTGATGCAACAAGGTCAATGTTATTTATAAAATCATCCTTGAGAGCATTTCTGCTACCATAAACGTTAAGCTCTTTTTTAAGAAGAATTGAATGAACAAAGCTTGTTTCTCTTTTGCCGTTACCGATAAGAATAATATTGCCTGCAAAAGCACAGGAATCAATACAGCCTAAGAATGTTTCAGGTGCACCACAAGCCTCAATGCATACATCAAAGCCTCTGCCGTTTGTAAATTCATTTGTAAATTCTTCAAGGGATTGCTTTTTAGTATTAACTACTGCAGCTGCACCGTATTCCTTTGCCAATTCCAAACGATTATCAAGAATATCTGCAACTACAACATTTTTGCATTTAGCTTTTGCTGCAAGAAGAGCAAAAAGACCGATGGGTCCTGCACCTATAACAAGAACATTATCATTTTCTTTAATTGTGCAACGAGAAACTGCATGCTGAGAAATTGAGAATGGCTCAATAAGAGCAAGCTCCTCTGCGCTTAAGCCCTTACCCTCGTAAATTCTTTCAACAGGCATAGAAATATATTCGCAGAATGCACCGTCACGCTGAACACCCATTGTCTGATTATCAGTACAGCAGTTAACAAAGCCCCTTTCACAGGAATAGCAGCCACCACAGTTGAAATAGGGATTACAAGTAACAACATCTCCTGCCTTCAGACCCTTGTCATTTTCAGGGATTTCAACGATTTCTGCTGAAAATTCGTGACCGGGAATTCTTGGGTATGTAGTAAAGGGCTGATTACCTGTAAAGGAAGCCACATCAGCACCACAGATACCAACATATCTTACCTTTAAAAGTGCTTCGCCCTCTTTCACCTCGGGCATTGGCACTTCTCTTATTTCAATTTCATTAGGATTAGGAATTACAATCGCTTTCATATTTATCTGTCCTCGTCAATATATTCTTTGTTCCATATAACACCTGTTTTGAGAGGTGCGCCCTTACAGAAAATCTTATTTTCATAAGCATCGAGTGGATCTTTTATAAACTCTTGTTTATCTATAAGTTCAACTACTTCGTCATATCTGCTGTCAACAAGCACCTCAATAGCCTTTTCCATATGGCTCTGACGGAAATTGATTGAAGCAAAAATCACATGGTTTTCAAAGCCGAAGGGCATTGTGTCATATTCTACCTTCGGTCCGAGAGAGAAGGAGTTATACATACCATTGCAGCCTAAAACCTTATGCTGAAAAGCGATTCTGTGCTCAATATTTGTGCCACTTGTGCCAACAAACATTGTTGCTCTGCCACCGATTTTCTCCATAATTTTCTGTGCAGTTTCTTCCTCAGAAAGTCCTGCAGTGCAAAGGTAATCTGCATTAACAATTTCCTTTGAGAACACAACCTTTTTGCTATCCTCACTGCTTCTGCCAACAAAGAGAATCTCTGCATCAGGATGGTTTCTTCTTATCTGGTCTGCTATGAAAAGACCTGTCATACCAAGACCGAAAACAACTGTCCTTGAGAAAATGTTGTCCTTAGCAAGCCTTCTTGCTTCAGCCTCAGAGCATTTATGCTTCGCCATTTCAACTCTGAAATTCTGCGCTTCACCAAGGTCCTCCATTCTTTCGAGCTGGAAAATCGCGCAGGCATAAGGGTCTGCAAAGGAAAGCTTTTTAGCAACTGAAAGAGGTAATTTCTTACAGTCTGCATATTTCTCGGGAAGCTTTAAAAGCATATCAGGATTAAAATAGTTTTTATCGCAGAAAAGACCGTCTGCACCATCGCAGCCATATTCGAAATATGTTTCGTCCTCTGTGTAACGAGTGGGGTCAAAGCTGTCACCACCACGGATTAAAACAATTGCGAAGCGATTTTCAGAGGGCACCCAAACAACACCCTCGTGACCGTTTATAAGACGGCTTTCACCCTGGGGGAACTTCGCAGATAATTTACCGTCTCTGCCCATTTTCATAAGCTCAAAGTCAGTGCCACAAAAGCCCTGAAAAACAGGCTGAGCTTCAATACCCTTTAACAATGGCTCACCTCTGAGGCGTTGTCTTTCGGGGTTTATCAAATTAATTTCCCCATATTTAATGGGTAATTTTTCATCATTTTGAAAATATGTACCGTAACTTTTCATAATTTCACCTGAGTTCAAAAAGAATTTCTCCACCGGATGTAAGCTCCTCATAAGTCAAAAAGACATCCTTAACTTCTTTTCCGTTAAATTTAACGGATTTTATATACGGAAATTCCAATGGGTTTTTATCACAAATTATTTTTAAAGAATCTGAAGTTTTGCAGGAATGATAATTCTTATCTAACTTAATTTCAATTTCTTTAAAGAGTGGTGTGTTAATGTAATATTTGGAGTCTGCAGGGCAAACCTGCGCAAAACCCAATGCAGAAAGAACATACCATGCAGAAAGCTGACCAACATCCTCATTACCACAGAAGCCATAAGCACCTGTGCGATAGGCTTCCTTCTGAACTCTCCTTGTCCAATACTGTGTTCTTTCAGGGAATCCCAAAATACTAAAATAGTGAGTTATATTATGGCAAGGCTCGTTTGAATGGTTGTAGTCATCATTCCAAAGGCTTTTTAAATCTGCCCTTTCAAAGAATTCTTCAAGAAGCTCTATGGTTCTTTCTTCACCAAAAAGCTTACCCAAACCAACCACATCATAGGGCACGAACCAGGACTGCTGGAAAATATTGCTTTCAACAGTTCCGTCATCATCATATCTGTCTTCTTCGAAAACGAATTCTCCATTTTCTTTTCTCGGTGCCATAAACTGCAAAGCTTCATTATAATTTTCATTATAACGATTAGCCCTGTTCATAAAAAATTCTGCATCATCTGTTTTACCCAAAGCTTCGGCAAATTTCGCCATAGTATAATCTGCCAACAGATATTCCAGAGTATCACTTAATTTTTCGGGAACATAACACTCTTCAAGATACGCCTTGCAATCAGGTCTTATAGATTTAAATTCTTTTTCGTCAAGTTCCTTTGAACAAACACTTGATGCTTTTGATATCTCATACGCCTTTTCTATGTTATAAGGCTTGATTCCCTTAACAAAAGCATCCGCAAGAACAATAAGTCCCGGGTCACCTACCATGCAACCTGCATTTATACCCAAAAGCTCCCATCGTGGGAATGACGAATTATTGATCTCTGCAATTTTAAGCAGAGAATTAATATCATCACGAACCATATCAGGACGAATAATGCTTAAAAGTGGAAACTCACTTCTATATACATCCCAACCACTGAACACAGTTCTTTGCTTATAGTCGGAATCTTTAAATATTTCATAATTAATGACAAATCTTCCGTCAACATCTGCCATTGTGCGAGGGTCTAAAAGCACATGATAAAGGCAGGTATAGAACAGCTTCAAGTCAATTTCATCGGTGCCTGAAACCTTTACGCAAGAAAATACATCTTCCCATTTCTGCAAAGCATTTTCCGCCATAGTGTCAAAATCTATATTTTCACATTCTGCAGTAAAATTTCTCCTTGCACCATCTATATCAACATAAGAAATGGCGCACTTTACAGTTAAAGGCTCTTTATTTTCCTTTGAAAAATCGAGAAACAAGCCGATATCTTCGCCTTTACTATCTTCAATAAATTCTTCGTTTGAAAAGAACCTTTTATTAACGAGAGGCTCAGAAAACTCCATAACAAAATATAAATCGTAGGAAATTTTTCCGTCACCGTGACCAAAACCGCCACCCTTTGGAGTGCATTTAATATGGCCTTCGATTTTTCTGTCGTTTAATATATCAACTTCCTGATAATCTGCCTTTCCGCCAATTCTTCGTGAAAGGTTGATTATCATTTTCTTTTCTGCATTTTCAGGGTATGTAAATCTTAATAAGCCGGTGTGTTCAGAAACAGTAGCTTCTGCAAACACATTGTATCTCTCTAAAAGAACGGAATAATACCCTGCACGAGTCTTTTCGTTTTCGTGGGAAAACTCTGATTTCCAACCTCTTGTACCTTTAATAAATGGCTGTTCTTCATTACTTCCACTACGAAGGTCAGTATCTTCTGTTACAGGCATAATCTGAATATTCCCTAAATCACCATACCAGCCTATACCACTCATATGATTAAAGCTGAAGCCCTCAATGGTATTATGGCAATAGTTGTAACCACTACCATTGTCACCACCACTAACTGTATCAGGAGAAAGCTGTACCATCCCACTGGGCACACAAGCTCCAGGATAAGTTTTTCCACCACCATGAGATTCTTCTATCTGCCCGTCTCCAACAGTACCTATCATTGTGTCAACATATAAAGCTTTTTTCATAGGGAATCACCTTTTTGCTTTGATTATACGGATTCATTTTACCATAAGGAAACAACACCTTCAACACATTTTAACAATTATTGCCATACAATTTTACCATCAATAATTGTTACAAACACACGGGAAAATATATCAAAGGGGCTTCCTTCAAAAATAACAAAATCTGCATCCTTTCCAACTTCAAGAGAACCTAATCTGTGGTCAACTCTGCAGATTTTTGCTGCATCAATTGTAATAGCTTTGAGTGCGTCATATTCTCCTAAGCCCTCTTTTGCCGCCAAGGCTGCGCATAATGGAAGATATTGTATTCTTGAAACGGGATGGTCTGTTGTTATTGCAACTTTTACCCCTGTTTTTTTGAGGATTCCTGCGGTTTTGAAATCCGATTGACTTACTTCCTTTTTATTTCTTGATGCTAAAGACGGACCAACAATTGCAGGAAATCCACTTTCCACTATTTTATCTGCTATTAAATGGCCTTCTGTGCAATGGTCAAGAGTAAGCCCTAAGCCGAATTCTTTTGCAATTCTGATAGCAGTTAAGATGTCGTCTGCTCTGTGAACATGGGCTTTGAGTGGTATTTTTCCATCAAATAAATCTCTGTAGCTTTCTAATAAAAAATCCTTTTCCTGCTTATTATCGTTTTCAAAATATTGCTTTGCACGGAATAATTCTTCTCTTATCAATGAAGCAGTTCCCATTCGGCAGGAAGGAGTGTTTCCGTTTAATCCGTAATTTGTCATCGGATTTTCGCCAAATGCGATTTTTATAGCAGCAGGTGCAAGAACAACCATATCATCAATAGAGCGTCCATGTGTTTTAATAAAAGCAAACTGACCCCCAATGGGATTTGCGCTACCGGGACCAACCATAACTCCCGTAATCCCAGAAGCAAGCGCATTATGGAAAGCACTATCCATAGGGTTTACTCCGTCAAGACCTCTTACTGCAGGCATTATAGGGTTTGTGTTTTCGTTGCTTTCATCTATCTGAGCTGTTGCCTTTTCTTCGCAAATCCCAAGATGACTATGAGCATCAATAAAACCGGGAAAAACATTCATTCCCGTTGCATCAATAACCTTTACATCGTCGAAAACTTCAATATTTTTCCCTATTTCTGCAATTTTTCCGTTGCTTACAAATAAATCTGCATTTATAGGTTCTTCGCTTTCCATTGTATATAAATTACCATTTTTAACTAACAACATAATATTTTCCTTTCAAGTTATATCTTGAATCTGCGAATAGTTTTCCACAAATGAGACAAACTATACTCAGAGTGAGCAACTTAAACCAAACGGGTTTGACAGGTCACTCATCAGGAGGTGAAAACAATGGACAACAACAGAAACAATCAGCAGAATCAGAACAACAAAAACAATCAGAATAATAACGAGAACAAGAATAACAACAAACAGAACCAGAACAACAGAAATAATCAGAGAAACGACCAGAACAGATAAATTCTGCTAAACACTGAAGGAGTTGTAAAAAACCTCGTTTTTTACAACTCCTTGTTAATTTTTATCTTTCAATTTTCCACTCATATTCTCCGCCTGAAAGCATTTCTTCAACTCTTTCTTTAGCAGATAATATAACTTTTGCATTTGCACCTTCGGGAATTGCTATTTTGACTGTTATTGTATTATCGTCATTTATTTTCCAATTGGAAACAAGCTTACCAAAAGGTGTTTTAACCTTTACATTTACATATTCAAGACCACAATCAAATTGTGGTGAAATTGTAAAGCACCCATAACCGTCTTTCACGCCTTTGATTCCTGCAAAATGAGTAAAGAAAACCTCATCATATGTACCGAGGAAATAATGGTCCTGAGAGCGCGTTGTTGTCTCCCAGCTTTCCCAAGCAGATGTGGCACCTTTTTCTAACCAAAAGCACCAGCTCGGATAGGTTTTCTGAGTTAGCACCTTATACGCTACCTCAGAATAACCGTTGTCATATAAAACAGGAAGAACGAATTTAACCCCTGTGCATCCCGTGTCAAAATGATAGTCCTTTTTGATAATATCATTTACAAGATTTTCTAAAACCGGTTTTTTTCTTTCTTCAGGCACCATACCGAATGCAATAGGCAAAAGATTTGATGTCTGACGGTATTTTGTCCTGAGCCCCTTCTGATCCCAGTAGGTTGTTTCATATATTTTCAATTCTTCATTGTAGAATTTCTCATTGAATGCCTTGTAGATTTTCTTGCAGGCATCCTCGTAAATTTCAATGTCATCTTTTTTATCAAGAGCAGATGCTATTCTCACCATACCCCTGAGCATTTTATAAATAAATGCCGTACCACAAATTTCACAGCCCTCAGAGGAATTGGGGTCAGCCTCCATATTTTCTCCACCAATGGGAGCAACCCAATCTGAAAGACCCTTGTAGCCCCAGACCCACTCCTGAGCTGAAAGTACATCAATATCAATTAAAGCAAACCTTTTAAGATTTGGGTAAATGAATTCAACATATTCCCTTTCATTGCAATAATCAAGGAGCGCCTCACAGGAGAAAACATAAACCGTATTCCATACGGGAGAGTTTCCAAGCCCCCAATCTGCAGTTGGTACCATTATGGGAACATTTCCGTATTCCTCAAAGCAATCGTTCATTACATCCACGAAGCTTTTCAAAAACTCTGACATCTGAAAATTGAACATAATCGAGGTAAGGCCACAGTTGAAATCCCCTAACCAACCGTTCTTTTCCCAAAGTGGTGTATCTGTGGGCTTACCCTGAAAATTATTGAACAATGTTCTCTGCATTATTTCGTGAAGCTTGTTGAGTCTTTCATGAGAGCACTCAAACTCGGAGATAACCTCCATATCATTTGCCACACGATAAATAGTCACATTATCATTTGTGATTTTAACAGGACAATTTTCTATCTGAATATATTTAAAACCCTTATAGCTGAATTTAGGCTCAAGAATATGATTTTCACCGTCACCGATAAAGCAGTCCTGCTGATTGAAGGCTTCAGGCCACCAATTTCCATCGCGACCCTCACCCTTGCCTATTTTATCAAGGAAGCCATCCTTTTTAAGTCTTTCGCCATAAGTGACTTTGATTTCTGTATTTTCGGGCAAAGCCAAATCAAGCCTCGCCCACCCTGTTATCATTTCGGGAGCAACAATGACATATGTGCCGTTGCCCTTATCAATTATTTCTTGGGGCTTAAACTCACCTATTCTTCTCATAGGTGGCATAGTCTGTTCCTTGAGCTCACCCCTGGGAGCATCACAGGAAATTGCATTATACCAATTCAATACTTTTTTCCTGAAATCATGAGTTTCACCGTAGTAAATACTGTTTTTGGTAACAGCACCATCAAGGGTATATTCCCAATCCTCGTCAGTAAATATACTATAGTGCTTGTCATTTTCACAGGTAATATTTACATCTACAATAAGCTTTGGTGAAGAGCGCCAGGACGCCTTGTCCCAATTCCACACATTTGTTGTTTCGTTGAAAAAGCTATGACCAAGCTCAACGGTGATTTCATTTTCACCCTTGTGAAGAAGCTCTGAAGCATCAAACACACGGTAAAGAACAGTTTTACTATATTGAGTGTGAGCAGGATTAAGAACAGTATCATCGGGCAATTCACCATTGATTTTAAGCTCAAAAAGACCAAGACCACAAATATAAATCTTCGCAGTCTCTACTTCATTTTCAATTGTAAAGGACTTTCTGAATATAGGTGCGCGACGGTCTTCAATTGACATTTCTGCCGAAATCCATCTTCCCTTGAAAATATAATCCATGCTCATTATAGACTCACCTTATTTGCCTGTATCTACCATTTTCATCTTTGATGCCTTTTGCCCCCAACAGTTTGCCCAAGCCTCGCAATAAAGCTTGTAGTAGGAAACATTGTTTTTCTCTCTGTATTTTGCAAAGAAGTTGCACCATATTACAGAGGGAAGCGCAATAACAATATAGTAAAGAGGGCCTAAAAGAAGGCACTGCCATGTGTGACCGTATTCGTGAATACGAGTATTGTATGTCCAAGGATTAACCTCTTGTCTGTCTTTAATGAAGATGAAAAGGCCCATTGAAAGACCTCCTGCATTCCAAGGAAGATAAACTATATTTGCATAGCCGAATTTTGAGTGTCTTCTCTTGAGAATTTTGGTGCAGATAAGATATGCTATTCCACCAACAATATTAACGGGCAAGCCCCATGTCCATTGAACAGCATAAAAAAGAATATCCTTAATTGTGTTTTTTAAAGTTTTCTCCTTTGGTGTAGGCTCTGATTTTGTAATATCAACATTTTCAATTTTCTCCATATTATTCAGCCTCCGCGATTTGCTTTTTCTTTAATTCATCCAACTCAATAAGAATTAAATATTCGCCGTTTTCATTTGTTTCAAGAGTGTGATTTTCTGCTTCGTCATTGTCCTTGCCAAGCCATGTATTCTCCAATTTATAGCCTGTAAGCAATTCGCAACGCTCTTTTTCATAATCTGAAAGAGTAACTGAGCCGTATTTATGCTTGGTTGCAATTGCAGCACGAATCATTGTATGGTCGTCCTTTGTCATTTTAAAGCGCTTGAGTAACAGATATGCCACAATTGCGCTTATCATAGGAAGAACAGAAACGCAGATTCGGATACCTAATAAAGCAGTTGAATTCTGCTCAATATAAACACCCTGATTACCGGTGATAAGGCCGAAGGAGTCAAGAAGAACACCAACAACGAAGGTCATAATACCACCTACAACCTGCTTAACCATTGTATTGCAGGTGCTGATAACGCCCTCACGGCGTCTGCCTGTAATAAGCTCGTCCACATCAGTAAGGTCGGGGAAAACATTGTTACCCACGAAGCCAAGACCACTCATACCGAAGGGGTAAAGCACTGCACCACCTAAAATCATAATCACAAGTGGAAGCACTGAGCTCTGACCGTCAGGACTGCCTGTTTTAACAAACAAGAGCATACCAAGACCGATAATCATAAAGGGTGTAACCACAGCACCACATTTGCTCTTGCCCTTTTTCATTGTGAGAGCATAGTTAAGTGGGAACGCGAGAGATTCAAACACACCTGCAAAGGTGTTGAATATAGGATAATATTTATAAAGATTTGCAAGATAGGTTATAAAATAAATGCTTGATGTTGAATAGAAGCTTCTTGCCATCTGCCAGAAGAATGACATTGAAAAATAATCTCTGAAAGCCTTGCTTCTGAAAACCTGAACATATTCATCAATAGCAAATTTCAAATCAAGCTTCGGTGGTACATCATTAAGTGAGCTTGGCTCCTTAACAGTTTTAAAGGTTGCAAAAACAGAAATTGCATAAACTATTGAAAGAACAACACCTGTTACCATAAAGGGTGCTGCAGAAGCCTGAGAAAGCTTTCCTGATGAACCAAAAACTGAAAGGAATATCAAAAGAATGATATATGAGGGAATCATACCAACGGAGTTAAAAATATAGCTGACCGAGGTGTATTGAGTCCTCTTATTATACTCGGGTGCCAATGTGGGAAGCATCGCAGTATGAGGAACTGCAACCATTGTGTATGCAGTTTTATAAAGAATATATGCGAATGCGTAGTACATTACACAAGCAGTCGGATGAGCAGCTGCATCAAGACCGAAGGAGTTCCAGAGCATTGCATAAGAAATCACAAGAGGAGGAATACTCCACAGCAGATATCTTCTGTGCCTACCGTATTTTGAACGGGTACGGTCTGTAACAATACCCATAATGGGGTCATTTACACCGTCCCATATAGTCGCAATCATAACAATGAAGGTAGCGTGACTTATTTGCATTCCCACAACATCAGTAAGGAACGCAGTGAAATACATACTGATTATGTAGCCGCCACCACCCATAAAGATGTTTGCATAGCAATACTGTATCATCGGCAGAACGGTGTCCTTGAACTTGCCCTCAACACCTATGGCCTTTTTAAATCTTTCACCCAAGATTTATCACTCTTTCTCTAATTATTTTTTCAAATCAGTAATCTGAGGAATCTCGATTGACTCTGTATAAAGCTCTCTGGGGTTGTTTTCATCGAGGACAATAAGTCTTCCACCGTGCTCCATACCGTAGGTAAAATAGCCTGCGCCAAGAGTCTGATAAAGGTCTATTCCGTCAACCTTCATTTTGAAATCGTTAATATGGTCGTGACCAAAGAAGGCAGCGAAGATATCGCCCATTTTCTTCCATGACTCAAGCTGCTGAGTATAGTCCTTATTCATGTTGGGAGGACAAGGACACTCTCTTACTCTGCCCTCAAGGATTTCATTTGCAAGATAAAAATATCTGCCGTCACGTTCAAAGGTATATTCATCATCCTTTGTAACCTCTTTAAAGCCTTTCATTTCCTGCTGAACAGGAATATGCTGGAAAAGAATTGCAGGAAGAGGCTGGCCGCCATTGGCTTGCTTTAATTCAGCTGAACGCTTTTCATACCATTCAATCTGGTCCTCATGAACATGGTCATAGCCACTATCTTCACCGGGCTTTTCGTCATAATCGTTAGAGTCCATAAGCCAGATAGCAAAGGCATCCTTATCGCCCTTGCTATTTTTTATTGTTACACAGCAGTTACCTGTGCCATAAACATCTGCATCATTAAGATTTGAACGGCAGTTGGGGTATTCCATATACATAAGCATTTGAAATTCTGTATGGAAGCCTACCTCACCATCGTGATTACCGAAAACAACACAAAGAGGAATATTTCTGTCTCTTATTGGCTTGGTAATTTTCTTAATTGTGCTTTCAACATAATTATATGTAAACTCTTCCCAATAGCCACTGATGTTATCGCCACCGAAAACAACTAAATCAGGGTTTGTTTTTGCAACAAGGCTCTCAATAACATTAAGAGTTTCAATGTCACAGTTTTCAGGAATTGAACGATTTTCGTCATCGTCCATCTCAGGCTCAACATCGTGAATATCTGTTATATGTAAAATTCTGAATTTACCGTCTGCACCAAATTTAAGTGGTGCAGGCGCTTCTCTTCTGAATCTGTCTGTTTTCCATTTTTTAGGAAGTCCCATCGACATAATAAATCAATTCCTTTCCAAGAAAATTAAAGTAGAATGCAAAATGCAGAATTCAGAATGCAGAATTAAAGGGTCTGCGACGCAATTATATAAAAATATAATGCCAATCATAAAATGCCGACCGCAGGTCCCGACATTTTGCATTTTGCATTTTCAATTTTGCATTTATTAAAACGCCCAATTACCATCCTTAAATATAGGATAAGCTACGCCATCTTTGTAGCCTGTTATCTGCAGGTCAGGTGCGCCAATCATAAAGTCAACATGAATCATACTGTCGTTAACGCCTAACGCCTGACATTCCTCAAGGCTCTTTTCCTCAAAGCCGTCGATAGTGTCACAGAAGCCTCTTCCGAGAGCCACATGGCAGCTTGCATTTTCATCAAAAAGAGTGTTATAGAAAAGTATACCTGTATCTGCAATAGGACTGTTATAGGGAATAAGAGCAAGCTCACCGAGATATTTTGCGCCCTCATCCATTGAAAGCATTTTATCAAGTAAATCCTCACCCTCTTCTGCTTCCCATTCAACAGCCTTGCCGTCCTTAAAGGTAATTGAGAAATTATTTATAATCTGACCCTGATAGGAAAGAGGCTTAGTTGATACGAGCTTACCCTCTGCGAAGCCTTTTTTAGGAGAAATGAAAACCTCTTCGGTAGGTAAATTGGGATTAAAGAAATTGCCTGAAAGGGTATTTTCTCCACCACCACACCAATGGCTTTCGGGAATAAGGCCAGCTTTGAAGTCCGTACCGTTTGAGCTCTTATATTCAAGATAATCAAATTTCTTTTCTGTAAGATATTTTGTTCTTGATTTTAAATCTGCATTGTGATTTTTCCAAGCTTCCTCGGGGTCATTGTCCTTGGTAACATAAACTGTCTGAAGAATTGCATCCCAGAGCATATTATATGCCTTATTTTTAGTTTCGTTGGGAAAAACCTTTTTTGCCCAAGCATAAGAGGGCACTGCAGCAATACACCACTGATCCTTGTTTTCAAGAGCATCGCTGTATTTTTTAGTAACCTTATAACGAGCCATCTGAGATTTCTGCATTTTTTCACGGTTAACACCCTTAAGTCCGTCAGGGTCTTCGCTTTCAATATAAATTCTGCAGGGCACCTCTTCAACCATAAGCTTGAGTCTTTCCTCCTGCCACGCAGGAACATCGCTTAAGGATTTAAGGGTACGATGCTTGTAGTTAAGCTTTGTAATAGCCTGAAAAGAGAAATCAACCTCAACTCTTGAAGCACCTGCCTTATAACACTCACCTACAAGGATTGTAACAAACTCGTGTTGGTCTGCCTCGGCATAAATTCTCACAGGCTGACCCCTCTTTATATTTGCGCCCACTCTTGCAATAAGTCGGGCATATTTTTTCTGCATTGTTTTGTTCATCAAATCGCCTCGAAAATAAAAATATATAGATAATTTTACCACAGTAATTTTATAAATACAACAACTATAGTAGTAAATCATTACAATATAAAAAGAAAAATCAAAAAGGAGAAACAACTCCAATGAGCGTTCCCCCTTTTCGCGACTTAAATCTTTAACAACTTAATTAAACGTTGCCTTCTTCATAAGCCTTAATCATTTTCTTAACCAT
>JAZQUT010000012.1:0-14042 GCA_045631405.1 Acutalibacteraceae bacterium | reverse complement strand
AGAGGAAACCTCTAAAGAGGCTGAAAAGGTTCGTGAGGCAGGTGGTCTTTGCATTATTGGTACAGAGCGCCATGAATCAAGACGAATTGATAATCAGCTTCGTGGCCGTGCCGGCCGTCAGGGTGACCCCGGTGAAAGCCGTTTCTTCCTTTCTGCAGAGGATGACCTTTTAAGACTTTTCGCAGGTGACCGTTTCTATAACACTCTTGATGCATTCAAGAGCATTGGCGATATGCCTATTGAAGCAAAGCTCTTCACATCAACAATTGAAAACGCTCAGAAGAAGGTTGAGGGCAATAACTTTGCTATTCGCCGTAATGTTCTTAAATACGACGATGTTATGAATAAACAGCGTGAGGTTATTTATGGTCAGCGTAATCAGGTGCTTGACGGCAAGGACATCAGTGGTCTTATTCAGAAGATGATTGTTGATACAATTTCAGAATCTGTTGATTTCTATTGTCCTGCAAAGGTTGATAAGGCAGAATGGAACACTTCAGGTCTTCTTGCAAAATATAGCTGGCTCGTTTCTGAAGGCGATATCAAGGGTTTTGATGACACCGAAGAAATCGCAGAGGTTCTTCTTAACAAGGCTCAGGAGCTTTATGATTCAAGAAAAGAGGAGCTTGGTGAGGAAACCGTTAAGGAGCTTGAAAGAGTAGGTCTTCTTCGTAATGTTGACATCCGTTGGATGGAGCATATTGACGCTATGGATCAGCTCAAGCGTAGCATGAACCTTATGGGCTACGGACAGAAGGATCCCGTTATCGTTTTCCGTGACGAAGGTCTTGATATGTTTGAGGAAATGACAAACGGCATCCGTGAAGGTACTGTTGACTTTGTTTTACAGTCAAGAGTACGCAAGGAAGCTCCAATGGAAAGAAAGCAGACTGTTAAGATTACTGCACAGTCCGGTTCTGACGATGGCACAGTTAAAAAAGAACCTAAAAAAGCAGACAAAAAACCCGGCAGAAATGATCCCTGTCCCTGCGGCAGCGGTAAGAAATATAAAAAATGCTGTGGTATTAACGAATAAAAAATTAACAGCAAGTCCTTTTTATCAGGACTTGCTGTTTTTCTTTATTCTGCTTTTAAGCCTGTGGCTTGTTCAACAATCGGTAAATCGTAATCGGGGAAATAAATCTGCCATGCTTCGCCATTATGCTCTAACTCAAGAATACAATAATGTTTAAAATAATATCCATAATCGTTTTTTGTTATTTTATACTGCTTATATTCGCCTTTGTTAAAGTTCTCTGCTTTATTCCAAGCCTGAACAAAGCCTCGTTCCTTAATCATTTTTACACCCTTTATTTCTGATAAAGAAAAGGCATATTTATTTTCCATTTCGGTTAAATATAAATTCTCGCTATCGCTATGTATTCTGAATGCGATGTTGATAAAAGGAACTGTTTTAGCCTCTTTGCCTTGTGGTTTAATCTCTCCATCCTTAATTTTATACTTAAAGCTCAATATATCTACAAAGGGAGTCTGAGGTGGTACGCCAAGCTCAGCATAAATAGAATTAGATAATGTTTCTGCCTTTGATTGACTATGATTAAATTCATCACTTTCGGCAATTTTTTTTATTTTTTTACGACCTATAAGAGTCATACAGCCAAATACAGCCCAACAAGCTACACCAACCAAAATAAACCAGGGCATTTCCTTTACCACTTTGATAAAGGTTTCTATTCCATCATTGTTCAAAACAATTTTTACAATACTTGTTGAAACAATCAATGCACCAACACCTATAAGCTTATGCATTATTCTGAACCACACCGGCATGGTAGCCTTTTTATGAAAAACACCAACCTCATCCGTTGCCTTGTCATACGCCTCATAAAGAGCTTTTGATGTTTCCTGAGCCACAAATTCTTTTCCGTTGATTTCATCGTTTTTCTTGTTTTCGGTAATATCAATTCCTATAAACGGCTTCATAATAAATTCCCCTTTATTTAATTTTACCCTTTGCGCGTTTTTCGGGAGTTCTTATAAATCTGATAATTCCTACAAGTATAAGAATACCTAACACACCAAACAAAGCGTATTCTCCTAATTTATCGAAATTGCTTTTTGTTTCGCCTTCAAAAATATCAATGCTTTCAAAGGCTTCGTTGAAGCTATCCTTCTTTGCTTCATCATCGGTTGTATATGTAAAGGTATATTTATAATCTATGCCACCGAACTCATATATTGTCTGATAATAAACTGCTGTTTTTTCAGCCTTGGTTATGGTAGTTTTCGTCTGGCTTACAAGAGCAGTTTTACCATTTTTCTGCTTTACCTTTTCACAAATTAAGAATTCCAATTCAAAGTCATCTGCAAAATCCTTCATAACCGACTTTGATTCTTCTGAAAGAGAGCTATTATGCTCTTCAATTTCCTTTTTGCTCATATCTGCAGGAGAAAAAATTTCATCCTCTTGAGTGTTATCAGAATAAGATACGGCAAAGGTATCGCCGTTTTCATCAGTAAATGTGAAATCTGTCATTGTTGAACCCTTTTGCTCAAAGCCATCGGGTAAATCAACTGTAAAAAGGTCTGCTCCGTTAAATTCCTCTGCATTAACGCTGACTGCAAAAGCAAAGAGCATAAAAATTGTAAAAATAAGACTTACTGTCTTTTTCATAAAAATTCCTCTTTCAAAAACTGCACCAAAGGATTTCCTTTGATGCAGAATTTTTATTAATCGTCGTCATCCTCGTCATCGTCTTCAACAACGGGAGTGATTTCAACCTTGATTTTTTCAATTCTTCTATCCTCAACCTCGAGAACTGTGAATTTTACATTTTCAAAAACAACCTCATTCATTTCACCGTTTTTGGGAATGCACTGGAGCTCGTCCATAATAAAGCCTGCAAGAGTTTCATAATCACCCTCAGGAAGCTCTCTGCCGATAAGCTCGTCAATTTCCTCAATATCAATTGTACCCTCAACGGTGAAGGTGTTTTCGTCAATTTTTGAGATTTCCTCTTCTTCCTCGTCATATTCGTCCTGGATATCGCCCATAATTGCTTCAACGATATCCTCAAGAGTAACGATACCTGCTGTTCCACCGTATTCATCGACAACAACTGCCATCTGAATTCTCTGGAGACGCATTTCCTTAAAAAGCTCGCCACAAGCCTTGGTTTCAGGAACAAAATAAGGCTCTCTCATTATATTTTTCAAGGTACCCTTTACCTTGACCTCTTTGCCGACATATTTAAGTAAATCCTTAATGTAAACAACACCAACAATGTTATCAATATCCTCGTCATAAAGAGGGATTCTTGACCTGCCGTGTTCAATAGCAAGCTCCATAAATTCTTCGAGAGTTGTGTCATTGATATCTGCTGCAACAACATCGGTACGGTGGGTCATAACATCCCCTGCATCCATATCGTCAAACTCGAAGATATTATTTATCATTTCCTTCTGGTCGTCCTCGATAACACCCTTTTCGCCACCAACATCAACCATCATTCTGATTTCTTCCTCGGTAACTACCTCTTCGTCTGCATTGGGGTCAAAGCCAAAAAGACGAACAACGCCGTTGGTTGAAACAGAAAGGAATTTAACGAATGGTGATGTAAGCTTTGCAATCACATACAAAGGCTTAGCAACTGCAAAAGCCACTTTTTCGGGAATCTGCATACCGATTCTCTTAGGAACAAGCTCACCAAGAACAAGTGAGAAGTATGACATAATCAAAGTAATCAGAACAACTGCAACAGGTGAAACAATGCTTTCGGGAAGACCGAATCTACCTGTAACTGCATCTGTAAGCATCTCTGCAAATGAGGTTGCAGCAGAAGCAGATGTCAGGAATCCTGCAAGAGTTATGCCTATCTGAATTGTAGAAAGAAATTTTGTAGGATTCTTTGTAAGCTTTAAAACAAGCTTCGCTTTTTTGTGGCCATCCTCTGCCATTTTCTCCATTTTAGCATCATTAAGAGAAATAACAGCAATTTCTGCCATAGCAAAATATGCATTCACAAGAATAAGAGCAAGTAGTAAAAGAATCTTTAAAACAAGACTTCCTCCTGCTGAATTCTGAGAAAGCTCAATTGCCTGAGCAAAAATGAAATTAGGTCCGGGGTCATCCATGGTTGGATTTACTCCTTTCAAAATAAAGAAAATATTTTGTGGCTTTAAATTACACTATACCACATTAGCATATATTATATAATTATTTCCATCATTTTGTCAATATTTCACCCCAACCTTTACTCTCTATGGGCCATTTAGCACCTTAATTTCTCTCTTTCGGAAAAAACACCAAAAATAAGATAAATATTGTTAAATTTTCCACGATTTTTTAGGCTTTTTCGGTTTACTTTTGCAGAAATAAGTGTTATTATGTTTGGTGGTATATATATTACCTATTATAGTGTTTTAAAATTGATATTTTTTATAGGAGGAAATACTATGGCTAGAAAAATGAAAACCATGGACGGTAACAATGCCGCTGCTTATGTGTCTTATGCATTCACAGAAGTTGCTGGTATTTACCCCATCACCCCTTCCAGCCCTATGGCAGACTACGTTGACCAGTGGTCAGCTCAGGGCGTGAAGAACATCTTCGGAACAACAGTTAAGGTTTCCGAAATGCAGTCCGAAGCAGGTGCTGCAGGTACTGTTCACGGTTCACTCGCAGCCGGTGCGCTCACAACAACCTACACAGCTTCTCAGGGTCTTCTTCTTATGATCCCCAACATGTACAAAATCGCAGGTGAACTTCTTCCCAGCGTTTTCCATGTATCAGCTCGTTGTGTTGCTTCACACGCACTTAACATCTTCGGCGATCACTCAGACGTTTACGCTTGTCGTCAGACAGGTTTCGCAATGCTCGCTGAAACAAACACACAGGAAGTTATGGACCTCGGTGCAGTTGCTCACCTTGCAACTATCAAGAGCAGAGTTCCTTTCATCAACTTCTTCGACGGCTTCCGTACATCTCATGAGCTTCAGAAAATTGCTATCTGGGATTACGAAGACCTCAAAGAAATGTGCGATATGGATGCAGTTGATGCTTTCAGAAAGAGAGCTCTCAACCCCGAGCATCCCGTAATGCGTGGTTCTCACGAAAACGGCGACATCTTCTTCCAGCACAGAGAAGCATGTAACACATACTACGATGCAGTTCCTGCTATCGTTGAAGAATACATGGGCAAGGTTAATGCTAAGCTTGGCACTGACTACCAGCTCTTCAACTACTACGGTGCAGCTGATGCTGAAAACGTAATCGTTGCTATGGGTTCAATTTGTGACGTTGCTGAAGAAGTTATCGATTATCTTCTTGCAAAGGGCGAAAAGGTTGGTCTTCTTAAAGTTCGTCTTTACAGACCCTTCGCTTCTGAAAAATTCGTTGCAGCTCTTCCTGCAACAGTTAAGAAAATTGCTGTTCTTGACAGAACAAAAGAGCCCGGTTCAATTGGTGAACCCCTCTACCTTGATGTTGTTGCTGCTCTTGACGCTTGCAACAAATCCGGTATCTTTGTTTCCGGTGGTCGTTACGGTCTCGGTTCAAAGGATACTCCCCCCTCATCAATCTTCGCTATTTTTGCAGACCTTGCAAAAGCAGATTCTAAGAAACACTTCACACTCGGTATCAACGACGACGTTACTTACCTTTCACTTCCCGAAGAAGAAGCTCCCAACACAGCTGCTGAAGGTACAATCGAGTGCAAGTTCTGGGGTCTTGGCGGTGACGGTACTGTTGGTGCTAACAAAGACTCTATCAAGATCATCGGTGACCACACTGACAAATATGTTCAGGCATACTTCCAGTATGACTCAAAGAAAACCGGTGGTGTTACAATTTCTCACCTTCGTTTCGGCGACAAGGCTATCAAGAGCCCCTACTATGTAAACAAGGCTGACTTCGTTGCATGTCATACTCCTGCTTACATTGAAAAAGGCTTCAAGATTGTTAACGACGTTAAGCCCGGTGGTGTATTCCTTATCAACTGCCAGTGGAGTGACGAAGAACTCGCTGCAAAGCTTAATGCAGAAACAAAGCAGTACATCGCAAAGAACAATGTTCAGCTTTACACTGTTAACGCTATCGACCTTGCTGCAGAAATCGGTCTCGGTAAGAGAACAAACACAATTCTTCAGGCTTCTTTCTTCGCTCTTGCTAACGTTCTTCCTAAGGATGACGCTATCAGCTACATGAAGAACGCTGCATTGAAGTTCCTCAAAAAAGGTCAGGATATCGTTGATATGAACCATAAGGCTATCGACGCAGGCTTCGGCGCATTCAAGAAATATGATGTTCCTGCTGATTGGGCAAACGCTACTGATGATGCAGCTGTTGTTGCTTCAGAAGGTCCCGCAAAGCTTGTTAAGATGGTTGACAATATCATGAAGCCCGTTGGCGCTATGAACGGTGATGCTCTTCCCGTTTCTGTATTTACAGACCATGCTGACGGCACATTCGAGCAGGGTGCATCTGCATACGAAAAACGCGGTGTTGCAGTTATGGTTCCCGAATGGGATCCCACAACTTGTGCAAAATGTAACAAGTGTTCTTATGTATGTCCTCACGCAACAATCCGTCCCTTCGCTCTCGATGCTGACGAAGTTGCTAACGCTCCCGAAGTTCTCAAGAAAGCTCCCAAGCCCGTTGTTAAGACAGACTATGTTTACACACTTGCTGTTTCTCCCCTCGATTGTATGGGTTGTGGCGTTTGTGTTGGCGTATGTCCCACAAACTCTCTTAAGATGGTATCTCGTGAGAGCCAGGATGCTCAGCAGGCAGCATTTGATTACTGCGTAGCTAATGTAACAGAAAAAGAAGGTGTTGCAGGTCCTGCAAACATCATCTCCAGCCAGTATAAGAAACCTCTCCTTGAGTTCTCAGGTTCTTGCGCAGGTTGTGCAGAAACTGCTTATGCTCGTCTTGTTACTCAGCTCTTCGGTGACAGAATGTATATCTCTAACGCAACAGGTTGTTCTTCAATCTGGGGTGGTCCTGCAGCAACATCTCCCTACACAGTTAACGCTAAGGGTCAGGGTCCTGCTTGGGCTAACTCACTCTTCGAAGACAACGCAGAGCACGGTTTCGGTATGCTTCTCGGTCAGTCAGCTCTTCGTAACAGCCTTATCGCTAAGGTAGAAGAACTCGCTGCTTCTGACAAGGCTTCTGATGCAGTTAAAGCTGCTGCTAATGAATACCTTGCAACTGTTAACGACGGCGAAAAGAACGGCGCTGCTACAGACGCTCTTGTTGCTGCTATCGGTGACGGTGCTTGCTGTGACCTTTGCAAATCAATCGTTGACAACAAAGAATTCCTTTCAAAGAAATCTGTATGGATCTTCGGTGGTGACGGTTGGGCATACGACATCGGCTTCGGTGGTGTTGACCATGTTCTTGCTTCCGGCGAAGATGTAAACATCATGGTATTCGATACTGAGGTTTACTCCAACACAGGTGGACAGGCTTCTAAGGCTTCTAACATCGGTCAGGTTGCTCAGTTCGCAGCTGCTGGTAAAGCAATTGCTAAGAAGAGCCTTGCTGAAATCGCTATGAGCTATGGCTACGTTTACGTTGCACAGATCGCTATGGGCGCAGATCAGAACCAGACTCTTAAAGCAATCAAGGAAGCTGAAGCTTACAATGGTCCTTCACTTATCATTGCTTACTCACCTTGCGAAATGCACTCAATTAAGGGTGGTATGATTAACTGCCAGAACGAAATGAAGAAAGCTGTTGAATGTGGTTACTGGAACATGTTCCGTTACAACCCCGCTCTCAAGGCAGAAGGCAAGAATCCCTTCTCTATCGATTCTAAGGCTCCTGCAACAGAAGCATACAAAGCATTCCTTCTTAACGAAGCTCGTTATTCTTCTCTTACTCGTTCCTTCCCCGAAAGAGCAGAAGCTCTCTTCGCACAGTCCGAGCAGACAGCACTTGAAAGATATGAACATCTTACAAGACTTCAGGCTCTCTACGCTCCCAAGGCTGAATAAGATCAGATATAACAAAAACCCTCTTGCAGAAATGCAAGAGGGTTTTTTATGTGAAATTTAGAATGCAAAATACAAAATTATCGAGGAAGCTTCGCTTCCAAATATTTTAATGTTCTTAAATATTCTTTTTGTTCCTTTGTTATTCTATAGCTTTCAACAGCCTTTTGAATAGTTTTGTTATGAGTCCACTTATCAAGGGCTTTGTTTTCTAAAAGCTTTACTGCTTCGGCATATTGCTTTGCAAGAGCTGTTGCAAAATACCAAGCCCTTACCATATTAATATAGTATTCTTCGCTTTCAATGGTTTTGACCCACTCAAGATACTCGGGCTTGAAATCCTCCTCAAGATAATAGAGCATCAAACAATTTACTGCAAAGCGAATGGTATAGGTATTATTGGAATTCAGCCATTTTTTAATATCAACTAAAAGCTCTGTTTTATGATTTTTCAAAATCTTCGGGCGCATCATATCGCAGGTCGCCCAGTTATCTACAAAGGGAAGAAAATTGTTCAATTCCTGAATTAATTCTTCATAATCCTTTATTTCTTCCAAGAAAAAAGCATGCAGATTATCTTCCTCGTAGTATTTATGAGGGAGATTTTTTATAAATTCTTTAGCATCTTCCCTTTTACCAAATTCCTTTGCAAATTTTCTTAAAACGGGAGTACGAATACCGATAACCTTATCAGGATTCACCGTAGGCATAAGTTTCTGATGAAATTCCTTGTATTTTAAGTCTTGTAATATAAAAAGTTCTTTCTCTAACATATCATTTTCCTTTTGTACCACCCACCCACTAACGCGGTCCCCCTCCTTTTTGCAAGCAAAAAGAGGGAAAGTTTTCGAAAGCCTTTTGATTTTAGATGCAGAAACTGTTTTCTCGACCCGAAGGTGTATACAGATACTCCGAGTGGGCGAAAAACAGTTAAAAAAGCAGGCTCTCGCCTGCTTTTTGTTCTGCGCTAAAAGCAGAAGGCTTATTCAACAGTTACATCAGATTTTTTGGGCATAACTGCAGCTGCCACAATATAGATTAAAAGTCCACTTCCAAAGAAAAAGGAAGCAAACGCCCAACCAAGACGAATAAATGTTGGGTCAATATCAAGGTATTCTGCAACGCCACCACATACACCTGCAATTTTCTTGCCGTCTTCTACTTTGTATAATCTCTTTTTATTCATAATATCACCCTTTTTATTTGAAAATGATTTTTCTTTAATAAAAATTGTATCACTCACAAAAAATAAAGTCAATATTACAAATTTTAATTTAATAAATACTTAATAAACTTAACGGTCAAAGATTTAAAAGCTTTATTGCATTACCCGAAAAAATCTTTTCTTCTTCATCGGAAGTAAGTTCAAGAGTTTTAATCATTCTGATATCCCATGATGGAGCGTGCCAAGGAGTGTCAGAACCAAAAAGGATTTTATCAATACCTTTTTTCTCTAAAATTCTCTGTGCAATTGCTTTTGAAATTGCACCATAACCGAAAGCAGTATCAAAATAAACAGGTGTATCGCAAAGATACTTTAAAACATCCTCGCCCATACCTGCCGAACCCCAATGGGCACATACCATTGGCGTATCAATCCATTTTGCCGCTTGTCTTAATCTTTCAGGAGTGGCGTGGTAAGGAGGCGGGTAGCCAAAATCAACACCTGCGTGAAATAATACTATTAAGCCTAATTCGGAAACCTTTTTATAAATGAGCTTCATTTTGGGGTCATCAACAAAAAACTGCTGATATTCGGGATGAAACTTAACCCCTTTAAGACCCATTTCCTTAATGCGCTCTAATTCTTCAAGAGCATTTTCAGCATGGGGATAAACTGAACCAAAGGGAATTATATCCTCTCCCTCGCAGGATTTGATGTAATCATTAACGGCAGTCTGCTGCTTTTCGTTGGTGGCAATCGCAAGAACAACGCTTTTATCAACGCCGTCTTTTTTCATTAACTCCTTAAGACCTTTTAAAGTGCCGTTTGTCTGGGGAATAAGTCCACCTGAAACAAAGCTTAATTTTTCAATTGTTTTTTCTGCAATCCTTTCGGGAAAAACATGAGTATGGAAATCTATTATCATATGTTTTTTAACGCCTCTTGTTATAATATTTTTATATATTATACCCTTGCGACGCCTTCCCATTCTTTAGCGCAAGGAACTTCAAGAAGCTTTGCAATTGTAACCGCAACATCTTTAATAGATGCTTCGGGAAGCTCTTTACCTTCCTCAAATGGTTTACCACAGAATAATACGGGGATTGTCATATCCTCGGGCATATCGGAGCCGTGGCTTCTGTCGTGACCACCGTGGTCTGCAAGAAGAATGATTGTGTAATCCTCGGAAATACTGTTCTGGAGCTTTTCAACACAGGAAAGAGCCTTGCTTACGCTCTTCATATACTGCTCGCTCATCCAACCACAATCGTGTCCACCAACCTCGTCGGTTTCCCCAAGATAAAGGAAAAGGAAATCGGGAGCCTCCTCATTAATATATTTAATTGCTGCATCGGTAATTTTAATATCTGTGTCAGCCTGCTTATGCTGATTGATGCAAAGAGCTGTGTGAAGATGGTCGGGGCGACCTAAATCACGAAGCTCCTCCCAAGTATAGAAGAAAGCACATTTTTTATCGTAGTTATCAAACTGGTCAAACATACCCTTGATAGGTCTTACCTGAGGTACATAGCCATTTGTTGTAATACCGTGGCGGTCAGGGTCAACGCTATGGAAAAGTGACATATGGCAAGGAAGAGTAACAGAGGGCATTACTGTTCTTGCCTTAAGGCAATATGTGCTTTTTGAAATCAAATTCTGTGCAAAAGCATTACCACACTGCATCATCCCGTCAGGGCGCATACCATCAACAAGAATAAGAATAACTTTTTCAGACATATCAATTCTCCTTATAGAAACACTCGCCCTTTCGGACGAGTGTTTTTTTATTAATTAAAGGTTGTAATACTTTTCAAATTCAGCAGGTGTAGGAATCTTTGCCATTTCAGCAAGCTCAGCACGCTTTGATTTGATAAAGTTCTTGATAAGCTCTTCGGGGAATACGCCACCTGCTGTGAGGTAATCGTGGTCTGCCTCAAGAGCATTGAGAGCCTCGTCAAGAGTTGTGGGTAAGCCCTGAAGCTTTGCTTTTTCCTCTTCAGGAAGATTGAAAAGGTTAAAGTCATAGGGGCCCCAACCGTTTGCATGAGGATCAATTTTATTTTTAACACCGTCAAGACCTGCCATAAGAATAGCTGCAAAGCAGAAATAGGGATTACATGTAGCATCGGGGTTACGAAGCTCGAAGCGACGTTTCTCGGGTGCCTTTGCATAAGCAGGAATACGGATAACAGCACTTCTGTTTGATGTTGCATAACCAACTGTTACAGGTGCCTCAAAGCCAGGAATCAAACGCTTGAAGGAGTTTGTACTTGGGTTTGTAAGAGCACAGAGTGAGCTGATGTGCTTAAGAAGACCACCCATAAAGTAATGTGCAGTTTCGCTGAGGTTTGCATAGCCGTTATCGTCAGAGAAAACGGGCTTGCCGTCCTTAAGAAGAAGCATATGAACATGCATACCACTACCAGCCTCACCATAAATGGGCTTAGGCATAAATGTAGCAGTTTTGCCATATTTAAGAGCAGTGTTACGGATGATATATTTAATCCACATTGTAGCATCAGCCATTGTTGACATTTTGCCGAGCTGAGGCTCAATTTCAAACTGACCTGATGCAGCAACCTCGGGGTGATGATAGTTGATTTCGATACCTGCATCTGCCATATGCATACACATTTCGCTACGGCATTCGTAGGTTACATCGAATGGCTTTGCGATGTGATAGTTTTTCTGCTTGGGAACGATAACACCATCACCTGAAACAGCGCTGTTGAGGTAAGACTGCTTAGCGTTAACGCTTGCGCTTAAATTGTCAGGAGCAACATTCCAGCCCACCTGGTCAAAGAGATAGAATTCAAATTCAGGAAGAACGAGCATTGTATCTGCAACGCCACAATCTGCCATATATTTTTCTGCTGCAAGAACGATGTTTCTGGGATACTGAGCCAAGGGTCTGTTCTGAGGATTATCAATAATCATTGCATTACCTGTCATTGATAATGTGGGAATAGAGCAGAAGGGATCAATAACAGCTGTATCGGGATCGGGAATGAAAACCATATCGCTCTTTTCAACAACAGCATAGCCGTAGTTTGAAGCGTCGAAGCCTATACCACTTTTCATTGTGTCCTCAGAGAAATTCTCTGCAGGGATTGTAACATGACGGTACTGACCATTAATATCAACCATTTTAAAGTCAACCATTTTAATGTCTTTTTCTTTAATAAGGTTGATGATATTTTCGATTTTTTTCTGCATAAAAAACAACCTTTCCTAATTGAAAATTACAATTTTTATATTAACACAAGCCCTTTCCATTGTCAATTAACGGAAAAGGCTTTTTGTGGTTATTTCTTAATTCCCGATACCTGATACATTTCATTATCAGAAATTTTTATATCAATATTAAGATATGGCTTGAGCATTTCCGCCAAGTCTTCCGCAGTAGGCAACTCTAAAGAAACATTCGATGCTCTTTTTTGGTGACGGCTTTGTATCTCTGCTCTGCTCATTGAATGGGCAATACTGATTCTTCCATTAGCATTTAGATAACCTACAAGATTTTCTATAAGCTTTTCAGGATTTGGGAAATGAGGGAATGCGTTATAAATCATTATAATATCGAATTTTTTATCGAAACGATATTCTTCTGCATCACCACAGATTATTTCAGTTTCAGGAAATTTTCCCTTTGCAATTTTCACCATTTCAGGCGAAATATCAATTCCCGTAACAGACCTTACATTTCTTTTAAAATAAAAATGAAATAAAGTTCCTGTTCCACAGGCAATATCAAGAATATCTTTATGGGGTTCTACTCCCCCGTTATCTAATATTTTTTCAATTATAGCATCCTTAGGAATTTGCTCTTCATCCCATCCCTCTGCCAGATTATCGAAAAAATTTATAACATCTTTCTTTTCCATATTACTTTACCATAGCGCTTTTAAAATGCAACTCTTTCATACCCTCAACCTCATCGCAAATTGCTTTAAGGTTGCAGGTGTCACAGTCAAAAGCGAGATTATTCATAACCTGATTAAGCGTTTCAGTTATTTCGTGATTCTTTCTTGAAAGGCTTTCAAGAGCTGAATAATCAATTGTATTTTCCGTTACAAAAACAACCTTAACACCCTTGACTGCGGGATTTTCTTTGAATTTATTTATAAGAAGATTTCCGATTTTCTGAAAATCTATACCCTTTTTAACTGCAGTTTTAGAAACACGAACCTTTTCCTTATGAGCTTTAGAAGAGGTTCTTATCATATAACCATCGGGGAAAAAATGATATTTTGTATATTCTATTTTTCTTATAAGGTTATATGTTTTCTGTATTTCTTCTTGTTCCTCGAATTCAATAAAGCATATTCGGGCAAATTTTGTGTTATCTTTTATTTCCGGCAAATCTTTTCCTACAACCACAACGCTGTCATCAATAGCTGAAGATGTTAAAAGGTTAAAGCCCACACCATCAAGCTCAAATAGAGTTTCTTTTTGAAGAATCACCTGATTATGCCCAACATCTTCCCAGGGATTTTCTTTTTCAAAAGAATATTCTGTTTTGGAATAATGCTCAATTAATTCAGAAACCTCTTTTATTAAAGAATCAAATATTTCCATTACAGCTTTTTATCTCTTTTCATATTGTCGTAATGCTTGCCTAATAAATCATAAACCTTGCGAACAAGCTTCATATCAAGGTTAAACCAATAAATTGCAAAGGTCAAAAAGAAAAGAGCAACGATAACTGCTAATATTATTAAAAATATTTCCATTTTAATTCTCCTTTGCAAGACCCTTTTGACGGGCGTATTCAGCAGCACCTAAAGCACCCATAAGCTGAGGGTCAGTTGAAAGCTCAACAACCTTGATTTTCAAAACCTTTTCGATAGCCTTTTTAAGACCGTCATTTTTAGCGCATCCGCCTGTAAGGGTTATGCTGTCAGTTGCACCTGCTTTT
>JAZQUT010000011.1:0-17457 GCA_045631405.1 Acutalibacteraceae bacterium | reverse complement strand
GGTTCATAACGAGCTTTGCGTTAGTTCCGTAAGAGCACTTACCGGATGGCGAGGAGGCGTTACCTGCCGCGTAATAAGTGGTAGCGGTTGAGTTACCGTTCTTAAAGGTGCCACCGTTGATATTGATAGTCATATTACCGTCGAAGGTGGAGGTGGAATCTCTGTCACCACCGCGGAGATATGCCCATGTACCGGAGTTAATCTCGATAGTTACATCATTGGTAAATGTGGTCGGGGTCTCAGCCTTGTCATAGCTCATATTGCATCCAACAAGAAGAATGGGATAGTTGGTAGATGCAGTGGGGTCAACCGCGTTTACCGTAACACCGCTGCCAATCTTGAAGTTGTTATACTGCATAACAAAAATGGCATTTGTTGTGCTCTGATTAATTGTTACGTACTCAAAAGCAAAGTCGCCGTTAAAGTAAATGCAGGAAACGTTCTTCGAGAACGTTGTAAGACAAGCGCCGCTTTCCCTGTAATCCGTTCCGTTGTATTTTGAGGTTACGGTTATTTTTACAGTATGCTCGGGAAGCACGTAATGCTGCTCCTCTCCCAAGGCGGTAGCGCCCGTAACAACAACGGTCACCTCCTCGGCATCCGTAAAGGTTTTGGCTACAGTGATAGCTTGCTTAAGTGTTTTAAGCGCCTTTGCGGCAGTTTTACCGCTATTAGAGTCTGAACCGTTAGTACCGTTCAGATAAACCACGGCATCGCTGACGCTCTGCGTGTTTTCTGCGGCAATCGCATCGTACGGAACGACCGAAAGCACAAAAAGCGCGCAAAGCAACAAAGCAATTATCTTTTTCATAACGCTCTCCTTTTAAGAGTACAAAATGTATTAATATAATTATACATTCTAATTATCGAAATTTCAACACTTATACACTTTTTATAATATAAAACGGCTCAAATGCATAGACATTTGAGCCGTTTTAACAAGTATTTGTATTAGAAGAGACCTGTGATCTTGCCGTTTTCGTCAACGTCGATCTTCTCTGCCGCAGGGAACTTGGGAAGTCCCGGCATTGTGAGGATATCGCCGGTGAGAACAACGATGAAGCCTGCACCTGCAGAAACCTTGAGGTTTCTTACAGTTACCTTGAAGCCGTCGGGTGCGCCAAGCTTTGTGGGGTCATCAGAGAAGCTGTACTGAGTTTTAGCAATACATACAGGAAGATTACCGAAGCCATCCTCTTTAAGCTGATCAAGCTGCTTCTTTGCGTTGGTTGTGAACTCGATTCCGTCACCACCGTAAACCTTTGTTACAACTGCTTCGATTTTCTCTTCGATTGAGGTATTGTCCTCATAAGAGAAGGTAAAGCCTGAATTATCTTCCTCTTCGCAAAGGCGTACAACCTCTTTCGCAAGCTCTACGCCACCCTTACCACCGTCTGCCCAAACAGTTGAGAGAACAGTGTTAACGCCAAGCTCCTTACATTTTGCGATAATGAAATCGATTTCGTTATCTGTATCTGTGGGGAAGCGATTAACTGCAACAACACAAGGAAGGTTATATACATTTTTGATATTTGAAACATGGCGAAGAAGGTTGGGAATACCCTTTTCAAGTGCTTCAATGTTTTCGTCGCCAAGCTGATCCTTTTTAAGACCACCATGCATTTTGAGAGCTCTTACTGTTGCAACTACTACAACTGCATTGGGCTTAAGACCTGCTGCACGGCACTTGATATCGAGGAATTTCTCTGCACCAAGGTCTGCGCCGAAGCCTGCCTCTGTAATAGCATAATCTGCTGTGCTCATTGCCATCTTTGTTGCAAGAACTGTATTACAGCCGTGAGCAATATTAGCGAAGGGGCCACCATGAACGAAAGCAGGTGTGCCTTCAAGAGTCTGAACAAGGTTGGGCTTAACTGCATCAACGAGAAGAGCAGTCATAGCGCCCTGTGCCTTAATATCGCCACAGGTAACGGGCTTGCCTGAGTAGTCATAAGCAACAACTATTCTCGCAAGTCTTTCCTTAAGGTCTGTAACAGATGTTGCAAGGCAGAAAACAGCCATAATTTCACTTGCAACTGTAATATCAAAGCCATCCTCACGAGGAACGCCCTGCATTCTGCCACCGAGACCGTCAACGATATTACGAAGCTGTCTGTCATTCATATCAACACAACGCTTCCATGTGATGCGCTTAACATCAATACCGAGAGCGTTACCCTGCTGAATATGGTTATCAAGCATTGCAGCAAGAAGGTTGTTTGCAGCGCCGATAGCGTGGAAGTCGCCTGTGAAGTGAAGGTTGATGTCCTCCATAGGAACAACCTGAGCATAGCCACCACCTGCTGCACCACCCTTAACACCGAAAACCGGGCCGAGAGAGGGCTCGCGAAGAGCAACACAGGTATTATAGCCACAAAGATTCATTGCATCTGCAAGACCGATTGTGGTAGTTGTTTTACCCTCTCCTGCAGGAGTGGGAGTAATAGCAGTAACAAGAACAAGCTTGCCCTGCTTTTCACTCTTTTTAAGATATGACAAATCAATTTTTGCTTTGTACCAGCCATAAGGCTCAAGGTACTCCTTGCCTACACCTGCTTTTTCAGCAATTTCGGTAATAGGCTTCATTTTACAGCTCTGTGCAATTTCAATATCGGTAAGATATGCCATTTTTCTTTCTCCCCTATATTAATTATTCTTGTATATTTAATTTCTCACGGCAAAGATCCTTGAAGAATTCAAAGTTTTCTTCACCGCAAATGTCAATGTTATTAATCAGCGAGTTCTGATAATCGTCAAAAAGCTTCTGCTTTTTGGCAGGACTGCGCTGAAGCTCGATTTGCTTTACCAAATCATTGAAGGATTCATTTATAAAACCACGGATAATTTTATCTCTTCGGGCATTTATATCATTCATCTGGTCCGTGGGACCATTTCCCTCAAATCGCCAATAAGGCTCTATCTGCATAAGTCTTTCTGTGCTTTCAATCAGGTCCTTAAAGGAGCTGAAGAACACCTGAGGATATTTTGTTGTATTAACATTTCTTGCAGCAGTTGCGCCGATTTTAATATTTTTCACAACAAAATTATTGATTGCAGTTATAAGCAGATCCTGAGAAAGCAGCTTTCTCGTTACAGGAATTGATGAAACAATTTTCTGAATTTCTATTCTCTCATCCCTGTCAAAATCTCGAGGCTTATGAACATAGCCCTGAGGTTGTTTTTTCTTTTTCAAAAAATCAAACATATTAATATTTGTCCTTTATTTTGTAGCCTGTTTTATAATCATAAGCGCTTTTATAAGAGCCACTATAAGCTCTTACTGTATAGCGATAGGTTTTACCCTTCTTTGCAGTTGTATCAGTATATGAGTTGGTTGAAGAGCCCTTCACAGTTGCAATTCTTGTCCACTCGTCCTCACCGTTAAGCTTCCGATAAATTCTGTATTTATCTGCGCCTGCAGTCTTGGAATAGGTAACGGTCACGCCTGATTTGGTGCTCTTTGCACTTTTAACAACAGGCTTTTTAAGATACTCAATCGTTTTAGTGGCATAACCACTGATTTTGCCTGAGCTGACTGCCTTTACAGCGTAGCTATATTTCACGCCACTTTTTACATCAGTATCAGTAAAGGTGAAGGTGGAATTATTAAGCTTCTTAATAAGCTCCCATTTGCCACCCTCTGCTTTTCTATACACTCGGTATGAGGATGCCACAGAAACCTTTTTCCAGCTGAGCTGAACACCCTTTGATGTATTCTTAAAGCTTGAAACATTAGGAGCAGGAACATAGGTTGCGCCCACACCGATAGTATCGTATTCACTTACGCCCTTTTTGTCATAAGCGCGAACTGTGTAATAATAAGTCTTCTTGGAAGACACATCTTTATCTAAATATGAGGTTACAGAGGCTTTAACGGGCCCTAAATTCTCCCAATAGGTTTCGCCCTTTTTGCGTCTGTAAATATTATAATTGGTGGCAGTTGAAACCTTTTTCCAGGAAACCTTTATTCCACCGTAGGCGTTACCTGCAGAAGAAAGCTTCGGGGTTGGTATATAGTAAGCTGAAACGCCATCAGTAAAATATCTGCTTACACCATTACTGTTATACGCCTTGACGGTGTATGTGTTTTCATATGATGAATAAGCTGATGTATCTGTATAGGAAAGCTTACTCTTGCCTTTGACCGTTGCAATTTTCTTATAGTCGCCTGATTTATTCTTGCGATATATGTAATAGCCCGTTGCATCAGAAGAATAAGTCCATTGAATTTCAACCCCTGTTGCAGCTTGCTTTGCTGAAACGAGCTTTGGTGTAATCGCCTCAGACAAGCGATAAGCCACACCAAACATTTTGCAATAATTATGACCTGCTGAATTGGTAGGAGTATAGATTTTCACCTTTTCGTTCACATCGCAGATTATAAAGCAATCAATTGAAAAGCCTGTCAGTGAAGCATAATAAACTGCGTTTTCTGCTGTAACGGTATCATGTGAAATACCCTTTTGGTCAAGCATAAAGCTAAGACCCTCGAAATCAAAATTATAAATAAAGCCCAAGGAGCAATATCCAATGTATTTAACAGAGGTTGGTAAATGAATTGTTTTAAGGCTGTTACAATCAAGAAATGCTCCATCATAAATTCTCTCAACGCCATTCATAATATTGAGGTTTGAAAGCTCGGTATTACCTGCAAAGGCCTGCATTCCGATAGTCTTTACATTTTCGGGAATAGTAAATGAGGTATGCTTGCATTTCATAAAGGCAGAGCTACCGATTTTATTAACGGATTCAGGAATTACGAAATCATTTTTGCCACCGTCCGCATATCTTCCCACAGGGAAGGCAACCAATTCGGTCATATCCTTGGAATAAAGAACACCATCAACTGCAGTATAATACTGATTATCGGGGTGCACCTTATACTCCACAAGGCTCTGAGAATTAAAGTGGGTGCCGTCAACGCTGTTGAGATTCTGAGGAATTGTAATGCTTGTTATTCCTGTATTTGCAAAGGCAGCCTCACCAATAAACTCAATTGAAGCAGGGAGAGTGACGCTTTCAAGATACAGCTCCCCATAAAAAGCACCGTCCATAATGCTTTTTACACCCTCTTCAATTATCAGCTCGGTGATAGCTCTGTTTCCGAGATCTATTTTCCAGCTTTGGTCTGTTCCGTTAGGCATATAGCCATCACCACTTAATTTCAAGGTGGTGTCATCACTTAACGCATTATAGGAAAGCTCCCAATAAACAGTACCATTTCCTTCTGAAGAGGTATCCTGCATTTCACCTGTCTCAACAACATCTAAAAGCCCGGCAGAGGCAGTTGTTGACAAAGATGCAAACAAGCTTATGCACATAACGAATGTCAGAAGCACGGATGCAAATCTTTTCACAAACACCTCTCCTTTTAGAAATTATAATTCAATTATATATTATATTATTATACAATAAAAAAGTCAATAAAAGGAAAAAGAAAACAATGGCGATAAGCCTTTGTTTTCTTTTATTTTTATGATATTGTCATTTTTTCTCCGTTCCATTTGCAGACAAGGTCCTTTTTGTTTTTCAGCTCCCCTGAGAGATACTTTTCTGCAAGAGGGTCCTCCACCATTGAGGTGACTGCTCTTCTCAAGGGTCTTGCACCATAAATCGCATCAAAGCCCTCGCTTGAGACTGCCTCAACAATGCTTTCATCGAAGCTGATTTCCACTCCACCGTTGCTACATCTTTTCTGCAGGTCTGAAAGCATCCGTCTTGCAATTTCCTTTATTTCTTTTTCATTTAAGGAATCGAAAATAATAATCTCATCAATTCGGTTTATAAACTCCGGCTTGAAGAACTTTTTAATTTCCTCGTTTACAAGACTTTTTATTCTTTCCTTGCGCCCCTTTTCTGCACTTTCCCCTGCAAAGCCCATTGAGCTTTTATTATTCGAAATCAGCTCAGCACCTATATTGGAGGTCATAATAACAACGCAGTTTTTGAAATCTGCCTTTTTGCCGTTTGAGTCAGTCAGGACACCATCCTCCATTATCTGCAGAAGTATATTGAAAACATCGTTATCAGCCTTTTCAATTTCATCAAAAAGGACAATTGAATACGGGCTTCGCCTTACCTTTTCCGTAAGCTGTCCCCCCTCCTCAAAGCCAACATATCCCGGAGGTGAGCCAACAAGACGAGAAACAGAATGCTTCTCCATATACTCGGACATATCAATTCTTATAATCTGCTGTTCGGAGCCGAAAAGGCATTCTGCAAGCGCCCTTGTAAGCTCGGTTTTTCCAACCCCTGTAGGCCCTAAAAACAAGAATGAGCCAATGGGTCTTTTTGGGTTTTTGAAGGACGAGCGACCTCGTCTGACTGCCCTTGAAACAGCCTTCACAGCCTCCTCCTGCCCTACAATTCTTTTGTGCAAAAGCTCTTCAAGATTTAACAGCTTCCGACTTTCCTCCTCAGTTATCTGAGAAACAGGAACTCCTGTCCAAGCAGACACAACATCGGCAATATTTTCGCTTGTTATGGTTTTAATGTCTGTTTTAGCAAGATCCTTCCATTGTTGAGCCTTAACTCTCAGAAGGCTTGTTGCCTCCTTTTCATTATCACGAAGGGTTGCAGCCTTTTCAAAATCCTGCTTTTCAATTGCCTGATGCTTCTGATTAGAGATTTCCTTTAATCTGTTTTCAAGCTCCCTTATATGAGCAGGTGGAGTATAGCTTTTCAAACGGCTTTTTGAGGAAGCCTCATCAATCAGATCAATGGCTTTATCAGGCAAAAATCTGTCCGTAATATAGCGCTCACTCAGGTCAACTGCTGCATTTATTGCTTCATCGCTTATTTTTACTCCGTGGTGCTTTTCATAGCGTTCCTTCAAGCCCTGAAGCATTGAAACAGTTGTTTTTCTGTCAGGCTCATCCACGCTGACAGTCTGAAAGCGCCTTTCAAGAGCAGCATCCTTTTCGATATATTTTCTGTATTCATCAACGGTTGTAGCACCAACAACCTGTAGCTCCCCTCTTGCTAAAGAGGGCTTTAAAATATTTGCAGCATCAACAGCGCCCTCGGCAGAGCCTGCACCGACAATATTATGAAGCTCGTCAATAAAAAGAATAATATTTCCATCGGCACAAATCTCGTCAATAATACTTTTTATTCGCTCCTCAAAATCGCCTCGGTACTTTGTTCCTGCCACCATACAGGTTAAATCAACGCTTATGAGCCTTTTATTTTTCAAAAGCTCGGGCACGCTTCCGTTTACTATCTGTAATGCAAGACCCTCAGCCACGGCAGTTTTACCCACTCCCGGTTCACCGATAAGACAGGGATTGTTTTTAGTTCTTCTGCAAAGAATTTCAATAACTCTGCTTATCTCCTTGTTTCTGCCGATTACAGGGTCGATGCCACCATTTTCTGCAAGCTCGGTCAAATCCTTACCGTATTTCCCGATCATTGTTTTCTTCTGCTCATGGGTCTTGCTGCTTTTATTATCGACGGCATCATTTGAGCTAAGAACCTCTGAGCTTATATCATAGGGAGAGGTCCCGAGAGAATTAAGAATTCTGCACCCTGCACATTGTGGCTCTCTTAACAGAGATGCAAGAAGCTGCTGAGTTCCTGATTCACCTAATGGTGCATTTCGACCTAATGCAAGGGCGTTCTCAATAATTTTTCTGCATCGTGGTGTTATATCATCAGGAGTCAGAGTTGTCGGAAGCCCCACTCCTACAACACTTTTTATTTGCTCCTCTACCTTTTTCAAGGTAACCTTTTTGCTTCCTAGAATCGAAAATGAAACCATTCTTGAATCCGACAGAAGCCCTAAGAGAATATGCTCACTGCCTATATATGTGTGTCCAAGATTTTCTGCTGCTTCAACAGAATAATTCAGGGCATTATTTGCGCTTTGGGTAAAGCCTGTAAACTTATACATCAGTTAAAAACTCCTATTCATTTCGTGTTACTGCTAATGTAAGAATTGTTAAATCATCCTGCTTGGGTGGTTGTAATTGTCGGATGCTTTCGCAAAGCCCCGTTGTGAAGGCTCTCACATTACCATTAGAAAAGCTCTTCACCTCTTTTTCCAAAAGGGGTAAATCCTCTTCTCTTACGCCATCCGAGGACATAACAAGAACATCGCCGAAGCTGAGAGTTCCCGTACCACAGCTGATTTCAATATCATTTAAAATACCCATAGGCAAGGAAGAAAAGCCCACCTCAATAATTTTGCCATTCTTCCTTACCACTGTATTTGAAGCACCACATTTATAGAACTCAACATGGCCTGTAAAAAGGTCAACAGCAGTTAAATCAAGGGTTACTGAGCATTCCTCTCCCGACCTTGAAATCAAAGCCGTATTAACAGTGTTTATAGATGCCTTAACACCAAAGCCTGCCTTGATAAGCTTTTCTAAAAGAGATACTGCAAGACCTGACGAGAGAGCTGCTTTGGCCCCTGTTCCCATACCATCACAAAGCACAGCATAAAATATGCCGTCGCTATCCTCGAAGGTTGTAAAGGTATCTCCCGAATATCTTTCGCCATTGGCGCAAAGCTGAACCCCCGAGCTGATTATTTTAAAATCTGATTTTTCCTTATAAATAATTTTTGTAAAATCCTCAGACCTTTCAATCAAAGGAAGCTCGAATTTTCTGTTAGCAATTATATTAATTTGTGTGCTTAAGGAGGTTAAATTAAGCTTGCTTTTCATAGGCTTAAGCTTTAATTCAACTGTTTCCTTTTCCATTGAATTTATATAGGCGCAGCACTCAACATTTTCAAAGCCACAGCTTACTGCAGCTGCCTTCACTCTGTTGGCACAATCAACATCAAAGCGAATTTCCTCATCAAGCCTGCTACACAGAGAATCAAGAAGCGAGGAAACATTAACAAACTGCTCCGAGGCTAGTTTATGCATTTCGTTAAAGCGACTCTGAAAGCGCTCACGGGTCTTAAACTCGCTATACAATTTATTAAAGCAGCTGCTTACATTTTCTGTTCTGATGCATTTGGCTGCAAACTGTTGAGGCACGGTTCTGTATTCAAGGTGGATGCCCTCCTTTTTCATTGTCAGAAGAGAGTTGAACACATCCTGAGTTTCTTCACCTCTCTCCTTCCAGCAGACATCATAAAGCCCACAGGAGCCACAAACTCTTTCTCTCGTTTTCTTAGCTACATTTCCTATATCAGATTTTTCTGATTTACTTAAAGCATCACTGACGCTTGTAAGTGAAGCACAGATTTCTGCAGAGGTATTTGACGCAAGTCTTAATTTATTGAAAATATCATTTTTAACTGTATCGATTATAGGCGAGGTAACATTAGGCTTTAAAATTGCTCGGATTTTTTCATCGAAGAGATTTGTCACAACAAAGAATATTACCCCTGCAATTATGGTTTCAATAAGCTTTGCAGGCAAGGCAACCTCCTCATAGGAAACGACAGTTATTGCAACACCCGAGAAAGCAAAGGCTAAAAATGCTGCAATTCTTCCATAGGCTGAAAAGACACCGGACAAAAGTCCACCGAAGGAATAAAAGCTTAAAAGAAGAATATCAGAGCCACCAAGAGCAGAGGTCAGTCCACCACAGATACCCACAATTGCACCACCTGCCTCTTTACAATAAAAGGCACAAATCAGGATTAAAAGAGTTGTGATGATATTTGCAGGATGTATTCCGAACAAATCCATTTTTCTTATGGAAAGAAGCAAAAGCATAACGCTTATTGTTACGGCAGTAGCTTCCCTTGAGGTGAGCATTGTAAGTCCACCCTTTAAGGAGAGAACTACCTGACTTTTAAAGAGCAGATATGCAGTGGCACAGCCTATTGCACCCTCAGCAAAGGAAAGAAGCAAGGAAAGAACCGTTGCCTCCTCTGCAAAAACTATGGCGAGACCCGTTACGAAAAGGCAGACAAAAACGGTTACAAGTGGTGTTACTGCATTGTCACGGATTTGCCTGAAGGGCTTCAAGGCACTCATTATCACACACAAGGCGAGTGCTGCCGAGGTATAGCGAAGAGCCGAAACGGAATCGAGACTGAAAAACCAACCCACTGCTGCTCCCAAGGCTGCAGTTATGGTCAGATCCTTGGGAACGCTGCCACAGAACGCCACACCAAAGGGTGAAAACTCATTATTGAAGCCTGCAAGGCTGAAAAGAACACCTAAAACAAATGTCACGCCCTGCCTTACAAGAAAGCCCTTAAGCTCATTATTTTTAACCTTCTCCCATTTGCTTTTCCCCACACGCTCGGCAACCTTTACGCTCATAAAAAATCTCCAAAATCTACAAATTATTCTAAAAATATTGTACGGACAAGCATAAGAAAAAAGGGTCACATTCCGTTGTACTTTTATATTGTTTTCTGTTATAATTAAAATGTATTTGAAGAAAAAAGGCGAAAAAAGAATTTTACTTTTATTTCTTAAGAAATTTGTAATAATTTTATTTGTTATTTTGTAATATACGCACCTTAGAATAAAACTGCAAAAAGAAACTTGGGGGTAAAAAGATGTATAATGTACTTATTTGCGATGATGATATAGCTATTCTTAACTCCATTGAGATTTACCTCAATATGGAGGGCTACAAGCCCTTTCTTGCCACCAACGGCAAGGAGGCTCTGAAAATCATCGAGGAAAATGAAATTCATTGTATTGTTCTTGATATTATGATGCCTGAGCTTGATGGTCTGCAGACAACTCTTGAAATCAGAAAATCAAAGAATATACCAATAATTCTCCTTTCTGCCAAAAGCGAGGACACCGACAAAATCACAGGTCTCGGCTTTGGCGCAGATGATTATGTTACAAAGCCATTTAACCCCCTTGAGCTTACTGCAAGAGTAAAAAGCCAGATAAGGCGATACTGCTCTTTAGGTAGTCTTGAAAAGAAGCAAGGCGTTATTGTGAATGGTGGTCTTTCAGTTGACACGGTTGCCCACGAGGTAACCGTTGACGGCGAGCCTGTCAAGCTTACTGCAACGGAATACGGCATTGTGGAGCATCTTATGAAAAACTTAGGATGTATTCTTTCAACAACTCAAATATACGAGGCAGTATGGGGCGAGCCCTGTATGGTGGGCGACAAAACCGTAACAGTTCACATCAGGCGCATACGCGAGAAAATCGAGATTAACCCGAAGGAGCCCAAATATTTAAAGGTGGTGTGGGGCATTGGATACAAAATTGAAAAAATCTAAATACAACCCGATAGTAAAATTGGTGGCTGTGCTTTTAACAATCATATTTGCGTTTTTTACGGGTATAAATGCGTTGAATTTTATAAGAAAGGGAACTTTCTATGCAAGTGAAGATGGTGAATTTAAAAACACGCCCATTTTCACAACCGAAATGAAGCGAACTCTTTGGGATAATATGTGTAATTTCAGAGAGGTAACAGATTTTTATGAATCATATATAAGCTACGGGGATTATTTAAAAACAGATAATGCAAAGAAAATAACTAAAGAATACAAAGAAAAAGAAGAAAGAGCAGTAAAGCTTTTTAACACTATTCAGGAGCTGAAAAAGCTTCGTCCTGATACCATTGAAACCAATAACGGAACCTACGATATCGACGACAACGGCATTGTTTATTTCCCTGAAAATGATGAATATATTGACTGCCACGAGTTTTATGAATATTACAACAACTATTACTATGACGGAGAATATTCTGAACAAGCAACATCTGTTGTAATTCATAATTGGGACACTAACGATATTGAATACCCTTCTGACGATGAGGTTTTGTTTTCCATAAAAGATGAATACACCTCATTCGCAGATTGGAATAATAAATATCTGCAATTAAGAGGCGCTATTTTTGATATTGTCGAGAATGCTACAAGCATAGGAAGTATAAAAAGCGAGCTGAAGGATGATAAAGAATACGCTTTAGATATGAGCTATTACGAAAATGTTGAGTTGACTACTGCGCGATTAAACAGATTAATAAACATTAAATTCATTTTAACAAACAATAAAGATGGTCAGACAATTTCAAATGTGCCCGTTGATGAAAGAACCGAGTTTATTAACAATTTAAGCCAAGACCAACTGTATTACATTGAGTTTGACGGCGAAAAGCTCATTTCTCCTGCAAACAAAATAAACTACTCAACAAACCTTTTAAAATTCCTGACTGATGCATATTTTCTTCCCGATGAACCAATAGATGAAAAATTTATGACGGATCACTTTAAGGGCTTTTCTCTTTATCTGAAATTGAATGAAAGCTTGGTTCCCGGTGATAATTTCTACGCTATGCACGGTGCTTTCTCTCAGGTGAACGGCACCAACGAAAGCACTTACCTTGCTTTAACTGTTTTGTTTGCTTTGCTTTCAGTTATCTGTTTTGTTGTTTGCTGTAAAATCAGTGGCACACAAAAAGACGAAAGCGTAAGGCTTGCAAAAACAGATAAAATCCCCTTTGTTATTTATCTTGCATTTACTGTTGCACTTATTGGTGCTATTGGCTTCGGTGTAGGCTATATGGCATATATGGATTGTATCGAACCTGACGAAATTTATGAACAATTTGAAGCATTACAATGGCTCTTAACTCCTGCTTTTATCCAAAATGCAATAGGTATCGGATTTGCACTTATTTCGCTTTTCCTTTTAAGCTTTGTGCTTTATATAGTGAGAAATGTTAAGTCAGGAGCATTAGGAAACAGGTTTATTCTGATTATCATTATAAAAAAAATCAAAAAAGCTGTTAAAAAAATACGAGAAAAAACAAAGCTTAAGGCAGCAGAAAAGGAAATAACACCCGAACAGATTAAGAGAAGAATAAAAACACAGACAATACTTTTCTTTGTTGGATATGTGGCAATAAATGTGTTCTTTTACTTATTTGCGTTTGGATATTTATTCCCTGTATCAATTATTGGTCTTATAATTTTCAACGGCTTGGCGCTTGTTTACGCTATGCTTTATATAAGTGATGTTTTAAGACTTGCAAAGGTTGCTGAAGAAATCAGAAAAGGTAACTACAAAACAACCATTAACATAAAAAATTATGTTAAGCCTTTGAGATTGTTTGCATCGGATCTGGGTGCTTGTCGCGATGGTATTGAAAATGCAATCAATGAGGCTATTAAGGGCGAGCATCTTAAAACCGAGCTTATAACAAATGTTTCTCACGATTTGAAGACTCCCCTCACCTCTATTATCAACTATGTTTCTCTTCTTAAAATGGACAACATAGCAGAGGAAGAAAAGCAACAATACATTGACATTCTCGACGAGAAATCCAAGAAGCTCAAGCGTCTTATTGAGGACTTAACCGAGGCAAGCAAGGCAAATTCAGGTAACATCAAAATGAATGTTGCTCAGGTTAACCTCAACGAAATGGCTCTTCAGGCAGTCGGCGAAAACAGCGATGTGCTTGAAAATGCAGGTCTTGATGTTATTCTTACAGAAAAGGATAAGGAAATAATCGTTGCTGCTGACAGCCAGCACACCTTCAGAATTATTGACAATCTTTTCTCCAATGCGAAAAAATATTCTCTTACAGGAACAAGAGTTTATGTTGATGTTTATAAGGAAGACGGCTTCGGCGTTTTTGAAATCAAGAACATAAGCAAGGAAAAGCTGAACATTGACCCTCAGGAGCTGACAGAAAGATTTGTCCGCGGTGACAACTCCCGAACAACCGACGGAAGTGGTCTCGGTCTTTCCATAGCAAGAAGCTTTGCAGAATTGCAGAACGGTATTTTCAACATCGAAATCGACGGAGATATGTTCAAAGCGGTTGTTAAGTTGCCGTTAATTTAATCCTTAATAAAGTCATCGTATAAAAATACGATGGCTTTATTTTCATATTGACAAAAATATATATATAGATATACAATATTAACCGAATAGAAAATCAATTTAAATAATCAACATGAGGGGTTTTTATGAGCAATAGAATCTTCAAAAAAATAAGTAGTTTTTTCAAAAACTCTAAAATTGATGTAAGTGTAATTGTACCTGTTTACAATGTTGAGGAATATCTTATTGAATGTCTTGATTCTATCGAAAATCAGACTTTACAGAACATTCAGGTAATTATTATTGATGATGGTTCAACTGACAAAAGCTCCGAACTTGCTGAAAATTATGCAAAATCACATCCTAAATTTGAATATCATAAAATTGAAAATCAAGGTTTAGGCCATGCAAGAAACTATGCAATGCAATTTGTAAAAGGTAAATATTTTGCTTTTGTGGATTCTGACGATATAGTTTCGCCTGACGCCTATGAGAATATGCTCAACGCGTTAAAAAAGCAAAATGCCCAGTTTGCAATATGCAACGTTGCAAGATTCAATTCTCAAAAAACAAAAATATCTACTCTTCACGAAAAGGTTTTTAATAAACTTGATGAAACTGCAAATATTCTCTCTGATTATTCCCTTATTTATGACACAACATCATGGAATAAGCTTATTTTAAAAAGTTTTTGGGACAAGCATCAATTCAAATTTCCCGAAGGGATTCTTTACGAAGATATTCCCGTTACTATTCCTATGCACTGCCGTGCAGAGAAGGTTGCCGTTGTTAACAAGGTAGGCTATTTTTGGCGTGTGAGAGATGGTGTAAGCACCTCAATAACTCAAAACACTCACAATATGCAAAATCTTTATGACAGAATTGCCGTTATAAAAATGGTTGACGAATTCTTCAAAAAGAATATAAGCAACCCCGAACTTGAAATAGCAAAACAAATCAAGCATCTCGAAATTGATTTAAGCATTTTTATCAATATTTGCAACAATGTTCCCGAAGAACAAGCTTATGAAATTTTTGAGATAATAAAAGATTATATTAATTCAAGTATTTCCGCAGATGCATTGGCACAAATCTCACTTATTAACAAGCAAAAATATCAATTTGTTCTTGGAAACAATTTGCAAGGATTAATAAATGTTTTGGAAAACCAAAGCGCTGATTATGTTAATGCGCCAATTGAAGAAAAAAATGGAAAATTCTATATAGAATGCTCTGATAGTGTTTTCCCCATTCAAGACAGAGATGTAACAAACGAGCTTCGTGAAGTTACCCCAAGAAAAAATATAAATGACATTGTTGTAAACAAAACCTCATTTGATGTTTTAGCTCAATTGTACATTCCCCGTATAAATATTGCTGATTCTTCACAACAACAAATTGAAGCCTATCTTTTAAATGACAAAACTGGTTACATTACACCCTTGAAAACAACACCCTTTGAAAACCATCTTCTCACATCCACAAAGGGGTTTGTTTACAATCCTGTAACAGACAAAACAACTCAGTACAACTATGACGGAACAGGCTTCAACATTTCTTTGAATTTAGAAGAAATTGAAATCAATGACAACAATGCAGGTACAAACCACATTGTTATCAAATACCAAAACAGAGTTTCAAGTGGTAAACTTTTTCTTAGCGGTGCTACAAAGGGTATAAGCACGAAAATAAGCGATAACACCATTATTTTCAATGATAAAATTTTAAGACTTGGTATGTCCATGTTTGATGAAATTATCGTTGAACTTTCAAAAGAAACAAACTTTGTTGAAAAAACAACATTCAAAAACAAGGAACTGCAAATCCATCTTAATGCTCCCGCAAAAAGAATTTTTGCAGAAGATGATAAAGGAAATGTTATTGACTTTAAAACCAATGGTAACATCACCTTCTCCTGCCCTGTTAAAGAATTTGTTTGCGACTCAAACTATAAATTCTTCATTATAAAACAAAACAATGAAAAGGACTTTTTAACAAGAAAGACAAAAAACGTTACTATTAAAGATTGCACGGACAATGCGCTCATTCTTATTTCAAATAAAACTCTGCGACTTGAAGCAAGTGTTTTACCCTCTTGCACCAAAATAACAGAAATTGCAAAAGATGATGCAGTTATAAATATTTCTACGCAAACCTTTGGTTACAAGCTCCACCGCCCAAATGCAGTTTATGCAGATATTGTTGTTGATGATGAAATTTCAAAAACAGTAGTTTCACTTGCAAAGGCACAATGCGAAGAAGTCAATGGGCAGTTTGTTTGTAATTTTAAAATCAATTTTGCAGATGAAAAAATCACAAAAAATCTTTTTGACAGTTTCAGACTCGTGCACATTGAATACACCTTAAAAAATGGTGATGTTGTCAGAGAACCTTTATGCACACCTAAATACTTCAAACATAGTGTTTCCTTTGAAACACTTGTCCTTGAACTTTACAGAGTTGAAGGATTCCTTGTAAGGCTACGTGCAAAGCTTCTCTGGAAAACTGAAGAAAACACCAAGCAGAAAAGACAGGCTCTAGTTGCGGCTAATTACGAGAATTACAGAAAATTGCCAATAAACCCAAAAAGAATTATTTTTGAATCAATGTGGGGAACAAAGTATAGCTGCAGCCCTCAGCACCTTTATGAATTCATTGACAAAAACTACCCCGAATACGAGTGTATATGGTCTTTTGAAGACCCCAGAACACCCATAAACGGCAACGGCAAACGAGTAAGACGAGGTACCCTTGAATATTTTTACTACCTTGCCACCGCAAAATACTTTGTTAATAATGTTAACTTTGAGGATGCTTACGAAAAACGTGACGGTCAGATTGAAATTCAGACTATGCACGGAACGCCTTTAAAAACTCTTGGTTTTGATGTAGAAAATGACTTTGTTACAGAAGCACAAAAGAAAAACTATATCAGAAAAAACTCCCGTTGGAATCATCTTGTTGTACAAGGTAATTTTATGGCGGAAAAAGCATTCACCTGCTTTGGTTGTGAAACACCTTTGTTGAAGACGGGGTACCCACGTACTGATACTCTCTTTGAAAACAACACTGAAGAAAAAACCAAAACCTTAAAAGAAAAACTCAATTTACCTTTAGACAAAAAGATTATTCTTTATGTTCCCACTTGGCGTGTCAAAAACAAATTTGATATGCAGCTTGATATTGAAAAAATGAGGAAGCAATTGTCCGATGATTATATTCTTCTCATAAGATTGCATCATTTCAGTGCATCGGGCTACAAAATACCCGCAGACAATCAATTTGTTTTTGATTTCAACCACTATCACACAGTTGAAGATTTATATTTACTTTGTGACATTCTTATAACTGACTATTCATCAGTTATGTTTGATTACGGTGTTCTCAAAAAACCAATGATGTTCTTCACTTATGATTTACGCGATTATGCCGACAATCTTCGCGGAATGTATTTTGATATTGAAAAAGAAGCACCCGGACCTTTGGTTTACACCTCAGACGAGCTTATTAAAGCAATATCAAATATTGATGCCGAAATGGAAAAATGCAAAGATAGAATTGATGTTTTTAACAATAAGTATATCAATTTTGAAGGACCGGAATCCTGCAACAAGATTTTTGAAACAGTATTTGACCCCAAAAATGATTTAGAATAAACAAAAAAGACAAGTCGAAAGACTTGTCTTTTTTGGCACCCGCAATAGGAATCGAACCTATATCTAATCCTTAGGAG
>JAZQUT010000010.1:0-4836 GCA_045631405.1 Acutalibacteraceae bacterium | reverse complement strand
AAAAATACTTAACCCAATTCATTACGGCAAACAAATATGAACAATACCAAAAGGAAATGTGAATTTTCCTTTTGGTATTGTTTTTTTTATAAGCTTTTAGTATAATTAAAATGTATTTGTATAATTAGTTAATGAGGTGTTTGCTTGGCTAAATATGGCTTTGACTTACAGCGTAAAAATAAAAAAAGAAAAACAACCGCTTTAATATGTTTATTTATAGCTTTTGTTATTCTTTTAGGCTCTGTTTCAACATTTTTGTTGTGGCGTTCCTTGAATTATGATTTTAATAATATCTTTGTGAAGGCTGATGAAGAAAGCACGGCTCCACCCCCAACAACCGAGAAAACAGATTCAGTTGTGCTTCAGGGTGATGCGCTTTTTCTTGTAGCAGTTACATCTGATGATAGTAAGGAAGCTCGTTTTATTAATCTTGTTGATGTTAACCTTAGTGAGAAAACAATAAGAGTTATTCCTTTTGACCACACTGAAAAAAGCAAGGAATACAAAGCAACCTATGAGAAGGTTTTAGTTGAAAATGGCGTAAAAGAATTGGTTGCTGCTGTTGAAGGTGATAGAGCAGTTGATGTTGACAGATATGTTCTATTTACAGATTCGGGATACAAATCCGTGTTCAGAGCGTTGGGAGATATAACTGTCAGAGTAAACAGAGATATCGAATATGATACGCCCGATATGTTTTTGGAGTTGAAAAGAGGATCTAATACAATTGCTCCCGAAAAGACATTTAAGTATATGAAATATATCTGCGAAACCGAAAAGGGCTACGAGTGCTCTAGATTGAACGCAGAAATTATAGTTTCTTCCTTTGAAGCCTTCTATAATATTGAAAAATTCAATTCTGCTGATTCGCTTTTTTCAAGGTTGATAAATTATTGTAAGAGTGATATTTCTATTGTTGATTACACAGAGAATAAGGATGAAATAGAATATCTTATTCCTAAGACATCAAAAGAAAAGCTTAAGGTTTATGTTTCCGAAAAGGAGATTAACGATGAAGAATAATAAAATTATAAAAATACTTGTGGCTTTGGTGGCTGTGGTTTTAGTAGCAGCTGCTGTGTGTGGTAGCCTTTTGTATGCAATTTATGATACCAATCTGAGACCCGCAGAGTTTGAAAATTTAAAAGCACCTGCCTCAGGTATTGATTCGGGGTATTACAGACATTGTTATTACGAGCTTTCTGCAGAAGAACAGGCTATTTATACAGTAATTCTTGATAGCATTTATGATATGCCCGAGAGAATTGAAATTCCTCAGCTGAACACAGGTAATCTTAATAAAATTTTTACTGCGATTTCTTATGATAACCCTGACCTTTTTTGCTTGGGTCTTAATTGCAAGGTTTATAAGGAAGGCTTAAAAACATTTTTTGAGCCTACTTATTCAATGGATAAAGAAACCTATAAAAAACAGAAGGCTGAATTAGATGCGTTGGTTTCTGCTATCTTAAAGGGTGCAGATAAGTACACCATGGCTTACGAAAAGGAGCTTTATGTTCACGATTATCTCGTGACCAATTGTGTTTACACTGATCCCGAAACAGGTGCATCTGCTAATACAGCATATGGTTGTATCGTAGGTGGCAAAGCATCCTGTGAGGGCTATGCAAGAGCATTCCAGTATCTTTTGAGCAAATTGAATATTGATAACCGTCTTGTGACAGGTGAATCAACTGAAGATGGCGAGAATTATATAGGTCATATGTGGAACTATGTTATTCTTGATGGCGAGGGCTATTTTGTAGATGTTACATGGGATGACCCTAAAACTTCAACACAGGTTCTTCGTCATACATTCTTTAATGTAACAACAGACGATATCCTTTTGGAGCATAGAAACATTGAGCAGAGCTTGCCCTTGTGTACTGCTACAAAGTATAACTATTTTGTATATGAAAAAGCGTTTGTAAATAATGTTGCAACAGAGCAGCTTGAAACTGCTGTTGAAAATGCAGCTTATAATTCGAGTAGCAGAGGATATAAATGCATCGAGCTCAGATTTAATGATATGGATTCACTTAATACTGCTAAGGATACGCTTTTCAATACAGGTGTTATCTATACAATTTATCACGATTTAGGTCTTATTGAAGATTTGGCTGGTGCAAAGGTTTATTATAGTACAGATGAAAAGATGAATGCTCTTTGTCTTTTCTTTTGAGGTGAGTTAAATGGATAGAGAAAAAATAGAAAGAGCAGTCAGGGATATTCTTGAAGCTATAGGGGAGGATCCTGACAGAGAGGGACTCAAGGAAACCCCAAACAGAGTTGCAAGAATGTATGAAGAGGTGTTTTCAGGTCTTTCAGAGGATGCTCACGACCATCTTAAGCTTTTTAATGAATCGGGTAATGACGAAATGGTTGTTGTCCGTGATATACCGTTGTATTCAATGTGCGAGCATCACCTTTTGCCCTTCGTTGGCAAGGCTCATATTGCCTATATTCCTGCCGAGGGCAGAATTATCGGACTTTCAAAGCTGGCTCGTATAGTAAATGTATATGCAAAACGCCCTCAGGTTCAGGAGCGCCTTACAACTCAGATTGCAGATTTTCTCTATGACGAATTAGGTGCAAAGAGTGTTGCTGTTATTATTGAAGCAGAGCACCTTTGTATGACTATGCGTGGCGTAAAATCTGCAGGTGCAGTTACTCAGACATCTGCTCTTCGTGGTACTGCAAGAAGTGATGCAAGAACCCGTTCTGAGGTTATGTCTTTGTTGACAGGTGGGAAATAATGTTTTCTTTTAAAGCTTTAGTTGAGAAAAAACAATCTCCGATTATAATGGGGATTCTCAATATTACACCTGATTCTTTTTCAGATGGTGGAGAATTCAATAGCCTTTCGAGTGCGCTCGAAAGGCTTAATAAACTTTATGAAGAAGGAGCAGATATTGTTGATATCGGTGCTTGCTCAACTGCACCGAATAATACCATTGTATCCTTAGAGGAAGAAGTGAAGCGTCTCGAAATATTACCAGAGCTTGTCAGAGATGCGAAGGTACCATTGTCAATTGATACATTCAGACCCGAGGTTGCAAGATTTGCTCTTGAAAACGGTGTAAGTATAATCAATGATGAAAGTGGCATCTTTAATCCTGCGATGGCAGAGGTTGTTAAAGAGTATAATGCAGGTTGGATTTTTATGCACACCGGTGGTGGCTCTTCAAAAGAAGTAAACCAGTATGAAAAGGGTGTGGTTGAAGATGTTGTATCCTTCTTTGAAGATATAAAAAGTAAAGCACTTGCTTTCGGAATTGATGAAAATAGCCTTTGCTATGATTGTGGCATCGGCTTTGGTAAGACCCGTGGCGATGATATTGCCTTGTTGCAAAATTGTAAAGCTTTATCGGAATATTCACCATTATTAATTGGTGTATCAAGGAAAAGGGTTATAGGTGAATTGACAGGGGCAAAGAACCCTAAGAACAGAGTCGCTGGTAGTGTTGCTGCTGCGATTTGCTGTGCAAGAAACGGTGCAGGTGTATTGCGCGTGCACGATGTTAAGGAAACAGTTGATGCCATAAAGGTGTCTTATATACTATTATAATATAAACGAAAAAAATGGGTGGAAATATGGAAAAGATTATTGTTAAGGGATTAAGATTAAAAGCCTATCATGGTGTGAACCCTGAAGAGAAGGTTAACGGTCAGATGTTTGAGCTTGATATTACAGCTTTGATTGATGCTAAGTCTGCAAATGCAAGTGATGAGCTTGATGATACTGTCAGCTATGCAAAGATAATAAAAACAGCAAGATCTGTGTTTACTGCTGAGAGCTATAACCTTATTGAGTATGCATCAAATAAGGTTGCTATGGAAATAATGAAGGAGTATCCGAAGCTTAAAAGTGTGACCGTGCTTCTCAAAAAGCCTGAGGCACCTATAAGCGCTGATTTTGATTATGTTGCAGTTGAAGAAACAATAACAAGAGAAGAGTATCTGGAGATAGTAGGAGAATGAAAGCAGTAATAGGTATAGGTACAAATATCGGTAACAGAGCAGAGAATATCAGAACCGCTATTGAGGCTCTGGACTTATTGCCAGATGTTAAGGTTTTGAGATGTGCCTCAATTTACGAAACTGACCCTTGGGGTTATACCGAACAACAAAGCTTTTATAATACCGTTGTTGAAGTTGAAACAGGTAAGTCACCTGAAATGCTTTTGGGTGCATGCTTGGGTATTGAAGCAGGTATGGGAAGAGTGCGCGAATTTAAAAACGGTCCCCGAGTAATTGATTTGGATTTGTTGGTGGCTGAGGGCTATAAGAATGTTTCGCCTGATATAACAGTACCACATCCGTTGATAGGGGAAAGAGACTTTGTACTTGTACCTTTGAAGGAGCTGTATGAGGATATGAATATATTGGGTTATTCTTACCTAAAACAGTGTGAAAATATAGCTGGAAAATCAACTGCAAAAAAAGTTGAAAAAATTTGAAATTAGGTATTGACAAGTCGATTATATGGTGATATAATTCTGTCTCGTTGGCGACAAGAGAGCCAGTCAGAAAAACTGAATAAAAGCTCTTTAAGATGAGAGAAAGCGAAACACCCGGGTGGGTTGATAATTCGCTAAAAAATCTTAAAAAAGTTGTTGACAAATGAATGCGAACATGATATTATGTTCAGGCACTCGCGAGTTGAGGACAAACTTCCGAGCCTCGAGAGTAGCAAACGAACCTTGAAAATTAAACAACGAGAAACAAAGAAACCCTTGAGATTTTTTTGAGCGTAAATAAAAATTTGCGACAGTAGAATTCGGACTTCGAAAGAAGTTTGAGAGCGATACGCTAGAGTATCGAAAATGAGCGAGA
>JAZQUT010000009.1:0-112011 GCA_045631405.1 Acutalibacteraceae bacterium | reverse complement strand
GTCCGAGAAATCGGGCGGATTTTTTATGTGTTGAACAGAAAGGGAAAAAGTGGTATAATCAATTTGACAAACTTGAATTTGACGAGGTGAGTATACAACATGAAGATTCATAATGCACAGTATAAAATCGATGATAGAAGTATTTTGAACTACTATGAGGTTGGAACCGCAAAAAACAAATTATTACTGCTTCATGCCCAGGGGACAAACTCTTGTAGCTTCGATAATGTTGTTACAAAACTTGCAAAGTACTACCATGTGTACATGGTAGATTATTACGGACACGGAAAGAGTTCCCACAATCCAGAAAAATACAATCTGGTCAGTATCGGCAACGACATCATGGACTTTATTGAAAATGTGATTTGTGATTCTGTTACCGTGTTGGGTCATTCGTCAGGTGGACTGATTGCAGCATACATTGCAGCACAATCTCCCAGATGCACCAAACTCATATTGGAAGACCCTCCGTTCTTCTCAAGCTGGGGCGAAAGAAGATATAATACATACAATTACAAGGATTTATCCTCTGTCTGCCATAATTTCCTTTTACAGGATGTGGAAAAGGATTTCGTCTATTATTATTTCAAGAATCAGTATTGCTGGAATTTCTTTCCCGATGAATCCAGAGAAACTGTCAGAGAAAAACTGAGTGGTTTCGCATTGAAATACCGAACCAAACATCCCGACAAAAATCTGAAAGTTCTGTTTTGGCCTAAAAAGTTTTTAGAAGGTTTTAATGGCCTGCAATATTATGACCCTCATTTTGGAGAAGCCTTTTATAACGATTCGTTCAATGACAGTGTTGATTACGATGACCTTCTTTCTAAAATCAAATGCAACACTCTGTTTATGAAAGCAAAGATAACGATTGGTGAGAACGGTTTGTTGCAAGGCGCATTGTCTGATGAAGATTTGCAGAGAGTCAATGCTTTGATTGAAAATATGAAAATCAAGCAATTTGATTGTGGACATGGTATTCATACAGAAAAGGCAAACCAGTTTGTGGAAGCAATAATTTCAATTTGACAAATTCAAATTTGTCGAATAGATGACAATTTCCCACTTTGCTAACTGCCACACAGGCAGCTATCAAGGACTAATTTCCAAATATAAAAATAACGCCTTCGGGAAACCGAAGGCGTTATTTTTATGGAAATTTGTCCTTGAAGTTGTATTCGCCTAACGGCGAGATATTTCAAAAAGAGTGATATTGGGCTACGCCCAGTTTCTTAACTGAATTACGGAAAAGCAAATAAATAAACGAAAATTAGAATGTAAAAGCGTTATAATCAAATCAATAAATATCTTCAAAATAACTATTGACTCTCACGCACCGTAATAGTATATACTTTCCTTGTGAGGTGAAAAACATGAAATTTCAGATTAAAGAATTTGCCGAATTTACGGGGGTAAGTGTGCGTACACTTCATTATTACGATGAAATAGGGTTGTTAACACCAGCCTTCGTTGACAGAGCGACAGGTTATCGTTTTTACGACAAAAATTCTGCTCTTCGAATGCAAGAGATTCTCTTTTACCGTGAGCTTGATTTTTCCTTAAAAAGCATCAAGGAGATTTTGGCATCCCCGAAATATGACAAAAGCAAGGCGTTGAAAGAGCAAAAACAACTGCTCATCCTGAAAAAAGAGCGATTAGAACGGTTGATTTCTGCCATTGACGGTGCCGTGAAAGGAGAAAATGTTATGAAAGTATTTGACAACAGCGAATTTGAAAAGTATAAGACCGAAGCGAAAGAAAAGTGGGGCGAAACGTATGCCTACAAGGAACACACAGAACGGACAGCGAATTACTCCAAACAGAAGTGGAATGACCTTGCCGAGGGAATGGACTGCATTATGGCAGAGTTTGCATTATGTATGAAAAAAGGCGAAGAGCCTGATTCCAGCGAAGCACAAAACCTTGTAAAATGCTTGCAGAACCATATCACCGAAAATTACTATCTCTGCACAAATGAGATTTTAGCAGGTCTCGGCCAGATGTATGTAGGCGATGAACGCTTCAAAAATAATATTGATAAGCACGCTGACGGTACAGCAGCGTTTATATGTGATTCAATTGAAGTTTATTGCAAGCAATGAGTAAAGAATAATTTCCCCACTTTGCTAACTGCCACACAGGCAGCTAGCAAGGACTAATTCTTAATTAAATTAAGGAAAAGCAAATAATTAAATGAATCCCATTGGAGCAATCCAAGGGGTTTTACATTTTGCACAGAATATTTTGTCGCTTGTTATCAGTTTTCAACAAAACATAGAATTGCTTAAAATGTAAGGATTTTTCTTGAAATTGAAAAAATTAAGGCATATAATCAAACCGTATTTTTTTAGAAACTGGTGGATATTATGGAGAAAAAGAAACAATCGATTTTCAAGCCTAAGCTTATTTCCTGTCTTAAGGGGTATAGTGGTGCTCAGTTTGGCAAGGACCTTACATCAGGTCTTATTGTTGCAATTATTGCGCTTCCTCTTTCAATTGCTCTTGCTCTCGCTTCAGGTGTTACTCCTGAGCAGGGTCTTTATACAGCAATTATCGCAGGCTTTGTAATTTCAATGCTTGGTGGTAGCCGTGTTCAAATTGCAGGACCTACTGCTGCCTTTGCAACAATTGTTGCAGGTATAGTTGCCGAAAACGGATTTTCAGGTCTTGTTCTTGCAACGCTTATTGCAGGCATAATGCTTGTGCTTATGGGTGTCTTCAAATTAGGAAGTCTTATTAAATTCATTCCCTATACAATCACAACAGGCTTCACAACCGGTATTGCAGTTACTCTCATTATTGGTCAGATTAAGGACTTCCTTGGTCTTACATTCGAAAATTCACCCATTGAAACAATGGAAAAGGTTGAAGAGGTTGCACATCAGCTTCACACCTTCAATTTTGAAGCGTTTATAATCGGTGCGATTTCTCTTTCAGTGATTATTGTGTTCCCTAAATTTATCAAGAAAATCCCCCCATCAATTTTTGCAATAATTATTTCAGCTGTGCTTGTTAAAGCCTTTGATATGAATGTAAACACAATCGGCTCTCTTTACACAATTTCTTCTTCTCTTCCTGTTCCTTCAGTACCTGAATTTTCTTTAGAAACAGTGAAGGCAATTGTTCCCGATGCATTCACAATTGCAGTTCTTGCAGCAGTTGAATCTCTTCTTTCCTGCGTCGTTGCCGATGGTATGACCGGTAGCAGACATAACTCAAACACAGAGCTTATCGCTCAGGGTGCAGGTAATATAGCATCAGCTCTCTTCGGTGGTATTCCTGCTACAGGCGCAATAGCACGAACAGCAGCAAACATCAAAAACGGTGGTAGAACACCTATTGCCGGTATGGTTCACGCAGTTGTCCTTCTTCTTGTTCTTGTGGTTCTTATGCCCTATGCAGCACTTATTCCTATGCCCACAATTGCAGCAATTCTTTTCGTTGTTGCGTATAATATGAGTGAGTGGCGCGAGTTTGTTGGAATTATCAAAAAATCACCTAAGAGCGATACACTTATTCTTCTTGTTACATTTATTCTTACAGTAGTATTTGACCTTGTTGTTGCAATTGTTGTCGGTGTTATTCTTGCTACTGTTATGTTCATGAAGCGTATGAGCGATGTAACAGATGCTTACGGTTGGCAGGAAATAGACGAAAATGCCGATGATGAGCATATCAGACTTAAAAGGATTCCTGAAAACACAATGGTATTTGAAATTACAGGACCTATTTTCTTCGGTGCATCAACTAAGATTGCTGATGTTATCAAGCATGCTAACAAGCAGGTTCTTATTCTGAGAATGAGAAGCGTTCCTGCGATTGATGCAACAGGTCTTCATAGTCTTGAAACAATTATCAAGCTTTGCAAAAAGCAGAACAAAACCCTCATTCTTTCCCATGTGAACGAGCAACCAAAGAAAAGCCTTGAAAAAGCAAGACTTACTGATGAAATCATCTTCGCTGATAATATTGATGCTGCTATTGAAATGGCAGAAAAGCAGAAATAAATTTAAAAATCCTCATCATATAACTGATGAGGATTTTTCCTTTTATATTGCAAAATTTTCTCGTGTAAATTATAATTTATTCATAAGGGTGGTGGTTTTGTGAAAAAGAAGCTTTTTCATACCGAAATTTCATATGCGTTAGGCCTTGTTATAATGGCTTTTGCTGCAGCTTTTACTGAAAAGGCTGATTTTGGTATGTCTATGGTTGTTGCGCCTGCGTACATACTACATCTTAAAATATCTCAGATATTACCGTGGTTTACCTTTGGTGTATCAGAATATTTCTTTCAAGGGCTTTTAGTGCTTTTAACTATTATAATAATGCGAAAATTTAAGGCGTTTTATTTATTCTCTTTTGTAACTGCTGTGCTTTACGGAACATTACTTGACGGAGCTATGACATTAATTGCCCCCTTGCCTGATAGTGATTTTGCAACACGTGTATTGTGGTACATTTCGGGTACAGTGCTTTGCTCCTTGGCAGTATCATTGTTTTTTCATACATATCTTGCACCGGAGGCCTATGAGCTTATAGTTAAAGAGCTTGCCTCAAAAACTAAGAAGGATATAAATGTTATCAAAACAGCCTTTGACTGCTTTAGTGTTGTTTTAGGTGTTGTTTTATCCTTCTCATTCTTCGGGTTTGGTGAGTTTGAGGGTGTAAAGCTCGGCACAATTATCTGTGCATTTATAAATGGATTTTTGATAAGTCGTTTTTCAAAGATGCTTGAACACTTTTTTGAGTTCAGAAACAAATTTAAAATTGAAAAATATTTCAAATAAATTTTAATGATGTTAATTTGTAAAAAATGAGGTGCTAATATGGTTGCATGGATTATAGAAAAATTCGGACTTGTTTACAGAGAGGCTTGGGCATTAAATCAGGCAGCAAGTTTTTTTAAAGGTATTTTCAAGGATTTTTCATTTAAGGGAGCTGTTGCAGGAATTACTGCTACGGCAGAGTTTATGTGTATGCTTCTTTTTGGCACCCCTGTTTCTCCCCATGGTCAAGCCTTGGATTTAACAGGCTATGAGGTTGTTTTTTATGACGAGTTTGAGGGTGAAACTCTCAATACGGATGACTGGTATTATCGTGGTGTAGGTGCTGAACGAGGTGGCTTTACTGCATCAAGTCAGGTTTCTTTAAAAGATGGTACAGTTGTTTTAACAGGGGAATATCTTGAGGACGGAGAGTTCGGTGCAGGCTGGTATGGTGCAGAAATCGCACTTAACGAGTGGTATAAAAACGGATATTTTGAAATTCGTTGTATTTGTAGCGAGGGCGATGCCTTCTGGAGCGCGTTCTGGCTTCAGGCAGAGCACCCTTATGAAGCAGAATATTCTCAGGGTGGCATAGGTGGCGCAGAATTAGACATTTTTGAATGCTTTGACGATAACTGCATAACCTCAACCATTCATTGTGCAGGTGTTGATGGTGAGAAGGACGGCTATCAGTCTGCGATTTTAGGTGATTTCAAGGTTGAAAAGCCTTGTGAGCAGTATAACACCTATGGACTTGAATGGACAGAGGATGAATATATCTTTTACATAAACGGAGTTGAAACAACTCGCTCAACCTTCGGTAACGGAGTTTCAAAGGAAAAGCTCCTTCCAATTGTTTCTCTTTGTACTCCTGATGCAGAAAAATTAGATGTAAAAGATAAAGATTATAAATGTGAATTCATAGTTGATTATGTAAAAATATATCAGAAAAAATAACGGATTTATGAAATAACGAAAAAGGGAGAGTGAAAAAATGGGCGAAAAAGTAAAAAACAGATTTCCTGTGAACAGTCCATTGCTTAAGATGCCATTTGGTGGCTTAACATCAAATATGCTCAGGGTAATTGCAGTTTTGCTTATGCTTAGCGATCATATCTGGGCGACTTATATGAGCCTGGGTAACTGGATGACCTATATCGGTAGAATGGCGTTTCCGATTTTTGCATTTCAAATTGCAGAAGGCTTTGTGCATACTTCAAATTTCAAAAAATATGCTTTGAGATTATTGGGCTTTGCAATAATTACGGAAATCCCCTTCAACCTTTTCTATAGTAGCAGAGTGTTTAACCCCTATCATCAGAATGTATTGTTTACACTTCTTTTAGGCTTGCTTGCTGTTTACGTTTTAGACAACCTGAAAAAGAATTTCACAAAGAAAAATATCGGTCGCTCTTTACTTTGGATTGCATTGATATGTGTTGCAGCCACTTTAGGCTTTGTGGACTACGGTTTCTTGGGAATGTTGACAGTTGTAATGTTCTATGTTTTAAGAGATTTTCCGTTTGCGTGGCTTGCTCAGCTTGTGGGAATGGTTCTTATCAACATTGTTTTCTTTGAGGGTCTTGTGTATCCCGTTGAGATTTTTGGAAAAACATTTGAACTTCCTTATCAGGGCTTCGCAGTATTTTCTCTTATACCCATATGGCTTTATGGTGGAAGAAAGGGTAAATCCAGCAAGGTTATGCAGTATGGCTTTTATGCCTTCTATCCGGTTCATATGTTAGTTTTATACTTAATAAAACATTTTGCATAATTATATTAATAATAAACGCTGCTATTGATAAAATAGCAGCGTTTTGTGTTTTTTTACAAGTTTTGACTATAAAACTTGTGCAATTCTTTTGTTGTTAATATTTTGTTAATATGTTAAAATCTAAGTATATAATAGTATTATTATGAGGTGGGTTTATGAAAACTAAGAAAGCCGTAAGCATAGCTCTTGCAATAGTTATGTTACTGTCTGTAATGCTTGTTCCTGTTTCAGCAAAGGAAGCAAAAGCTACAGCAATAGTATCAGATTTAAGCTATGTTGCAGATTATGACAGAGACACTCCTGTAATTATCGTCCATGGTATGAGCCAGAATAACACATACCTTCTCAATGAGGATGGTACCAGAATGACCGATGATAAGGGAGATTATATTACAGGTTGGCCTCTTGAAATTGATATTATGGGTCTTCTTAAAAATGCTCTTGTGCCTCTTCTTACATCCGTTGTTTCAAGAAGTGATGCAGGGCTTACAGATGCTATGAGAAAGGGTGCTTATGAAGGTCTTTATGCTATTCATAAGGATAACGAGGGTAATTATGTTACACCCGTTGAGGTGCCCTGCTATGAATGTCCTATGAGCGAGCTCCCCGAGGACCTTAAAGCAGAGTATTATGAATTCCTTCGTCTTCAGGGTCTTGCAGAAATTGTTGGCGAGGATAATATCTATTATTTTGGTTATGACTCCTTTGGTGATGTTATCGGCGAAACAGAAAAGCTTCATCATTTTATTCATGATGTTGTTTTACCTCAGACAGGTGCTGATCAGGTAAGACTTTGTAACATCAGCCTTGGTGGTACAATTGGTGTTAACTACCTTGAAACCTACCCCGAGGATTATTTCTTAATCAAGAGAATGCTCTTTGTTATTCCTGCTATTGATGGTTCAGATATTATCGGTGACCTTCTTACAAATAATGTAAGCGTTCTTTATGATAGAGAGATGCTTTACAGCAAATTCCTTCCTTCACTTTTAGGTGAAACTCCCTTAGCATATCTTCTTAACATAGTTCTCAGAATTTTGCCGACAGATGTTATGCAGTCTGCATTGGGTGGTCTTGTTGAAGGTGTTGTTGAATCGGGTGTGCGCACAACAACTATTATGTGGGCTCTTTGTCCTACTGATTATTATGAAGAAGCCAGAGAAAAATGGCTTACCGGTGATGAATATACTGTAGTTCGCGAAAAAGTTGATTACTATATGCAGGCAAGAGCAAACTTCGGTGACAACATAGCCAAATTAAAAGAGGGTGGCACAGAGGTATTCGATATTGTTTGCTACGGTGGGGGAATGTTCCCTCTCTGTAAGGATTGGAACATAACTAATGGTGACGGTATCGTTCATTCAAACTCTGCTTCAATGGGCGCAACCTTTGCGAATGTTGGTGAAACTCTTCCTGAGGATTATGTTGCAGCAGGAACCTATTGTAACAACCCTGCTCATGACCATATTTCTCCTGATAGAACAGTTGACCCCACAACAGGTCTTCTTCCTTGTACAACATGGTACATTAAAAATCAGGACCACGAGAAGCTTCCTAACAATGATGTTGCTCTCAAAATGGCATTTGATATTATGACAGATGATAACATCCAAGATGTTTACAGCAGACCTGATGTTTATCCTCAGTATAATGAAGGCAGACTTGTTCATATGGCAAGAGAGTATCTTGAAATCTGGGAGTATGCAGATAAATCCAAGCTTTCCGATGAAGAAATCGCATATGTTCAGAGTGCTGTTGATGAGGTTAACAAACAGCTTTCTGAAACAATTGTAGTTACTGAAAAATGGAAGGAAGCAGAGGAAGAGCTGAGAGTTGCTCTTATCAGCGTTGACTTGTTGGAAAACACAGATCCAACAAGCGCAGACAAAGCCTTTACCTCTGTTTTACAGGGTATGAACGAGGGCTTCAATTTCGTTTTTGATTATGTATTCTAAATAAAAAATCGCAACCGATTCGGTTGCGATTTTTTTATTCAATAGTTTTAACTTCTTTTATTTCTATGCCTTTGTCTTTAAGAAAGTCTTCTGTTTCCTTCTTGAACTTCCCTGCAGAGAAGAAGGTTGAATTATATATATCAATTATTGTGCCACTTTTAGTAACGAAAACAATATGCTCATCTCTTTGGAATTCACCCTTGTAGGTATAGCCCTCAACAAAGGCTGCATAGTCAATAGAGCTGTATTGACAGCTTGCTTTTGAAAGGGGAAAATCCTCTGTTGAATAAAGGAAATCATTTTCACGAAGTACTAATGTAGAATTCACACAAGTGAAAAGCGCAATTATAGCAACGCTTTCTGCTAAAATTGTAAAATATTTTAGAGCGGTCTTTGCCTTTGGGGTTAATGCAGGAATATGAACATCCTTTTTGGAAGCCTTTTTTCGCAAGAAAATATTCAAAGCAATTGCAATTGCAGGAAGTGTTGAAAAAAATGGTAGGAAAATCAAGTTTTCCTTTATGCCGTAAATGAAAAGACTGTCATATGAGGTTAAGTATGTTAAGCCAATGAAAAGTCCTGCCATAATTACAGAAAGTGGAACAGCAAGAAGCAGGGTGTATAAGAGAATTCTAAAAGAGCCTTTTGCATCTGTACCTTGTCTTGCAGTGCCTTTTTCAGTTGAGGCAGAGCTTGCTGTTTCGGAAAGCTTTGGTGCTTTGCCTCCGTTTTCGAGATGAGTCAAGAGATTATCTTCATAAAGAGAGCGATACTTGGCTTTTTTTAATGCCTTAAAAGCCTTTTCCTCTTTACCCTTGAAAAATAATGCTGGTGCACCTAAAAAATATGTATCGATCTGGTATTGAAAAAAATTGTAGAACATCATTGAAAGAATCTTATCAGCAGAATCATTTAAAAATTTGCTTGCTTCAATGACGTTGTCTCCGAAATATGAGTTGATTTTCCCCTTTTGTTTTTCAATGAGCTTGTTTCTTTCAACGCCGTTTTCTGCTATTTTTGAAAGCTTAGGTAAGAGCTTTTGCAAAAGAAGGGTAATTTCTTCAAAGCATTTTTTGATAAGCTCATTAGAGTCAACAAAGGAATAGCTATAGCAATTGAAGTCCGAGGGATCTGTTATTGATAAGATATCGTAAACTGAAAATGTTATGGACGGCTCAGTGTCAAAGAAAAATGAAAGCCAGATAACCTGCTGAAGTCCTCCACCCTTCATGTTTTCAATGTAATAAACATCCATAAAAAAGCTGCCGAAATTATATCGGGCAACAACACCGTTTTTATTGTTTTTCTTTTTGTTGGTAACAAGGTTTTTGATTGATGGGCTTTCGGTTTTTAAATGAACACCTAATTGCCTGCACATGCTTGAAAAATAAGTTAATAAATCCATTTGAGACCTCTGAAAATATGATAAGATGTATTTTACTAAATTCTTTCTTTTTCGTCAACTGTTGCAGTTTGAAAAGATTTGGAGTATTATAAAAGTATAAATTTTCGGAGGTCAATTATGGACGAGGTAAAGGTTATAGATTATGGTTTTTTTAACCATGATGGTCTTGATTTTGAATATCATGTAAGTGGTAACGAGAATGGCAATGCTATTGTTATGTTGAATGGTAACGGTGGAGACTATCGCTGCTTTGAGGGGGATTTATACCGACCTCTTTCAGAGCATTTTAAAATCATTCGCTTTTCAACAAGAGGTACAGGCAAAACTCCATTGGGTGATAAGAAGCTTACATTTGAGCTTTTCTGTGATGACCTGAAGGCGTTGCTTGATTATTTAGGTGTTGAAAAAGCAGGCTTTTGTGGCTTTTCTGATGGTGGAAACCTTGCAATGTGCTTTGCAGTAGCTTATCCTGAGTATGTTGAACGCCTTGCTGTTTTTGGCTCAAATCTCAATACACGAGGAACAAAAACAGGTGACCAGCTTGGTATTATTAAAGACCATAGAATTTTTGCAATTAAGGCTGCAATTACCAAAGACCCCGAAATGATAAGAAGAAGAGAAATCGAGGGTATGATGGTAGGTCAGCCTAAGCTTAATTATAAAAAGCTTTCTGCAATCAAGGTGCCCTTCCTTAACGTTTTCGGTGAGTTTGATATGATAAAGCGCAGCCATTCGAGAAAAATCACTAAAGCAGTTGAAGGCGCCGAAGAGGTTATGGTCCTCAACGGCGGCCATAGCACAGCCTTCAGAAAAACAGATTTCTTAATCTTACCTGTTGTAAAGAAGTTTTTTGGTGTGATATAAATAAGCACAAGAGTTGAAAAACAATAAGCAAAGTAATATAATAAGTATATACTGCTATGGACTATATCAACTGTTTTACGGAGAATAAAATGAACAAAAAATTTTTATGGGCTGCTGTTGGGCAGAGCATGAGTGCGTTTAACAAATTATCATTTCCGATGCAAAGTGATAATTGTAGCATTATTCGATTTGATACTTCACTTGGAACAGAAAATTTAGGTGATTATATCATCATGCATTATTGTAATAAAATTCTGGATGAGTTGTTCCCTGCGCATCAATCTCTTCACATCAGTACTCATTTGATGCCTACAATAGAACAAGAAGCATCTGTAAAGCAGACAAAGTATAAATTTGTTTGTGGAACAAATCTTCTGACTTCCAATATTGAACATCATTGGCGTTGGATTTTGCCAGATGGTGTTCGCCGTAAAATGAATTACCAAAATGTAATTTTATTAGGTGTTGGTTGGGGCGAATATCAGGAGCGATGCACTGACTATTCCAGAATGATTTATAAAACCATGCTTAACCCCAGTTCGGTTCATTCCGTCAGGGATCAATACACACTGGAAAAGCTTCAAGAGGCTGGTTTTAAAAATGTTATCAATACTGGATGTCCTACCACATGGGCATTGACACCGGAATTTTGCCGTGATATTCCTACAAAAAAATCAAAAGACGTTGTTACTACCATTACAGATTATCGCCGTGATATAGAAAAAGACAATGAAATGCTGGAAATTCTTGGTCGTAATTATGATCGTGTATATCTGTGGCTTCAGGGGAATCAGGATGAAGAGTATTTGCAAAGCTTGGATGTTCCAGACAATCTGACAACTATTCCAAATACCTTGGCGGCTTATGAAGATGTTCTCAATAAGGGTGGAGTGGATTATGTTGGTACTCGTCTTCATGCAGGTGTTCATGCCTTGAATCATAAAATCCGTAGCATCATTTTGGCAGTAGATAATCGTGCAACAGAAATGGGTAGAGATGTTAATCTTCCTGTGATTCAGCGAAGCGAGACATCCGAAATGCTGGAAAAGAAAATACAGTCAGAGTTCGCAACTGAAATTCAGATAAAACAAGAAAATATCGACTGCTTTAAAGCACAGTTCGGGAGATAATTGGTTAATTGATAGATAACTATGCAATATAAATTAAATAAATTAAAACAAAAGTCGGAGCAAATCGCTCCGACTTTTATTTTGGATATCTTCTGTAGGGTATCATAAGAAGTATAAAATTATAATTGTTACAAATCAATTATAAACAGATCACTTTTTCGTTATTTGACGATAAATCTTATAAAAACCTTCATATAATAACATCAGGAAATAACCCCAATATGTATGTGAATTCATATACACCCAATCAAAAATCTTACCGAATATGTCTGTTCTTGTAGTTTGATATGATTTGCTAAGGTTACACTCGGGAGGTCTTTGGCAGGGAAACAAATCATTTTCTTTCATCGCTTTGATAATTTGTTTCCTTTCAGATTTTGGCATTTTAGCAGCAGAATTTAAGATGTACCAGATAGAGGCCATCATTTGATTAGCCGAAGCAACAGAATTACCAATATTATTGTTATAATACTCCTTCATTATTTTTACAACAATAAAATGAGACTTGATTTTCTTTTTGTTTGCAGCAGCATCAAATGAAGTCATAGCAGAGTTTTCACGCTGTCTATAAAGGTAAAGTGGTTTATCAACAACAAAAATAGTAGGTAAATGTATGTTTGTTTCGAATACAAAAACACCATCTTCACTATAGGCTAAATCAGTATTAAAACGGCAGTTGTGCTTGCGAATAAAAGACAGTGATAATAAACTTGACCATACATAAGCGTCAACGGCATTAGAGTTTGTTTTTAGCTCGATGTCATTGATATAATTACTAACATCGCCACTAAAAACGAACAAACCAACTCTTATTCTATCAAAATTGTTTTCTATTATGATAGATTTAAGGTCTGACAACGAGTTGCTCTTTAACACATCATCTGAGTCAAAAAACCAGATGTATTTACCTTTGGCAACATCAATACCAGCGTTTCTTGCTGATGAAACTCCACCATTTTCTTTATCTATAACAACAAGATTATCATATTCTGAAGCGTATTTATGTAATATTTCTGCACTACCATCTGTGGAGCCATCATTTACACAAATAATTTCATATTCGTCATGAGAAATATCTTGATTCAGAAGAGAATCAAGGCATTCTTCTAAATATAGTTCAGTATTATATACCGGAACAATAAAACTAATAAGCATATATAAATTCCTTTGCTTTTATATAAAGTGTAAATCAAAAATTAATTGATTTTATAAATGTTTTTTATTGCAGTGCACCAATTTTCAATGCTGTATTTTTCAACAAACTCACTGGAGTTTGAAGGTGCGTTTCTGTCAAGCTCTATGGCTTTTTCAAGAGCATTTGCACATGCAGTATAGTCCTCCGTTGGATAAACAAAAGCCTTGTCATAGCTATGAGCCCAGATTGTAGCAGGTATATCGCTCACTACCAACGGTGTGTTCTGTGAGATTGCCTCAAGTACACTGTACGGGAAGGCTTCAGTACGGCTTGCAGACAAATAAACATCCGCAGCCTTATGGTATGCAAATATATCTTCAGCGCTTTCAAGGAACCTGATAAAAGGACTGCAGGGATCAACATTTGTGAAATCTTTTATAGCGTTTAACCTTTCGTCACTTGGAGCACCGCTATGTCCAACAACACCTAAAACTATATCGGGATTTGATTTGCTTAATTTTTCGACGGCCTTAAAAGCAATATCCATACCTTTAGTATGCAAATGCCAGCCTAAAAGCAAGCATAATTTATGGTTTTCTTTAAGTCCAAGCCTGCTACGCGTTTCATCCCTTGTAGCAAAGGAATCAACATTTTTGCTGAAGGAAATGCCATTCGGAATAAAATAGCGTTTAGCAAAAAGATATGCTTTGCATTTCCTTTTGTTTACACATATAATGGTTATTTTGTTTAGTCTGTATCTTAAGGATGTAAGTGCACAATATACTTTTTGTTTAATAAGGCTGACTCTGGGGTTGAATTCCATGTGGTCATGTACGAATATTTTAACACCAAGGGATTTTGCATGATTCACAACAATGCTGTGATACATTCCAAAGTGTAAATGTAAAATATCAATACCATTTTTATCAATGATTTCTTTCAAAAAATCAAGAGCTTCTTTTCCGTCTTTATGTTTTGTAAGAAACACCTTAAAGCCTTCGCGTTCAAGCCAATGAATCCAGGATTCCTCCGATAGAGTGTTGGGAGATTCAGGAAAAATAAAGTATAAGTTATGGTTCTCTTTTTTAAAATCTCTGCCTAAATCGACTAAAGAACCGATAAAGTTACCACTTGCAGGAGTAGCATAATCTGCAGCGATTAAAATATTCATCGTATCACCTACGTATTATTGTATTTTTATAGTATTAACTATCACAAACCGATTTCAGATATAAAATCATCGTATTTATTAACCGAATCCATATCTGCATTTGAAACCTTTTTTACAAAGCTGAGCTTTTGTGGAATTTCTTTAACATTCACAAAGCTTCTCACAACCCATGCCAAGGGCAAAAGATATTTTCTGCCTTTAATGAACTTATATCGTTCCTCAATTTTTTCAGAAGAGGGGAAGAGTGTATCCTTTAAAACACTGCTTTTAGAGTTAACTTCATTATTCCTTAATGATATTATTGATTTGTCTCTTGTTTTGCCAAATAAATCAGCTCCAAAGGTGTATTCTTTCAAGGCTTCTATGCTTTCGGACTTTACGTCAGTTATTTCAAAGGGCAAATCAATTTGAAACCACTTACTGCAAGACAATACAACTGTTTCAAAGAAACGGTCTAATTTGAGATTTTTAAAATTCTCGGATATTTTCTCAAAATCCAATGTGTTTACGTTTTCTTTTAAGAACAATGCAATATCCATATACATTCTTATGCCGGCACCACCACTATATAAATGCTTTGCTAAGTGGCAAAAGAGGTATATAAGGTGTAGCTCTTTTTGTGGTGAAAATCGTTCGCCGAGCTCTCTTTCTGATGTCTTTAAGGCGCTTGAGAAAAAGGTGATAACCTGTTCACCCTTTCCTATATCAGAGTCCAAAAGCTCGGTGTGAACCTCGCATCTTAATAAACCCTTGTCGTAGCTATAGGTTGGCTCCCAGTTATCCTTTATGCTGTAACCGTTTTGAGTGAAAATTTCATCTGCTCTTTGTCTGTCTTGCTTGCGTATAAGAATATCAATGTCCCCGAAGGTGCGAAGCTCAGGCACTGGGTAAAGGGTACGGATATACCATCCCTTTACAGGCATATGGGGGATTTTATTTTCTGTTAACTTTTGAGAAATAGTCTCAAACATATTTGCTTTGTTGAAGCTTTCTGTAATTGCCTGATAATAGCACTCCACAAGCTCTTTTTTTATGCCAGAATCAGTTATTATATCCCATTTTTTGTCCATATAGGCTAAAACGGGCAGCAAGCCTTGAATATAAAAGGTGTAGAAAAGCTTGCGCTCATCTGAGGCAGAGCTGAAGGATGGCTTTCTGTTGTGTATAAATGCAGAAAGAATTTCCAGTATGATGTTTTCTGTCATTTATATCACCTCTTTTACTTTCAAGTTTGTCAATTTTTCATTTTAAATTCAAAACACAAATTTCAGGAAAATTTAAAAGTCTTGGAATGAATTTATAACCGGATAAACCCGATGTTATTACCATTTTCATATTTTCTCCGAGCATAAAATAACCACAATCATATTCAGGGAATAAGCTCTGCATAGGCGCATAAAGACCTCCTGCAAAGGGGAGCCTTATAACACCACCGTGGGTATGTCCACTGATAACAAGACCTATGTTGCTCCAATAAGTATGAGCACCATTAAATATAAATGTATCGGGTCTATGGGATAAAACAATTGTGGGTAGGTCTGTTTTTTCCAGCTTTTTTAAAAAGATATATTCTTCCGAATTCTGGAATTCCTCCATTGTTCTTCCAAATGGAAAGGCATGACCCATTGTTCCACCTATACGGACCTTTTGATCAGCGATTTCACAGTCCACAAATGACTCATCTAAAGCTATAACACCAATTTCCGTGATTGCGTCAATAAAATTGATAATTATATTATCAGCATATTCCTTTTCCTGATTTCCCAAGGAAAGGTATACGGGAGCAATATCCAAAAGAGCAGTCAATAGCTTTATTGTTTTGGGAAAGCCAGTTTCAGCATCGTTGTCATCCAGCATATCACCCACAACAAAAATAGCATCGGGCTTCTGCTCGCTTATTTTAGACAATAGCCTGCAGTTACCCTCGCCATATTCCTTGCCGTGAAGGTCGGAAATAACAACAATCTTAGCATTTCCAGAAAAGCCAGAAAGCTCAATAGAATAATCAGCAATCTTAATATAAGTATTGCTGATTATTGTAGCTGTGATTGTTATAATAAGCGCAATCGCCAATATTATAAACGTGCGTTTTTTAAATTTCTTCTTATTAGGTTTCATTTCACCTTAGTCCAAACTCTTTTGAAGTCTATATATGTAAAATGCGTTTAATTTTATTTAACGCTCTTTTAGCAAAACTAAATACACGATTATAAAAAATTATAATGTTAAATTTAAAGTCAGACAGTGTAAGCTTAAAACCAGGCTTGCCATTGATTAGTAAATTTAAAGCGCTGATTTGCTTTAAATAAATAGGTGTTTTGGTAAATCTTGTTCCCCAATGGACGATATCTGTGTGAACATCTTTGGGGATTATATACGCTGAGTTGTTTCTCAAGCTGAGCTTTATGTTATTTTCATATTCCCAATAGCAAAAAATTGCTGATGAATCGTGTGGGATAGGCTTACAGCCATTAACTGCCATGCTCAAGGCAACAAGGGGCTCATCACCGGGGTTAGTGAATTTGCCCTTGAATTTGTAATCAGCGTAGTTAAGCGCAAAAGCTTTAGCATCCTCTAAAACCTTTTTGCATTTTTCGGTTTTGCGCATGTAGTATATGCCACCATGTAAGCCTACTATGTAGTCAATCTGCTTTTGTAAATCACTATTAAGATTTTCGTATTCAAACCAGCCTGTTTTATCATCAAGGGATAAAACACGGCCAAAGCAGGAAAAGTCATCTGCATTTTCGAAGATATCAAAAAGCCTGTTTATGTCCCTATACACAAGGCAGTCAGCATCAATAAAAATGTTTATATCATAAGGCAGATGCTCATACATTTCTAATTTGTCAAGGTAGTTGCACCTTGCTTTATCAAAAATGCATACGTCATCAAATCCCTTTGTGTATTCATTGTGCTCATCTGCAATTATTGCAAATGGGAGGGGCGTGGCAGAACAATTTTTATATGAATGTAGCAAATTCACTGCCATTTTATAATATTGCTCATTACCAGTTGCGATAGTTATAAAGCCTTTTGTCATTATTTTCTCCAATAAGTGTAAATCTATTTTTGCTTGTTGGGTCATTTAAGTTTGTTTTTTATATGCCTTTTAAATCTGAAGATTATCCTTATAGGCTTGGGATATAGCACCCCATAAACCATATTAAACTTCCAATCCTCAGTATAATCAAGGATTTTTCTTTGTTCTTTAATAAATCGCCGTAACTTGTTTTTTAATTCTTTGGCTTCGTTATCCCAGTTTTTGTTTTCTGAAAGACGATGATATATTTCGGCACAAGTCACAGTATAATTTCTGTAAACAATTTTTTTTATTCTATTGAAATCGGTGCTTTTATAAAAGTTTATCTGCTCTTCAATTGCCCATAAACGATCCAAACTCTTTAAAGAAAAATCAGCTTGGGTGGTACTGTCACAGTTAATTCTGTAAAAATATAACGATTCATCAGTTATATTAATATTTTTAGCTTCATTGATCCATTTGAAAACCACAGCACCATCTTCGTATATTTTCCCTGGTGTAAAGGGGAACTTTTCAATTATTTCCTTTTTTATAAGCTTTGCGCATACTACCCAATAAATCAAATAATAGTTGCACATAAGAAAAACTAATGTATCCTCATTAACAGAATATTTTGTGGATTTCCATTTGTTTTTGTAAGAGCAAAAGCCTTCTGGGCAAATATGATCTTTGTATAAATTACACATGGATATTTGAGTGGTTTCATCTACAGTAGCATATAAAATTTCTAACATTTGAGGATGAATTAAATCGTCACTATCCACAAAATGTATCCATTCACCTTTAGCTATTGCAATGGCGTTGTTTCTTGCCACAGCCTGTCCTTGGTTTTTTTGATGAATTACTGTTATTCTATTGTCTTTTCTTGCATACTCATCGCATATTTTACCACTGTTATCTTGTGAGCCATCGTTAACGAGTATAATTTCAAAATCTGTATAGGTTTGGCTTAAAATACTGTCAATGCATTCATGCAGATGTGGTTCTGCATTATAAACAGGCACAATTACACTTATTATAGGCATAACTACCTCCTTATAATTTTGAGTTTTTTATATACGGAAACAATAATCAAAAACAATTTAGTTGACTTAGGATATGCTACTTCATAAATATCAGTAGCATATCTTATTGATAAATTCAAATCTTTTTTGAAATCCTTTAAGTAACCTTTCAGTTTCTTTTTTAATTCAGGTGCATAAATTTTGAAATCACAAGTTTTTTTTGTTGCTTTGATTTGTGACGTGAGGTTCCACAAAAGTAACCCTTTGCTGTATTTTAATGCATCATTATGTCCGTTTTTATCAAAGAATTCAATTTGTTCTTCGAGAGCATCTATTATATCAAGCCTTTTGGGAGTCCATTCTCTTCCCATAATGCTATCAGGGTTAGTGTAATAAAAATACAATGGATCTTTCAAATATGAAATATGGCTTTTTTCAAATAAGATTTTATAAGTAGTGTATTCATCCTCGTGAAGCTTACCTAATGGGTATCGTATATCTTGAAAGCAACTTTTTTTATATAACTTACAGCAGGCAATAATTGATGTTACGCTGTGATTAATAAAAAGCTCTTCAGGATGCAGTTTTTGTGTGTTGATATTATTAAGTTTTTCAAAAGCACAAAATTCTGAGGTTTTTGTGTATTCACAAACACATATGTCTGCATCTGTGGAAGTGGCTCCTGATAATAGTAAATCAAGATATTGAGGATGAATCCAGTCATCGCTGTCAATAAAAGTAAGCCATTGACTGTTACTATTTGCAAATGCCCAATCAATACCTGCGTTCCTTGCAGAAGAAAGACCACCATTTTCTTTATGTATGACCTCTATTCGTTTATTTTTTTGCGCATAATCATCGCAGATTTTTCCACAGTTATCTGGTGATCCGTCGTCAACAAGTATCAGTTCAAAGTCAGTAAATGTCTGAGCGAGAATACTGTCAATACACCTTGATAAATAAGGTTCAACTTTATAAACGGGAACTATAACAGAGATTAAGGGCATTTTAATCATCCTTTGATTTTTGATCTGATTTTCTGGTAAAGTTTATCACCAAGAAGCTTTTTTATAAGCTGAACAGGTGGACGGATCACGCGATTATAAAATTTTTGCTTTTTGCGATATTTTATAGTGCGAATTATTTCATTTTTTTCTTCTTCTGTGTGCCAGCTTGCGTTAAACCAGTGTATAGAAACAGTGTTTTTAGTGACCTTCTTTTTCATTGTTTTGAAATCAATGGGGTTAAAAAAGTCGAAAGGGAAGAAGGCGTTATTGTTAATGATTTGAAAGGTGTTATTTCTGTTTAAACCGATTTTTTCTAATGATTTTGTATTTGTTTTAGGACATGGGGTGGTGTCGAATGTTCCGTCAGGTTTTAAAAAATGAAGGGAGAAATAATCATTAATCATTATTTCAAGAACAGGGTTATTTTTTATCGAACCAAACCCTGATCCTGTATTGATATGTGACAAATCTTCGAATCCCCAAAAACTTTCGTACTCCAAAAATTTATCTAAGGATTTAATTAACTCAACATCTGTATCTAAATAAACACCACCGTTATCATATATAATTTTCAAGCGTGCGAAATCAGAAACGAAAGCCCATTTTTCAGCTTCGTAAGCCTCTTTTACATAATCGCAGCAATTTAAATCAAAGTTGCTTTCGTTCCATTCTATTATTTCGTAATCCGGACAATATTTTTTCCAGCTTTTTATACATTTTTCAACAAGCTTTGATTTAGGATTACCACCGAACCAGCAGTAATGAATAGTTTTTGGTATCATTTAATTGCTCCTATGTTTTTGATGGATTGTATAAGGTGGGTTTCTGAAATGTTTCCTTGGTTTTTTGCATTAGCCTTTATGACTTTACTATCAGGGAAATCTATACCTGTCATAGAAAAATTCTTATCTGGGTTATAACAGAATTTGGACAGTTGCATTTTTGTCATAAATTCAACGACTTTTTTATCCCAGTTAATTCCAATAAGAGGAATCCCATATGAGCAAGCTACTATTAGACTATGCATTCGAAATGATATGATTTTATTAAAGCTGTTTATATCATTTATTAATTGTTCAGGTGTTGTAGGTCGTGGAAGTAAATATTTATGATGTTCTGTAGCATTTATGCCGAGCTCTGAAAGAATTTTTTTTGCTGCATTGTAATCATATTCAGCACCGTTTGTAAACAGTTTCCAATTAAATGTTGAATTAAGAAATAGGTTAACCAATTCCTTTTGGAACAAAAAGTTACCATTACCCATAATACCAATTCCCAAATCGAATGATTTTGAAGAATCAGCTTTGAAAAAGGAAGGTGAATTTAATGCAGTATCATATGTTTCAATTAATTTTGATTTGTTTTTTAATAAATTATTGATGAAATCATAGGAATCTCTCGCAGATATTGAAATAACATTCTCATCATTTAAAAAATATTTTAACAACTTCTTATCGTGTTTATCCATTTGACCTGTTCCGCAGGCATGAAAAATAATTTTAGTTTTGTTTCGTTTAAGAATTTTTGTAATTATAAAAATCAAAGGAATAAAATAATCCATAAACAATGAACCACCTGCAAAAATAGCAAGTTCAAAATCATTTTCTTTCAGAAGTGATTTTAAATGAAATAAGGTTCGTAAATATCTTAATTCGGATTTTTTATATTTTTGATACAATTTTGAAAGCGAAAATAATTTAGTTAATTCGTTAGATAGCTTTAAAAAACACTTTTCAAAAAAGGAAAATTCCAAAGGATAAAGCTCAGTAAAGTTAATGCGTCCGGATAAATCAAAAGGCGTAATTTGTGCATCTGGAAAATGATTGTGTATGATTTTTTTAACAGTGGAACATAAAAGTGGATCTCCGAGATTACTTGAAAAGTATTCCCCTATTAATAAAATATTCATAAAAAACCTCGCGTTTAAATTTTTACAACATCAATATTGGGGAATTCACAGTTCCCCCAAACAGTTGCATTCCAATTAAGATTGGTTCCATAGCTATTGTCTGTTTTTTCCTTGATAAACGAAAAAGCATTATCAACGACATCATGAATAACTGAAGCTCCATGGTTGTCAGTTTCATAAAAGACAACGCGACAATTAAATTCCTCTTGTGCCAAATGTGGGAAGTTCAGATCAAAGCATACTGTGTTTTCACCTTTTATTGCATGGATAGGAGAATTAGTTGTGGACATACCAACAGGAATTCTGCCTTTTGAAAATAAAATTAATCTAAATGACAAATTAGAATAATCAAATTTAGATGAAAAGTCAACTTTTATTTGCAGATGCTCGTTGTTTTTCAAAATAGGATAATCAATATTTAATAGTTCTACAGAATTTATATGAATGCTCGCATCTCCGATGGGCTCTCTAGTTGTTTTGCTACAATCATTGAAAATTGATGTGGTTGTTTTTTTTCCAAAATAAATTTCAATCGCTTCTTCAACATCGCCATCAAAAATAACTTCACCCTTACTTAAGACGATACATCTGTTGCAAAGCTGACGGATTGTATTCATATTATGGCTAACATAAAGGACTGTTCTTCCGTCGACCTCAGCGGCTTCGCGCATCTTATCAAGACATTTCTTTTGGAAATTCATATCACCAACAGCTAAAACCTCGTCCATAATCATAATTTCAGAGTCAAGGTGGGCTGCAACGGAGAAGGCAAGCTTAACATACATACCACTGGAGTAACGCTTAACAGGAGTATCAATAAATTTTTCCAGTTCTGCGAATTCTACAATCTGGTCAAATTTTTTGTCAATTTCAGCCTTAGTCATACCGAGAATTGCGCCATTCATATAAACATTTTCACGGCCTGTAAGCTCAGGGTGGAAGCCTGTACCTACCTCGAGCATTGATGCAATTCTGCCGTTATAGGAGATTTTGCCACCTGAGGGTGCTGTAACACGGCAAAGGAGCTTTAAAAGGGTGGATTTACCTGCGCCATTGTGACCGATAATACCGATAGCCTCGCCCTTTTTAACCTCAAATGAAACTCCGTTGAGAGCCATGAATCTATCGCCTTTTTTGCCTTTTTCAGCTGCACCTATAATAGTGTTAGGATCTTCCTTGTGGCGAATTTTAGCCCAAAAGGTTTGCAGGTCTCCCCTAAGAGTACCACCACCTATAGCACCAAGGCGGTATTCCTTTGAAACATTTTCTATTTTTATTGCTATGTTTTCCATTAGTTATCTCCACCTGTATCAGACAGTATCCATAAATGTTTTTTCGACCTTGCTGAAAAGCATAATTCCTATAAATAACACAACAAGGGTAATTATCCAGCTTATGCCATAGAACAACCATTCCATTTCACCGATGCCTAAATATGCGTAACGGAAAAGGTTAACTATAGGTGTTACGGGGTTGAGCATATACAGTGCGTGGTATTTACCACCCAAGGCAAATACGGACATAGTATTCATATCATAAGCTACAGGGGTAGCATACATCCAGAGCTGAGCACCAAAGCCCACAAGCATTGCAAGGTCACGGTATTTGGTGGTAAGAGCTGAAATGATAATACCACAGCCAAGGCTCAGAAGCGCTAACTGTAAAATAACAAGGGGCGTCATTAAAATATATAAATTAGGATGACAGCCTTGGTTGGTTACAGTGTAGAAAATAAGGAATCCAACCATAAACATAAACTGAATTGCCAAGGAAATCAGATTTGACAAAACAGTTGATACGGGCATAACAAGCCTTGGGAAATAAACCTTGCCCATTGTACCACTGTTGGCAACAAAGGTGTTTGCAGTCTGTGTAAGACATTGGTTAAAGTATGTCCAGAGAATTGTACCTGAAAGATAGAATATAAATGAGGGGACACCATCTGCTGCAAGACCTGCAATATTACCGAACACAAGGGTGAATACAACAGTTGTTAAAAGTGGCTGCACAATTGCCCACAATGGTCCTAACACGGTTTGCTTGTACTGTGAAACAAAGTTCCTTTTTACAAATAAAAATACAAGGTCGCGATATTGCAACAATTCTTTTAAATGCAAGTCGAACCAACCGTTCTTCGGTTCAATTACGGTTTGAAATTTTTCGTTCATTTTAATCCTCTCATTTTAAAATATTTCTTCAAGCTGTAAAATGATTTGTTGATTTATACTATCAAAATCACACTTTCTTAACGCTGCTTTACAATTTTTAAGCGCTTCTCTGTTTTTGTATAGTCTTAAAATGTTTTCATAAACAGAGGTTGTATCTGTATTGCACAAAAAACCATCCACACCATTTTCAATCTGCTTTTCTGCTGCAGCATAGGTTGCAAGAATCGGTGTCCCAAGGATTTTTGCTTCCATAATTGAAAGGCTATAGCCTTCAAATATACTTGGCTGAATAAACAAATCACATCGTTTTATATATGGATAAGGATTGCTCTTCATACCCAACATAAAAATATGCTTTTCCATTTTTCTAGAAACAATTTGGTCTCTTATTTCATTTTCGACAGGTCCACCACCGATTATGTACCAGTTTATATCGGTATAGCCTTCATTAATAAGCTTTGCAACAGCGTCCACTGCTAAATTCAAGCCTTTTACTGGGGACAATCGTCCACAGGAAACAATGTTAAAAGAATCCTTTGGGAAAAGGCTCTCTTCAACAGACTCTTTGCTTTTTTCTGTAATTGATTCTATATCTACAATGTTGTTAATTGTGATAATTTTGCTTGAATATTTTTTTCTGTATTTCTTAAGCTCTTTTGCAATATTGTCCGATACTGCAATTACCTTTTCGCTTTTTTTATAACCATAGCTGTCATGGTATTCCTTTCGTATTGCACCATGGTGATAAAACATCAAAAACTTTTTTGCGTTTATAGCCTTTACAGCTATCTCGGCAGTTCTGTCGCTGTAAATAATAGCAGTGTCAAAGCTTTCACCCTTGAGCTGCTCTTTTATGTAGCAAGAATAAAGTTGCGCTTCTACGGCTTTAAACAAAATGTTCAATACACGCCAGATGAATCTGCGAAGCTTAGTAGCGCCTTGTGGCTCCTCCAATATGTTGAAAAGCTTTTTAAATTTATAAGGCTTGGTAAATGTAACAGGGTTATGCCTGTCTGCTACAATAAGTCTGCAGCTTTTTGTGAGTCTTTCTGCCATATCAAGGTAATTTTCTGTAATAAGGCAGGTTACGTCATACTTGTTATAATCAAGCCTGTTAATAAGGTTGACAAGGGCAGTTTCTATCCCGCCAATCCATAAGGCCTGAGTCACAAAAATAATTTTCTTTTTATTATTTTTCAAAGCTACTCTTCTCCGGTAAAATAGTTTCAAATGCAGCTTTCAACTCTTCTGATAGGTGTTGGAAGCTGTTTTCGTCTGCACCATCGTTTACACATATCATATCATTGCTCTGAGTTTTAATTGCGTTGCACAGAAAATCCACGGTGTTTTCATTAACAGCGCAAACAAGGTTGTCGGTGTTATATGGAGTGAAGCTACCACTCGCTACTTGCCACCAAAGCATAATCCATTGGTTAACATCGTCTGCAGAACGGAATTTGTGAGAGCTTGTTTTGTTAAGCAAGTCGCTTTCTGCTTTCCACACCTCTTCAAAGGTGCTTTTTAAATATGCACCGGGAGCGTGAAGGTTTTTGAAGCCTAAAAAGTAATCGGGAAAAAGCTTTTCAAGGGCAAGAGTTCGTATATTGTCCTGCCATCTGTAGCTTTTGCTTATATATTTTTTGCTGAAGCTCTTAACTTGCTCTTTTTTATTGAAATGGCTATTAATAACACCCATATTGTTAACTGCTGCGTGCTGCCAGATACCTGTGTCGCCTTGGAATGCCATTGGTACCTCGCCACCATATGTGCATGGGAGTCCATTGTTAAAAAAGGCGTTTTCGTCCATATGGCGAACAACAAACATATCATCATTAAAATAAACGAATTTATCAGAAAGATTGGGAATACGATGAATGTTCAGCTCAATGGAATGTGAGCTGAAGGTGGGAAGATATTCCTCGGAAATAAAATCTGAATGCTTTACAACATTAAGCTTTGGATTGTTTAGGTTTAAAAACTCGGGCACATGTCCCCATGTAACAAAATGGATTTTATTAACCCAGGGTGTGAACTTTTCAATACCACGGAACCAATAGGGGAGAAGACCCCAATCACGATAACGGCTAACAGAGTTGCTGTCGTCATTTAAATTGGAATCATATTTAGATTTTTCTTTTTGCCACTCAGGGTCGTTACCATCAACCCAAAGAATAACGAAATCTTTTCCCATAATAAACCTCTTATTTTATTATCCTTCTTAATGCGCATTTTACCAAAACCGCAATCTTATGATGTGCGTGGTTTTAAAATTTTTTGAATATATATTTTACAGTTTTAAACAGATCAAATTCTCTGTATCTTACATCAATGGCTTCAAATTTATCTGTTCGTGTATATGTGTGTAATCCATTTATATTTTTATATTTAGTAACTATATCTTGAGAGAAAATCTCGCAGCAAACTTTTTCTGAAAACTCCGACTGAGATATATCAATTTTATTGAAGGATAAGCCCTCACCATAGCTTTGCTCGCAGTTAATTTGAGAGGGTCTGTAAATGCCATCTTTTTCCACGAGAATCGGACCTGCGCCTCTGACACGAAGAGCATTATAAGAACGCCATTCCATTGGTGACACGCCATATTTTTGTCCATCTAAATGAAGCTCGTATGCTCGTGGTTCAACCTTTTCACTTGAAAGGCTTGGAATAAATGTTAATAATAACAACTTGCCATTATTTTCAAAAACTGTTGTGTCTACATATTTCCCTTTAAGAAGAATGGATTCACATTTCCATTCGTACGGAAAACGAATAGCTTTATACAAACGAACCTCGTTTGCTTCGGATGATTCAGGGATCATATACCAACATTCTGAATGCTTAAACACAAATGGATATGAATAATGACAATTGTCCTTTATAACTGTTTTTGCTTCCGAGACAGAGCAATCGTCATATACTTCGACAACTTCAATGTGACCTTTATCATTTACAACAGCTTCATAAAACATATAGGTTTTGCCTTCATTTTCAACAAGTATAGGGTCCGCAGACCAATTCTTATATGTTCCGGGGATTATCTTGTTGGCAATAAAGCTTTTTCTGTCCAGAATGCTGTCATTTTCTCTTTTGCAAATAGCTATTCTGAAAAAGTATGGTGATAAAAATAATTTTCTGTATAATTTATCAAACATATTTTTCTCCTAATTCATTTTGTTTTTTAATACAGATATATAATTTCGTATTTTGGTGTACAACACGATTAATGATATAAAAAATACTCTTTCTTTCTTTATAAACCTATACAACAGTTTGTTTCTTCTGCATTGATTTTTTAATTCTCCGATACATGCATCTATATAAAAATCATCAGCGAAGGATTTGCATACGAATTGCATTTTAGAATAACGTGTGGATGTTAATTTGCAAAAAAGCAAATCAAAATATATTCTTAAAACAATATTTTTCAAGCCTGGAACAGTGTTGTTATATTTTTCCATGATTTTGCTTTCATATTTAAAGAAAACTTCCGCTATTAAATCTGTGTTTTTTATAACATCATCTATTAAACTGATTCTATCAAAGGTTCTGTCGTGGTAATAATTGACTAAGTAAATATAATATGGTTCAGATAATATTGAAATTGTATCAGTGAAGCAAAGTGTTTGTAAAACTGCACTTAAATCTTCATAATTGGTGAGGCTGACATCAAATTTCACATTGTTTGATATAAGTAAGTCTTTTCTTACTAATTTATTACAGTATGAAGAAAGATAATTTTCATAGAATAAATCTTCAAATTTCTCGAGAAACTCTCTTTGGTTAATTTTTAAATGCTCTTTATATGATTTAATATCCTCTTTAACAACAGCTTCGCCTGCTAAATAAACAAATTTCATTCCGAAAATGATTAAATCAATATTATCTTCTATTAGCTTTTCGATCTTGGGCATATCAATTTTCCCCAATAAGTCATCAGAATCAATAAAGAAAAGATATTTGCCCGCAGCCTCTTTTATACCTCTGTTTCTTGTTGCTGAAACGCCACTGTTTTTTTGTTCAATATATTTTATAAAGCTATATTGTGAGCACAGGCTATTGCAAACAATGGAGGTGTTATCTGTAGAGCCATCATTAATTATTATTATTTCATAATCTTTTAAGCCTGAATCAATTATACTATCAACAGTGCGCTTTAAAGTTTTTTCGCAATTAAACGCAGGAATTATTACACTGATCAACATTAGTTAACTCCCCACTCCTCCCAGAAAAATCTATAGTTTGTATAGTCATCAACCGGAATGATATCTACACCAATACAGCATTTCTTGTAAAACCAGATAAGGAATCCGGACAGAAAAATTATAATCAAAAACTTAAGCTTCGGGGGAAGATCTAATCTGATACCTTCACCGATATCGTTGTATTTTTCATCAGTATAATCCCCAAAGGAAAGAGGGATGAAAATAATGAGGAATTGTAAATAATAGTCTGTAAGTCTTGTGAAAACATTATCAAAGCCGGAAAACATCTGTAAAACTGCTGCTACAACAATCAGATTAGCAACCTTAGAAAAATATTTGCCATTAAAGCCTTTTAAAACAAAGCCTGCTATGATAAAAACTAAAATCAGGAAAAATCGCCCACCTAAGGTAGCACTGTCGCCAATAATGTCCTCGTCATAATAAAAATCCTGCATCAGCGTTACTACTTGGTTTCTGTTAATAAAAACAGCTGCGGCACTGCATATATATATAATCAGTGTTCTTAAAGTGAATTTTTGCTTTGATAAAAAATATGCAGGGAGAAATATCAAAGCTGGTGTATGAATCAAGCTGGCTAATATTGTAAATGTCATGAAGAGTTTGGGCTTTCCCTCCATGATACCGATAAAGGCTACCATTATAAAGCCCATAGCAATTGATTGCTTGATAGCGCTAAAGCCAAATACATAAAAGCCTATGCAGTTCCATACCAGAAAACTGAGCCAGGGAAGAGGAGAGTATTTATATATTAAGTAAGCCACCACAGCCTCAATAAATATGGCAACTACAATAAGAAATATCTGAAATTCACCATCAGACAAGGTTGAAAAAAACTTTAATAGCCAGTTGAATCCGAAATTTTTACCGCCTTGAAAAATTTCATCGCTGAACCATCCCTCATTTAATGTGCGCCAATATTTGTAGCAATAGGTTTGCATATCACCGGTTAAATACTGGTGCCTTAAGCCTGATAAAAGAGAATGGAGAACAGCCATTATTACAATATACTGCTTTCGGTCCTTTGCGCCCTGAGGCATCAGAATACCTAACACTATAATTGCTGCTAAAAGTAAATAGTATTCTAAGCTTTGCATGCTGTCTCCTTTCAGAAATTATTTTATATGAGCAAAGAATTGCTCTGTTTCCTTAATGGACACTTCAACGGAAAATTCTTTTCCTCTTTTTGAAGCTTCCATTTCGTATTTTTCCTTTATTTTTTTGTCAGATAAAGCCCGTTTGATTCCGTCTGTTAATGATTTTTCATTGCATTCAGTTATTATTCCATATTGTGAATCTCCTAAAAGCTCAACCATTCCGTTGCACAGAGTTGTTACAATTGCTTTGCCCAAAATAAGTCCCTCGGAAACGAAGGAAGAAAAACCCTCAAAATCTGATGAGCAGACCAATAAATCGGCATTTTTTATATATGGGTATGGGTTGTCTTTAAAGCCTGCAAGAGTGACGGATTTTTGCATACCTGAAGCCTTGATAAGTTGCTCAAGATGTTCTCTTTCGTCACCTTCTCCGATGATTAAAAGTCTGTTTGAAATTCCTTCGCATAAAAGGCTATTGTGGGCTTCAATCAATCGGTCAAACCTCTTTTCTTTAGAAAGTCTGCCTACAGAAACAATTGTGGGTAGGTTTTCATCAAAGGCGAAATCATCAACCTTTTCAGTGGCCTTTTCTCGTATGCTATAATCATCTATAACGTTGTAGAGAACCTGTGTGTCAAATTCGTTTCCGTAAATACTTTTAAAGCTTTTTTCTGCATCCTTGGAAACACACACAACCGTATCAAAATTTTTGTACCAATTTATACTTTTTTTCTTGAATTCATTTATATTACTGATCTTTTTAGATAAATCACAATGAACCCACGCAACCTTTTTTGCCTTTTTATTTGTGGAGGTTGAAATAACCTTTGTTGCGCCACACTCAAGGTAAGCAACCTCTATATCATAATTATCCTTAATGTGTAATGGATAGATTATTTTTAACAAAACGCTGAGTCTGTATTTATAATTGTTTGATTTTGAGTAAGTGGGATAAATGTATTTGTATTTGATATTTTCGTTCAAAAGGCCATCAGGATTTTCCTTCCACACAGTCTGAACAGTTATATCAAATTTTTCTTTATCCATATTATTAACAAGGTTTTGAAGCACCTTTTCTGCCCCACCACCGGATAAGGTTTCAATAAAAAACAAAATTTTGATCATACTTAATTCTCACAATAAAGACTTAAAATCTTATTAACCATTTTCTGACTATCTAATTCTAAATTTCTGATTTCTTCTTCATATTTATGTGAATCGCATCTTTGAGCATTACATATAAATTCAACCCACGTATCAGAGGCTTCCTCTAAGGATAACCGACATATCAAATCCGTTAACACTACGTCTTGGGGCACAGCATCACTCATAATACATGGTAAGCCATTTGTCTGCACCTCAATAATTGAAAGTGGCATACCTTCGTATAAGGATGGAAACACAAAAACATCCATTGCGCTTAAATATTTATGTACATCCGTAACATTGCCTGTCATTATAACGTTTCGAGATAAATCAAGATCTGATATTTGCTTCTCAAGCTTTTGTCTGTCTTCGCCTTCACCTAAAAGGAGCAGCTTGGCGTTTGTTTTTATTTTAAGTATTTCAGGCATAAGGCTTATTAAAAAGCTTTGATTTTTTACGTTAGCCAAATGTCCTACATGTCCTATAACAAAATTACTTGTTAATCGGAGCTTTCCCCTTGCTTCAATTCGATTGGCTTCACTATAAGCAAATTTCTTGGTATCTATACCATTGAGAATAGTGATACCTTTCTTGTGGTAGCGGTTTTTACCAAAGAGAATTTCACCAGCCTTAATACCACAACCCACAAAATGTGTTGATAATTTAACTATTAACATCTGCATAGTTCTTTCATATACTCTTTGGATTTTTGTTTTATCTGGTTGATTATCAATGCTATGTGAATGTGAAATCCTTATGGGAACTCCACACATTTTTGCTACAAGCATCGCCCAACCCGAATTGAACATTGTGTGTGAGTGGACAACTTGATATTTATTGGATTTGATTAGTTTGTAGAGCTCTTTTAAATAATTTAGGTAGCTTGCTGATGGTTGAGGTAGATGATATATTTTACAGCCTTTTTCTTGCAAATCCTGTTCATATTCGCCGATTTCATCACCAAAAACAATATAGTCTATTTGATAATTATCAGAATCACTGTAATAGCCTATATTTCGTGCTATTTTTTCAGCTCCACCTATTTTTAAAGAAGCTGCAATTTCTAAAACTCTCATAATGTTTCCTATTATTTCAATTTATTAATTGCTTGGAAAGCAGTGTCGATTAATCCAATAAGCCTAAATCTTATTGGGATTGCTATGACTTTGCATTTTATCCCTACAGGAGCGACTTTTTTGCTGTTAAACAAGTTGCACATTGCTTTTAGCTTTTCTCTTCGTTCAAGGAAAGAGAATTTGCCATTTGAAATGTCCTTGGCAACGGAGTAGGCATTTCTATAAAAAAGCCAAGCCAAGGCATTATTTATAGCTCCATTTTCTGTTTTACCATCATGTAAAGCTTTAATCATATTGTCATATACGCCCAGTAATTGTTCGGGAAGGTCTGCTCGGTATTTTCTGGAAAGAGAATCCTCATTACTGATATCAGCAAAATAGATCTTGTCAGTTGTTCTTTCGATTTTATCGGCTGCAAGCAGAAATGTAAAAACAAAGGTTAAATCCTCGCCTGTGCTCAAGTTTTCGCGGAATCTTAAGCCTTTTTCATTTATGATTTTTCGTTTGAAAATTTTTGCGCAGGGAGAATTGATTGAGCGTGTAATTACACCGTTGCTGATAAAAACTTCCTTATCGGTAGGGGTGTTAGTGTGGCACTCAGAAAATTCACGCTCTTCTTTAACAGAATCGTGTGATACAATTGTAAAACCGAACTGATAAAAATCAGCATTACTGCCTATGTATTTATCAACGATGTCAAAGCATTTGTTGTAAATGTAGTCGTCACTATCAACAAACATAACAAACTCACTGTTTGCTATTGAAAGTCCTGCATTTCTGGCAGATGAAACGCCACCATTATCCTTGGAAATATATATAATGCTGCTGTGTTTTGCTTGTAAATCCTTGCAAATGATATCAGTTCCATCAGTTGACCCATCATTAACAACAATAATCTCAACATCAGCTCTGTTTTGTGAGGTGATAGAATCTATACATCTTCTTATGGTTTTCTCTGCGTTATAGGCAGGAATAATTACTGAATATTTCATTTATTCTTAACCTTCAATTATATTCAACAACGATAATTTTATAGCTTCAATATCAAACTTTTTGCAAAGCTCCAGGTTGTTTTTTGAAATTGCTTTGCATGTTTCGGGTGATTTATATAATTCTGCAAAAGCCTTTGCGAATTTCTCTACGGTATTTTCTTGCAATAAGATACCACTATCTTCGGTTACGATATCTCTATGACCTCTGTTTTCAGAAGCAATAACTGGTAGTCCTGATGCCATTTCTTCTATTATATTCAGACCTAGTCCTTCTCTCAGACTGGCAGAAGCACCCAAGTCACAAACAGATAAAATTCTGTTTACGTCATGTCTGTATCCCAAGAAACGAACACTGTTATCAATATCCAACTCGCAACATAAATTCTTAAGATGTTCAGCTTTTTCGCCTATGCCCATAAACAAAGTCTTTAAGTTGGGGCATTCGCTCGTAAGTGTAGCAATAGCACGGATTATAGTCTCCTGATTTTTGTTATCGTTCAATTCACCGATAACTGCAATCACAAAATCATCATCAGATAATCCAAGATCGTTACGGATTTCTATACGTTCTTCTTCTGTGGATTTGTAAAACTTTGAGGTGCTTACTCCTATACCGGGAATATATTGAACCGTTCCGTTTTTCTTTAATTTAAGTTTTTTTGCAGCCTCAAAATCCTCTTGGTTTATAGTGACAAGTGTATCTGTAAAATGTGATGCGAAGCGCTCAATGGTGTGGTAAATTAAATTGTTTAATTTTGAACCACCTTTATAGAAATGAAAGCCATGAGCAATATAGGTAACTTTTGTTTCTTTTTTATTTGCAAATGCTAATCTTGTTAAAAGACCCATTACAGGCTCGTTAGTAACAACAATATCATAATGCTCTTTTTTTGCAATTTTTATTAATTGCAGGAAACCCTTCAGATTTGACAATTTAAAGGGGCTTCTTTCTAAATCAACCGTTTTAATTGAGGTGTTTTCAATGGAACCAAAGAATTCAATCAGCTCATTGACTCTATGACCAACAGGAGAACAAGCCAGGTCAACCCAATAGTCCTGATCGTGCCAGTATTTAATGTGCTCGGTAAAAAATTGAATCGCCATTAAATCTGTGCAGGTTAATAATATTTTTTTCATTTATTTCATAGCCTCAATTATTTTTTCTGCGATTTTCTTTCCGCTTATTCCATAAAAATCGCGAAGATATGTCTGCTCTCCGACGATGCCACAAAATGTATCGTCTATGCCGATTCTTATGAGTCTGCTGTTCAGGCCGTTATCAGCCATAACCTCGCTGACAGCACTGCCAAAGCCACCCATAATGTTGTTTTCCTCGCAGGTTACAATTATTGTGTGTGACTCTGCGCATTTTTTTATAGCCTCTTCATCTATAGGCTTTACGGTTGGAAAGGAGTATACAGAGGGTGTAATACCGTTTTCTGCTAAAATATCCAGTGCCTTTTCAACCTCTTCGTATATAGCGCCGGAAATTAATATGGCAACATATCTACCATCCTTGATTGGTATAGCCTTGCCGATTTCGTAGTTTTCAAGAGATTGATGCATAGGCTTTTCGCCACCTCTGCCCAGTCTTAAATAACAGGTTCCGGGATATTTCGCAATAGCTTTTGTAACAGCAGCTGCTTCAAGTGCATCACCGGGACAAAAAACAGAAACATTGGGAATTGAACGCATCACAGAAATATCTTCTGTAGCGTGATGACTCATACCGAGAGAGCCATAGACAAAGCCACCACCAACGCAGACAATCTTAACATTGGCATTATGGTATGCACAGTCGTTTCTGATTTGCTCAAGACAACGCAAGGTGGGGAAATTACCTATTGAATATGTAAAAACTGTTTTTCCTTCAAGGGCCATTCCCGCAGCTACAGAGGTCATATTCTGCTCTGCTATGCCTGCATTGGTGAATTGATCAGGGTGTTGCTCAAAAAAAGGCTTTAAAACACCGAAACCTAAATCACCTGTAATAAGCTCCACATCCTTGTTTTCATCACAAATAGAACAAAGGGCTTTGATAAATGTATCGCGCATTCAGTTGTCCTCCCTTTCGTTCATCCATGTTGGCTTCCAAGTAGCTGATGTAGTATGGTCATTATAAATATCATCATCTTCTGTTGGCATAACAGGGTTTTCAATACCATGTGGTGTGTAAGCATCTTCAACACCATCAGGCTTGATTTTATGAAGCTCTGTTACAGCTGTATCGTATTCCCAACCATCGTGGGGGAATCTGTAATGCCATAAAATATCGTTCTCCATAAAAGGGATGCCATATCCCTTAATTGTGTTAGCGATAATTACAGTTGGTTTTTTGTTTTCAGAGGGCTGAGAAAAGGCTTCTTTTAACTGTTGGTGATCGTTACCATTAATATCAATAACATTCCAACCGAAGGCCTTCCATTTATCTACCAATGAGCCTTTGGAAATTGTCTTTTCACAAAAATCCATGCTTTGCATTTTGTTGTGGTCAACGATAGCCACGATATTGTCTAAATTATAATGATTAGCAAAAAGCATAGCCTCCCAGACAGAGCCTTCATCACATTCTCCGTCACCTAGAACAACATATACCTTTGCTGGATTGCCTTTTTTCTTTAAGGCGTATGCCATACCAGTACCGGCAGACAAGCCGTGTCCAAGCGAACCGGTGGAAAAGTCAACGCCTGGAACATAGTGGGAAACATGTCCGGAGAGTCTGCTGCCGTTCTGATAGTAGGTGTCAAGCTCACTCTTATCAAAAAAGCCTGCTTCAGCCAAAGTGGTATAAAGAGACAGCCCTGCATGACCCTTGCTTAAAACAAAACGGTCGCGACCATCCCATTTGGTGTTTGTTACATCATAGTTTAATACGTCAGCATACAACACGGCAATAATATCTGCAACAGATAAAATTGAGCCAATGTGAGAGCCACCGGATCTATGGGTGAGCTCAACTGCATGCCTGCGTATTAACCAGGCTAATTGTTCACTACTATACTTCATGTTATTCCACCATTCTGAAGTTAAGATATAATTTTGAAAAATTGGTTTTTAAGTTAAATTGTGTATAGCTTTTCTAAAAACTCTAATTCGGCATCTGAAAGTCTGAAATCCATAGCTGTCATAGTTCCTTCAATCTGTGTCGGATTTTTAGCACCTACCAAGGCTATAGAATCAGGAATATGGTCAAGAATAAATCTTACTGCTAAAGCTGCTAAGCTGATGCCCGTTTTTTCTGCAATGGGCTTCATCTGCTCAACAATTTCGATGTTTTTTCTGAGCTTTTCACCATGAAAGTTCGTATAAATCTCTCTGCTGCGTCTGTCATCAACACCAAAACCGGAGTTGATGCTATATTTACCGGTTAAAACACCTTGTCCTAGGCTTCCCCATGTCATAGGTGTAAGCTGAAGCTGACTACAGTTTACCATAAGGTCGGATTCATTATCTCGGGTAACAAGAGAGTATTCGTTCTGGCAGGAAACAAACTTTCCTATGAAAGGCTCGACCTCCTTGAAATCCTCGCCGTGGATGTTGGATAAACCATAACAACGGATTTTTCCTTGCTCCTTGAATCTTTCCAACACCTCTACGATAGTATTTAAGGGTGTTGTTTTATCGCGATAATGAACTTGATATAAATCTATGTAATCTGTAGATAATCTTTTCAGGCTGTCGTTTAAAGCTTTTTCAATATACTCAGGGGAGTTATCGTAAAAGGTTTTACCATTACCACTACGCACGCCAAATTTGGTTGCAATAACCACCTTGTCTCGTCTGCCTTCGAGGGCTTTTGCAAGTGTTCTTTCAGATTGTCCTAATCCATAGGTATCAGCAGTGTCAAAGAAGTTGATGCCACCATCAATTGCTCGATGAACAGTTGCAATAACTGCATTTTCGCTGACAAAGCCCCAACCGTAGCCACCCATGGGACAACCACCCATACATAGCCTTGAAACGGAAATATCAGTGTTTTTAAGCTTTATATATTCCATTTACGAATTCCTCTTGCTTTTAAAAAATCTTATGAGTTTGTCAAATACAAACCAAAGGGTTTTGAATAAAATAACAAAGTCTGTTTTCAGAGAAACCTCCTCAGCATACTTGATTCTGAGTTGGTTCTTTCTCTTTAAAACATACTTTTCGTACATTTCGTCAGCATTTTCGCCACCAACTATTTCATCCAGATTTATAAACTCCAATGAGCTATAGTCGGTGATACCGGGTCTGACCTTGAGAATTACGCTTTCCTCTTCTGTATATTGCTCGGTATATTGAAGCAATTCGGGTCGGGGACCAACGAAGCTCATTGTTCCGGTCAATACATTGAAGATTTGCACAATTTCATCAGCCTTAACCTTGCGCAAAATAGAACCAACCTTGGTGATGCGAGGGTCGTTGAGAGCTGTTGTGCCCCCACCGATTTTATCGGCATTTTTTACCATAGTGCGATATTTTATGATTTTAAATGGTTTTTCGTTATATCCACCTCTTAAGGGTGTATAGAAAAGAGGAAAGCCATCATCAATCAGAACTGCCAGGCAAAAAATCAAGATTAAAGGAAATAGCACAATAATTGCAACGAGGGCAATTGTGAAGTCCAGGCACCTTTTAAATATTCTGTTGTAAACGCTCTTATAACCGGGCTTAGAATTGTTTTTGACCTTTGTTTCCATAATCGTCCTCGTAGATACATATTTTTCTTAACATCAGTTGGTTGCTTCTTCATCGTCCTCTTCAAAGTGGAAGTTATAGCCATAATCACGGCCGTTGGTATAACTGTACTTGCCGTATTTTCCGTACTTGCCGTAGCCTCTGTAATAGCCGTATTTGTTGTAAGACTTGTAGTAGCCGTAACCCATAACACTTGTCTGAGCACCATTTAAAACACAGCCTAAAATTTCTGTATCGGTTGACATCAAAGCGTCTAAGCTGCCTTTGATTTTAGAAATTCTTGCAGTATCCTGTAAAATTACATGTAAAACACCATCTGAAGCCTGAGCTACAAATATAGCATCAGAAACAATGCTGCAAGGAGGTGTGTCAACAAGAACTAAATCGTAATCAGGTTTTACAGATGAGAAGATATTAGTCAAATTGTCATTTGTAATAAGCTCGTTTGTGTCATCAGACATAAGAGTCAAAACATAGATTTTATGCTTTTCGATATATGCAATTTTATATTTATCTGTAACCGTTGTGTACTGAATATCCTCCTCGGAAGCCATAAGAGCTTTTAATATACTTGGCTTTTTCAGATCACAGTCCACAAGAAGCACCTTTTTATTCAACGCAGCAAAGGATATTGCTAAGTTTGTGCAAAGCGTGGTTTTACCCTCGCCGGCAACAGTGCTTGTAACAGCGATAATCTTTGTGTCATCGTTCAGTATTTTTTTGACAACGCTTCGGATTGATCTGATGCTGTCGGGGAATCGGGCATCGCTTATTTTAGTGTTAATAAGCAAAGTTGCTTTTTTGGCGTTTTTGGTGATGATGTGTGGGATAACACCCAAGCACTTAATGTTAAGATGCGCTCTGATATCCTTTTTGGTACGGATTGTGGTTCTTAAAGCAGCATAGCAGAGCAAGAGAACTACGCCTAAAATCAAGCCGTAAACAACACCCTTGAAAACTTCGTCAAAATATGTGGGCTCATTGTAGGGTGATGCAGGTAAAACAGGACTTGTGATAATGTTGAATTTAATGTTACCAACAACATATCTTGCGATATCAGGATAATTCTCCATTGTGCTGATAAGAGCATCATAGGTTAATTGAGGATCACTGCCTGTACAGGTTAAGGTGAACATATTTGATCCTGAAACTGATGATGCTGTCAGGCTGACGGGGAGATAGGATAAATCCAGATCATTAGCCACAGCCTCCTGCAACAGATTACTTTTCAAAATATATGGGAAGGTTGAAGACAGTTGAGACGCTGTCGAAGCTTCATAATAGAAATTATACGAGGTTATTCCGCTTATGGCAGAAACTCTGTCCTGTGTGCTTACTGTAAAGGTAGCTTCAGTCTTGTACATTGGAGTGTAGCTTTTGTGGTATCTGTAAACAGTAAATGTGCAGCAAGCCACACAAGCGATTACGATAATCCACCAGAACTTTTTAAAGCCACGACAAAAGTCACTGAAATAAAAAGGTACGGTATCCTCTTTGTTAAATTGTAATCCCTTATCGTTCATACTCATTCTTGGAATCTTCCTTTATTGAATCAAAAATAATTGTTAACGTTTTTAAAATCTGTGTCTGCGAGAATATTTGGCATCATCTCCGACACCGGTAAATGATGACACAATCATATCAGGGTGAGTCTGGTTCAGAATACATCCTGCAAAATTGTCGCCCATATCTGTAATTGTAGTAATTGCATCGTTAATTGTTGTGGTTTCAACAGTATCAGTCTTAACTACAAGGATGCTCTTATCTGCAATTTTAATAATTTCATGCACAGAGGAGTCAACGGAAATAGGTGCAGTGTCGATTATGATATAATCCACCATTCCCTTCAGGGATTTGATGGTCTTTTTAGCCATACCGGTTTCAATCCATTTGTGACTGTTGGCATAAGCTTTGGTGTTAAGAGCTAAGTAGAGACTGGTTTTTTTGTATCGTCTCATTTTATAATCGCCACTTGAAACCTCGCCGTTTAAGAGTGCGCCCAATTCAGCATTCTCAATATAGGAGCAATTGAAAATTTTATATATGGCAGGCTTTTTACCATCCATATCAATCAGAAGAACACGGTTGCCCTTGCGCGCAAGAGAAAGAGCAAGGTTGGAGGAAACGGTTGATTTACCTTCGTTTTCTGCAAAGCTTGTAATTGCGAAAACCTTTGAGCCATCCTTTAATTTGTGGTGCTCGATTTTTGCAACAATTCTGTTAAAGGCTTCAACAAACCTTGTACTTACAAAGGCGTTTCTGTCAATAAGTAATCCCTTTTTCTTTCTGGAAAGCAGGTTTTTTATTGAGCTTGCTTTGATTTCGTGAGGAATGCTTCCTAAAAGCTTTCCATTTACCTTGTCACTGAAAATCTTTTCATTTTTGACCGTGTCTCTGAAAACAGATAAAGCGACAATTGCGCCGATGCTTATGAGAGCAACCAACAACAAGGTGTTCAACTTGCTGTGCTGCAGCCCGACGCTTGAGGGAGAAGAGGGCATTGAGGGGTGCTTCAGAATAGTAATTACTGAATTTTTAAAAATTTCTTCGGAAATATCAGGGTAAACCTCCAGGATGGAGTTGAGAAGCTCGTATGATTTGCGAGGACTGTCGGAAACAACGCTGATGTTTACGAAGTTTGTGTCAGTTAAAACAGCAGCTGACACGCGGCCGTCAAATTTTTTGAGCTCAAGGTTTTCTGCTGCAGCCTTTTTCATAGCAGGCTCGGAAAAAATCTTTGAGAAAACTTGTGCCATTTCAGAGGAGGCGTTGTACATAGCAGAAGAGGAAGAGGAGCCCTTCACATTAACAACAACAGTCGCTGTTGAGGTGTATTCTGCCGTGTAGATGCTTTTTTCTGCGATATATATACCCATAACACCTATCAGAAGGCTCAAAAAAACTACCCAGCAGTTTTTTATCAGGTCCTTCAGGATGCTATAATAATCAAGTGAAATTTTGCTTCTGTTCATAGAAATTTAATCTCCTGAGATTAGTCTGGTTGCTTTAGGAGCACCTGCATTTTTTGTGGATCTTTGGTGAGCTTACTCTACCACAACATTGAGTACGGCATGTCCTTTTGCGCCTGCGTTGTCAGTAACGAAATAATGAACAGAGTAGGTGCCACTTTTTTTGAAGTTTACATTATCGTCTATTTCAATTTCGTCAGTTAAATTATTGTCGTTTCTGTCGGTTGCCTTGACGATGTAATCCTCAAAATCAACCTTCTCGTTTTTATCAAGATAAATCAGATAATCCTTGAGCTTGATTACCGGAGCAGAAAGGCTACGGTCCTCCATAATTAACGGAAGGGTAAGGGTGGAGGTATCTCCCTTTTTGTTAGAAACGGAAAGCTCTAAGGAAAAGATACCTGCTATAGATGAGTTGTAATCAGGACTGGTTATAACGAGATTTTCTGAAATGTCTCCCTCGATGCTGTCGATAGCACGGATGCATGACGCAAGATTTGTGGTTTCATAAAGGGAGAAGCATAAGCTGTCTGATAATTTGAATCGGGGAGCCTTGTAATCCACAAAGCGAACCTTTCTTGTAGCGTGAGCCACATGGTTATCGCTGTCACAAACGGCATATTTAACCTCGCAAACACCGGGTTCGATAAATCTTGAGATTGATTCAACAATAACCTCGTTTGTTAAATCTCCGTCCTTTTCATCAGTTGCTTTAATCCCTTTGAGGAAATCTTTGTTTTTTGCATCGCAGCTTACCTCGATGAAATCGCTTTTCATTTCGATTACAGGCAGGGTGTTGTCTTCATTTTCCTTCTGGAAAACAAATGCACCGAAAAAGACCACCAAAGTAAGAATAAAAAGAACTATTACAGAAATTCTCATTATTCGCATAAAATCTCTCCTAAATGACATAATACGACATTTTATAATAATACATTATTCATTCTATCATAACCTGCGTTCGAGTGCAAGTAATTTTCATCAATAAATATGTGTTTTTTTGCATTTTTTGATGGCTTTCAGAGGTGAGATGGATGGTAAAAAAACATTAAGTTGCTATTTTTTTGAAACTGTGCTAATATCAACGGAGAATATATATCAAGAACACGATTTTTTTACAAAAACGGAGAAGATTTATTTAATGAAAAAAGCAAGCGAATACAGCACACTTTTTAAAAATATCGGCTCAGAATGGAAATGGCTTCTGAAAATAATGAGTCGTTATAAGCTTGAAATTGTTGGCTACACCATAATGGGTGTGGTCGGCATTGCTATGGGCTTTGGTGCTAGTATAGCTTCGAAATATCTTATAGATGCAGTCGTAAATCACAACAATGAAACCATTGTCTCAACGGCAGCAATGGTAATCGGTCTTGCTGTTTTTCAGATTGTTGTCAATGCAGTCGGATCCCTTGTATCTTCAAGGGTTGGAACCCGTGTCAGCAACGAAATCCGAGCGCAGATTTATGAGAGCATGACAACTGCAAATTGGGAGAATATCAACAAATATCACTCGGGTGATCTTATCAACAGACTTGAGGGAGATGTTGGGTCGGTTTCGGGAAGTGTAATATCATTTTTACCCGGACTTTTCACCAAGCTTTTGCAGTTTTTTGGTTGTCTCGGAATAGTTCTTTATTATGATGTAACGCTTGCATTTCTTGCGCTTATGAGTGCGCCGATTTTGTTCTTTTCGTCAAGATTTATGACAAAAATGATGCGAAAATACAACCTTCAGAGCCGAGAAATGAATGGTAAGGTTTTGTCCTTCAGCGAGGAGTCTGTTCAGAATCTTCAGACCGTTAAAGCGTTCGGTTTAACAGCAGAATATTCACAGAAATTCAAGGGGCTTCTGAAGAGCTATCGCAGCATGAGATTAGCCCATGATAAGTTCACAATTCTCACAACTCTTGTGCTTTCTTTCATCGGTCTTGTGGTGGCTTATTCCTGCTATGGCTGGGGTGTTTACAGGCTTTGGTCCGGAGCAATAACCTTCGGTACAATGACATTGTTTTTGCAGCTTTCAGGAAGCCTGACATCCTCTTTTTCTTCAATAGTATCAACGATTCCCAGCATTATTTCCACAGCAACTGCAGCAGGAAGAGTCAAGGAAATAACGGAGCTTCCGAAGGAGAATTCAGAGGGCTTCGAAAGGGTTAAAGCTAAGCTTTCAATTGCCAAGGAAAAGGGCGTAAGCGTAGCTGCAGAGGGTGTTACATATCGCTATGCAGACGGTGACAGAAATGTTCTGAATGATATCAGCTTTTTTGCTGATCCCGGTGAAACAATTGCCCTTGTTGGCCCCTCCGGAGAGGGGAAAACAACAATTTTAAGGCTTCTTTTGGGACTTGTTGAAAAATCGCAAGGAAGCTTAAAGGTGACTTTGGCAGATGGTGATGAAATTGATGTTTCTCCATCCACAAGACAGCTTTGCTCATATGTTCCTCAGGAGAACGCAATTTTCACAGGAACAATTGCAGAAAACCTCAGAATAGTTAATCCTAATGCAACGGATGAGGAGCTGAAAAACGCCCTGCAGGTTGCAGATGCCCTTGATTTTGTTGAGGCGTTGCCATTGGGTATGGAAACAATGGTAGGGGAAAGAGGAGTCAATTTCTCCGAGGGTCAGGTGCAAAGGCTTTCTATTGCAAGAGCAGTTCTCTGTGATGCTCCTCTGCTTATTATGGACGAGGCAACATCAGCCCTTGACAGCGATACAGAGGAAAGGGTTCTCAAAGCTCTTATGGAATCGGACGGAAAGCGCACCTGCATTATAACAACCCACCGTCCGAGCATTCTGAATTTCTGTCAGAGAATATACGAAATTCAGGAAAACGGAACATTGAAATTACGAGAAAGGGCTTGATGCCCTTTCTTTTTTTATCTCCGAAGAGGGGTCAAGACAGGCTTCGCAAGCCACAGCAAAAAACGGGTTAAAAAAGTCGTTGGAAAGCAATAGAAAAATCCGTCAGATTATCGTTATTTTGTCGGTTTATAATAATTAAATTTTATTACTTTTTATTCGCTTTTTACCCCTTGACAAAACGCGGGTTTAGAGTTACTATATGCTAGTATACCCTTATTATGGTAAAGTGTCCCCTTATGCGTATTTGCGTCATTCTAAAATGCACAAAAATGTCAAAAAACAGGGCGAAAAAACGCCGATTTTGGGCGAATTTACTTTAATAAATAAATAATTTCATTACATATAACTTCGGAGGTTGATGAAAAATGAAAAACCACACAAAATTCTTGAAAGGAAAGAAGGCTTTATCATTGCTTCTTGCAATGGTAATGGTGTTCTCTGTTGTATCACCAATGTCTTCTGTGCTTGGTGTTACTTCAAGTGCGGCAGCATCTAATGCCAATGGCGCTTATGCAACAGTTATTACCGCATCTGACTTTCAGGATGGTAGGTCAGGTAACCTGCATGAGGAAACCTTTAGCACCATGCTTCAAAAAGCAAAAGCAGCCGGCGTAAATGAGCCTGATGGCTTTATTCTTGGTGGTGACTATGATGGCTCCTATGCAAATGAACACGATACACCTACTGCATACCGCAGGGTTGAAAGTGTAATTACAAGTGCTTACCCATATTTCAACAAAAAGAATATCGTAGGTATTCAGGGTAACCATGATATTAATGACCCCAGTGTTATTGATAAAACAGGCCCTCACGAATATGAGGATTACATTGTTTACGTTATAAACAATTCCGATTATCCTGCAGGTACAGGCGGAACAGCTGCAAAAAACAAAACAATGGATACAGCCCAAAATCTTGAAGCTTATTTTAATGAACTTAAGGCAGAGGGTGAAACCAGACCGATTTTCATTGCAACTCATATTCCGTTGCACCACAATGCACGTAACCCCAAGGCCAATAATAAGGATGCAAATGGAAATGTTGTAAGCACAGGCTGGAACGAAACTCTTTATGGTAGAGTTCTTTTCGATGTCATTAACGAGAACGCAAAAATATTTGATATTGTATTCCTTTTTGGTCATAACCATTCAGGTGATTATGATGATTATATAGGCGGTTCTGTTAACTATATCGGTAAGGGTGAAACAATCCGCATTGCTGACTATACCCAAACACCAAGTGCAACATCATATACCGATGAAACACTCAATTTCACATATATGAACTATGGTTACGTGGGTTATTCAAACAATGTGGTTGATAATACACTTACAATGAATACCTTTGAAATATGCCCCGATAAAATTGTGGCAACAAGGTATTCTACTGCAGGTCAATATAATGAAGCAAAGATTATTGACAGAAACATGAAAACCGATTCACCCTCTGTTTATGTGGACGCTTACAATGAGGCTACAGTAGGCTCTGCAACAGGCGTTGTTGCAATTGCTTCAGGCTTTGAAGACCCAGCATTTACATGGACCTCATCCAACGAGGGTGTTGCAAAAATCAGCGGTAGTGACAAGGTTGCAAAAATCATGTATAACGCCGCAGGAACAGCAACCATTAAGGTTAAGGTAACTGAAAGAGGCGATTCCACTAAAACAGCAATCTATAACTATGATGTAGTTGTTACAGAGAACACCGGTTCTACTTCAGGCGCTGCTATTTATCGCGTAAAAGAGCAGGTGGATGGCAGAGAGCTTGAATATTACCAGATTGACCTTGGTGACACGGTTGCCCTTTCTGGTAGCTATAAGGGTCTTACTGAAAACGCATCAACCTCCTGGGATTCCTCCAATACAAACGTTGCAAAGGTTAACCAGTTTGGTCTTGTTACCTTTGTAGGCACAGGTACAGCCAATATCACATATACAGTTACTGACAACACAGTTGGTGACGAAGGCACTACTTATTCAGCTCAGGTTAAGCTTGTTGTAAGCACCGAGAAAAAGGTTGAATATAAGTACGTACAAACAAACACTATTACCGCTGGTAAATCATACGTTATAGCAAGTGATTATAACAGTGATAAAGCTATTTACAGCGACAGAACAGCAACACACAATGAAGTTGTTGCTTTAAGTGGTACACCTACAGCCTTTGAAGGCTCTGCTGGCAGCTATAGCATACAATTAAATGATGAATCATTTGTTTGGACCGCGGTAAAGGCTACAAGTGACAATCAGGTTTATTTGCAGAATGCAGATAGCGGCTTGTATTTGGCAGCTTATGCAACCGGTACAAATGATGCAGGTGAAGAAACCGCCCTTGGTTATTTTGAGCTTACCAAGGCAAAGCAGAGTAACGGTATATGGCAGTATTCTAACAATATATTACAAACAACTGAGGGCTTAAAATGGTACACCAGAAGTAATGGTATAGGTTCTATAACAAGTGGTACCGGTAGGGAAACTATAATTTTTGAGCAGGTACCGTTAGACCCATACGTGAACATTGAGTTTGCAGGCGAGGTTGTAAACGGTAAAACAGAAATTGTTTACCTTGCAGTTAACGGCAGACAGTTCCAGCTTGAAAGCGATTATGTAAACATTCAGCAGCTTGGTAGTGAAGCATGGACTTCATCAAACACTAACGTTGCAACAATTGACAGCAATGGCGTTGTTACCTTTAAGGGTGTTGAGGGTGAAACAGTAATCACCTACACAGCAACTGACGCTGTTAATGGCAAAACAGTTACTGCATCATTTACACTTTCTGCCCATCTTACCGCAGAAACAACACGCTTGTTCAAATATACCGAAAACGTAGTTCCCGGCAAAAAATATGTTATTGTAAACAAAACAGATGCTGGCAGCTTTGCTAACGCTATTTCAAGCTTTGAAATAACTTATACAAAGCTCCTTGCTGACAGACTTAACGTTACTGTAGAGGATGGGGCATCATACATAGAAATTCCCGAACAGCTTAACGAGGTTGTATGGTCAACAGAGTCAGCAGGCGGCTCTGCCTTCTATCTTAAGAGTGAAGATAACGGAAAATACATTTACGCTAATACAGATGGTACATATGATAGCTATAATTCACTTATTAGTAATGTGTTTACGAGTGCATCCTATGCAACAAACACAGAGCAGTATAAGTGGACCTATGAAGGCAACGGTAAGCTTTCAAACCAGTTTGCATATACAGATGTTAAGTTGGGCGAGCAGACCAAAACCTATCTGAGAGTGCGTAGTGCTGAGTTCCTCGGTACATCAACTGAGTCAGAAGCAAAGCTTTATTTCTTCGAGGAAATTGCTTCAAAGCCTAAAGCAGTTATTACCTCTCGTTTTGAGGTTCTTGGTGAAACAGTAGAAAGAACAGAAATCTGTCCCTTCCAGACAGAACAGCTTCTTCCTGCTGCAGAACACTTCCCTGATGATAGCAAGGTATCATTTGAGTGGTCCTCGAATAATGCTTTGATTGCAACAATTGACCAGAATAATGGTAAGATTACCTATACAGGTAAAGAGGGTAAGGTTACAATAACACTTACCGCAACATCACAGGTGCAGGATAGCACAGGTGCATACCCTGTTGCTACAACCACAGTTGTATTTGATGTTATTGGTGGTGTTGGATACGTTGACCCCTTTGAGACAGTTTATACAGAAAATGCTTTCTACAAAACAACAAGGCTTGTTCCCGGTAGAAGATATGTTTTTCACGCAATTGCTGATGATGGTCTTAATGTAGCAATTTCTAATGAAAACAAGAATGATGCACATGTTAGACTTCTTTGTGAAACAATAGACGCTCCCCAAACAGATAATGTTGGTGAATATGTAACAACAACTAACCCAAATGTTATATGGGAATGTGTAGATAGCGATATACCAGGTTATGTTTATTTGATAAACGTAACTGGAGCAGGTAGTGCGAAAACAACTAAATATATGTTTGCAAGTAGGTCTACTGCTTCATCTAACAAGAACAAGAATGGTGTTCTTTTAAAGCAAGATGCATCTGACCATCTCGAAAGTTCATCGCTTGATTATGTAGAGGAGACAGTGTTGCTCTCTTATAATAGCCAGTATGGTATGATTCAATCTAAGCAGATAGTAGATCGTTCTGACTCTTCAGTTTATGGTATTGGTAATGTTGATAAGTCATCTAGTGGTGGCTATTACTACATGAATCAGTTAACAACAAGTACCGACTCTACAAACAGGAGCTTTATTACTCTCTACGAAGAGCCTGTGCAAAACTCATCTGATGAAGAAAAGTTGCCAGATGGTGATGTTTATGTGCTTGCTGATAATTTTGTGTTAGGTAATAAGTACGTAATTGCAAACAGCAATGTGGATGGTGCTGCTAAAGCGGTATCTAACCTTACCTATGATTCAAGGATTAAGGGTGATGATGTTGTTGTAGAGAGTGCCTCAGTGGGCAAATATATTGCTAATCCTTCAGATAGTATTCTTGTTTTTGAGGCAGTTGAATCCGGAACCGATGGCTATGTAAAGCTTAAAACGGAGGACGACAAATATCTTGTTGGTTCAAAAAGCGGAACTCGTACAGCTAATATTGCAGAAGCAGGAGCATATGATGATAGTTACTATCTCTTTAAGTATTCTAATAATAGGTTAAAAATCAGCGACGGTAGTAATGAGTTCTTTATTGATAATGCAAATAATCAATACCGTTGTTATATAAGTAGTGCAGGTACTGATTTGTACTTATATGCTCTAGTAGAGCGAACCGATGAACCCGATACACCTGTTGAGGACAATACCCCGGTAATTACCGAAATCCGCAAGCAGGATGATTTTGGTTCAGTAGATATTACACGTGTAATGCAGTATCGTTACGATGTTAATGCCGGTGATACTGAGCAGATTTTACGTTATATCCGTGGCCTTGCTTCTGGTTATGAGGTTGAGTGGTCAGTAAGTGATACAACTATTGCAACTATTGACGAGAATGGTCTTCTTACCTATAAGGGTAAAACAGGCTACGTTGACGTTATACTTACCGTTACAGGTGAGGATTTTGCAGGTAATCCTGTAACAAGAACTCTTAAAACCACCTTCAACGTTGGCGCAGAGCAAAACAAAACAAGAATCGCAATTCCCGAAACTGTTTATATGGCTCCTGTGAACGGTGCTTCAACTGTTGGGCAGGTTTATGTAAACAACGTAATGAATCCGGATGATTCTTATAATATAAAAACAGTTGCTGAACGCGTGGATGATATGTATTTCGGTCTTCGTGTTGTTGGCGCAAAAAGCTTCACAGTTAGCGTTTCAAACGCAACAGACCCATCCAACGATATCAATCTTTACACATCAGCAGGCGCTGCTGTAAGCGAATCAACATCATTTAATTTTGATAGTAATGGTGTGTTCGAAAATGATGGCGGCTACAGCTTACGCTTCAGCGGAGCAGGACTTCAGCCCGGTGAAAAGACTACTGCAAAGTGGGAAATTACTGTTACCATGAACGATGGTGTAAGTAAGCAAATATATACATTCTATACTGTAATGTACGCTCCCCAGCGCACTGTCGGTGCAACTGCAGAAGCACGTCAGGTTGATAACTCTCAGAACGAGATTATCTCTTGGATTACCGGTGCAAACGGAGTTGATCACGCAAAATGGTCTCCGATAGGTACATTCCATGCCGATAAGAGTGCTGCCGGTTATTTCAAGCAAGACCCGTTATATAATCAGAATCCTCCAACAAACAGCACAGGTGAAACTGCTAATGATTTAATCAACGTTGTTGTTGAATACCCAGCAGAAAACACAAGGTACGAAAATGCCTACGTTGTTCAGGCTGCAACAGACGGTAATGATGACTCATTTGCAAAAAGCTACCTTGGTTTGTTAACTGTAGATAAATCACGTTACACAAACACAAACCAGATTCCTAACCTTAAGATAGGTTATGATGCGTTGAGAAGAGGTGGCTGGAAAAAAGACTCTTTCCATACTTATGCTAACTACTACACCTTGGGTACAGAAAAAGCATTTGAAACCACAGATATGTCTGCAGTACCGGGAAGTGATTGGACTCAGGAAAGATATTTCACAAACTTTGCAGAAAGTCACTCTTTACCTGAAAGATTTACTATTATACCTTCTTACAACGTTTCAGATATTGATGGTAAGTATATTCATGTATTGAATAAAGGCCAAGCTATTCAGGATTTCTGGGCATATCAAGAAAGAGAATATTCAAATGCAGCAACATCAGTTCTTTGTACTGTAACTGATAAGAGTACTCTTCGTGAAAGAGTTGTTTCCGGTTACAATATTACTGATGGCTCTGCAGAATTCAATGACGCACTTATGAAGGCTGCTACTGTTCTCGGTGACCCAGCGGCAACACAAGAAGAGATTGATAAGACAAGCCGAGAGCTTTACGAATCAATGGCAGAAAAGGCTGACGTTTATTATGCATTGAAGTATGATAACCTTTTCAGTGCTTTTGAATACGCACAGTTTGCTAACAGCATGAAGGTTGTTGGTAACTACGGTACAGCTTCATATCTTAATGGTACTATCACAGTTGTGAACGATACACTTTCTGGTGCTAACGAGGCATATACAGAATATGGTTCAGGTAGCAGTTATTACAACGTTGAGCTTAAGCCCAACACAGAATACGTGTTTGAATATGACGTTACAACAAGCTTGAATGCTCAGGCATTTATGTTCTTCTACAATAGCAGTGGTGGCAATGCAGATATTCCCACAAATATGTCTGTCAAGGTTAATGATGGCGAATGGACTTCAAAAACTGAGAAGAATTCATGGTGGGGTAACTATACTAATGGTGCTGGTACTTACCACTATGTAATTAAGTTCACTACAGGTCCTAACACTGTTAAGGCCGGCTTCCGTTTCGGTAACACAAGCAGCAGTCCTGTTGAATCAACCTTCTATAATATTAAGCTTATTGATTCTGCACATTACTATGAGGATGCTCAGTACTCTAAAACAGAAAGCACTCATAAAGAGTACACTTCCTACGGCTCTTTGATAACTCCTGTAAGACCCGGTTACGTCTTCACAGGCTGGAAGGATATCAACGGAAGTACAGTTACAGGTGCTAACAGTGCTACCGAACACCTTACAGTTTACTCACAGTGGGATGAGGTTCACTACACCGTTAAATTCAATGGTAATGGTGGTGCAGGTTCAACATCTTCTGCTACACTTAGCTTGAATCAGCCTGCTAAGCTTCCCGGTGACTTTGCAAGAGATAACCATACACTCTTGGGTTGGTCATTTAATGACGATGCTACAACTGCCGATTTCAAGGTGGGCGAGGAAATCACAGTTGAAGATGCTCATGATTATATAGATAACAAAAATCAGGTAACTCTTTATGCTGTATGGGAGAGAAACTATTCTGTATACTATTCTGCAAATGGTGGTAGGGGTACAGTTGACCATACATATAATCCACGTTCACAGGCTCACATTCTTCCTGATGATTCAACACTCTCATGGGAAAGACATGTATTCCTCGGTTGGGCACTTGAGCCTGATGCAACAGAACCTAATTTCCTTCCTGGTGAGGAGTTCTACGTAGGTGAGATTCCTTCACAGTACGTTAATGAAACAAAGCAAGAGGTTATTCTTCACGCTGTTTGGAAGTTAGATGAATGGGTTGTTGATGATACAGTTGTTGTTGACTTCGGTCTTCCTGTAAAAATCAACATACTTGCAAACGACCCCAAGGCAGCAAACGGTACACTTTTTGCTATTGGTAAGGGTGTTGAATCTGATGTTATAATAAATACAGATGGTTACACATCAAGCAAGCTTACAGATGTAGCTACCGAGCTTGAGCTTGAAAACGGTACTGCAAAAATTGTAGATGGTAAGATTGTTTATACTCCCGCTTCAACAAACTTTACCGAGGAAGAAACCTTCTACTACGAATTTAAAACAAATGACGGCAAATACTATTACACAACTGTAACCGTAATCCCCGCAACAAGCCTCTATTTTGAAGAGTCATTTATGCTCTTCAAAGATAGTGACCTTGAAGCATATAAATGGGAGCAGGTTGGTGACCCCATCGAAAATATGGTTCAGTCTGAGGACAGACCCGGTACCTTTACAATTGAAGATGCTGATGCTAACAATGTTTACGGTACAGACGATGCCTACGATTCAAGCACAACCTATTCGATGGGCAGCGCAATGTTTGTAGATGTTGATAAGGGTGCGGTTGGTCATGAGCCCTCTGCTGAATTCACATTTACAGGTACAGGCTTCGACCTCTTCAGTGTTACAGACAATACAGCAGGTACAATCCGTGTATATATTTACAAGGATACTGACGGTGACGGCGATTTAAACGACGAAACTAAGCATTACAAGAACTATATTGTAAACACTTATTATGGTTACGAGTATAAAGACGGCGCTTATAATCCCATTCCTCCTGTAAGAGATGGGGATGGTAAGGTTACTAACCCCAACGCTCTTTTCCAGGTTCCTGTTTTCAGTATGCGTAATATAGACACAACCTACGGTGTTGATGGCTACGGAACATATAAGGTGGTTATTAAGCCCATGTACAGTAGTGGCTTCGATGTTAACAAGGAAGGTCATTACGGCATTTATGTTGACGCTGTAAGAATCTTTGACCCCATGGGCAAGAATAATGCAACTGCTAACGAGGCTTATATGGCAGACGGTGAATATGCTCCCAACTACCTTGAGCTCAGAGATACAATCATCGCTTCAAATGACTGGAAGGATATCATCAGTGGTGTGAATCCAAGCTTGGATGGCTCACTCTTCTTTGACGGTAGCGCAGGTAACACCGACGAGAAGTTTGATTATAAGGCAGTTGGTCCTAAGAACGAGGTTTATCTTGCAAGGGGTCAGGCAATTGCCTTCAATATTTCAGCAGCTAATGTTGAAAGTATTGGTAGCATTCAGCTCGGTATGAAGCTTCTAAATAATAGTGGCAATGCTTATGTTTCCGTTATGAATGCAACTGATAAGAAGCCCGATACCATTGTGCTTAAGAGTGCAACTGAGCAGTTCTACAAAATAGATTCTGCAGTTGAATGGAATGGTAATACAACGGCTTCTCCCATCGTAATTACAAATACATCTACTGAAGATGTTGTAATTTCTCTTACATCCGTTAAATGGGGATATAAGAATGCTGACAACGGCGCAGAGGTCGCAGAATTCAGCTTGTTTATGGATGAACAGTCTTCAGTACTTGCATATTCCGCTATGGAAAGAGCAATGGCTGATCCTGTTGACCCCATTGCTCCTGAAAACATTGATATCGAAACTCCCGAAACAGTTTATATCGAGGACGGTAAGGGCGAAATTGTTATTAAAACAGAGCCTGAGGTTGAAAAGATTACTGTTGACGGCGTTGAGATTACAGATTATACTGTAGATGAAGACGGCAGAAGGGTTTGGAAGCATACCTTTGACGCCGAGGAGCTAGGCGAAACAATGTTCAGAATTGTTGCTTATGATTATGATGGAAATCATAGTATGACAATAATCAGCAGAACTACTGTTATAGATATGGATGGAAATGACGGTAGTGCTGATAACGGCGTAACCGGTGACGGCGAAGCTGATGACGGTACTCAGAATGATGGTTCCTCAACAGAGGGCATATTCTCAAATGATTTGGTGAAAATGATATTTGACCTTATCAGAAAATTACTTGAATTCTTAGGAGGTGCTTTTGCATGAAAAACTATGTAAAGCCGAATATTTCGTTTCAGTTTTTCAATCTTGAGGCAACTACGGTAGGTGCTTGTGTTATAGCAAGTAATCAGGCTGAATATATTTGCCCAGTCAGAATTCCTGATAATCCAGGTGATTACATTTTTAGTGTGGACCCCTGTACAATTGATGCAGATCCCGAGAATTTTGAAATGTGTTACCACGGTCCTAATGCCGACTTGAGAATTTTAGGTTCATAAATCCAAATAAGCCGAGTCACCTTGTCGGTGATTCGGCTTTTGGTATTTAAGCTTATAAAGGTGAATTTATGAAATTGATCAAAAAAAGTTTAGCGATTTTGCTGTGCCTTGTGTTTGTAATGCTTGCCGGATGCACCACTCAAAAAAATGAAGATAATGTATATTTCGGCAAGTTTTTTCCTGTTTATGTTGATACCAATGTTGTGGCAGAGGAGTGCTTTTTGTACGATGGTGCCTTTGTTGAGGATGGTTCTTTTGAGCAAAAGCAGGATGTTGCTGCTTTAAAGGTAACCAACAAGGGCGAAAAGGATATTCAGCTTTTAAGGGTTTATGTAACAACCAGCGAAAAGGAATTGCTTTTTGAAATTACAACTCTTCCTGCTGGTGATACTGTAACTGTGCTCGAAAAGGATGCACAAACTCTTGGTGAAAAAGAGGAAATTGAGGAGTTCAGAGTTGAAAACAGAGTGGATTTTACAAAAGACCTCTCACTTTATGAAAACACTTTCCTTTTACAAGCCAACAACGGCACAATTAATATAAAAAATATTTCAGATAATGAAATCGGATCTGATATTTATGTTTATTACAAGAAGAAGGATGCTAATGGCAACTATTTTGGTGGCATAACCTTCCGTACAAAGGTGTCCGGTGGTCTGAAGGCTGATGCTATTGCACAGCTTCCTGCATCAAATTTCAACCTTAATGACAGTGAGGTGCTTTTTGTAGATTATGCAGGTTAAAAAGTACCTTTTTTGCAATTGCGCGTTGGAATTGACCATGCCCGATAATGTTGTGCAGGAGAGATATTACAATAGATTCCTTGCAGATTTTGATACACCTGATTTTTGCTACGAGGTAATTGAGGTTGACGCTCTTCCTGCAAAAGAAGGAGAATGCATTTACGATGCAGGTACAAGTAGTCTTTACTGCTATGGTGAAACGCAACGGAATTTCTCCTCATTTTACAAGGGCAGAGAGCGAATTCTGACCGACTTTGCCTGTAAGCAAAATGACGGAAATTTATACATTTGCGAAGAGTATCAGCTGAACGAGAACTCGATCTTCGAGGGCTTGAGACTTCCCGAATTGTTGCTTGATAAGGGTATCGGTATGCTCCACTGCTCGTTTATTGAATACGAGGGTCAGGGGATTCTTTTTTCAGGCGAGAAGCAGGTGGGGAAATCCACTCAGGCGGGCTTGTGGCAAAAATACAAGAACACCTTCACAGTAAATGGTGACAGAGCTGGTCTTTATTTTAAGGATAATAAGCTTTTTGCAGGAGGCATACCATATTGTGGTATGTCCGATATCTGCGAAAATAAAAATATGCCCGTCAGGGCAATAATCTGCCTTTCCAAAGGCACAAAAAATGAAATTAAAAGACTTTCTGCTTTTGAGGCTTTTATGGCACTTTTGGGTCAGTTTTCCTATAATACATGGAACAAAAATGCCGTAAATAAGGTTACCGATCTGGTGACTGAAATAGCAGAAAACGTTCCGGTTTATGCATATTCCTGCCGAAAGGATGAATCTGCAGTAAGCTTTTTGGAAAGCTTTTTGAAGAAGGAGGCGTAAGGCGTAGTCCTTTATTGTTATGGATATTGAAAAGTTAATAAATAAAAGAACTATAAATAGTGAGCCTTTTTTTGCTGCTTTTCTTCATTCAAAAGCAAATAAAGCAGGCGTTCCTGCGTCAGGAACCTTCGAGCTGACATCCCGATGCAATTTCAACTGCAAAATGTGCTATGTTCATAATCAGGATGCTGCTCTTTGCAAAAAAACAGAAAAATCTGCTGAATGGTGGATAAATCTCGGTAAAAAAGCTGCTGAAAAGGGTACAATTTTCCTTCTTCTGACAGGTGGCGAGCCACTTGTGAGAGAGGACTTTTCTGAAATTTATACCGAGCTTTCAAAAATGGGATTTATTATTTCAATTAACACAAATGGCTATTTGTTGAATGATAAAATCCTTGAGCTTTTTAAAAAGTATCCACCAAGCAGAGTGAATATTTCGCTCTATGGTGCATCTGAGGAAACATATGAATGTGTTACGGGTGTACGTGGCTTTGAAAGAGTGCTTTCAAATATCGAAGCTCTTCGCGCTATGGGTATTGATGTAAGAATCAACGGAAGCTTTACAAAATATAATTATAAGGATTATCGTGCGATTTATGATATCGGCAAGAAGCTGGGAGTTCATATAAAGGCGACTCCTTATATGTTCCCACCGGTGCTTGTGGGAGGCGAAACGGGTGTGAATCCCGGCAGGCTTTCTGCAGAGGAGGCGGCAATCAACCGTGTCGAATGGCTGAAGGTGCAGTATTCTCCCGAGGAATACCGACAAAAAATAGAAAACAGCCTCAAGGGTGTTGATGCCTTCGAGCTTTCTCGTGACGAGGAGTGCTCAGAAGAGGGTAAGGTGAAATGCCGTGCAGGAAGCAGCAGTTTCTGGATTAATTCCAAGGGTGAGATGTGCTTTTGTGGCGTTGCAGGCTTCCCGTTCAGTATTGATGAATTGGGCTTTGATGGTGCGTGGGAAAGCGTTAAGGAATTTTCTGCATCAGTCAGAACACCGGCAAAGTGTGAAAACTGTAAATACAAGCATATGTGCTGTGTTTGCGCTGCTGCTTGTTATACTGAAACCGGTAGCTTTTCAGGGGTACCTGAATATATCTGCGAGTTTACAAAGGAAACTATAAGAATAATGAAATCAGAGTCAGAAAGGCTTGAGGACTAAAATGGAAATTAAAAAGCAAGTGGTTTTAAGAAGTGTTGCAGGGGAATATATGCTCATTCCCATCGGCGAAACAGTTTTTGAATACAACGGCATTTTTATGCTTACCGAAAGTGGAAAGTTCCTTTGGGAAAACATTGAAAATGGCGCTGAGCCCGACCAGCTTAAGCAGCTGCTTATGGCAGAATATGAAATTGATTCTGATACAGCCTCAGCAGATGTTGATGAGTTTCTTGAAATGCTTAAGACCTTTGGTATAATTTAAAAAATATAAATATTTTTATTGACCGAAACCCTTTGTGTACCAAAGGCTTTCGGTCTTTTTTCTTTAATGGATTTATAGCAATAATCAGCCTATTTTTAAGGTATAAATCTGCTGTTTTTCGTTGCATTACAAGGGTTTTTGTGTTACAATAAACTGTAAAAATATAATAGGGTGATTTTTTGAATCGAAAGAAATGGGTCGTTTCACCTTGCGACAGAGATGCTGCTGCAGGCATTGCAGAAAACTGTGGCGTTGAGCCATTTGCAGCCTTTCTCCTTTGCTCTCGTGGAATGACTGACGAATTTGAAATTGAAAGCTTTTTATACGATACGGATTTAATTGACCCCTACACCTTGCCCGATATGGAAAAGGCAGTTGAAAGAGTGAATCAGGCTCTTGAAAATGGTGAAAGAATCACTGTTTTCGGTGACTATGATTGTGACGGTGTTACATCGACAGCTCTTTTATATTCCTATCTTTCCTCTCGTGGTGCAAATGTGGATTACTATATTCCTGACCGTTCTGGTGAGGGCTATGGAATGAATCTGGGCGCAATTGACCAGTTAAAAAGCAGAGGAACAAATGTAATTATAACAGTTGATAACGGCATCAGTGCAGTTGAAGAAATTGCTTATGCAAAAACTCTCGGAATTGATGTTGTTGTTACAGACCATCATCGTGCAGGGGAGATCTTGCCCGATGCAGTTGCTGTCGTTGACCCCCACAGAGAAGACTCCTCTTGCGAGTTCGCTGACTGGGCAGGTGTTGGCGTTGCCTTTAAGTTTATCAGCGCTCTCGATGATAGCGAGGGCTATGAGCTTTTGGAGCAATATGGCGACATTATTGCCTTGGGAACTGTTGCAGATATTGTTTCTCTTAAGGGTGAAAACAGAATAATTGTAAGAAGTGGAATAGCATTTATGAATGCTGCTCTTGAAGAGGGTAGCTTAAGATTAGGACTGAAAGCTCTTCTTGATGCAAGTGGCTCTACAGGAACGCTGGATTCATCTTCTGTTGCATACAGAATAGCTCCCCGGGTTAATGCAGCAGGACGAATGGGCTCTGCTGAAAGAGCGTTGAAGCTGCTTCTGACAACAGATGTCAACGAGGCGAAGGAAATTGCTGAAGAGGTTTCAGAAGCCAATGCTCAGCGTCAAGCTACTGAAACTGAAATAACTGCAGGTGCTATTGAATATATTGAAAATGCCCCTGAAATCAAGCATAAGAGAGTTATTGTGGTTGATGGCGATGATTGGCATCAGGGTGTTATTGGTATAGTTGCTTCCCGTCTTGTTGAGAAATACGGAAAGCCTTGTATCGTTATTTCGAAAAATGGTGATATTGCAAAGGGTAGTGGCAGAAGCATTGACGGCTTCAGCCTTTATGATGCGCTTTCATATTGCTCGGACGTTCTTGTGCAATATGGTGGCCATGTTCTTGCAGCAGGTCTGACTGTTGATAGCGATAAAATTGATTTATTCAGAGAAAAAATCAATGAATATGCGCTCAATGCAGAGGCTGCAGTTCCCACTCTTAAAATTGACTGCAAGCTGAATCCGTCGTCGATAAATGTTGATATGCTTTCATCTCTTCAGGTGCTTGAGCCCTACGGAGCAGAAAACCCTCAGCCTTTATTCGGACTTTATAATATGGAAATCACTGCTATTCAGCCCGTTGGTGCAGGAAAGCATTTAAGAATAACCGTAAAAAGAAAAAATAGTATGGTGACAGTGATAATGTTCTCTGTAACCCTTGAAGAGTTTCCGTATAAGGTGGGCGACACTGTGGATCTGGCAGTAAAGCTCAGTGAAAATGAGTTTCAGGGTAAGGTTCAGGTGAGCATTCAGGCCAAGGCTATAAAGCTCAGTGGTGTTGATGACGATGAGGTAATTGCTTCAATTCATGCATATGAGGATTTTTGTGCAGAGGAAGCTGTTTCGGATGAATTAAAGAACAGAATTTCTGTGAACAGAGAGCTTTGTGGAAATGTTTATAAATTTGTGAAAGCCAATAACGGTTGGAATTCTTCTGCTGAAGTTCTTTGCTACAGATTAGGCCTTCAGCCTAAGCAGATTGCTGCTTGTCAGATTTCTCTTGACGCTTTGACTGAATTAGGTATATTGAATTTAAAGGATGGTAAATATACTATTCCTGCACAAACTGTGAAAAATCCTTTGGAAAACAGTAAAATTTTTCAAAAAATTGCATTATAAAAATAACTTAAAGAAATAAGGAGGTGACTCGAATGGATGAAAATATGACAGTAGCGCTTATGTATGACGAGCTTAAAGAGCAAGCAATAGCTACTTTCGGTGCAGAGGATGCCAAGATTATTGACAAGGCATTTGAAATTGCTAACGCTCATCACGAAGGACAGAAGCGATCTTCAGGCGAGCCCTATATCATCCATCCTGTCGCCGTTGCTAAAATTGTTTTAGATTACGGAATGGATTGTCAGTCTGTTGCTGCGGCTATGCTTCACGATACAGTTGAAGATACCGATATGACTCTTGAGGATGTAAAAAAAGAGTTTGGCGCAGAAATCTGTGCTTTGGTTGACGGACTTACAAAATTAGGTAAGCTGCCTCTTGATATCAAGGACAAGGAGGAGCAGCAGGCAGAGAATGTCCGTAAAATGCTTCTTGCTATGTCTGAGGATATCAGAGTTATTATCATCAAGCTTGCTGACAGACTTCATAATGTCAGAACCCTTAACTTTATGCCACCTCAGAAGCGCAGAGATAAAGCTGTTGAAACTCTTGAAATCTATGCGCCTATTGCTCACCGATTAGGTATCAGAGCAATTAAGGAGGAGCTTGAGGATAAGGCTATAAGCTATCTTGATCCTATTGCCTACAAGGAAATTGAGGATGCTCTTGCAAGTCAGGGCAAATCCCATAAGGAATTCCTTGAAACAATAAAGAAGCAGATTTCTGACAGAGTTCACGAGGTTGTGCCCGAGGCAATGCTTGAGGGCAGAATCAAGAGCGTTCACGGCATTTACAGAAAAATGTATATGCAGAACAGAAACTTTGACGAAATTTATGATATTTATGCCGTAAGAATTATTGTTGATAATACTATTCAGTGCTATGACTGCCTCGGTATTATTCACGATATGTTTACTCCTATTCCCGGTAGGTTCAAGGACTATATTTCTACACCAAAGCCCAATATGTACCAGTCTCTGCATACAACTGTCTTGGGCAAGGCGGGTATTCCCTTTGAGGTTCAGATAAGAACATGGGATATGCACCATACTGCAGAATTCGGTATTGCTGCCCATTGGAAATATAAATTGGGGCTTAACGGAACTCAGCGCTTTGAAGAGAGACTTGCCTGGATTCGTCAGCTTCTTGAAACTCAGAAGGAAGCAGACGATGTTAAGGATATTGTTTCTACTATTAAAAGCGACCTTGTACCAGAAGAGGTATTTGTTTTCACTCCTAAGGGTGATGTTATAAATCTTCCTATGGGCGCTACTGTTATTGACTTTGCTTATGCAATTCACTCTGCTGTTGGTACTAAAATGGTTGGTGCTAAGGTTGGAGGAAGAATTGTTCCTCTTGACTATAAGGTGCAGACAGGTGAAATCGTTGAGGTTCTCACCTCTTCTCAGCAGGGCAAGGGGCCCTCAAGAGACTGGCTTAACATTGTAAAAACAAGCTCAGCAAAAACCAAAATCCGTTCTTGGTTTAAAAAAGAACGCCGAGAAGAAAACATTGTTGAGGGTAGAGCAGAGCTTGAAAGAGAAATCAGAAGAAATAAAATCAGGTTTACAGACGAGGAGTTTGAAGGTGTTATACAAACCCTTACAGAGCGTCAGCATTGTGCAACAGAGGAAGATTTCTATGCAGCTCTCGGTTACGGTGGTATTCCTATATCAAGAGTAATGCCATTTATAAGAGATGAATATCATCGCATTGTTACTTCTCGCCAGCCTGCAAAGATTAAAATTACTGATGATAATAAGCCTACTAAGCATTCAGCAGGCGAGGGTGTAATTGTTGACGGAATTGATAACTGTCTTATTAAGCTTTCTCGTTGCTGCGCTCCAATTCCCGGGGACGAGATTATCGGTTTCATAACCCGTGGACATGGTGTTTCTGTGCATAAGAGAGACTGTACTAATGTGCCTGTTGATATTACAAATTGCGAAGAGCCTAACAGATGGCTCAGTGCTCGTTGGCAGATTGGCACAGAAGCTAAAGAATTCAAGGCAAGCCTTGCAATTGAATGTGAGTCTCGTGTTGCTATGATGGCAGACGTTGCAAACGTTCTTGCTGATATGCGAGTTATGATAAATGCTATCAATACAAGAGATACAAAAGACGGCAACGCTATTATTTATATTACAATTACAGTAAAAAGCACAGATTTCCTTAATATTGTTATTTCAAAATTAAAGGGAATCAGTGGTGTTGAAAATGTTACAAGGAGCAAAAACTGATGAGAGCCGTAATTCAAAGAGTTCTTGAAAGCTCTGTTAGTGTAGATGGAAAAGTCGTAGGACAGTCAGGTAAGGGCTATATGATTCTTTTAGGCGTTGTTAAAGGCGACACAGAAAAGGAAGCAGAGCTTCTTGCGCGAAAGACAGCAGCTTTAAGAGTGTTTGAGGATGAAAATGGCAAAATGAATAAATCCGTTCTTGATATTGACGGTGAGATTCTTGCTATTTCTCAGTTTACTCTTTGTGCTGATTGTAAGAAAGGCAACAGACCCTCTTTTTCTGATAGCGAGGAGCCACACAACGCCAACAGACTTTACGAGCTTTATTGTGACGAGCTCAAAAAGAATGGTGTAAAAAAGGTTGATAAAGGCATTTTTGCTGCTGATATGAAGGTTTCGCTTATAAATGACGGGCCTGTTACAATTTGCTTTGATACAGATATCTGGAGTGGAAAATAATGTTTCTTGAACGTGTGCTTGTAGGAAAACTTGTAACCAATTGCTATGTTGTTTGTGATGAGCAAAGCGGAGTTGGTGCAGTTATTGACCCCGGAATGTTCTGCCCAGAGGTTGAAAGGGCGATTGAACGTTCAGGTATGAAGGAGCTTAAATACATTCTTTGTACTCATGGGCATTTTGACCATATCTGTGGTGTTGCAAATTTAAAAAAAGCATACCCTGAAGCAAGGGTCTGTATCGGCAAAGAGGATGTATCCTATCTTGCAGATGGCAGACTTTCTATGGCGACTGTGTTCAAGATGGATTTTGAGCCTTGCTCTCCTGATATTGAATTTTCTCACAATGATGAATTTTCAATAGGCAATATAGATGTGAAGGTTTTTTCTGCACCAGGTCATACACCCGGTGGGGTTCTGTATATTCTTGAAAGAGAAAGAGTTATCTTTACGGGTGACACATTGTTCCGCGGTAGCGTTGGTAATACAGGCTTCGAGGGTGGAAACGCCTTTACACTTATGAATACATTGGAGAAAATGAAGAGCTTTGACGACGATTATGTTATTTACTCAGGTCACGGCGAAAGCTCAACCATAGGCCACGAAAAAAGAACCAATATTTATTTGAGATGAATTTATATTATATTAATCACGATTTCAGATATGAGGCAGAAAAGCTTCTTCGTTTGTTTTTCCCTCTTGAAAAAATAATTGAATATACTCAGTTTGAAGAAACCGATGGAAATTATCTTCTTACCCGTATCGATGGTGAAGAAGAGCTTTTACTCGTTGCAGAGCTTTCTCTTGAGGGCTCAATTGAACGCAATGTGAAGGCTGTAAGCAAAGCAGAATGCGAGGATCTGGAGCTTGAACTGCTGCTTCTGGCTTATGATTTGCTTTGCAAAATGTGTGGGTTTACACCTAAGTGGGGTATACTTACGGGTGTAAGACCATCCAAGCTTATAGTGAAGCGCATTACTCAATATGATGAAGAAAATGCAAGAAATTGGTTTTTGAACACCTATAAGGTATCACCTGAGAAAACCGAGCTTGCAATAAATGTTGCAAAAACCGAGCTTAAGATAATTGAAAGGGCAGGGGAGAAATCCTTTAGCCTGTATATAAGCATCCCGTTCTGTCCGACAAGGTGCAGCTATTGCTCCTTTGTTTCTCATTCAATTAATTCCGAAAAGGCAAAAAGCCTTATTCCTGATTATATTGAAAAGCTTTTAGAGGAGCTTACATTTACTGCTGAAGCAGCAAAAGAAAACGGTTTGCGACTTACAAGCGTTTATTGGGGTGGAGGTACGCCCACAACTTTGGAGGCTGATGAGTTGGATCTAATCCTTACTCATATCGAGAACGCCTTTGATTTGTCGGATTGCCTTGAATATACCGTTGAAGCGGGTAGGCCCGATACAGTTACAAAAGAAAAATTAGAGATTCTCAAAAAGCATAATGTGGGAAGAATAAGTATAAATCCACAGACCTTTTCTGACAGTGTTCTGAATGCTATTGGCAGAAGGCATACAACTGCACAGACCGAAGAAAAATTCCTCCTTGCAAAAGAGGTTGGCTTTGATGCTATAAATATGGATTTAATTGCAGGTCTTCCTACTGATACAGTTGAAAGCTTTAAAAACAGTGTGAACAGAGCTATTGAGCTTGGTGCGGATAACATAACTGTTCATACTCTTGCATTGAAGCGTTCTTCAACTATTGTAACAGAAAACGAAAGTGATTCTGTTACTGACAGAGATATTTGGGAAATGCTCAATTACGCAGGTAAGACTCTGACAGAAAATGGATATTATCCATACTATATGTATCGTCAGAGCAAGTCCTTGGGAAACCTTGAAAATGTTGGTTGGTGCAAAAAGGATAAGGAATGCTTCTATAATGTTCTTATGATGGAGGAGTATCAAAGCATTTTCTCTGTTGGCGCAGGTGCAGTAACAAAGCTTCGAACTGAGGACGGCAGCATTATTGAAAGAATATTTAATTTCAAATACCCATTTGAATACATATCAAGATTTGAAGAAATAATAGATAAAAAAGGAAGAATGAAGACTTTTTATAACCAATAATATATAAAGGGCGGTGGAAATGATGGCTAATGTAAACAACACCTTGGAATATATTGTTGAAAACGCAGTTAATCCTGAAAACTTTATTTCAGAATGTGAGAAAAAATACAATAATAAGATTAAAAAGATAGCAAAGGATATTGCTGAGAGTGACAAAACAGAAATTGTTATGCTTGCAGGTCCGAGCTCCTCAGGCAAGACAACTACTGCAAAGAAGCTTTGTCAGGCGCTTTCGGAGTTGGGGATTAAAAGCCACACTGTTTCGCTTGACGATTTTTATCTTAATAACGAAGATTCGCCACGGTTTCCTGATGGTACACCCGATTATGAAACCGTTGAAGCATTGGATATTCCGTGCTTTGAAAAAACAATGAAAGAGCTTATTGAAAAGGGCAGTGCATTGATGCCTGAGTTCGATTTTCTGACAGGTAAGCGAAAAGAAAAATACAACGAGCTCATATTAGGAGAAAAGGATGTTATTATTGTTGAGGGGTTGCACGCTTTGAATCCCGTGATAACAGAGCATCTTCCTAAGAGCAGACTTTTGAAAATCTATATAAGCGTTTCATCAAGAATTTACGATAAAAATCAAAACATTGTTCTTAATAAACGAAATATGAGATTTATTCGCCGTATGGTAAGAGACTACAAATTCAGAGGGAATTCTGTTGAGGAAACCTTTAAAATGTGGATTACTGTCCGTTATGGCGAGGATGCTTATCTTTTCCCGTTTAAAGAAAATGCAGATATAAAAATAAATACAATTCATCTTTACGAAACCTGTGTTTTAAAGGATTTGGCAGCAGAATTATTGATGCAGGTAAATAAAGATTCTGAGTTCTATAAAGAATCACAAAGGCTTATTCGCTCTTTATACAGATTCCCGAAAATAGATTCGTCACTTGTACCTGAGGATTCCCTTTTAAGAGAATTCATCGGAAAGGAGTAAAAAATGTCCGATAAATCAGTAAAAAAACAAAATGTTCTTAACGGAGCTATGGTGCTTGTTGTCGCAACTGCTCTTGTTAAAATTATTGGTGCAGTTTATAAAATTCCTCTTACAAGCATAATCGGCTCTTTAGGTAGAGGATATTTTGCATCGGCATATAACATCTACACCCCTGTTTATGCGATTTCTATGGCAGGTCTTCCTGTTGCAGTTTCTGCAATAGTATCCAAAAATGCTGCTTTAGGAAAATATCGTGATGTTAAGCAGGTGTTAAAGCTTACCTTCCCACTTTTCCTTGGGTTAGGTGTTGTTGGTACAGGTGCACTCTTGCTTGCAGCCAAGCCCTATGTTGATTCAGTTGGCTCGCCTCTCGCTATTTACAGCGTTTTTGCAATCGCTCCCTCAATTCTCTTCTGCTGCATTATGAGTACATATCGTGGCTATTATGAGGGTATGAGTAATATGTACCCAACGGCTATTTCTCAGGTTATTGAGTCCTTGGGTAAGCTTGTTTTCGGTCTTGTTTTCTCTTATGCGATGCTTGATTACGCCAATGCTCAGATTGCTCTTAATGGTTCTGTTTTAGGATTTAAGGTGGAAACCGAGGCTGATGGTGCAATTGTTTATGCTCTTGCAGCAGCAGGTGCGATTTTAGGTGTTACTCTCGGTACTGTTTTTGGTGCTATTTATACAATTTTGCGTCACAAGCTGAAAAAAGATGGCATCAGCAAGGAAATGCTTATTAATTCACCACTTGCTTCTCCTAAGAAAACAACAATCAAAGAAATTGTTGCAATTGCAGTTCCTACTGCAGCAAGCTCATTGGTGCTTAACATTACAAACTTTATCGATACATTTATGATCCAGAGTCGTCTTGAAAGCGTGGTTGCTGATAATTACGACACAATTATGGGAATCTACGGAAGCTCTGTAAATGCTGCAAATATCGCCAAAGAGAATATTCACACCTTCCTTTATGGTGCTTATGATACAACCTTGGATTTCAGAAATCTTGTTCCCACAGTTATGATGACCTTGGGTGTAAGTGCAATTCCGATTATTTCTGCTGCTGTTGCTAAAAAGGATTTCAAGGTAGTTAACAGCACTGTGAATACAGTTTTCAGAATAACAATGCTTATAGCTCTTCCTGCTGGCGCTGGATTCTTCGCTCTTTCTGAGCCTATTATGAATCTTCTTTATAAGGGTACAGAAAATGAGGCGGGTATTGCAATTGCTGCACCTGTTTTAGGTCTTTATGGTCTTATGATGGCAATTCTTACATTGTCTTCACCATTGACAAATATGCTTCAGGCTATCGGCAGAGCAGATGTTCCTGCAAAGGCACTTGCCTTAGGCTGCGTTTTCAAAATAGGTCTCAACTATATTCTTATCGGAATTCCCGAGATCAATGTAAAGGGTGCAGTTTTCGGTACAGCATTCTTCTACCTTCTTTGCATTTTCTATAACTATGCAGTATTGAGAAAAGAAACAGGCGTGAGAATTGATATAAAAACAGTTATTATTAAGCCTCTTGTTGCAGCAGTGCTTTGTGGTGGTGCAGCCTACGGCTCATATGTAGTTTTATGTGATGTTCTTACCTTTGGAGATATGTCTTCAAGACTTAACGGACAGTCACTTGCTTGCATTGTTTCTATCGGTGTTGCAGTTGTTGTTTATGCAATTTCCGTGCTTTTAATGAAAACATTGGTAAAAGATGACATTTTAATGCTTCCCAAAGGGGAAAAATTGGCAAAAATACTTGAAAAATATAAGCTTATCGGTTAAAATAGAGGATGTAAATTATGGCAGTTGATTTTAATTTCAAAGAAAAATATCAGTTCAATGACTTGGTTGATATCGTGAGAATTCTTCGTGAGCCCGGTGGATGTCCCTGGGATATGGAGCAGACTCATCAGTCAATAAGAGAGAATTTTCTTGAAGAGACCTATGAGGTTATTGAGGCCATTGATACAAACAACAAGGAGCTTATGCAAGAGGAATTAGGCGACGTGCTTTTGCAGGTGCTTATGCATTCAGATATGGCTCGTACAGATGGTTGGTTTACTATTGATGATGTTGCCAATGATATCTGTCAGAAGCTTATTATCAGACATCCTCATGTTTTCGGTGATATTTCCGTAAGCTCTACAGGTGAGGTTCTTAAAAACTGGGATGACATAAAGCGTCAGACCAAGAAGCAGAAGAATCAAGGAGAAGCAATGGCAGCAATACCTGCTACCTATCCTGCTCTTATGAAGGCTCAGAAGGTTCAGGAAAAGGCAAGAAAAGCAGGCTTCGACTGGCGTGATTCTCAGGGTGCTTTTGATAAAATCGCTGAGGAGAGCAAGGAGCTTCAGGAGGCTCTTGCAACAGGCGATAAGGAAAAAATTGAGGATGAATTGGGAGACCTTTTCTTCTCTGTTGTCAATACAGCTCGCTTTTGTGGTTGCGATGCAGAAACTGCTCTTGAAAAAGCGACTCAGAAATTTATGAAGCGCTTCACAGCTACTGAAAAGCTGGCAGCAGAAAAAGGTATTGATATGAAGGAGGCTTCAATTGAGGTTCTTGATGAGCTTTGGGATGAAGCTAAAAAGCAAAATTAATTTGTCCAAATTAAACCGTTAATTCGGTTTGGAAATACAAAAAAATTATTTTTTGGAGGATTTTAAAATGAATAAGACAGATCTCATCAATGCAGTTGCAGCTGCAGGTTTCACAAAGAAGGACGCAGACAAAGCAGTAGCAGCAGTTTTCGGTGCAATTGAAGGCGCTCTTGCAAAGGGTGACAAGGTTCAGCTTATCGGCTTCGGTACATTCGAAGTTCGCGAAAGAGCAGCTAAAGAAGGCCGTAACCCCAAGACAGGCGAAAAGATCACAATCGCTGCTTCTAAAGTTCCTGCATTCAAGGCAGGCGCAGCTCTCAAAGACGCTGTTAAATAATTTTATTTTGCGCAGAACACTCCCGACCCTTTGGTCGGGAGTTTGTCGTTTTTTTACCCGCTCGCAGTATTTTTATACAGCTTCGGGGTAAAGAAAACGCCATCTGCATCAAAATTATTTAAGGTTTGCGCAGAAAGCTCCCGACTTTTTAGTCGGGAGCTTGTCGTTTTCAGAGAAAATTTATAGAAAAACACCTCGGATCAAAAATCCGAGGTGTTTTATTATTCTGAAACTATATTGTTCAACCAGACCTTCTTTTTTACAAGAATCAAGCCGATTACAACCTTTATTATATCAATAGCCTGAACAATTGGGAAGGTGTACCAGATAGGCAGGTCGAATACATAATAAAGTGAAAAAGCTATCGGTACGCTGACGCACATTATAAAGACACTGTCCATAAGGAAGGTTACAAGAGTTTTGCCACCACTTCTTATGGTGAAATAGGTTGCATTTGCAAATGAATGAACAGGAATGAAAAGTGAGCATACCCTTATGAAATAAGCCGCAAGCTCCTTTGACTCTTCTGCAGTGTTATAAAGGAGGGGGATTTTATCACCTATAAGGAAGACGAAAATGCCGATAACTGCGCTTAAAAGCGCAGAGAAGGCTATTAGCTTGCGATCTGTGTCAACTGCCTCTTTAAATTGGTTAGCACCTAATTGTTTTCCTATGATTATTCCGATGCTGCTTCCTAAAGATATGAAAGCGATGTTTGCAAGATTCATAACAGTTGAGGAAATGCTATAGCCTGCAACGACACTGATTCCGTAAAGGCTGTATGCCATGCTTAAAAGCGACATACCCAAGGACCAGAAGAATTCATTGAATAATAAGGGCATACCCTTGAAGGTGATGTCCTTGAAAACCTTTTTAGGCATAGAAAAGCTTCTGAAAGCACCCTTGAAGTAAGAAAAGCGATGCCTTTTTCTGATTATGTAAATGCCTATTATTGCACATTCAACATAACGGGAAAGAGTTGTTGCAATTGCAGCTCCCTCAACACCTAAGGCAGGGAAGCCTAATTTACCGAAAATAAGCATCCAGTTAAAAGCAACATTGGTGACAACTGCAATAATTCCTGCAACCATTGGCGCAACAGTTTCACCTGTTTCTCTGAGTGTACTTGAAAATATCTGAGTAACACAGAAGGGTAAAGCGCTCCAAAGCATTATTTTAAGGTATTGCTTAGCAAAAGTCAGCGTTAATTCAATATTACCCTCGCCGTCACTTTCGTGAAGATAGAGGTTAATAAGGAAATCATCAAAAAAGGTGAAAATTGCTAATGCAATTACTAAAAGTATAGCTGAAACTATAAGCTTATAGCGCAGGGTGTATCGTATGCCGTCAGAATCATTCTTTCCGTAAAACTGAGCAGTGAAAATACCGGCACCACTTAATGCACCGAAAACAGCGAGACCAAATACGAAAATCAACTGATTTACAATGGAAACTCCCGACATCTGTTCGGTGCCGAGAGAACCTACCATCAAATTGTCAAGCATACTGACAAAGTTTGTTATGAAGTTTTGTATCATAATGGGGACTGCAACTGCAAAGGTCATTTTATAAAAAGCTTTGTCCCCAATGAATTTTTTTATAAAGCTCATTTAATTAAATCGTGCTCTTTGATGAATTTGATTGTTTCGTCAACTGTTGTGAAAGCAAGACCAACAACTGTATCTGCACCACCGTAGTAAATTGCGATTTTACCTGTTTCGCTATCTGCGAGAGCTGCGCAAGGGAATACAACATTGGGAACATCGCCAACGAACTCATAGGTTTCACGAGGAGAAAGGAGGTAGCAGTCTGCTCTGTGAAGAACCTTCCAGGGCTCGTTGATATCTGTAATCATTGCGCCCATGCTATATGAGAAGCCGTTACAGCTTGTGATAACACCATGATAGAAGCAAAGCCAGCCTTCGTCTGTTTCAATGGGTGTGGGGCCTGCGCCAACCTTTGTCATTTCCCAGTTCTGCTCGGGCTTGATAACGAAGCGATGCTTGCCCCAGTATGTAAGGTCGGGGCTATGGCTTAAGAAGATATCACCATAGGGTGTGTGACCCTTGTCGCAGGGACGGGTGAAAATCATATATTCGCCGTTAACCTTTCTGGGGAAAAGGACACCGTTTCTTGAAACGGGAAGAACGGCATTTTCATATCTTTCCCAGGATTCAAAATCAGTTGTTGCAGCAATACCGATTGAAGTACCTCTGTCGGTATGGCAAACCCATGAAAGATAGTATTTACCATCAATTTCGCAAAGACGGGGGTCGTAGCCACGGAAGATTTTTTCATCGTTAAGGTTCCAATGAATACCGTCATCGCTGAAGCCTGTTACAAGGTGCTGCTCGCGAGTGATATCGTCCATTCTGAAAACGCCTGCAAAGCCGTCGCCATAAGGAACAACTGCAGAGTTAAAGATTGAGTTAGCCTCTTTAACAAAGGAACGGTCAATAATGGGGTTTTCGGTATATCTCCATACAGGCTCTGTGCAATTAGCGGGCTTGTCCTGCCAAGGAATATTTTTTACTGTTGAGTTTAAAATTTTTGCCATAATAATACCTCATCCATCGTAGTAGTTTAAAGTTTCTATAACAAGTCCACCAACATCAGCAATTGCTTTTTTACTTACAGTATGAAAAGTATCTGCATTGGCAGAAATTGTTTTTGATGTGTGCTTCTTTGATGTGCCCAAAGAACAAGCAGGGAAATCATTTTTCGAGAAGGGTGTATAAGAGCTTGAGCCTAATAAAGAGGCTTCCTTCTGAATGTTGATATTCAAGTTTTCTGCTGCTTCACCGATAACTGAAGCAACCTCGGAGCTTCCTTTTGTTCCGCTTCCGTCCTTAAAGAAAACAGCAAGCCTTCTTGATGTAGTGATTTCTTCAAGAGGAATAAAAACAGTAGGAATATCTGTGTAAAGTCTTTTGTGCTTTTTAGCGAAGCTATAGGCGCCTGCGTGGGAGGAATACTCGCTTCCCACAATAAGACAACAAATTTCAGTTTTTTCGTATCTGAAGGAGTTGTCATGCAGCTGCTTCATAACGCTTAAAAGTATTGAAGAGGGGATTATGCTTGAGCTGATGCCCGATGCAACCTTGTGACTGTTTATAAGAAAGATTGACATTACATAAAACGGGACAAAGCCAAAGCAAACAATTGATAAAAACGAGAAAAGACCTGTTTGCTGAGGTGCGCCCGAAAAAAGGAACAGAAGTCCACTGCAAAAAAGGACAGTATTTCCTATAAGTGAGCATACACTTAAAATGAACGGAGATTTAGTGCCGTTAAGGTGCGCTCTCATGCTTTGTGGTGCATCTGAACGGGCAACAAGCACAACTCTGTTCAGAGTTTCTCCTCTGCTATAGCGAATACCCAAAAGGTTTTTACTCATTTTAGCAGGGGTGATGAAATCAAGCTTCGTTCCATCGAAAACAAATTTGTATGAAAAAATACAAAATATAACAAGACTTGTAAGAAGCGATACAGATGCTTTGATAACAGAGCCTGTGTTGACTGCTGAATAAAAGAGAAGAACACAAAGTATCAATAGTGCACATAGCACCTTTTCTGCTAAGGTTCCTGCTCCCGGATGTGTTCTGAACTGTTCCTCATGTGTTTCGTCGCAGAATTTTTTTAGCTCGTTCAGGAAAATATGCTGAACCTGATCTTCGCCTACCGAGCCTGCCCGTCTCTCTTTAGAGGAGCTGAGAACAAGCTCTGTTGTATCGAGAATATAGTCAATATTTTTGGGTTCTAAGCTTGGTGAAGCCGTCATAAATGCAGTCTCCCCAATTATTTATTAATGATATTTTTGAAATCCTCGTATGCTTTTTCCCAAGCAGCGTTGTCCTTGGGCTCATAAAGCTTAAGGTTTTCGCCTTTGGCAATAATTTTTCTTGCTTCTTTAATATCCTTGATAGCACCTGTTGACATAAGCTGAATAGCAACATTACCTAAAGCAGTCGCTTCAATGGGACCACCATATACATTTACATTACAGCTCTGTGCAGTCATCTGAAGAAGAAGCTTGTCTTTGGTGCCACCACCCATAACATGAATTCTGTCATAGTCCTTGTCGGTACATTCCTTGATACCGTCAAAGGTGTAGCGATATTTAAGTGCAAGGCTTTCGTAGATGCAACGAATAATTTCGCCTACAGTCTGAGGAACATACTGACCTGTTTTTTCGCAGTATTCCTTAACTCTTCTTGGAAGATTTCCCATAGGAGCAAACTCGGGAGCATCAGGGTCTATAAAGCATTTGAAGGGCTCGCATTCGAGAGCAAGCTTTTCAAGCTCGGCATAAGAATATTCCTTGCCCTCTCTTATCCACTGACGACGGCTTTCCTGAATAAGCCAAAGACCACAGATATTTTTCAAAAATGCAGTTGTGTAGTCATATCCACCCTCGTTTGTAACATTAAGCTTTTTGGAAGCCTCATTGATGATGGGCTCCTTTACCTCTGTGCCGAACAAGGACCAAGTTCCACAGCTTATAAATGCAAAATCATCAAACTCGCAGGGAGTTGCAGTAATTGCACTCTGAGTATCGTGTGCTGCAACGCTTACGATGTCAGCCTTAGGAACGCCCAGCTCCTCGCAGATTTCATCGGAAAGCTGACCGATAACTGCACCTGTGGGAGCAATATCTGTAAGAAGACTTTTCTTGATTCCGAAGGTATCAAGAATTTCTTCTGACCAATTGTTTGTTTTTAAATCTACCATCTGAGAGGTGGTAGCAATAGAAAATTCTGTTGATTTAACACCTGAGAGCATATAGTTGAGAAGGTCAGGCATAAAAAGGAGAGTGTCGGCCTCTTCTAATATGTAGGGTCGGTTTTCTTTAAGGGAAAGAAGCTGGAATACGGTATTGAAATCCATAAACTGAATTCCTGTAATATCGTACATTCTTTCCTTTGACATATATTCGGTTGCTTTTTCAACCATACCGTCATTTCGTGCGTCTCTGTAATGAACAGGGTTTTCAACTAATGTGCCGTCCTTACGGAGAAGACCGAAGTCAACGCCCCATGTGTCAATACCGATGGAGTCGAATCCACCTGCTTCCTTTGCCTTGAGAATACCCTGCTTGATTTCAAAGAAAAGTCTTTGGACATCCCAATAAACTGTGCCGTTGATTTTTACAGGGTCGTTAGAGAAGCGATGAACCTCCTGAAGCTCAATTTTTTCTCCGTCAAATATACCAAGGATTGCTCTGCCACTTGATGCGCCAAAGTCAAATGCTAAAACTCTTTTCATAATTATCACCTTTTAAAAATGTTAACTCAGGAAGCAGTTAATAATAATCTCTTCTGCTTCCTCCTCGGTTTTGCCGAGAGTCTGAAGCTTTAAAAGCTGGTCGTTATTGATTCTGCCGATAGCGGCCTCGTGAACAATGTTTGCTTCACAATGGTTTGCTGCAATTTCGGGAATTGAACGGATGTGAGCGTTGCCCATGATGATTGAGTCACACTGAACATGTGCCTTGCATTTTGCGTTACCTACTGCACGGGGATAGAACACCTGCTCGGAAGCATCCTTGGCAACAGAACGGGAAATAATCTGAGAAGAAGCGTCCTCGCCGTTAAGTTCAATAACCATATCAGAATGAGCAACCTGATTTCCGTGAGTCATAAGCTTTTCAAGAATAACAAGGCGTGCGCCTGCTTCCAATTTTGCAAAGGTATCACGCTTTGTTGAGTCAACGCCTTTGATTTGAACGCTTTCCATTTCGCAGAAGGAATTTTCTGCCATAAATATTTCGGTTGTAGGGTTAAGAATTCTGTCGCCCTTACCATCGCCCTCACCATAATGCTTTTCAACATATTTTATATGAGCGTTTTTTCCGATATGGAAGCGATGAATGCCGTCATGTTCGCTGCTCTGGTCGCCTGAATTATGAATTCCACAGCCTGCAACAATGAGAACATCGGCATCATCTTCGATATAGAAATCGTTGTAAACAAGGTCGTTTACGCCTGCCTCAGTAATGATAACCGGCATATGAACGCTTTCGTTTTTTGTTCCTGCTTTTACGATTATATCAATACCGGGCTTGTCCTTTTTTCGTTCAATTATAATATTTTCGCTTGAACGCATTTCTGCACTTTCGCCATTCTTTCTTAAGCTGAAGGCACCCTGAGGGATTTCATGTAAATCTGCAACTGCTTCAAGCATTCTTCTATCTATTTTATTCATATTCTTTATTGTCCTTTTATCTGAATGTGCAAGTGTTGTCAAACTGAGACATAAGCTCAGGGAAAATTTCGTCTGCAGGACCCTTTTTGGAAACAACACCGTTTGCAATAATTGCAATTTCGTCTGCTATTTTCATAATTCTTTCCTGATGAGAAATTATAATCATGCTTTCCTTGCGCTTCTGGGAAATACCCTTGAAGCTTTCAACAAGCATATTAAAGCTCCAGAGGTCGATACCTGCTTCAGGCTCATCATAAATTGCAAGCTTTAAATCTCGTGCCATAAGAGTTGCAATTTCAATTCTTTTTATTTCACCACCTGAAAGGGATGAATCAACCTCACGATTGAGATAATCCTTTGAGCAAAGACCAACATTGGTAAGGTATGCACAGCATTGGTCCTCGGGTAAATCCTCGCCATGAGCAAGGCTTAAAAGACCACGGACAGAAAGACCCTTGAAGCGAGGAGGATGCTGAAAGGCATAGCCGATACCAAGCTTGGCTCTTTCTGTAATGGACATATTGGTAATATCAATACCGTTCCAGAGAATCTGGCCACCTGTTGGCTGCTGAATTCCCATTATTATTTTTGCAAGAGTGGATTTACCACCACCGTTAGGGCCGGTTACCACAAGAAATTTTCCGTCTTCAAGAGTTAAGGAAATATCGGTGAGAATTTCCTTTTCTCCTAAGTCATCGGATACATTAAATGAAACGTTTTTTAATTCGAGCATAGTGTTCTCCAAATGTATTTCAAGTATTTTATTTACATAATATATCAATTATGAATTATATACAATTTTATGTGTTTATTCAAGTCTTTTTGAAAAATCCTTGTTAAAACTTGATGGGTGTGTTATATTAAATTTAAGAAAATTTTCAGGGGGATTATGTATGGTAAGAAGATACGGTGGCGAATTTGAAGAAAATATGCCAAGAGAAGACCTTGAGACTGTGCTTAAAGAGTCCGTAACAGGTATTGCAATTATTTCTCCACATCCGGATGGTGTCCGACTTGATTATACCAATGATGCTTTTTTTGAGATTTTCGGATACACTCGCGATGAATATGAAAATGTCGGAGAGGCTGTTCGTCTTAATCTTTTTAATCAAGAAGATTTTATGAATATAATAACCAAGATAAACATTGAATATACTCCTGGTGAGGTTGTGCGCTTTGAGTGCAGAATCAATAAAAAGGGTGGAGAACAGAAGTGGGTGCTTATTACAACTCGTAAGCCTCACAATGTTGACAAGGACGACCAGACCTTTATCTGCAATATTGTTGATATAGACAGCACCAAAAACTTGCAGATGCAGCTTCAGAACGAAAAAATCAGATATGAAATAATTGAGGATTTGTCAGACAATATTATTTTCAATTACGATGTTAAAAAGGATCTTTTTGAAGCATCTGCTAAAATTTTGAGAACAATAGGTACAAGAACTCATTTTGACAATGCCATTGAAAATATAACCTATGGCGATATGCTTGACCACAGAGATGTTCCTGCATTTATTGCCGCATTGAGTAATGGTCTTTCAGGACAGAGAAAAAACAGCTTCGATGCAAGAATTATCAATAATCGTGGCGATGGTGTATGGCATAGAATTAAATTTACCGTTATTTACGATGACGATGGTAATGCTGCACATTTCATAGGAACGCTTACTGACATTGACAAAGAGAAAAAAGAGAAATCAAGACTTATCGTTCAGGCAGAAACCGACCAGCTCACAGGCTTCCTTAATAAGATTTCAACAGCACTTAAAATAAACGAGCTTATCAGAGATGATAAGGGCGATGGTGCATTGTTCTTGTTTGATATAGATGATTTCAAAAAGCTTAACGACACTTATGGTCACCATGTAGGTGATATATTCCTCAAGGAGTTTACAAGCAAGCTGACCCTTTCCTTCAGAACATCTGATATTCTCGGAAGAGTCGGTGGTGAGGAGTTCGTTCTGTACTTAAGTGGTATCGGTGATAACAAGCATTATATCGAAGAAAAGGCACAGCAGATTTTGAATATTTGTAACAGCATCCGTCTTGATGCAGCTCCCGACAGAAGCTTCTCCTGCAGTATAGGTATCGCAAGATATCCTGAAGATGCAGAGACATATACAGAGCTTTATGAAAAAGCTGATGCAGCGTTGTATTATGTGAAGAAAAACGGTAAAAACAACTACGCCTTTGTTGAACAGGAGAATTAATTTTTATGTCCCAGATAATTGAATATATCAAGAATAAAAAGGTTCTTATTCTCGGTATGGGAAGAGAGGGTAAATCCACACTCTCATATATCAGAAAGCATCTTCCCGAAAAGCAGCTTACTATTGCTGACAAAAATGGTTTTGAAAGCGACGATGCAAATATAAGCGTGATTTCAGGGGAGGATTATCTGAAATCTCTCGGAGATTTTGATATTGTTTTCAAAAGCCCGGGTATTGCATTTTTAGATGATGTTGTTTATCCTGAAAGCACTGAAATAACCTGTCAGACAGATATGTTCCTGCGCTTTTGTAAGCCAACTGTTGTCGGTATTACAGGTTCTAAGGGTAAAACCACAACATCAACCCTTATTTACGAGATGCTGAAAGCAGGTGGATTGAATACCTGTCTTATAGGCAACATCGGTGTTCCTGTTTTTGAAAAGGCTGACGAGGATGAAAGCCTTGTGGCAGTTGTTGAAATGTCATCTCATCAGCTGGAGTTTACAAAGGTCTCACCCCATGTGGCAGTTCTCGTGAATATTTATCAGGAGCATCTTGATCATTACAAAACAGGCTTCAAGGGATATGTTGAAGCAAAGCTTAATATTGCCGTTCATCAGAAGGCAGAGGATTATCTTATTTATAATCCTGAGCAGGAGCTTGACGGCGTTGTTGATTGGGCGAAGGTCCTCAAAAGCAACGGGAAGCCTGTTACATTTACCGATGCTAAAAATGATGCATTTGTCAATGAGCTCTGGAGCTCAACAGAGCATCTTAAGGGAGAGCATAACAGACAGGATATTGCTTATGCCTTAGCAGTAGCAAGAATTTTTGGTGTCAGCGATGATGCAGTAAGAAATGCAATTAAATCCTTCGGTGGAATAGAACACAGAATGGAGTATGTTGGTGTTATAAATGGCATCAATTGGTATAACGACAGTATCGCAACAATTCCAACTGCAGTTATGGGTGCTGTCAAGGCTCTTGGAAATGTTGATACCCTTCTTTTTGGTGGGCTCGACAGAGGTATCGATTACACAGATTTCATTGACTTCCTGTCAGAGTGCAATATCACTAATCTTGTTGGTCTTCCCGAAACAGGACATAACATAATAAATGCCCTTAAAGAAAAAGGCGTAAGCAAGAATTTTGTTTGTGCTGAAAATATGGAGGATGCAGTTAAAAGGTGTTCTGAAATAACTGAAAAGGGTAAAAGCTGCTTGTTCTCGCCTGCAGCAGCAAGCTATAATTTCTATAAGAATTTTGAGGAAAAGGGAAAGCATTTTAAATCCGAAATCCACAATTTGACAAAATAGAAAAATGGGAATATACTATGTATTTATAAAACGAAAAGGAGATAGAAAAATGAAAAAAATACTTTCTGTTGTTCTTGCAGTTGTTATGCTTTTCTCTCTTGTAACAATGAGCTTTGCCGGTTACAAGGATGATGCGAAGCTTCAGTTCAATAAGAACGGCAAATTTAAAATCCTTTGTCTTGCAGACGTTCAGGATTCATATCCTATGGAGCCTGCAATCATTCAGTTTATAAACGAAGCACTTGATTTTGCTAATCCTGACCTTGTTGTTTTCGTTGGTGACAATGTTGTTGGCGAGGATATCAGAGCAATTGATGAAATGATTGCTCCTCTTGACGAGAGAGATATTCCCTTTACATTTGTTTTCGGTAACCACGATGACGAAGGTGGTATGGTTAAGGAAGATCAGCTTGCAGCATATCAGAAATATGAAGAGTGCATGGCTTTCGATGCAGATCCTTCTCTTTCAGGCTGCGCAACACACAATGTTCCGATTCTTTCAAGCGATGGAAGCAAGGTTGCATTTAATGTTTGGTGCTTCGATAGCGGCGGAAGCATCTACGATGAGAGTGGCAAATGGCTCGGTTATGACCATGTTCACGCTGATCAGATTAAATGGTACAACAACACCCGTAAGGCTTTAGCTGCTGAAAACGGTGGCGAGGTTGTTCCTGCTCTTGCATTCCAGCACATCATTCCTCAGGAACCTGTTGAAATGATTTATTATGAGGGTGCTATTGCTCTCGGTGAAGCAACTATCAACTTCTCTGATGGATCTGTTTATACACCCATTCCCGATATTACAAAATATGACGGCTATATCTTTGAAAAGAGCTGCCCCAGCTATGGTAATGACGGTCAGTGGGATGCAATGGTAGAGGGTGGAGATGTTCTCGGCCTTGTTGTTGGTCATGACCATGTTAATAACTTTGTTGCTCATTGTAACGGTGTCGACCTTATTCAGACTCCCGGTTGTACATATAACTCATATTATGACAATATGTATCAGGGTGGAAGAATTATCGAGCTCGATGAAGCAGATCTTACAACATACGAAACATATAACCTTACATCAAACGAGCTTGCTAACAGAGATGACTCTCAGTTAGGCGAAATGGGTGGAAGAAATGACTACGGCTTCTATTTCACCTTGGAAAAAATCTTCGCTATGATTTACGATTTCTTCGCAAGCTTCTTCAAAGGTCTTTAATAGAAATTTAAACACTCGGAACCTTATGGGTTCCGAGTGTTTTTATATTCCTATCAAAATATTAGCATTTCGTAAATCACCGTTTTTAATAAAATCATTGACCGAATAGGCGTGCTTTTCTAAATCGTTGCAGGTGGCTTTGGTGATTTCTTTTTCTTTTAAAATGCTGATTATTTCCTCTGCAACGCTGTTTATAATTTCGTTTTTTATATTGGCATTTTCTGATGAATTGTCTGTTGAAATGAGGAATTCAAGAGAATCTGCAATAAAAGCACCATTTGGTAAATCTCTTAATGCTCTGAATTGCCACTTGTAATATGGCATATATTTTCCGTTTAGGAGGAAATAAGCTTTAATAGCAGCATTTGAAAATTCAAAAAGTGCAAGCTGAGCAGCTGCAGTTTCTCCTCGGCTTAAGATTCTTGGGAAATTATACTGCCCACTTTGTGCCATTAGAAGAAGATTTCCTGCAAGCTTCTTAAGGAGAATATCCTGGGGCATATTCATAAGTCGGTTGCGTATTTCTGTGAATTCTCCGAGATTGTCTTCGAAAACCTCTCCGTTTGTGGCTTCAGCCAAAGCGTAATCCGGGAGAGAAAACCACTGCTCTATTGTCAGCTCGCCATTGGGTGAGCCGATTTTTTTAGTATAAAAATCCTTGGTTCTGAAAACACCGTTTCGACTACCACCAACGGGCTTTACAAGGCTTCTTTTATAACCACAAAAATCTTTTGGGAGCTTACTGTAAGCTCTTTCGAGGTTGAAAAATGTCTTTTCATCAACAATGCTTTCATCGGGTAAAAACAGACAAAAGCCAGGCTCAAAATCGTGGTCGTGGGAAATATCGTCATCATAGCCGTAGCAGTCAGAGCCACTGCCAACAAGACCGACAGCAACCGAATTTATTATTTCGGGAAACTCTTTTTCAAGCATAGGCTTGCCGTATTCCTCATAATATTTTCTCCCTAGCTCAAGTCCTTTCATAAATAACCCTCGCTCTTTCCTTTAATTCATTTTCATATAAAAATCTGCCGTAATAACCGAAGGTAGGGGCGCATTTTTCGCAGACAAAAGCATAATTACCGTCAGTTTCGGAATATTTTTCGTCAAGCACCATTTGTGCCTTGTCTAACAATATATCAATTTCCTCGCAAGCATTTTCAAGACCTTTTTGTGCTTCAACAGCGTTTGCCATATTAAGATAGCTTACTGCCTGCTCCAAAATGAAAATGGGATTATTGTTTAATACTTCAATTGCGTTTTCGTAAAGGTGTAAGGCTTTTTTAAAATTCTTTAAATCCACAAGAGAAAGTGCAAAGTTATTATATAATCCTGCAAGCTTTGGGTCGTTCGGGGGCAGAAGAGCTTCATATAAAGATACTGCTTTTTCAAAAAGTGGAATGCTTTTATCTGCTTCGCCGAATGCCTTATAAGCAGTGGCGCAGTTGGTGTAGGCAGTAGCTCCTGTTACACTGCTTTCTATATTTAATATTGTAAGTAAATTAAGTGCCTTTTCGCAGTATTTATAGCAATTATCTTTGTCACCGATTTTTCTGTAAAGACCGATGCATTCGTTGCAAAGAGAAAACAAGACCCTGTTATCCTTCTGCTTCTGAGCGATTTCAACCCATTTTTCAAGAAAGTCACGGGCACCTGTATAATCATTTTTGCTGAGAAGATAGTCAAGCTCGGCAATAAGATTATTTATATCAATTTTATTTTCAAAGCTATTCATAGGAAAACCTCGTTTAATTTATGGATATATTTTATCATAAATTGATAGGGTTTACAATGAGAATATATGGGCGATAGCCAATTTTTGTTCGCTTTAGTGCGCTAAAGTAGTAAAGTTGCATAAAAGCAACAAAAATTGCATATAGGTCTATGGCAAAACATACAAAATAAAATAAATTGATAAAAAAGCCTTTACTTTACTGCGCTAAAGTGCTAAAATAACACCACAAAATAAAAGGTGATTACACCTATGGAGGAAAAATTATGAAAAAAGTATTAGCTTTAGTAATGAGCCTTGTTCTCGTTATCGGTATCGTTTGCGCATTCGCATCCTGCGGCGGCAAGGATTCTATCGTTGTTGGTTACACAATTTATGAGCCCATGAACTATCTTGATGAAAACAACGAGCTTGTTGGTTTTGATACAGAGCTTGCAAAAGCAGTTTTCGAAAATCTCGGCTATGAAGTTATCTTCACAGAGATTCAGTGGGAAAGCAAATATACAGACCTTGATTCTGGCACAATTGACTGCGTATGGAACGGCTTCACAGCTAACACAGCAGATGATGACGGCGTTCTTCGTTCAGAAAAGGTTGACTTCTCTTACAACTATATGGAAAACCGTCAGGTAGTTGTTGTTGCTAAGGATTCAGGCATTGAAAATGCAAAAGACCTTAAGGGCAAAATGGGTATCGCTGAAAGTGGTTCTGCAGGTGAAGCATACGCAAAAGGCTTCAAGGGTGCAAAGTTCAAAGGTTTCACAAAGCAGACAGACTGCTTACTCGAAATCACAGCTGATACAGCTGATTTCGCAGTAGTTGACGCTCAGCTTGCAAAGAGCTATGTTGGTAACGGCGACTACAAAGACCTTATGATCGTTGATGCTCTTTCAAGCGATGTTGAATACTATGCAATCGGTTTCAAAAAGGGTAGCGAGCTTACAGCAAAGGTTAACGAACAGCTCGAAGCTTTAGGTGCAGACGGCACTATCGAAGAGCTTGCAAAGAAATATGGCGTTGAAACAACAGCTATCAAGGATTTTGCAGATCAGAAATAAAAAATAATCCATTCGGAGTTAAAGTATGTCTTTTTTAGAAGTTACATCTTTCTTGTTTGACGGCTTTAAAATTTCATTATTGATCTTTGGGGTGACTCTATTATTAGGGGCACCCCTTGGGTTGCCTATAGCCTTTGGCTCTATGAGCAAGTTCAAGCCTGTCAAATATTTGTTTAAAGTTATTGTCTGGATTGTTCGAGGAATTCCCTTGATGCTTCAGATATTCATTATCTATTACCTTCCCGGTCTGCTTTTTAATTTCCAGCTTTTCGGTCAGGTTGACAGATTCTTCCTTATTGAATACGGCATTATGGATGCAGGTAGAATTATGGCAGTATTGATCGCATTTACTGTCAATTACGCTTGCTATTTCTCTGAAATCTACAGAGGTGGTATTGAAAGCATATCAAAGGGACAGTACGAAGCAGGTATTGTTCTTGGTATGACCAAATCTCAGATTTTCAAGAAAATCATTCTCAAGCAGGTTATTCAGAGAATCGTTCCTCCCATGTCCAATGAAATTATCACTCTTATTAAGGACACAGCTCTTGCAAACTGTATTATGGTTTGCGAGGTTATCAAGCAGGCGAAGGAGCTTGCAGCAACAAAGGCTATGATATGGCCCTTGTTCTACACAGGCTTATTCTATTTGCTGTTTGTAGGTATTCTTACTATCGTTCTCGGTAAGGGTGAAAAGAAACTGAGTTATTTCAGGAGTTAAGCTATGGCAATTTTAGAAGTTAAAGATTTAAAAAAGAATTTCGGAAAAACTCAGGTTTTAAAGGGTGTCAGCTTTACAGTTGAAGAGGGCGAGGTTTTAAGCATTATCGGTTCATCCGGTAGTGGTAAAACAACAATTCTTCGTTGCGTTAATCAGCTTGAAACACCTGATTCAGGTTATATAGCTGTTGACGGTCAGGTTTTCTTCAATGGTAATGTGAAAAAGGAAAGCGACGAGGAAAAGCGTCGTCGTCAGCTTCTTGTTGGCCTTGTTTTCCAGGATTTCCACCTTTTCCCTCAGTACAATGTTCTTAAAAATGTAACCCTCGCTCCCGAGCTTTTGGCAGAAGAGCGCGAGGATTATAAGCATAATAAAAAACAGATTCACGAGGAAATCGAAGCAAAGGCAAAAGAGATTCTTAAAAAAGTTGGTCTTTCAGATAAATTGGAAAACTACCCCTGCGAGCTTTCTGGTGGTCAGAAGCAACGAGTTTCTATTGCACGAGCATTGATGCTTGAGCCTAAGGTTTTATTTTTCGATGAGCCTACATCTGCTCTTGACCCTGAGCTTACAGGCGAAATTCTTAAGGTTATCAAGGGTCTTGCAGAGGATAAAACCACAATGGTTATCGTTACTCACGAAATGTCCTTTGCAAAGGCAGTTTCTACAAAGGTTATCTTTATGGATGACGGTGTTATTGCAGAAGAGGGTACACCCGAAGAGGTTTTTGATAATCCGAAATCAGAAAGAACAAGAGCATTTATTTCAAAATTCGATGATTAATAATTAACAAAAAACCACCGATATGCATAGTATGAGGTAAACAAGCACTATGCCGTCGGTGGTGTTTTTTCAGGTGGCGACGAGAAAAGTTTTTGTTGTCCACGAATTGCCTGAAAAATCTGTGCAAAAAATAACCACCTACGAAAAATCGTAGGTGGTAAATTTTTTATTATAGCTTTTCAAGGATTTTTAAAACAATATCAGAAAATGCAGTAACATCAGAAACAACGGAGTTTGTATATTCATTGACTGAAACATCGTCTGCATTATCAGAAATTTTTCTGACACTTACAAAGGGTACATTTAGAAGATAGCAGGCTGCGCCTAAAGCACCACTTTCCATATCGAATGCGCTGATGTTGAAGATTTCTTTATATTTCAGACCCAATTCCTTATTTGTAAGGAAGAAATCGCCTGTGCCTAAATTGCCGTGCTTGAAGCCTTCAACTGAGCAAGCAGCGTTATAAAGAGTGTTGTCGCATTTGTATATGTATTCCTCCTGGCCGGGCTTCTGACCGGGCTTTCTACCAATGGGAGTAAGGTCGAAATCACATTCAACGCAGGAATCGGAAACGATTATATCACCTTTGAAAACTCCTGAAACTGCACCACTCCAGCCTGTGTTTATTACTCCGTCAAATTCGTCGTAATTGAGAGCAAGAGCAGCACCCAGAGCAGCATTAACCTTGCCTATACCGAAGCAAACTGCAGTGCAATTGTGGTTGTTGTAGGTGAAATCAAATGCAGGCATATGCTTGATTTTATATTCCTTTTCAACAAGGTCTCCGAGACTTGCTTTGCAAGGATTAAATTCATCAATATCAGCAATTAAAATAAGATATTTCATTTTATTTGCCCTCGCTTTCAAGTGCCTGAGTAAGAGCCTTTGCAAGCTGGTCGGGGCAGGATGTGGATTTGAAGCCACAACGGATGCCTGAAACTGCATTGATTATTTCGTCAACAGGCTTTCCCTCACAAAGAGCAGCAATACCCTGAAGATTACCGTGGCAGCCGCCTTGGAATTTTACATTTTTAACAATACCGTTTTCAATGTCAAAGGTAAGGTTTCTTGAGCAAACGCCCTGTGGCTTATATTCAAATGTCATTTTTAACTTCCTCGCTTTCAGCTTTATTTGTTTTTAATAAATTAAATGCTTCCTCTAATGTGTCAAGTGGCGATTGTCCACTTGCTTTTTTTACTGTTATATATGGCTTCGGACCTCTTGAAACAAGTATTCTACCTCTCATACCTTTAACGAGAAGAGCAACCTTGCTCATATCGATTTCCTCAACATAAAGAAGGAGACTGTTGTTATTCTGGCCAATTTCATAGATGCCCATTGATGCAGCAGTGTTTCTGAGAAGAGCAACCTTAACAAGCCCCTCAACGCCTGCAGGAGGCTCACCGAAACGGTCAATAAGCTCATCAATAACATCAGAAGCATCTTCCTCGGTTTTGATATCAGCAATTCGCTTATATATGGAAAGTCTTTGTGGCAGGCTTTCGATATAGGTTTCGGGAATATGAGCATCAATACGAATATCAATAAGACATTCCTTCTGATTGATTTTAATGTCCTCGCCCTTTTCTTCAATAACTGCTTCGGAAAGGAGCTTCATATACATATCATAGCCGACTGCTTCCATATGTCCGTGCTGCTCTGAGCCTAAAAGGTTACCTGCACCTCGGATTTCAAGGTCACGCATAGCAATTTTAAAGCCTGAACCGAATTCGGTGTATTCACGGATTGCAGTTAATCGCTTCTGAGCAATTTCTGTCAGCTCTCTATTGCGATTAAAGGTAAGGTAAGCAAAGCCTCGTCTTGCAGAACGGCCAACGCGACCTCGTATCTGATGAAGCTGTGCAAGTCCAAGGTGGTCTGCATTTTCAATTATTAGGGTGTTGGCGTTGGGGACATCGACACCTGTTTCAATAATTGTGGTGCAGACTAATATATCAATTTCGCCCTCTAAAAGCTGGCGCCATACCTCTGAAAGCTCATCCTCACTCATTTTACCGTGAGCAATTCCTATATTGGCATCGGGTAAAAATTCGTGGATTGTTGCTGCAGTTTTCTCTATTGTACCAACCTTGTTGTGAAGATAATAAACCTGACCACCACGGCGTATTTCCTTTGCCATGGCTTCAGAAATAACCTCCCAGTCGTGTTCAAGAACATAGGTCTGAACAGGGAATCTGTCCTGAGGAGCTTCCTCGATGACGGACATATCACGAATACCTGACATCGCCATATTCATTGTTCGGGGAATGGGGGTAGCAGAAAGGGTAAGACAGTCAACATCGGGATACATTTCCTTAAGTCTCTCCTTCTGACCAACGCCGAATCTCTGCTCCTCGTCAACGATGATAAGTCCCAAATCCTTGAAAACAATATCTTTTGAAATAAGGCGATGAGTTCCGACAATTATATCAATTGCACCTCGCTTGAGTGCCTTGATAATTCTTGTTTGTTCCTTTGGTGTTCTGAAACGGGAAAGCATATCTGCTTCAATTGGGAAGCCTTCAAAACGTCGGAGAATTGTGTTGTAATGCTGGAGAGCAAGAATTGTTGTAGGAACAAGAATTGCACATTGCTTGCCGTCTGCAATACATTTGAATGCTGCTCTTAAGGCAACCTCAGTTTTACCGAAGCCAACATCACCACAAAGAAGTCTGTCCATGGGGTGAGGCTTTTCCATATCCTTTTTGATTTCGTTTATAGAACGAAGCTGATCCTCGGTTTCATCATACTCAAAACGCCTTTCAAAGTCGTTTTGCATATCGATATCAGGGGAGAAGGCGAAGCCTGCAGTTTTCATTCTCTTTGAATAAAGCTCAATAAGCTCCTTTGCCATATTCTTGGCAGAGGCCTTAACACGAGCCTTCATTTTCTCCCAATCGTTACCACCTAATCGGGAAAGCTTGAGTGTTTTGGCATCGTCCTTGGGACCAATATATTTAGATACAAGGTCTAACTGAGTGACAGGAACATATAAAGCATCGCCCTTGGCATAGGTAATTTTGATGAAATCCTTTGTGAGACCTGAAACCTCTAATTTCTGAATACCGTCAAAAATACCGATACCATGAACAGAGTGAACAACATAATCGCCTCTTGAAAGCTCTTCAAGGCTTTGAATTGCGTCAGCTGCTTTATAGTTCTTTTTGCGCTTCTGGGTTGATTTGTGAACACCTTTACCGTAAGAAATGATATTGAATTTTTCGCTTACATAACGGAAGCCACCTGATAAGCCACCGGACAAAACGCTTACTGTGTTTTTAGGAAATTGTGCAGGTGGAACAGGGAAAAACATAGCTTTAATATCCTCTGTTTCCAAGGCTTCAACCAATGAGTTTGCACTCTTTTCAGTACCTGCAAGAATAATGCAGGTTTCTTTTTTTGAAAGCGAAGGCTTTAAGTCATCAAGAAGCACCTCTAATGATCCGTTCCAGAGAGGATTTTGCTGAACATTAAAGGTTGTGAGACTTTTTACCGGAGTATCAAAGCTACCACGGGCAAAATTATCAATATAAGTTGCTTTCTTCTTTTCATAAATCAAAAGCAATTCGGGGAAGGTTAAGGAGAAACGGTCAAGCCCCTTGGTTAAAACACCGTTTTCAAACTGCGCTTTTATTTCCTGTAAAAGAAGCTTTGAGGAATTCTGTACCTTATCTTTGACAGATGCGCTTTCGCAAACAAAAAGGAAAGCATCGTCCATATAGTCAAAAATTGAAGCAGGATTTTCATAAGCAAGAGAAAGATATTTGTCAACGGACTGAAGCTTAACGCCTGAGTTTAACATTTCTATATCTCTGTTTAATTGCTCTTTTGCTTTTTTAGAGCCCTTGCCCGAAACTGTTGTAATAAATTCTTCAATTTTGTTTTTCAGAGCTTCTTCATTGTCGAATACAATTTCTGTTGATGGGGTGATTTCGCAAAAATCAAGATTGTCTGTTCTTCTCTGAGTTGAGGCATCAAAAAGAGAAATTGTGTCAACCTCATCGCCCCAAAGCTCAATTCTGACGGGCTGAGAGGAATCGGGCGGGAAAAAGTCAATAATACCACCTCTTACGGCAAACTGACCTGCACCCTCAACGCTTTCTGCTCTTTTGAAGCCTGCAGAAATAAGAATATCAGTAACCCTTTCGGTTGATATTTCTGTATTAAAATCTATTTTAAAAGTACGCTTTTTAAGCTCTTCAGGTGGAATTGTCAGCTGAAGAGCAGACTCGGCCGAGCAAACAACAATTTTACATTCACCCTTTAAAATTGAACATAAGGTTTTGATTCTTAACTGCTCATATTCTCGGGACTGACCCTGTGCAGAATTAAAGGAGAAATCTCTTGCAGGATAGAAGCCTGCAATTTCCTTGTTGCCGTTTAATTCGTTTATGTCGGCAGTAAATTTTCTTGCAAGGCTTTCATCAGGCAAAACAACAATAGCTCTGCGAGAAAATTCCTCGCAAAGCGAAAAGACAAGATGCGCTTTGGGTGCAGGGGGTAAGCCCACGATTCCCGAAGGACACATATCTGCACCAATGTAACGAACAACATCCTGATATTGAGTTGAATTCTGAAGAAGTTGCTTGTAGCCTGACATAAAAACCTCAATTATATTTTGACATTGCTCCTTCAAAATCACCCTTTACGAGCATTTCGAGAGCATTTGCGCCGTCCTCAATAGCATTTCTTACGGCAGGAACATCTTTTTTAGGGAAATTTGCAAGAACCCAGTCAGCTAAATCGTAATCTGGGTGGGGCTTTGCGCCAACACCGATTTTAATTCTTGGGAAATTTTCTGAGCCTAAATGGGCGATGATGCTTTTGATTCCGTTATGACCTCCTGCTGAGCCCTTTCTTTTTATACGAAGCTTTCCGGGCTCCAAGGAAATATCATCAAATACAACGATGATGTTTTCAGCAGGGATTTTATAGAATTTCGCACACTCTGCCACAGCAGTGCCACTATTATTCATCATAGTCTGAGGCTTCATAAAAAGAACCTTACTGCTACCGATTCTTGCATCGCCTATGAGAGCGTGGAATTTAAGCTTTTTGGCTTTGAAGTTCAATTTATCTTCAAGATATGTGATGAAAAGAAAGCCTGCATTGTGACGGGTGGTTTCATATTTTGTACCGGGATTTCCAAGGCCTACAACTAAAAAATCATAGGTGGAATTACCGGTGTCTTTTTTAAATTTGTTGAACATTGTTTTTGCTTCTCCGTTTATTTTTGATGTTGTCTTTTATAGGGCTTTTTAATATTAACCCAATCCTCTTTTACTGTCTGTCGGTTTCTTGCAACTGCAAGAGCATTGTCAGGAACATCCTCTGTTATGGTTGAGCCTGCCGCAGTAAATGCATTTTCGCCAATTGTAACAGGAGCAACGAGATTTGTGTTGCAGCCGATAAATGCGCCGTCCTTTACTGTTGTTCGTGATTTGTTTCTTCCGTCATAATTTACGGTTACACAGCCACAACCGAAATTTACATCCTTGCCCACATCGGAGTCGCCAACATAGAGCAGGTGAGGAAGCTTGCTTCCCTCGTCAACAGTTGAATTTTTAACCTCAACAAAATTGCCGATATGAACATTGTCAGCGATTTTACAGTTGGGTCTTATATGAACGAATGGACCTGCAGTAACACCTGAGCCGATTTCAGAATTAAAGCTCTGGGTATTGTTAAGCTTTGTGTTGTCACCGATGATTGTGTCACAGATATATGAGTTGGGACCAATTACGCAGTCTGTACCGATTTTTGTTTCGCCCATTAAAATTGTGTTGGGTAAAATAAGAGTGCCTTTTCCAATTTTTACGGACTCTTCAATAATAACTCCGTCGGGACAGGGTATTTCAATACCTGAGCTGATAAGGTCTTCGATAATTTTTGTTCTTTTCGCATTGTTAAGCATATTGATGTTCTCCTTTGCGATATTTCTCTAATTTACTATTCTATCATATAATATGTTATTTTTCAATGTTTTATAAAGGCATATCACCTTGATTTATTTTTAGTTGGTGATATAATTTGCTTAAGGTGATATAAAATGAAATATGCTTTTATAATATTAGGCTTGGCGATTTTAATTTTTATCTGCATTCTGGTTTTCAATGCGATTAAGGTTAAAATGAAATCCCGAAAGCTGACAGACGAAATCATACATAAATCTAGAGAAGAGCAGATAGAATATGCTGAGAAATTAGGTGCGATGATTCGTTGTGCAACAATTTCTAAAAAAGACGAGTATGATGATACGGAATTTAAAAAATTAAGAGAAACCGTTGAAGCTCTTTTTCCTTTGGTTCATCAGAATTGTGAGAGAATGATTTTTTCTGATGATTGTTGGATTTATAAGCTTAAAGGTAAGGATGAAAGCAGAAATATTATGGTGATGTCCCACCATGATGTTGTTGAAGCAAAAGGCGAGTGGCTTCATCCCGGTTTTTGTGGAGAAGTTTTTGATGATGCTCTATGGGGCAGGGGTGCAGTTGACACAAAAACTCCTCTATTTGCAGAATTTCAAGCGCTTGAAGAATTGCTGAGTGAAGGCTTTGTGCCTGAAACAAATCTGTATATCGGCTCTTCTCATAATGAAGAAATAGCGGGTGACGGAATACCAACAGCCCTTAAATATTTTGAAGAGCAAGGCATAATTTTTGAAACCATACTTGACGAGGGTGGAGCTATAATTGACCCGCCACTTGCAGGAATGAAATGTAAATGTGCTATGATGGCAGTTCACGAAAAGGGAATTCACAGACTTGTTTGTACTGCAGAAGAGGGTAATTCTCACACAGGTCTTGCTGCAAATGTGAATACCCCCGTTGCGAGAATGTCTGCATTCATAGCAGAGGTTAATTCAAAAAATATTTTTATTCGCCGTCTTTATCCCGAGGTTAAGGCTATGTTTGAAAATCTTTGTCCTTACACACCATTCATTATGACTGTTCTATTTGGTAATCTTTGGTGCTTTGGTGGACTTTTAAAAAGAGTGATACCTAAAATCAATGCTCAGGCAGGCGCAATGCTTGGAACCTCCTGCTCCTTTAATGAGATTTCAGGCTCAAGAGAGGATAAGAAGTGCTCGGCAAAAGCGATGCTCAGATGTGTTAATGACGAGGATTTGAAAAAGGATATTGAAGCTATAAGAAAAATCGCAAAAAAATATGGCGTTGAGGTTGAGGATGGCGAAAACAACGAATATCACAAGCCTGCTGATATGACAAAGGAAGCCTTTTCTTATACAAAAAAATGTATCGCAGATATTTTCCCAAGCGTTGCAAGCGCTGCATATATTCTTCCTGCAGGAACTGATGCAAGACATTTAAGTGATATCTGTGATTGTGTTATAAGATTTGCACCGATTGAAATGGATTCTCAGCAGTTTGCAAGTGTTCATAGCGAAAATGAAAACATCTCATTGAAGGCTATAGGTAATGCAGTAGCCTTCTACAAGCACTATATGAAAAGCTTTAAATGAATGAAAAGCAACAGTTTGAAATGGACTGTTGCTTTTTTATGCAAATTTTCGAAAAAGTTTCGTTAGTGTTACAAATATCTGTTGATTTATTCTCATTCATAATATATAATTATCTATATGCTTGAAAGGAAGGAGAAGGTAGCATGACAGAAAAATTCAAAAGAAATCTTATAGTTTTTATTGCTGTTTTGCTTACGATGGTAGCAGGTCTTTCCTTACCCTTCTTTTCTGCGCTTTTACCTGAGCTTATTAATAAAGCCAATTTGACATCTGCAGTTGCAGATGTTGGAGAATATGAGCTGGACAATAGAGAAAGAGTATATTTGTCAGGTGAATGGGAGTTTTTCTGGAATAAGCATATAATTTCAAACGGAATTAAAAATCCTCAATCGGATGCTTATGTTCATATTCCTTCCTCATGGACAACATATAAAATCAATGGAGAAAATCTTCCGAATGGTGGACGAGCCAGCTACCGAATTAAATTAAAAAATGTTAACGCAAGCGAAAGCTTTGTTGTTAGTGTTCCTAATGTTTCAGGTGCTTGTAAGGTGTTTATAAACGGAGAATGTGTGTTCTCAAATCGAGGAAATCCTGACACCAATTATCAGTCTGTAGTGGAATCCTATGCAATTCCCTTCAACTTTAAGAGAGTTGAAGCCAGAGATTGTGAGATAGTTGTTGAAATGACCTGTAATTATTCAGGTGGCCTTACAGCAGTTCCGATTTTATCTACATATGAAAGCTTTCATTCAAGAGAAATGGGCACTCTTGCACAACGATATTTCTATATCGGAATTGTAATATTTATTGCAGTAGCAGTATTGCTGTTGGGCATATTAAATAAGGATGTGGGTGGCCAGTTTTGGTTGTTTGTTCTGTGCTTTGTTTTTGCATTCAGAATGATGATAACAAATGAAGGCTATCTTGTTTCTCATGGGCTTTTCGGAGATATTGATTATGAGATAATGACATCGTTAATATATGTTTCAACTTATATTATCAAGCTTTCAATGCTGATGCATTTGATAAATGTTTTAGGTATAAAAATCAGGCAGACAAGCCTTGTTGGTATAGCAGGCATATTCCTTGTTTGCGCTTTTGTTCCATACGTTCTGTATGATTATATTTACATAGCTACATCGTATATGTGGCTTCAGTCTGTTACATATTTGTTGGATGTACTCCTCATTTATAAGATGTCTGAAAAAATAGTCGCTCGCAAAAAGTTTGCAATATTATACCTTGTGGTTTATTGTGCTACCTCTGCAGGTATCGTGATAGAAAACTTCGATATAAACGGCTATATTTCCCAGAATGTTTCATTTATTATGCCGATTGCTTGTATGGTGTTTATTTCAAGCGTTGTGTTTGTGCATTTCGGAGACACTGTTGAAGCCTTTAAGCAGGCGAAAAAGACTGCGGAGCTTCAAAAGGAATTGGGAGATATCAATATGACTCTGATGATAAGTCAGATTCAGCCCCATTTCTTGTATAACGCTCTGAATACTATTAAGTATCTTACTAAAAAGGATCCTAAGGCTGCAGAAACTGCAATAGTTAAGTTTTCAAGCTATTTAAGAGCAAATATGGATTCGCTTACAGAAAAAGAACCCATTCCCTTTAAAAAGGAAATGGAGCATGTTCAGAATTATATTCATATCGAAGGCCTGCGCTTTGGTGATAGGCTGAAGGTTGAATATGACATAGAATATGATGATTTCCTTATACCACCCTTGACAATTCAGCCTATTGCAGAAAATGCAATAAAGCACGGAATAAATCAAAGGGTTGATGGTGGAACGCTTAAAATATCCACCAAGGAAAATGAAAAAGAAATACTTGTATTGATAGAGGATAACGGCGTTGGCTTTGATATTAATGAGCAGAAGAATGATGGCCGTTCCCACATCGGTATGAAAAACATTGAAACCCGACTCAAAGAAATGCTGAATGCGCAGGTTGAGTTTGATAGCACTATAAATGTCGGAACAAAAGTGACGATAACAATCCCCAAGGAGGAAAAAGCAGAATGAGAATAATGGCTGTGGATGATGAAATTCTTGCTCTCGAGGATTTTGAAGATACATGTAGAGATTTAGGAATAACAGATGAAATTATAAAATTCAATAACCCTCTTGATGCATTGGGTTATGTTGCCACAAACAAGGTGGATATTGCTTTTCTTGATATAGAAATGCCTGTTATAAAGGGTATTGAGCTTGCAAAAAGAATTAAAGCAATAAATCCCAATGTTCGCGTGATTTTTGCAACAAGCTATGGCAACTATGCTCTTGAGGCATTTGGCGTTGATGCAGTTGACTATGTTATGAAGCCATATGAGCCCGAGGATATAAAAAAGGCTTATGAAAAGGCGCTTCTTGTTAAAGATACAGTAACAGAAAACCGTATTTTCATAAAAACCTTTGGCTATTTTGATGTTTTTGTTGATGGAAAATCTGTTTCATTCCCCAGCGCAAAGAGTAAAGAGCTTCTGGCACTTCTTGTGGACAGAAATGGTGGTGTTGTTAATACCGAGCAGGCTATCGCAATTCTCTGGGAAGGAAGAAAATATGACGAAACCGTTCAGTCATTGTTCAGAAAGGTTTTAAAATCCCTTAGAATCTCTCTTGAAGAAGCAGGGATTATCGATATTCTTGTTGATAACAGAAATCAGAGAAGCATTGATAAAAGTAAATTTGCCTGCGATTACTACGATTTCCTTGAAAATGGAAAAACCGAGAACACCAAATACTTTGGAAAGTATATGGAACAGTATGACTGGGCAAAGGAAACTGAAAAGCAGATTAAAGAAATGATGTAAATAAAAAGCAAATGAGAAGCATTCAGCTCTCATTTGCTTTTTCTGTTATTTAAGCTTCATAACAACAGTTAATACATGCTTTGCAGTTGCCTGCATTTCTCCGAGGGTTATGCCGTCCTTTTTACCGTAGGTTTTAAGGAGTGTGCCGTCGGGCTTTTTCTTGCCTGTTCTCTTGCCACCGGGCATAAGAACATCAACGCCTGCTCTTACTCTGTAAGCATTGTCTTTTAATTGGGGAAATTCAGGACTTGAGGAGGATTGCATCCACCAGTCTGTCATAACAAGACCACCAAAGCCCCATTCGTTTCTGAGAATTCTTGTACAAAGGTCGTAGTGATAATGTCCCCACACACCATTGATTTTATTATATGATGTCATCAATGAAAGAGGCTTTGCTTCCTTTACACAAATTTCAAAGCCCTTAAGATAAATTTCTCTTAAAGCTCTTTCAGAAAGCCTTGAATCAGAACGGGTTCTGTTTGTTTCCTGAGAGTTGCAGGCAAAGTGCTTGGGACAAGCAGAAACACCCTCGCTCTGAATGCCCTTAACAACTGCAGCAGCAGTCTTGCCTGTTACAAATGGGTCTTCGGAATAGTATTCAAAGTTTCTTCCGCAAAGGGGACTTCTGTGAATATTCATACCGGGAGCAAGAAGAATATCAGAGCCCTTGGCTTTCATTTCTCCACCGATCTTTTTGTACATCTCATAAGCTAATTCTGTATTCAACATTGCAGAAATGGAAGCGCCGATAGGAAGAAGAGAGCAGCAAGCCTTGATACGGATACCAGAGGGGCCGTCGGTTGTGGTAAGGGGAGCAACACCCTTATCGCGTAAGGACTGAGTAACGCCACCCATTACACCTGCATTACCCTCGTTACCGAGAGGGCTGTTCATTGTATAGTCACCACGGGAAATTGCTTCAAGCTCATCGAGAGAAAGCTGAGCAACAAATTCATCAAGAGTGCATTTGCCGTTCTTTACATCCTGAAGCTTTAAGCCTTTATCGCCTGTCTGACCGCAATCAGCAGGAAGATTTTTGAGGATGATTTCTCTTAAATTATCAGTTGAAGCAGAAACATTTTCTTCCTTTCCAACAAGCTTTTTAAAGCTTTCTTTAGGTGCGCAAGCCTCTTTGAGAGCTTCTAAAACGATTGTTTCAGGAATATCAAATGAGAATACCTTTTCTGCTGAGCGTACATCTGCTCCAATATAGAAATTATATGTACCTTTTTCAAGTATGTAGCAGGATTTGTGACCACTTTTGCCACTATCATCATAAGAAGCAAAAGCATAGAAGGGAATGTTAAATTCAAGCTCTTCCTTTTCACCCTTAGCGAGTGCTTTCGTTTTCTTGAAATCACAAAGAACTTTTGAAGCTTTACCTAAAGTGCCCTGAGGAGCTTCGCAATAAACCTGTAAAACATCCTTGCCACAGTAATCGCCTATGTTTTCTGTTGATGCTTTAAGGGTTACAGTGGTATCCTTAACCTCACCACTTATAAACTCACGCTTATATTCTGAATAACCAAGACCGAAGCCAAAGGGGTAAAGAACCTTGTCTTTTGCAAAGGTCTCAAAATATCTGTAGCCAACGAATATATCTTCGGTGTAGTTGTTGTATTCCTTTTCGCCGAAGCTGTTTGCACAAGGATAATCAAAATAATCCTTTGCGATAGTATCAGTTAATTTACCTGATGGCTCTTGCTTACCCAAAAGCACGTCAGCAAGAGCGTTACCACTCTCCATACCACCCTGCCAGGGAATGAGAATTGCGCTGTCATTTTTGAGAAGCTCGTTTTCCCAGCTCATATCAATAATACTGCCGATGTTAAGAACAACAACAGTCTTTTTGAAGGCAGAATTAACTCTCTTAATAAGGGATTTTTCATCCTCTGTAAGATAATAGCTTCCCTCTTCAAGCTTGTTTTCTCTGTCCTCACCTGCAGAACGACCAATAACAATAACTGCACAATCACTCTTTTTTGAAGCGTTTTCAATCACGCTTGTTTCAATGGGCATTTCATCATAATAAAGAGGCCAATGTCCCCAAAAGCCGTGGTCGGGTGGATTCTTCTTGCACCACTCGGCATAAATATCTGCAAGCTCGGTGTTGATATTAGCGCCTGCGTTTTTAAGACCCTCCATTAAATTGACTGTATAGGGCTTGATAACGTCACCACCTGAGCCGTAGCCGACAAACATATAATCATTCTGTATTCTGCCGAAAACGGAAATGGTCTGGTCTTCGGAAAAGGGGAGAACATTATCATTTCTTAAAAGCACAGTACCCTCTGCGGCAGCAGCTCTTAAAAGCTCGGGCATACCTTCGGTAACTGTTCTGTCGAGGTCGTCATTTTTCTGAGCCTCATTCTGACCGACCTTGTTTACCACAAGACCGATAAGATTATAGGTTTTTCGCTTGATTTTTTCAAAAGATTTCATAAGCGTACCTCCAAAAATAAGTTCTCTAAAATTATACAAGGTTTGCCAATTGTGGTCAATAGTATAAAGTAAATATAAAAGCATCTCGGTTTTCACCGAGATGCTTATTTTTACGGTTGGAAAGGTATCGGAACTGCTTCTGTATTGGAAAGGATGTCTATAAAGTTGTTATACTCGTAATAATAAGGTGTCATACGGATGTGCTTGCAGAAGCCGTACATAGGTGCATAAAGCTGACCCTTGTTGAGCCTGAGGCAGGGTGCTTCCATTTCGTATTCGCCTGCATCTGTGATAACCTTTGTAGAATTTTCTGTGAATTCTGCAGTTCTGCCATATACACCAATTTTGATTTTACCCTGAGTTCTTTCTGCATCGCCACCGATAAAGCTGATAAGCTGACCGATTGGGATGTACCAGTTACCGTCAACATTCTGAGGAAGGGTTTCTCTTACGCAGAGACCTAAATCATAACCCTTGAATTTAAGACGGGTCTGATTATAAACGGGTGCAGGATCAACAGGTGTAATAAGGTCTTTATCCTTATCAATTGTTGCAATATCGATGATTCTGTCATCCTCAACGTAGGCTGTGAGAGTGCATTTGCCTCCATCAATATCAACAATTGAGAACATTGAAAGCTCTTCCTCGTGGCAATAGGTTTTAGCATTCCATACCTTGGGAACAACTCGTGTTCCGGGAGGATTACGATGGCTTGAGCCTAAGTTGTAGTGAACTGTACCCTCTGAGGGCTTTGTGAAAAGACCCTCGCTTCTCTTGGGGTATGAACGTGCAAAGGAATGCTCGTGTCCTGAGAAAACGATGTCATATTTATCCATACCATCACGCAGAGAGGGGTAGGAGTCATCAATTTCAATACCGGGACCTGCAAAGCAGATGGGGAAATGATGAACAGCGAATTTCCAAGTTTTGTCGGTTTTTTCTGCCTGTTCAATGAGCCATTCGTTCATTTCCTCGTAGCCACTTGTACCGATAATTGAGAAATGAACATTACCATAGTCAAAGGCGTGGTTGGCGATGGGTCTTTCAACAGGGCCGTTATGCTCGTAGCTTCCCCAGAGCTGATTTGTAAAGTATGTAGCATACTCGGAGTAGTATTTATCTTCCTTTGTGAAATAACTGCTGAATCCCATATCATCGTGGTTACCCATACAGAACATTACGGGTAATCTTTCGCAGATACCCTTAAGGCCCTCAAACATACCTGTCCACTGAACATCGGTCTGACCACAGTTTGTGTTATCGCCTGCAGTTAAAATGAATTCACATTCGGGGTGCTCATTAAGGAATTTTGTTAAGGTTTCGCGAAGAACAGAATAATCAGCAGGAGGAATAGCATCGCCTGCCTGAATATCGGAAAGGCAAACGAAGGAGAATTTTTCTGCATTTTCATCAGCAGTTTTAAATGAATAAGCTTCGCTTCTGATTTCTTCGTTACCGCAGGTGTATTCATATTCTGTTGCAGGATTAAGACCTATCATATCAGCGAAGAAGAAATGGCTTTCATCCATATCTGTTGAGAAGGGGTGCTTGAGAGCATCTGCCTTCATCCATTCCTCTGTGCCTTTTTCTCTGTAAAGAGCAAAGCCCTCGTCAATGCTTGTGTCGGTTCTCCAGCGAACTGTCATTGAACGGGCTGCATCACCTTTAATGGAGAGCATAATCTGGTCGGGCTGAGGCTGTGAGCCTCGTATTTTTTTCCATTCTGCTTTTGTTATCACAAAAACACCAGCTTTCAAAAATAAATTACTTGTATTTTAACATTTTTAGAATAAATTGCAATTGTTTTATTGCTTTTTATATGGTTGATATGGAGAAAAAATAATGATATAATTAAAAAAATAATAAATATACTCGCAGGAGAAAAAATATGAAATTTATATCTTGGAACGTTAACGGATTCAGAGCTTGTTTAACAAAAGGCTTTGAAGAGTTTTTCAAAGAGGTTGATGCAGATTTTTTCTGCATTCAGGAAACCAAAATGCAGCCGGGTCAGGCGGAGTTCGAAACACCCGATTATCATCAGTATTGGTATAGTGCAGAGAAAAAAGGCTATTCGGGTACCGCGATTTTTGCTAAAAAAGAGCCTTTAAGCGTAAGCTATGGTCTTGGTATTGAAGAGCATGACCATGAGGGCAGAGCAATTACTCTTGAATATGAAGATTTTTATCTTCTTTGCGTTTATACCCCCAATGCTCAGAGAGAGCTTGCAAGGCTTTCCTACCGAATGGAATGGGAGGACGCTTTAAGAGAATATATGAAAGTCCTTGATAGCAAAAAGCCTGTGGTTTATTGTGGAGACCTTAATGTTGCTCATGAGGAAATTGACCTTAAGAACCCTAAAACAAACCATTTCAGCGCAGGCTTTTCCGATGAGGAAAGAGGAAAGTTCACAGAGCTTCTTGAAGCAGGTTTTAAAGATACATTCCGTAGCCTTTACCCTGAAGAAGTGAAGTATTCCTGGTGGAGCTATATGTACGGTGCAAGGGCAAAGAATGTAGGTTGGCGTATAGATTATTTTGTTGTTTCTGACAGAATTATGGATAAGGTTAAAGACAGCTTTATTCTCAATGAAATTATGGGTAGTGACCATTGTCCCGTAGGTATCGAAATAGATTTATAAAAATTTTCCCGAAAGAGCGTCTTGCTCTTTCGGGATTTTCTCATTCTTCGGGTGATATAGATGGAAGATTTCCAAGATTATCATTTTCGCTTCCGTTTGGTACAGATTTGAGGTACTCTGTATCGCCTCGGTGAGCAATACCAACGCCCGAAATCTGACCTTGCTTTGCCATATTAACCCCTTGTTGCTTTGAAACTATGGTATCATCTGATAATTTGTAGCCTGTGATTTTACCACTTTCCTTAACAAGTCCCGTAATGCTTTTTGCATTTTTGTTGGCTTCAGGAATCTGGTCAAGGGTGTTTTTTACATTATTTGGATTATTCATAACATATACCTCATTTGCTTTTTAGTATTTATATTGTTATTATTAGTTGTTTTTTTGTTAATATAATTATTGTTTATTAAAAGTACTTTAAAACAGAGCGGATATATGCTATGCTAAAGACAACAAAATTAAAGGAGTTTTTTAAATGAAAAAAAGAATTTTATGCGCAGTATTGGCAGTAATAATGGTAGTAGCTCTTGCAGCTTGCGGAACAGCTCCCAAGGATGACGCAAACAAGGTAACAATCGAATCTCCCGTAGCTCTTCTTGACAGCGTTTGGTCAACCTTTGCAGAGGACGAGCAGTTCCCTGTTATGGGTGGCGATTTCAATGCTCCCGTTGATAATGGTGCAGGCGAATTCGATATTTCTGATGTTGAAAATGCAGTTGCAACTCTTCATATCACAGAGGATTCACTCGCTCTCGTTGATAAGGCTGGTACAATTACCCATGCTATGAACGCAAATACATTCACAGCTGCTGCATATCACCTTGCAGACTCAGCAAACGCAGAAGCTCTTGTTAACTCTCTTAAGGACAGCATCAAGAGCACTCAGTGGATGTGCGGTTTCCCCGACACACTTATTATCTACACTGTAGCTGATGAATATGTTGTAGCAGCATTCGGTAATGCAGAAGCAATTGAAAGCTTCAAAACAAAGCTTGCAACAGTTTATGGCGAAAGCGCAACTCTCAATGTTGAAGAATCTCTCGCATAATTTTATTTCAGATTAATTTCAAGCACAAAGCAGAAAGAGGATCAATATGCTTTTTTCAAGTATTCCTTTTCTTTATTATTTTCTGCCAAGTGTACTGATACTTTATTTTATCGTTCCCAAGAAATTTAAAAACACGGTTCTGATGCTTTCGAGCCTTGTTTTTTATGGTTGGGGCGAACCGAAATATGTTGTTTTGATGATAGCCTCAATCGTAATCGGATATTTTTCCGGAATTCTGATTGAGGCTTTTTCTGAAAAGAAACTTTCAAAGGTTTTTCTTGGGATTTCTGTTGCGGTTAACTTAGGTTTTTTGGCTTATTTTAAATATGCAGATTTCTTTATTGAAAACTTTAATGCGGTTACGGGGCTTTCGGTTTCTTTATTAAGAATTGCCTTGCCCATAGGTATCAGCTTTTACACTTTCCAGATTTTAAGCTACACAATTGATGTTTACCGTAAAGACGTTGCGGCACAGAAAAATATAATAAACCTGGCTTGCTATATTACAATGTTTCCTCAGCTTATTGCAGGACCCATTGTAAGATATTCGGATATTGCAAGGCAGTTAGAGGAAAGAACTCATTCCTTTGAGAATTTTTCAAAAGGGATAAGAAGATTTGTTTTGGGTCTTGGCAAAAAAATTCTTATTGCAAACTCTTTAGGTGAGCTTTGCGATATTTTTAAAGCATCTGATGATAAATCAATTCTTTTTTATTGGCTTTATGCGATGGCTTTCGGGCTTCACGTTTATTTTGATTTCTCAGGCTATTCTGATATGGCAATCGGCTTGGGAAGAATATTCGGCTTCAGTTTTTCAGAAAACTTCAATTACCCATATATTTCAAAAAGTGCAACTGAATTCTGGAGAAGATGGCATATGTCCTTGGGCACTTGGTTCAGGGATTATGTTTATATTCCTTTAGGTGGTAACAGAGTTTCAAAGCCCAAATGGTTTTTCAATATTTTTGTTGTGTGGTTTTTAACAGGCTTCTGGCATGGTGCCGCATGGAACTTTATAATTTGGGGCTTGTTCTTTGCAGTTCTTCTTATTGTTGAAAAGGTGTTCCTCTTAAAGTATCTTAAAGAATCAAAGGTTATAAGCAGGATTTATACTCTTGTTGCAGTAGGAATAAGCTTCGTTATATTCAATGCAACAGATATGAAAGAAGCATTTTCATACATTGGTGGTATGTTCGGTGCAGGGGATGTGCCCTTGGTTTCAACAGAGCTTTTCTATTATTTGAGGAGCTTTGCAGTAACACTTATTATTGGCATAATCGGTGCAACTCCCGTTGTTAAAAAGGCTGTTGAGAAAGTATTTGAAAACAGCAAAGTTTCAAAATTTATATGGATTTTAGAGCCAATAGGACTTGTTGTTCTTTTAATGGTTATGACCGCTTACCTTGTGGATGGCTCATTTAATCCATTCTTATATTTCAGATTTTAGGAGGTAGCTATGGCAAATAAAACAAAGCATATTGTTATAACTGTTGTTATGGTTGCCGTCTTTCTGGGTGTTTCTCTTTTTGCATGGTTGAAGCCTACGGATGATTTTTCATTAAGTGAACGCCGTAAGCTTACTCAGCTTCCCGAATTGAGCTTCAAAACCATAGTTTCAGGCGATTTTATGAGCAGTTTCGAAAATTACACTCTTGACCAATTTCCTTTAAGAGATAAATTCAGAACATTGAAAGCTCTTGTGGCGCTTAATGTTTTTAACCAGAGCGCAAACAACGATATCTATGTTGTTGATGGGTATGCAAGTAAAATTGAATACCCTTTGAATGAAGATTCTGTAAAAAGGGCAGGGGAAAGATTTCAATATGTTTATGAGAAATATCTGAAAGATACTAACACAAAGAATTATCTTTCAATTATTCCCGATAAAAACTATTTTCTTGGTACGGAAAATGGTTACCTTTCTGTTGATTATGAGAGAATGATTTCTTTATTAAAAGAAAACACCGATTTTCTTAAATATATCGATATAACAAAAGACCTTGAACTTTCTGATTATTATAAAACTGATACCCATTGGCGAGAAGAAAATATCGTTGATGTTGCTGAGAAAATCGGAAACGGAATGGGTGCGGATGTTAAGGCGGAATATGAAGTAAAAACACTTGAAAATGATTTTTACGGGGTTTACTATGGTCAATCTGCTTTACCTCTTGAAGCAGAAAAAATAAAATATCTTGAAAATGAAACTTTGAAAAATTGCAAGGTGTTTGATTACCAGAACAATAAAGAAATATCTGTTTATGATATGGGAAAAGCAGAGGGCAAAGACCCTTATGAAATGTTTTTAGGTGGCCCGCTTTCGCTAGTTACTATTGAAAATGAAAACGCAAAAACAGATAAAGAGCTGATAATTTTCAGAGATTCTTTTGGCAGCTCAATTGCACCGCTTCTGGTTGAAGGTTATAAGAAAATCACTCTTGTTGATATTCGCTATATGCACCCGAATTTATTGGGGAATTATATTGAATTCAATTCACAGGATGTTTTGTTTTTATACAGCACATCGGTTCTCAATAATAGCGAAACAATTAAATAAATTGAAAAAATCTTCCGAATGTAAAATTTACTTCCGGGAGATTTCTTTTTATTGAATTATGATTTTCTATAGGGTATAATAATGATGTATTACATATTGAGGGGATGGTCAGTTGGAAAAATTATCAAATGTATTTGACTTAACGCAAAACCAAACAATCAATATTATTTTATTATTAACTGTTTTTTTAGTTGTTTTCTGTGGGACACTTATAGTTTTAAATTCAATATCTATACATAGAAAAAAGAAGAAAAATAGAGAACTTATATATTCCGGCAACTTTTTGTATTATAAAGAATTTGAAGAAAATTGGATTATATCAAGAGGAAGCGGACTTAAATATGAGGATGGACCAGGGTGTTATGTAATAACAATTTACAATCATCCTGTTACAGATGGTAATTTTAGCAATTATGATAATATATACATAGGACAATCTGTTAATGTTTTTAAGAGGGTACACGATCATATAAAAGGAAAGGGAAACGGAGACGTGTATGCTGATATTAAATATGGTAAGCAGGTATATATTAGATTTGTCAGATGTAAAAAAGAAAGTTTAAACAGTGTTGAGAAAGATTTAATAGCATCATTCAATTCTACTGCTTCATACAACAAAACTAAAGGTGGGGCAAAAAAAAGATAAATTTATTGAGGTGTTCTTATGCTTACAAAATCAAAGCTTTCATCGGAATACATACTTAAATATTATAAGGAGCTTGAAGATTGCAGGGTTGAAAACCATGGGCTTCTTATAATGCAGAACGGCGAAACAATTTTTGAGGAGTATAATTATCCCTATTCTGCTGATATGCCCCATACTCTTTTTTCGGTTACAAAATCCGTTGTTTCAACTGCTGCAGGCTTTGCAATTGATGAGGGTCTTTTCTCTCTTGATGATAAAATAATCGATTTGTTTCCTGAATATGAAGCCTGCGAAGGTGCTGAATGGGAAAATCTTACTGTGCGTTCTGTTCTTACAATGAGCAGTAATAAGCAGTTCAGCTTCCTTCAGGATATGACGGGCAATTATATGGAAATATTTATGAAAGCCCCATTCAGAAATGACAAGGGTTTTTTATACAGTAATAATGATGCCCATGTTGTTGCAGCGTTGGTTCATAAATTCTCAGGACAGACTCTTGTTGATTATCTGACACCCAGACTTTTCAAGCCTCTCGGCATTGATATTCCTAATTGGGAAACCAATGGAATCGGTGAATGTATCGGTGGTACAGGCTGTTATCTTAAGCTTCGCGATCTTGCAAAAATCTGCCAATGCTATGCAGATGGTGGTAAATATAATGGTGAGCAGGTGATTCCTGAATTCTGGACAAGAGAAGCGACTAAGATCCAAGTGCCATTCAAGAAAGAAAATGAGGGCTATGGCTACCTTTTCTGGATTAAAAATGATGTGTTCTTTATGACAGGTATGTTTGGTCAGATTATTTGCTATATGCCCACATATAATGCAGTTGTTGCAACAATGAACTGTTGTATCGATGAGGGTGGCAACGAAAGAGCAATAATAAATGTTCTCGCTAAGGCTTTTGAAAATGAAAGCACACAAGAGTGGGACGAAAACCTCAAAGAATATCTTGAAAATCGCAAATTAAAGGTTAAAAAATGTGAGGAAAAACTCAATGTGCCCACAGGAAAAACTTTTTATATGACAAAGTTTTCCGATAAAGCTGCAAATCTTATGTTCCCGGCAAGCGTTATTCCTCGTTCTTTGACCTCAAGCTTTGCAAAGCGACCGAAAACCAATTTCAATGAGGTTTCTTTTGACTTAACGAAAGATGCTTTTACAGTTAAATGGAGCGAAGAGGAAGATCAGGTTATAATCAACTGTGGTCTTGATGGCGAGCCTCGCATAAGTGAATGTCAGATCAAGGGCTATCCTTATAAAATCTGGGCCTTTGCTTATTCTGAAAACGGTAAAATCAATGCAGTAGTAAAGCCTATAAACACTCTGTCAACTCAATATATGACATTTGATTTTTCGGGGAATACTGTTAAAATACAGATAAAGGGAACTCCTAGCTTTCCTGAGTTTATATTGAAAAATGCACTTTCACCCGACTTTATTAAAAATAACAAGGTGATGAAAGCAATTGTTACAAAAGCGGTTAATCTTCTTTTATCAACTACTGAAAGACCAATGAAATTCAAGGCGAGATGATTTATATGTTAAATGAACTTTTTAAAAGCGTTTTGCAGCAGGATAAGGCTCCTATTGTGATTTGCGATTTAGAGCACACAATTGTTTATATGAACCCTGTTGCCATAGAGCGCTATCACAAAGACCTTACAGGTCTTAGTCTGAAAAAATGCCATAATGAAAAATCTAATGAATTAATAGAGAAGGTTATTTCATGGTTTCAAAAAAGCAAAGATAACAATATTGTTTACACATATAATAATGAAAAAGAAAACAAGGATGTTTATATGGTAGCTCTTCGTGATGAAAGTGGTGAGCTTATAGGCTATTATGAAAAGCACGAGTACAGAACCAAGGAAACAGGTAGATTATATGAATTTTAAAGAATTAAAGGGACTGATAATTTTGATTATTATTTCATTGACTTTATTCAGCAGTTGTTCGGGCAATATGAATACCGAAGCTTCTAAGGGAAAAAACGTTGCAATAACTGAAGCTTCTGAAAATGATTCTCTTGGTTATGAGCAGATTTCAGGCGCAGAAGCGAAAAAAATAATGGATACACAAAAGGATTATATTATTATTGATGCCAGAACTGATGAGGAGTTTCAGGAGGGTCATATTGAGGGGGCGATTCTTATTCCCGAATATGAAATAGGGGAAAGGGCAGAAAATGAGCTTCCCGATAAAGACCAATTGATTCTCGTTTATTGCCGTAGTGGAAGAAGAAGCAAAATAGCCTCCCAAGCTCTTGCAGATTTGGGCTATACAAATGTTAAAGAGTTTGGCGGAATAATTGACTGGCAATATGAAATTGTGAAATAACAGAAAGGTATAATATATTATGCGTAAAAATTTTGGTGCATTAAGTGATGTTTTTCCTATGCCTGTGTTTATTGTTGCGGCTTACGATGAAGAGGGTAAACCTAATTGTATGAATGCAGCATGGGGTGGTATATATGAACATAAACAGATTATGGTCTGCCTTTCTCACGGGCATAAAACGACTAAAAATATAAAAGAAAGCAAAGCTTTTACTGTTAGCATTGCGGATGCAAATCACGTATGGGAAGCAGATTTCGTTGGTGTCGTTTCAGGGAATAATGAGCCTGATAAAATGGTGAAAGCGGGTCTTACAACAGTTAAATCAGAATTTGTTAATGCTCCTATAATCAATGAATTTCCAATGACAGTTGAATGTAATCTTCTTAAATTCAATGAAGATGGTATCTGCATCGGTGAAATTGTGAATATAAGTGCAGACGAGTCTATTTTAGGTGAAGATAGACTTATCGACCCCGAGAAGCTCGAACCCATAACCTTTGACCCGTATCATAACGCGTATTTGAAACTGGGCGAAAAGGTTGGTAATGCGTTTTCGGATGGGAAGAAATCAAAATAAACAAAATATTAACTTGATTTACAAAAAACAACCATCGGAAAATCCGATGGTTGTTTTTGTATGGTTTAATATTTATCAACATCTTCAACATCAAGGGTGAAAACGATTGCACCGCCTACGGAAACCTCTTTTTCAAAATCATCTTCGCGAAGGCCTGTTCCGAAGCCGCTTGTTGTTGTGGTAACTCTTGTTCTTTTCTGAGAGCATGTTTTGATTATTTCTTTTGCCTTAGCAACGGTGTTATCTTCAGCACCAATGAGGAAAGTTGTGTTTCCTACCATTAAAAATCCGCCTGTTGTAGAAAGCTTTGTAACTGTGAAGCCTTCCTTTGTAAGTGAGGAAGAAACAACAGCGCTGTCATCATTATTAACAATTGCAATTATAAGTTTCATATATATAAATCCTTTCTTAAAGTTTAGGTAATATCAATTTTTTGCTATGTTTATCAAGGAGGTTGACATCAGGTATTTCATAACGGTTATCGTTTGCATCCTTGATAAGAACTCTGCCGTCATAGAGAGGCTTGATTGCGGTAAGATGGTTGCGGATTTCAAAGGTGCAAATGCCTTTGTCGGTTTCCGCAGTCCACATCCATATTTTGAATCTTTCGCTCATCTTGATGAATTTTGTGATTCGGGGAATCATATAGTATTCTCTTAGGCAATTTTCAACAACCTCTCTTGATTCGGGCATAAGGTCGTTGATATCACGGATAACTGCAATTTCGTTGCCTTCAGAATCCATAAGAGCAATGTATTTAGTAAGACCTGTTATGGGGAACATACGGTGAAGTTCAAGTTCGTAAAACTTTTCGCCTGAATAAAACTCGGCATCTACAAAGATTTTGTCATTTTCTGTAAGACGCACTTCAGGACCTTCAATATATCTTGGCATTTACTTCACCTCACTCAAAATTTTCTTCAGCTTTTTTCTTCTGAAGCTGTTCACCCATAGATTGAATTTCTACAAGCTTATAATATTTACCTTTTTGTTTAAGGAGTTCTTCGGGAGTACCACATTCTATGATTTCACCTTTATCTACAACAACGATTTTGTTGGCTTTTCTTAAAGTAGAAAGTCTGTGGGCAATCATAAGTGTGGTTCTTCCGCTTATAAGTCTTTCAATTGCCCCCTGAATAAGATGCTCTGTTTCAGAGTCAACTGCGGCAGTTGCTTCGTCAAAAATCAGAATACTTGGATTTTTGAGAACTGCACGGGCGATTGAAACACGCTGACGTTCACCACCTGAAAGACCAACACCTCTTTCGCCCAACATAGTGTCATAGGCATCAGGAAGCTTTGAAATAAAGCCGTGGGCATTAGCAACCTCCGCGGCGTGGATAACCTGCTCAACATGAACTCTTCCGCTACCGGAAGCTATGTTGTTGAAAATGGTATCACGGAACATAAGTGGTTCTTGCTGAACATAACCGATGGAGTCGCGATAATATTTCATATCAACATTTTTAATGTTTTCACCATCAATGAGTATTTCTCCATCGTAATCATCATAGTATCTCATTAAAAGGTTTATGAGCGTTGATTTACCTGAACCCGTTGTACCAACGATACCAACTATATCACCGGGTTCAATGGTAAGATTGATATTTGAAAGAACCTTTTTAGATCGGTCAAAGGCAAAATTGACATTTTTAAATTCAATTTTGCCGTTCATTCTCTGAAGAGTGTTGCCCTCGCCGAAGTTATGTTCAGGTTCAGCATCAATAATATCAAGAATTTTTTCAGCAGATGCGAGAGTGTTCTGATAAGTATCGCTCATATTTGCGAAGAAGTTAATGGGATTATAGAACATACTTGCATACGAAACAAAGGAAACAAGAAGACCTAAAGAAATTTCTTTGCTTCCGTTGATTACCATATTACCGCCCAAGAACCAGACAACAATTGAACCGCAGGTTACAAGGAAAGTGATAACAGAGGGGAAAATAGCCGCAGGAACTGCAACCTTTTTATCTTCCTTGTACCATTCGTCACAGTAGCGGGCAAATTTACTGATGGTTTCTTTTTCGTTGGTGAAAGCTTTTATTACTCTGACACCGGGAATAGAGTTTGCAAGAACTGTGGAAATTGATGCGCTTCTTCTCCAAAGACGCATATATTTAGGCCCGATTATTTTACCGAAAAGTCTGCCTGCAATAACAACCACAGGTACAGGAATAAGCGAAAATAAAGCAAGCTTCCAGCTCATACCGAACATTATAATTACAAGCCCAACGAGTGTAAAAGCCTGAACAACAGCTTCCTGAGTTATTTTCATAATGAAAGCCTGAATAACACCGGCATCGGAGTTAACTCGGTTGATAACTGAACCTGTTGAGATTTTATCATAGAAGCTCAAAGGCAGATATTGAGCCTTTTCATAAATATCTTTTTTTAGGTTAAGGGTTATTCTGTCACCCGCAAGGCGCAGACGATAGGAACGAAAACCATTCATTACATATTGAAGAATATATATTCCCAGAAGTACTGCTAAAACCTTTATAAGCATAGAAGCATTTTTGTTCGGGATAACATCGTCCACCATTATTTTAGTTATGTATGGGGGAACGAGAGAAAGTCCCGTTGCCGCAACAGAAAGAAGCATACATATAAATAAAGACTTCTTTTCTGGAACAACATATTTACCGAATTTTGAAATAAGCTTTCCTTTACCTGAACAGTTGATACATTCAGCTTCGGGGTTGGGGAGCTTTCTTCCGCATTTGGGACAGAAGCAGCGTTGCTTATGATAAACAGATTTAACGGTTTCAAACTCATCTGTTAAATCCTTGCCCTCATTAATAGCGTTTACAAATACAGCTGCCGCATCTGCAACCTCAGCCGCTGCATAAGAGAAACGCAGGAGCATTTTTTTCTTTCCGTTTTTTAACTTGACTTTAAAAACTGCATTACCATAAAGTCGTTTTACCTGAGCCTCTTCAATATCGGCATAATCAACTGAAAAACTGCCATTATCATAGCATTCATCAAAGGCTATAATTTTATCAGCCGTGAAAGCCATCATAGATTCAGCGTAACGCCCTTTAAGGTTAAGGTCGCCCACCACAATAAAAAGCGCATCATCGTTTTTTAAATGCTGATTAAAGCTTTCTTCGTATTGTTTCGGAATGGGTTTGTTTGTTGTTAATTTCACTTTTACTCACCCCTTGGATTTAAAACAAAAGTGTGATTTGCTTATCGAGTTCATTATATCAATGTAATTAAAAAAGTAAATACATTTTCTATAATTTAGAATAAGAAATTTCAGTTTATTGTATAGTAAGAAATTTTGTGCTATACTGAAATTTACAATAGGAAAAGGGTGATGAAATGAGTAACGAATTAAAAAGAACTTATGTGCCGTTTACAGAATGGAAGGAAAAATCAAAGCAAATTGAATATACTGAAAAAACACCTCTTCTTTCACCTAACGGAAAGCTTCTTGCAAAGGGTTGGGCAAGAAGAAATGTTTTCGAATATAACAGAGATTATGTTAAAAAGGGTATAATCAGCCGTAAAGAATGGGATTTTTATACTATTCATGTGGGCAATGAAATGCAGGTGTTAATAAGCTTTGCAAATATTAATATCGGTGGCTATGTTGCAGCGAAATTAGTTAATCTTAAATCAGGCAAGGTTATCTGCGACGCCATTCAGTATTTTCTTGGTGCTAATAAATATGTTTCTCCACCCGTTATTGATGTTCCCAATCGCTTTAAGGAGAAGATTGGGAAAACAGAGTTCGATTTTCATACAAAGGAAAACGAAAGAACTCTTTATTTCAAGGGTAACTTCAAGGGAAAGCCTGTTGAGGTAAATGTTTCCATGGAAATTATGGATGGACTCGAAAATATGACAACTGTTTTACCCTTTAAGGGCGACGATACCAAATATTTTATGACCACAAAGCAGATGTGTATGCCCTGCGAGGGTAAGTTTACTGTTGGCGACTACAACTATGAATTTTCGAAAGAAAATGCTTTTTGTACTGTGGACTGGGGCAGAGTTAACACTCCTCACGAAATGGTATGGTATTGGGGTAGTGGTAACCAGTATATAACAGATGAAAATGGTGAAAAACATCTTTTGGGCTTTGAAATCACCTGGGCAATAGGTGACGAGAGTAACGCGACCGAAACCTGCATTTTCTTTGATGGCAAGGTTCATAAAATTGGCGCAGTTGATGTTGAGAAATTCCCCAAAGACAGATTTTTAGAGCCTTGGAAAATCATTTCCGAGGACGGAAGATTCAATATGACAATGGTTCCTACCCTTGATAATCATAGCGATGTTGATTTCAAAGTCGGCAGAATGAATTGCCATCAGGTTTTCGGCATCTGGAATGGTGATGTCACACTTGATGATGGCAAAAAAATAGAAATAAAAGACCTTTTCACATTCTGCGAATATGTAGAAAATAAATGGTAATATATAAATGAAAAAGGGAAAATAAAAAAATATGACAAATAAACAAATCAACATAACAGGCGCAATATTTGATTTTGACGGAACCTTGTTCGATTCAATGCATGTCTGGAGAGGCTATAAGGACAATTTCTTTAATCATTTGGGCTTTGAATTGACCGAAGAGGACAGAGAAGCCTTCAAGGGTCTTTTTCTTCGTGAAACCTTTCTTCTTGCAATTGAACGCTTTAAGCTTGATAAAACCTATGAGGAGCTTTTGTCAGAGCTTTTTGAATATATCAAGGGCAGATATATGGTTGAAACCGAGCCTAAGAACGATATAAAAGAGTTTCTTGAGAAGCTGAAGGCAAAAGGAATTAAAATGGGTATTGCTACTGCAACAGGTGAGCCTGCTTTGGAAGCAGTTATGACAAAATTTAATATGCTTCATTATTTTTCTGCAATTTATTCCACCTATACAGTTGGTGCATCTAAAACCGAACCTAAGGTTTATGATGTTGTTCTCAATGAGTTGGGAACAGATAAAGAAACAACATGGGTTTTTGAGGATGCTCTGTATGCTGCTAAAACTGCGAAAGCCAATGGCTATAATGTGGTAGGTATTTATGATAAAAGCGAGCCCAATCAGGAAGAGTTAAAGGGAATTGTTGATATTTATATCAATGATTATAGTGAGCTTGAAATAATATGAAAAAACTGCAACGATATATAATGTCGTTGCAGTTTTTTTATTTTTGGAAGCCATAAGAATTAGATAAAGGGTCTTTGAACAGTGGAATGTGTGGGGGCAAAAAAGTAAAAATAACAAAAGAAATACCAATAAAGCAAATAATCAGAAATGCTGTATGTGGCGATTTGTAATAAAAGTGGTTTTTGAATAAATATGCTTCTGTAAAGGAAGCCACTGCTACAGCAATTAAAAATATTGCTATATTGATAAAATCAGGGGTCTTCCCGAAAATTCCATTGATGGTGTAGAAAAGTACAGGTATTAATATGAGTCCTGCTAAAATGCCTATAAGCTTAATATACCAGAAGCTGCTGAATTCTTTGAAAAAATAATTCTGAACAAGAGCAAATATAAACATTGGGAAGAATAATAATTTCATATGCTCCCAGGTGGATTCGTTTATCGCCGAGAAAGGAGCCACTAAAATATTTTTGTCAGTCCAATTGTAAATAAAGTGAAGAATTGTTCCACCCACAGTAGCACAAACAAATTCGCCAAAGCTCCATAGCAGTAAATCCTTTTTCAAAACAATCACCCTATGAATGTTATGCCCAAAACAATAGTTTTATACTGTTTAATAATATAATGAAACAGAAGAATTCTGAAAGTTAAAGATTTCAATAAAAATAAAAAACAGCACAACTAAGGGGAGCGTAAATTAGGGATTTAATAGGTTTTAATCTAATATTTTCCGTTAATACTTTATGAAAAATCACCGCAAGGCGTCAGCCTTAAGGTGATTTTGTCATTTTGTCTAAACGAAAACTATTTAGATTTAAACTGCTTCGCACCTTAAATCTTTTAAATTTGGATGCAGAGCAAGGCATAAATGTGCAGAAACCCTGACGGGTTTCAAGCATTTTAACGCTGCTATGCGCCAAAGTTAATGATTTAAGGCTAATAAATCCCTATTTTACACTCCCCAATGTTGTACTGTTTCTTGTGGCGCGCTGGAAGGGACTCGAAGGGCTCTGCCCTTCGCACTCGCGCTGCTCGTTGACCCGATTGTGTTCGGCTTCGCCGAGTGGGGTTCGAGCCCTATTTTCTTTTGGGATAAAATAAAAAACAGCACAACAGAAGTTGTACTGTTTCTTATGGCGCGCTGGAAGGGACTCGAACCCCTGACCTACTGGTTCGTAGCCAGTCACTCTATCCAACTGAGCTACCAGCGCAGAATATGGAGCGGATGACGAGGCTCGAACTCGCTACCTCCACCTTGGCAAGGTGGCGCTCTACCAGATGAGCTACATCCGCAAATGCAAAAAGTATTATACATATAAAAGTGAATCTTGTCAATACTTTTTTTATATTAATTTTAATTTTTCTGAAATCTGACTGTTTTAATCACAGCAAAATTTTTTTGAAAAAATACGAAAAAAATTCAAAAAAAGTGTTGACAAATGTATTTTTGCATATTATAATAAACAGGCTTTCGAAGAGAGAGCAGTTCACCTGCGTAGGTATGGATGTTGTTTATATATATGGCGGTATAGCTCAGCTGGCTAGAGTACTCGGTTCATACCCGATTGGTCGTAGGTTCGAATCCCACTGCCGCTACCAAATCAACAAACCCTACCTACAAGGTGGTTTTATAAAAGGGCTTTCGAGCCCCTCATATACGGCCCGGTGGTCAAGCGGTTAAGACACCGCCCTTTCACGGCGGTAACACGAGTTCGATTCTCGTCCGGGTCACCACAAAGCACTTACAGAAATGTAGGTGCTTTTTTCTTTGTGTTGCAAAAAGGGATAACAGAGAATCGAACTCAATCGTCCATCTTTCGGCGGTTCGCCTTGGCGGAGCCGAAAGGGACATATAATAGGATATTTGCGCAGCAAATTGCGTCAAGGCTTGCCTTGACGATTCTCGTCCGGGTCACCACAAAAAAGACTTGCAATTGCAAGTCTTTTTCCTTTGCTGTAAAAACAAAATGAAAATTCAAATTTCTTGAAATTTGTATTGATTTTTATTAAACTTTATAATATAATGTATCAGTGATATTTGCCGGTGTGATGGAATTGGCAGACGTGCTGGACTCAAAATCCAGTGGTAGCGATACCGTACCGGTTCGACCCCGGTCACCGGCACCATTTTTCACAAACACACTATCGGGGTGTAGCGCAGTTGGTAGCGCGCTTGGTTTGGGAGAATGTCCAACGTTTTTTCAAGCGTTTTTCAAACTCCCGAACCCCTTGATTTCATTGGGATTTCGGCACTTGCTAAAAATCACCAAAAATTTACTACCACAATTTTTCCATAATTTTTAATTTAATATTTTACACTATCGGGGTGTAGCGCAGTTGGTAGCGCGCTTGCTTTGGGAGCAAGATGTCGGGGGTTCGAATCCCTTCACTCCGACCACGAAAACCCTTGTGAACTAAAGGTTTACAAGGGTTTTTCACTTTTTATAACACCTTCAAAAATTACAATATGCGATATGTTTCCCACTTCACAAGTGGAAACTTTTTTGTTTTTGAATCTGTTCCCTATTCTTTGACTTATGCAGTAAAGTTTTTTACATCAGTAAAGAGGAAAGGAAAGGCTAATTTAAGGCTGATAGATGCTCTGCGGTTGGTTTCCCCACTCTTACCGCAACTCTCGTTACACGGCTTTCTGTGGGCAATAAACGGCTTGTCAGCCGTCAGTCGCCAGCTTCCAGTCTCCAGTTCTCATAACAGATACTGTATCATGCTAAATTATTTTTTCTATATCTTTAATAAAATATATCAAGAAGAATGAAGTTATTGCCATAACGCTGGTGACTGGTAGCCGGCGACTGGTAGCAAAAAACAGAACACCCGCTGATTTCTCAG
>JAZQUT010000008.1:0-2366 GCA_045631405.1 Acutalibacteraceae bacterium | reverse complement strand
TATTATATGACTTTACTTTCCGCAAGTTCAGAACTGATTGCATTGATAGGCGAAAAGCATATTGTTTCAGCTTATCCGCAGGAAGTAAAAACCTTCCCGCTAGTTATTTTTGAAGATATGAATTCAAGCGATGTTGCATTTTCGGACAATCTGCCCGAAGGAACATCGGCACAGGTCAGAATACATATTTTCAGTAAAACTATAAAAGGCTATCCGAAAGCGGAAGTTATTGCGGATGTAGTGCGGGGTATTTTCCGTGCTGATTATTGGGCAATGACAAGCAATCAAGAAACATCTGATGTTAATGATTGTATTAAACACAGAATATTAGATTTTAAACGGGAATTTTATTCCCTTTAAGATATAACGTTATATTTTTAAGGAGATTAAAAATTATGGCAAACGAAGCACCTAAAATTGGTCTTGATAACGTAGTTATCGCAAAGGTTCTTTCGGATGATGCAAGCGGTATCGTATATGACACACCGATTGCGTTGAAGGGTGCAGTAAATGCAACCGTTAATCCGAACTCGGATGTTGCAGTTGATTATGCGGACAATGGTCCGTTCTTCTCTGCATCTAATCGTGGCAACACAGAACTTAATCTTGAAATGATTGATGTTGACCCTTCCGTTCTTGCACTTATGCTCGGACAGAGAAAGGTTAACGGAGTTACTGTTGAAACTGTACTTGACCAGAGTGCAGATTTTGCGTTCGGTTTCCGTGTGTGGCTTGCAGGAAAAGACGCAAACGGAAACAACCGCTATCAGTATTTTTGGTATGCAAAGGGCAAGTTCTCTGTTCCAGAAACAGGCGGAGAAACAAAACAGGAAAGTTTAAACTTTGGTCATATCAATGTAACTGCACAGTTTACACAGACTTTCTTCGTTCCAGACGGACAGGAAAGCGGAACTATCTGTACACACATTCGTACAGATGACCCAACCGCAAGTGCATCACTTCTTGCAGGTTGGTTTAATGCACCAATCGTTTCTGTTTCACAGTCATTGAGTGCCGTTACTGTAAGCGGTGCTTTATCAAACGGAAAACTTGTTTTGACAGGTTCTAAGGGAAGTGCCGAAGCATTCACTTTCGCAGAATCAAGTGCAATCGTTGGCGAAACAATTGTTGTATTTGACGATGATGGAAAAGCAATGGAAGGAACACTTGCATTCGGTGGAACTACAACTGCACCGACAATTACTTTCACAAAGGCAGAAACAGAAACAGGCGTTATAACTGCCGTTACCGTTACAAGCGGATTGAAAGATAATAACGGGGTTAGTGTAACACCATATAACAACGCAAGTCTTTCATAATAGATCTGGCAAGTTTGCGTTTTATCCCTAGTTGGTGTATACTTCAAATACATCCGCTAGGGATTTTTTATATATAAACAAAGGGGTTGATAAAATGGGTAAAGAATTAAATAAAATTCGAAAGTCGGGAACAGTTCTTTTTATACAGGGAAAGGAAAGAATTGTTGATTTTAATTTTTCAGTATGGATGCAGATTGAGGAAGAATGCGGGGATTTAGGCTCTTTTGAAAAGAACATTGAAAAAGAAATGACCGCAAAGCCATTTAAGACGCTGGCACACTTTTTCTACTTGGCTTGTTCTGATAAAAGTGCATTTACTGATGAAGAAGGAACATTTTTTGATGAAGTAACCGAAAAGAATGTTTTATCAAATTATGGGCTTGGTGACATTGAAGCACTTACGGAGATTTTCTATCAAGAGATTGGAAATTCATTGCCCGAAGATGACGGAAAAAAAGCGGGGAAGGAAGCGAAAAAATAAATGAATTTCCGTGGTCTTATTTAATAACAGAATGGTTGTTATTAGGTAAGACCGAGGAAGAATTCTGGAAATCCACTCCGAGAAAAGTTATTGCTTTAATAGACCAGAAGAAAGAAATTGAAAAGGCAAGAATAAAAAATCAAGCGGTTTATATTGCTTGTATGGTATGGGGAAAAGACCCCGATGAAATGGAAGAAAGAGGCGGCCCCGTTGCGGGTCGTGATGTTCCGATTTCTGAAGGAGCATTAAAAGGCTTGATGATGTAAGGAGAACAAAAAATGGCAGATTATAACATAAGTGCAGAGATAACCGCGGATGCAAGCGGATTTGAAAGCGGTGTAAAGAAAGCACAGAAAGCTTCTAAAAATCTGTCAAAATCCATATCTGGTGTAATTAATGGGCTTGGAAAAAATGGGCTTGTTGGAGCATTGGGTGCGGTTGGTCTTGCATCACAGGGTCTATCTTCTACGTTGGGAAGTGTCATTAAAATAGCCCGCAAAGTTTCTCAAGCGGTTGGAGAATGTACACAAGCATATAAAAATCAGATTATCGCAGAGCGTGAACTT
>JAZQUT010000007.1:0-26613 GCA_045631405.1 Acutalibacteraceae bacterium | reverse complement strand
GTTTTGCAGTTGTCATCGGAATAACGGATAACAGTTTCAATGTTTGCAGGGTCATCCGTTCCGTTGCCGTAACGGATGTCACCACCTGCAAGAACTCTGCCGTTTTTAAGAGTAAGTATTGAGGGAATACGGAAAAGCTTACTGTTTCCTGTTCCCACAGAATAAGGATTTGTAAAGTTTGACATTTTTATTTCTCCTTAAACTAATCTGAATGTTTTAACCTCAAAGGGTGTAACATTGAATGTGATTTTATTATCTTTAAAGTCAATTTCTTTTTCATCAACTTCCATAAGATTACATTCGTATGCCTTTGAGAAAGGAAGATTGATTGTAAGTGTTCTTTCACCACGGACTCTTCTGCTCTGGTAAACACGAACAATAATTCCGTTGCCGTCCTGAGCCTGCTTCACTGTATCGATTACAATGTCATCGTTGTCACAGCTGATGTAGCTTTGGCTTTCGGGAAGGTTCCCCTTCTTAGCAGTAACAGGAATACCTTTAAGAGCGAAGTTGAGCTTGAATGCCTCTTCAACAGTTCTGCCTGTCTGCCATGTGCCTGCATGGGGATAGTATGAGTATGTGAAGCTATGGTAGCCTAAATCACCATATCTGTCAGGAGTTGTGGGAGCACGGAGAAGAGTGATTCTCATTCTGCTGTTGAGAATGTCGTAGCCATATTTGCAATCGTTGAGAATACTTACGCCATAGTCGCCTTCGGAAAGGTCTGCCCATTTGTGAGCGCATTGTTCAAAACGAGCTGCATCAAAGGATGAGTTTCTGTGGGTGGGACGCTTGATAGCGCCGTGAGCAGCCTCAAAGGTTGCTTCTGTGTTAAGCACATTAACATCAAATGCAGCCTTCATAACCTTGTCGCGTTCCTGCCAGTCAACCTCTGTTTCAAACATTAACTGTCTGCTGCCTGCGTAGAGAATAATGTTCTGTGAAATAGTTGATTTGTTGAATTTTCTTACAACCTTAAGAACTGCTCTTACAGGTGAGCATTCTGTAATTTCAACGCTTTCTGCTTTTTCAAGTACCCATTTTTTCTTTTCGTAGTTCTGTTCAAGGTTCCAAGCAGTTTCGTGAACACATTTATCAATGAAAATTGAAATAACATTACCCTTGCCGTCAAGAGTTTCACGGTTGTTTTCTTTATCAAAGATTGAGGTAAGAATACCATTTTCATCATAGGAAATTCGGAGGATTTCGTTTTCGATAATTCCATCACCGATTTTAACATTTTCCTTTGCTTCAGCTTCCTCGAATGCAAAGAATTTGTAGCCCATAGGTGGAACCTTATCTGCAATAAATTCGGTGTATTCCTCGCCGTCCTTAGTGAACACTCTTGAAAGAGCACCGATTTTCTTGTTGCCCTTAACAGTAACGGGAGCAGTAACCTCATTTGAAATTAAGTTCCATACAACAACACCATCTTTTTCAGCGATAATGTTTGCAGTAATGCCTTCAAGAGCAGAGCAGAATATTTCTGTTCCGTCCTTTTCAAGCTTTGCAAAATCAGGACGGCAGTCTTCCATCGCTTCGTGGATAGATGTGCCGGGGAGAATATCATGGAACTGATTTTTAAGGAATAAGAGCCAAAGATTCTGAAGCTTTTCAATATCGTAGCCACCACCGAAAACTCCTGCCATTTCACAACGGCTCAAAAGGAATTCATTTTTACGGTTGCCCTTCTTGATAAAGCCCTGGCTAGTGTATGTACCACGATGATTTTCGTAATAAAGCTCGTCGCAGTAGGTGGGAAGCTCTTCACGGATTTTTTCAGCCTCTGCAAAGAATTCTGCAGGGTGCCCCATTCTTGTTTTGGGAAGACCGGGGAAATTTTTGAGGCGCTTTGCATTTTCAAGCATTCTGTAGGTGCTTCCTCCACCACCGTCACCATAACCGAACATACCGAAGCCTGTTTTCATAACATGCTTGAGGTCGTTATTGAAGGATGCATCGCAAACCTGCTTGGGATCATAATCGCCCTGATAATGTGAGCGCTGATTAAGTGCAAGGATTTCAGAGCCGTCAGCACCCTTCCATTTGAAAAGTGTGTGTGGGAATCTGTTTGTATCCTGATTAAGAAGCTTCGTTGTAATGAAATATTTCATACCACTCTTTTTAATAATCTGTGGTAAAGCATATGAAAAGCCGAAGCAGTCAGGAAGCCAATATGTATCTGATGAAACACCAAATTCCTTAAGGAAGAATTCTCTGCCGTAAAGAAGCTGACGAATCATGCTTTCGCCTGATGCAATATTAGTATCACATTCAACCCAAGTATTACCGACAATGTTCCATTGTCCGTTTTTAACCTTTTCTTTAATTCTCTCATAAATCTCGGGGTAGTTCTTTTTAATCATATCATAGGCAATTGCCTGACTCTGAGTAAAGGTGAATTCGGGATAAACATCCATAAGGGCAAGGTTGTTTGCAAAGGTTCTTGCACTCTTTCTTTCTGTTTCCTGAATTCTCCAGAGCCACGCAATATCAATATGAGAGTGACCGTCAAAAATAACCTCGGAGGGAGCAGTATATTCAATTTCAGCAAGCTTTTTGTCAAAATGCTCACAAGCAATTGCAATAGATGCTCTTGTCTGGTCCTCCTCAAAATCAAAGTCAACAAGGTGAAGAGAATCATCAAGAACCTTATATACGCTTTCCTTTATGAACTCGTCCTTAATGCAGGGGAGCGCGTCCCAGGCAGTAACGCAGTTAAGATAGAACTTTTCGCAGATTTCATCAACAACTGCAAAGTTTGCGAATTTGAGAGTGTATTCACATTCCTTAATGCCTTCCATACCCATATCGCAGAAGCCTGCAGAGTCAACACAAGCTTCAAGCTCGATTTCCATAGGCTCACCGAAGGTGAGAAAGTTTTCTGTGATATTAACAGTTTCTCTGCCAACCCAACCACTCTTTTCTCTTGAAGAAACAGAGTTTGCAATTTTGCCGTTGATTCTTACGAGAATTTCACCACCGAAATCAAGATTAAGATAAACCTTTTTACCCTTGAAGCTTTCGGGAAGAGTAACTGTTGTTTTGAAAATTCTTGCACAGTCATAGCGTGCAAACCAATGGTCACCCAGCTTTAAGGTCTGTGTTGTTTCAGGGTAGAATTTGTGTTCGCCCTCGCCAAGATAATCGCCATCGTAGGATTCCCATTCAGGCATATCAATTTTTTCTTTGATGCAGTATTTATTCAACTGCTTAAGCATATCGAATAAAACCCCTTGTTTAGGTGTTTTCATACTATCAACTCCTGATTTTCCAATATAAGACTATAATACCATAATGTACTGCTGACGAGCAATAAAAGAATTTGAAAAACAAGGGTTAAAATATAACAAAAATTATTGATGTAAATTGGTATTGTTGATATAATAATATATTAGAAAAATATGATTCGAGGTGAGAGTATGGCAGATAGGTTTATTTTACATTCCAATTATCAACCCACAGGCGACCAGCCTGAAGCAATTGAAAGGCTTGTTGAGGGTGTGAATAAGGGCTATATGGAGCAGACCCTTTTGGGTGTTACAGGCTCAGGTAAAACCTTTACAATGGCAAATGTTATTGAAAAGCTTAATCGCCCCACTCTCGTTTTAGCTCATAACAAAACTCTTGCAGCGCAGCTGTGCTCCGAGTTTAAAGAGTTCTTTCCCGAAAATGCGGTTGAATATTTTGTTTCATATTACGACTATTATCAGCCTGAGGCATATATTCCCACAACCGATACCTATATTGAAAAGGACAGCGCAGTCAATGACGAAATTGATAAGCTTCGCCACTCTGCAACCTCTGCTCTTTCTGAAAGACGGGATGTAATTATTGTTGCCAGCGTGTCCTGTATCTACACTCTTGGTGACCCTATTGATTATCGCAGTATGGTTATTTCTCTTCGTACTGGTATGCAAAAGGACAGAGATGAGCTTATTGCAAAGCTTGTTGAAATTCAGTATGAGAGAAATGATGTCAGCTTTACTCGTAATAAGTTCAGAGTAAAAGGGGACACAGTTGAAATTTTCCCTGTTTACTCCTCTGAAACTGCATATAGAATTGAGTTCTTTGGTGACGAAATAGACAGAATTTCTGAAATTCATCCTCTTACGGGTGAGGTTAAATGCACTCGCTCCCATGTGGCGATTTACCCTGCATCCCATTATGTTGTGGAAAGCGATAAAATGGAAAAGGCCCTTGAGAATATCTACAATGAAATGGAAAGCCGTGTTGAAGAGTTTAAGTCTCAGGGTAAGCTTCTTGAAGCTCAGAGAATTCAGCAGAGAACCCTTTATGATATTGAAATGCTCCGTGAAACAGGCTTCTGTAAGGGCATCGAAAACTATTCAAGGGTTATGTCGGGAAGAAAACCTGGTACAGCACCCTTTACTCTTCTTGACTATTTCCCTGACGATTTTGTTCTTTTTGTGGATGAATCTCATGTAACACTTCCTCAGGTTCGTGGTATGTATGGTGGTGACCATTCAAGAAAGGAAAGCCTTGTTGAATTTGGCTTCAGGCTTCCCTCAGCTTTTGATAACAGACCACTAAAATTCAATGAATTTTATGATAAAACTCATCAAAAAATATTTGTAAGCGCAACACCTGGTGAGCTTGAAAAGGAAAAGAGTGCTCAGATTGTCGAGCAGGTTATCAGACCCACAGGTCTTCTTGACCCTGAGGTAAGCGTTCGCCCAACAGAAGGGCAGATTGACGACCTTATTTCCGAAATCAATATGAGAGTGGCTAAAAAGGAACGGGTTCTTGTTACAACTCTCACTCGTAAAATGGCTGAGGATTTAACGGATTATCTTTCCGATTATGGAATTAAGGTTCGTTATATGCATTTTGATGTTGACACCATTGAACGAATGGAGTTAATCCGTGATTTGCGCCTTGGTGAATACGATGTGCTTGTTGGTATCAACCTTTTAAGAGAGGGCCTTGATATTCCTGAGGTTTCTCTCGTTGCGATTCTTGATGCAGATAAAGAAGGCTTCCTCAGAAGTGAAACCTCCCTTATTCAGACCATTGGCCGTGCAGCCCGAAATGCAGGTGGGCAGGTTATTATGTATGCAGATGAGGTAACAGTCTCAATGGAAAGAGCTATAAATGAAACCTATCGCAGACGAGAAAAGCAGATGAAATATAATGAGGAGCACGGAATTATTCCACAGACTATCAAAAAGGATGTCCGTGAAATTCTTGAAATCAGCTCAAAGGATAATATTCAGGAAAGAGTTGCAAAGCGCAGGCTTTCCGAAAGAGAAAAGAACGAGCTTATTGAAAAGCTTACTAAAGAAATGCGTGCTGCCGCACAGCTTCTTGAATTTGAGCATGCAGCATATCTCAGAGATCAGATTGAAAAAATCAGAAACGGAAAATAAATTTATTTATGGAAAAGAATTTAATTGTAAAGGGTGCGAGAGAGCATAATTTAAAAAATGTCAGCGTGGAAATTCCTCGTGATAAGCTTGTTGTTTTCACAGGACTTTCAGGCTCGGGTAAATCCTCTCTTGCTTTTGACACAATCTATGCCGAAGGGCAGAGAAGATATATGGAAAGTCTTTCCTCCTATGCCCGTCAGTTCCTCGGTATTATGGAAAAGCCCGATGTTGACAGCATTGACGGGCTTTCTCCAGCTATTTCTATTGACCAGAAAACAACCTCTAAAAACCCTCGTTCAACTGTTGGTACAGTTACGGAGATTTATGACTATTTAAGACTTTTGTATGCAAGAATAGGTGTTCCTCATTGTCCTGTTTGTGGTAAGGAAATTGCAAAGCAGTCCATTGACCAGATAGTCGACAAGGTTCTTCTTTTAGAAGAGGGAACTAAATTCCAAATTTTAGCACCAATTGCCAAGGGCAAAAAGGGTGAATTTCAAAAGGAGCTTGAAGCTGTAAGGAAATCAGGCTATTCAAGGGTAAGAATAGACGGCATTATGTATGACCTTTCTGAAAAGGTTAAGCTTGAAAAGAATATCAAGCATAATATTGAGGTTATTGTTGACCGTCTTATTATGAAAGATGGCATAAACTCCCGTCTTACAGACTCTCTTGAATCTGCTTTTTCTCTTACAGAGGGAACTGCAATTGTTGATGTTATCGGGGGAGAAGAAATTCTCTTTTCGCAGAATTTTGCTTGTCCCGAGCATGGCTCATGTATGGATGAATTAGAGCCGAGAATGTTCTCCTTCAACAATCCCTTCGGCGCTTGTCCTACCTGTTCAGGTCTTAGTGTGTTTATGCGAGTTTCTGAGGATCTGCTTGTTCCTAATAAAAAGCTTTCCATTAATCAGGGGGCAATTAACGGCTCGGGATGGAGTATGACTGAATCAAGCACTATTTCCCGTATGTATTACAACGCCCTTGCAGAAAGATATAATTTCACTCTTGATACACCATTCAATAAAATCCCACCTGAGGGTCAGAAGGCGATTTTCTATGGCACAGATGGTGAAAGAATAAAAATGGTCCGTGAAAATGAATACGGTAGTGGAACATATATGACAGAGTTTGAGGGTATTATCAATAACCTTGAACGCCGTTATAGAGAAACAACAAGTGACTGGTCAAGACGAGATATTGAGCAGTATATGACCTCTTGTCCCTGTCCTGATTGTAAGGGCGCAAGGCTGAAGCCCGCACCTCTTGCGGTTACTGTTGGTGGTAAAAATATTCAGGAATTCACCGATATGTCCATTGGTGACGAGTTGAAATTTATTGAAAATCTTGAGCTTTCAGATAAGGAACAGATTATCGGTAAGCAGATTGTTAAGGAAATCAAATCAAGGCTTTCCTTCCTTTGTAATGTTGGTCTTGATTATCTCACACTTTCCCGTAATTCAGGCACTCTTTCAGGTGGCGAAAGTCAGCGAATTCGCCTTGCAACTCAGATTGGTTCATCCCTTATGGGCGTTTTATATATTCTTGATGAGCCCAGCATCGGTCTTCACCAGAGAGATAACGAGAAGCTTCTTCAATCCCTTAAAAATCTTCGTGATTTAGGGAATACGCTTATCGTTGTTGAGCATGACGAGGACACAATGAACGAAGCAGATTTCATTGTTGATGTTGGCGTTGGCGCAGGTGTTCACGGTGGGGAAATCGTGTGCGCAGGTACAGTCGAGGATATCAAAAAATGCGAGTGCTCTCTTACAGGACAGTATCTTTCAGGCAAGAAGAAAATTGAGGTACCTGAAAAACGCCGTCAGGGTAACGGCAAGTTCCTTGAAATCAAGGGAGCAAAGCAGAATAATCTTAAAAATATTGATGTTAAAATACCCTTGGGCGAGTTAGTTGTTGTTACCGGTGTTTCAGGCTCGGGTAAGTCTTCGTTAATAAATGAAATCCTCTATAAAAAGCTTGCAACGGAGCTTAATAATGCGAAGAAATTCCCCGGTAAGCATGATGAAATTCTCGGTCTTGAAAATCTTGATAAGGTTATTGATATTGACCAGTCACCAATCGGCAGAACGCCTCGTTCAAATACAGCCACATATACAGGTGTTTTCAATGATATCAGAGCCCTTTTTGCTTCAACTCAGGATGCAAAGGCAAAGGGCTATGACCAAGGGCGATTTTCCTTTAATGTTAAGGGTGGTCGTTGTGAAGCCTGCGAGGGCGACGGTATAATCAAAATTGAAATGAACTTCCTTTCTGATGTTTATGTACCCTGCGAGGTTTGCCGAGGTGCAAGATATAACCGTGAAACTCTCGATGTAAAATATAAGGGTAAAAGCATCAGCGATGTTCTCAATATGACGGTTGAAGAAGCGATGAATTTCTTTGAGAATATACCGAAAATCCGTAATAAATTGCAGACAATTTTTGATGTTGGCCTCGGGTATATTACTCTCGGTCAGTCTGCAACAACTCTTTCGGGTGGTGAGGCTCAACGAGTTAAGCTTGCAACAGAGCTTTCAAAGAGAGCTACCGGCAGAACAATTTATATACTTGATGAGCCTACAACAGGTCTTCATACTGCCGATGTCAAGAAGCTTCTTGAGGTTATCAATAAGCTTGTTGATGCAAACAACTCCGTAGTTGTTATTGAGCATAACCTTGATGTAATTAAAACTGCCGACCATATTATCGACCTTGGCCCCGAGGGGGGCAGTGGTGGTGGCGAAATTGTTGCCGAGGGTACACCTGAAGAGGTTGCAAAATGCAAAAAATCCTATACGGGAAAATATTTAAAACATCTGTTAAAATCTTGATATATTAAGAAATGTACTATATAATGAGGTAAGTTGCTGACGCAATATTTGATTGTACGCGTTTTACGCCGCTATAACTTTCCACCATCACAAGCGATGGTCCCCCTTTCTTCACAAGAAAGGTAGAGGTGGTAGCACTATTTTAGAAAAGAGGAAATTTTATGAAAGCAAATGAAAGCATCCCTAATTTTGATATAAAAGTAAGGGAAAATACAAACTATGCAATTAAGAGCATAAAAAATGTGTGTAAGAATTTTGGTCCTCGTGCAGTTGGTAGCGAGGCTGAGAAAAATGCACAGGAATATATGAAAGCAGACCTTGAAAAATTCTGCGACGAGGTTAAGAGAGAGGAATACAAATGTAGCGATAAGGCATTTATGGCTTGGGTTCCTCTTGGAGCAGCTCTTCTACTCCTTTCAACAGTAATGTTCACATTGGGCATCAGCATCGCAGGTCTTATTCTTTCAGGTCTTGCACTTTTCTTTGTTGTTGCAGAATTTATTTTCTATAAGCCTGTTCTTGACCCCTTCTTCCCCAAGGTTACAAGTGGTAATGTTTATGGTGTAAGAAAAGCAAGTGGCGAAACAAAGAAGCGCATTATTTTAAGTGGTCATACTGACTCTGCCTTTGAGTGGACCTATACATACAAGGGTGGCAGACCTGTTGTTGCAACTATTATCGTAACTGCAGTTATTGCAATTCTTCTTGGTATTGGTGGTAATATTTACGGAATTATTCACGGTGGCGCAGTAAGTGGTATCGTTTGGGGCGAAGGTGGCAACATTGCTCTTCGTATTCTTGCAGTTGTAATGTATATTACAGTTCCGATTCTCATTATGGCTTTCAAATTCTGTAACTATAAAATGCCTGTTATGGGTGCAAACGACGACCTTTCAGGCTGCTTCGTTTCCTGCGCAGCAATGAAATACCTTGCTGACAACGATATTCGCTTTGAAAACACAGAGGTTGCAGTTCTTTGTGCAGGTGGTGAAGAAGCAGGTCTTCGTGGCTCAAAGGCTTTCGCAAAGGCAAACAAGGATATGCTTAATGACGGCGTTGAAACTGTATTTATCAGCTTTGATACAATCCGTGAGCTTGAATTTGCAAAAATCTATGAAAAAGATATGACAGGTATGGTTAAAAATGACCGTAGAGTTGCAGAGCTTTTACAGACTGCAGCAAAAACTGTTGGTATAGATGTTCCAATCGGTACAATTGAGCTTGGCTCAACTGATGCTGCTGCTATGTCTCAGGCAGGCGTTCCTGCAAGTGCATTCACTGCTATGGACCCCACACCTGCAAGATATTACCACACTCGTCTTGATACTGCAGATAACCTTTCTGCTCAGGCAATTGACACAGGCGTTAAGGTTGCTCTTGAAGCAGTGTTCCTCTATGACGAAAAGGGTATCTGATTATGAATAAAAATCATAAGATAACAGGTAACGGACCGCTTCTTGATAAAAACGGTGTTCTTCGTGAACCGGGCTGGGCAAATTCTCTTGTTTTTGATTATTCGCCCGATATGGTGGCAAAGAGTAAGAAAAATCGCCTTAAAGAATGGGATTATTATCTCATTATGAATAGCGAGGGCAAATATGCTCTCTCCTTCACCTTTGCAGATAACAGATATATGGGTCTTGTCTGCTGTTCGGTTTTTGATTTTGAAACAAAAGAGAAGTTTGATTGCACCGAGGTTCAGCTTTTCCCTAATGGTAAATTGAATCTTCCTGTAACAAGCGAAAAAGGTGATGTTGCATTCAAATCCAAAACCTGCGATTATCATATCGACAGAACGGAAGAGGGCAGACATATTTACTGCAAATATGAAAGATGCTTTAACCATACAGAGCTTGAGGCGGATATTTATTTAAAACAGCCTCCAATGGATACAATGGTTATTGCAACCCCTTGGAAAGAGGATAAAAAGGCTTTCTATTACAATCAGAAAATCACCTGTATGAATGCAAGTGGCTTTGTAAAGGTAAAAGACAGAACATATACCTTTGATTCCGAAAAGGATTTCGGTATTCTTGACTGGGGCAGAGGCGTATGGACATATAACAACACATGGTACTGGGGTATCGGTAGTGGACTTGTTAACGGCAAGCCCTTCGGCTATAACATAGGCTACGGCTTCGGTGATACATCAAATGCCAGCGAAAATATGCTTTTCTATGACGGTAAATGTCATAAGCTTGATTTGGTTGACTTCGGTATGCCCGAAAATGTTATGGATGAATGGACAATGACCTCAAGCGATAATCGCTTTAACATGAAGTTCAAGCCCTTCTTCAATGACCACACCAACATAAGCGCAGGAATTATCTGCGAAAAAGCAGAAAAGCTTTTCGGTATGCTCAACGGCACTGCAGTTCTTGATGACGGAACAGTTCTCAATATTGAAAACGTCCCCGTATTCCACGAAAAAGTGCATCATAAATGGTAAACAAAAACAAGTCAGTCTTCAGACTGACTTGTTTTTTATGTGTTAAATTATTTTAACTTATGAATGAAAAGACCACTCAAAAGCTTTGGTTCAAACCATGTTGATTTAGGGGGCATAATCATATTTGCATCGGCGATGGACATAAGGTCGTCGAGGGTGGTGGGGTACATTGAGAATGCAATTTCCATATCCTCGTTGCAACGCTTTTCAAGCTCCTTGAGTCCACGGATACCACCGATAAAGTCAATTCTTTTGTCTGTTCTCGGGTCGCCGATGTTGAGAACAGGTGTGAGAAGGTTTTTCTGAAGGATTGAAACATCAAGCTGGTCAACGGGATTCTCGGGATCAAAGGTGCCGTCCTTTGCAGTAAGCTTATACCATTTTTTGCCAAGGTACATGCCGAAATTATGCTTCTCTTCAGGCTGATATGCACCGTCACAGGATGCAAGCTCAACCTCAAATTTCTCGCTGATTTTATCAATGAATTCTTCTTCGGTGTTGCCGTTTAAATCCTTAACAACTCTGTTGTAGTCCATAATTTCAAGGCTATCAGCAGGGAAAAGGACTGCAAGGAAAAAGTTAAATTCCTCTGTGCCGTCAAAGTCGGGGTTCTGCTCACGGCGCATTTTTGCAACATTAACAGCAGAAGCACATCTGTGGTGTCCGTCTGCAATATAGAAATCGCCAACCTGACCCAAAAGCTCTGAAAGCTCAGTGCAAATCTTCGCATCTTCAATTACCCATACTGTGTTGCCGATGCCGTCATCAGTAACAAAATCATAAACAGGTGAGTTCTTTTTCTGCTCTTCTATTATAGCATTAACCTTTTCATTATCTCGGTAGCAAAGGAAAATAGGACCTGTGTTTGCATCGCAGGTGTCAACGTGACGGATACGGTCTGCCTCTTTATCTGCACGGGTTAATTCGTGCTTTTTAATGCGATTTTCAATGTAATCATCAACCCATGCACAGCCTACAAGACCTGTCTGCTCTCTGCCATTCATAATCTGACGATAAACATAGAAGCAGGGGGCTTCATCCATAGCGCAAATGCCGTCCTTTTCAAGAGCCTCCATATTTTCTTTTGCTTTAGCATAAACCTCGGGGCTGTAAAGGTCTGTACCCTCGGGTAAATCTATTTCTGCTTTATCAACATGAAGAAAGGAATAGGGATTGCCCTGAACCATATCCTTTGCTTCGGTGCTGTTCATAACGTCGTAGGGGAGAGCTGCAACACGAGAAGCATATTCAGGTGTTGGTCTTAATGCTTTAAAGGGTTTGAAAACTGCCATATATAATACCTCCGAGGGATGTTTTCTTGCTTTATTGTACTTTATTTATTTCTTCCTTGTCAATAATATTATTGCAATTTAAGAATTGGTATGCTATTTTATTTCTGTAAAATTTTCTTGCGATAAGGACAGAAAAATGGATTTTAAAAGAATGATGAATTACTGCTATAACCTGCAGTTGAATAATAACAGAACATGGTTCCATGAAAACCATGAGGAATATGAATTGGCACGAAAAGACTTTTTAGGCTTTATAGACAGATTGCGCTTTGTTATAAACGATGAGGCTCCCGATATCGGCAAGTCAATAATGTATATGGAGCCGAGAGAATGGATGTACAGAGTGGCGAGAGATATGCGCTTTCATAAAAACGGTCCACCCTATAATCCCTCCTTCAGAGCGTATATTTCACCTGACAGAAAGTCTTGGTTGCCTGTGGGGTATTTCTTATGTATAGCACCCGGTCGCTCCTGCTTCGGAACAGGTTTGTGGTGCGATACTACTGCAAAAATGAATAACATCCGTCATTATATTTCAAAGCATTTTGACGAGTTTCAGAAGATACTTTATGAAAATAATATTTCTGTGAATGGCGATAGGCTCAAATCAATGCCCAAGGGCTTTTCCTCGGATGACCCTGCAGCAGAGTATCTGAAGCTTAAAAATTGGGAGCTAATTTACGCAATTCCCGATGAGGATTTTGATACCTTTGAAAACACATTGGATTTGCTCACCTTCTATATCAGAAAAATCGAGCCAATGAGAAAATTCCTTCTCAAAGCCTCAAAGCATATAGAAAATCAAAGACCGGAATTTGAATGGTAGAAAAAAACGACTGCGAAAGCAGTCGTTTTTTTAGCGAATAGCAAATAGCAGATAGCTAACAGCTATCGACTTTTAAATATGTTAATAAATTGTCATACAATGTTGACAAATTGTGTTAAATAATTGTATAATATAAAATGTAAAAATTTTGGAAAGATGGGGTGTTTTTTATGTCTAAAAAAACCGTATTCTTAACCGGTTCATCAGGTACAATGGGATGGGCAGGTTTCAAAGAGCTCTATGCTAAAAAGAACGAATACAATATCGTTCTTCTTAACAGAGGAAGCCAGAAAAACAAGGAAAAATTCAAGGATTATGAAAACGATCCTTCAGTTAAGCTTGTTTGGGGTGACCTTACAAATTATGAAGATGTTCTCGAATGTGTAACAGGCGCAGACTATGTTCTTCATGTTGGTGGTATGGTTTCTCCTGCAGCAGACTATTATCCCGTGAAAACTCAGAAAACTAATGTTACTGCAGCTCAGAACATTGTTAACGCTGTTAAGGCTCAGCCCGATCCTGATGCAATTAAGGTTGTTTACATAGGTACAGTTGCTGAAACAGGTGACCGTAATATGCCTATTCACTGGGCAAGAACAGGTGACCCCATTAAGATCAGCGTTTATGACCACTATGCAATCAGTAAAGTAAAAGCTGAAGCAGTTTTTGCTGAATCAGGTCTTAAGCATTGGGTATCTCTTCGTCAGTCAGGTATCCTTTATCCTGCAATTCTTAAGAATATGGAACCCATTATGTATCACGTTCCGATTAACGGCGTTCTTGAATGGGCAACTGTTGAAGACTCAGGTCGTCTTCTTGCAAATGTTTGTGGCGACGACATTCCTGAAGAATTCTGGAGACGCTTCTACAACATCGGTTCTGGTGAAGAATACAGAATTACTAACTACGAATTCGAAGAGCTCCTTCTCGGTACTCTTGGTCTTGGCTCTCCCAAGAAGCTCTTTGATCCTCATTGGTTCACAACTCAGAACTTCCATGGTCAGTGGTACTATGACGGTGATGAGCTTGAAAAATATTGTCACTTCCGTGCTAACATTCCTGTTAAGCAGTATTTCAAGGAAATGATGAACAAGGTTGAATTTTTCTATAAATTGGCATTCCTTGCAAAGCCCTTCGCTTTTGCAGTTAAGCCCTTTATGAAGAAAATTGCTCAGACTCCCGAGTACGGTACACTCTGGTGGGCAGCAAATAATGTTGATGTAAGAATGACATCTTACTACGGCAGCAAGGAAAACTTTGATAAGCTTCCCAGAAAGTGGGCAGACTTCGATATCAAGATTCCCTCAAAGAAAACAACTGCTGACGATGTAATCGTTCTTGACCACGGTTATGATGAGACAAAGGATTTCGATTCACTTACTCTTGAAGATCTTCAGAAGGCAGCTGCTTTCAGAGGTGGTGAGTGTCTCGCAACTGAAATCGTTGATATGTACACTCCTGTTAAATGGAAGAGTGCAAGAGGCAACGAGTTCGAAATGAGCCCCAACCTCGTTCTTCGTGGTGGTCACTGGTGTCCTGCTGAGCTTCCCTGGCCTTGGGATTATGATGCAGAAGCTAAGATCAACCCCTTCTTTGCTCAGGTTTGGTATCCTCTCCACAGCAAAGAGCAGAATTATTTCTATGGTCCTGAAATCTTTGATAACTTTAAGGAGAAGGTTACAGAATGAAAATTTTTATGATTGGTGGCACAGGCCTTCTTGGCTGTGAAGCTGCAAGAATATTTATTGAAAGAGGTCACGAAGTAACAAGCGTTGCTCTTCCTCCTCTTCCCGAAGGAGCTCCCATTCCTTCAGAAATGAAGCTCGAGTTCTGCAATATCTATGAAAAGAGCGATGATGAAATCCGTGAGCTCCTCAAGGGTCACGATTGCTTCGTTTTCGCAGCAGGTATTGACGAAAGAGTTGAATTCCCTGCACCTGTTTATGATGCATACTATAAATACAACATTCAGCCTCTTGAAAGAATCCTTCCTCTTTGTAAAGAGGTTGGCGTTAAGAGCGCAGTTATCCTTGGTTCTTACTTTGCATATCTTGCAAAGGAAAGACCTGATATGAAGCTTACAGAGAAGCATCCCTACATCAGAAGCCGTATTGATCAGGAAAATGTTGCATTCTCCTTCGCAGACGAAAACTTTGATGTATCTGTTCTTGAACTTCCCTACATCTTCGGTACTCAGCCCGGTAGAAAGCCTGTATGGGTTATCCTTATCGAGCAGATCAAGAGAATGGATAAGCTTCCCTTCACAATGTATCCCGGTGGTGGTACAGCTATGCTTACTGTTCGTCAGGTTGGTGAAGTTATTGTTGGTGCTGCTGAAAAGTCAAAGGGCGCAAAGGCTTGGCCCATCAGTATGTATAACCTTACATGGAAGGAATTTCTTAAAATCGTTTATGCTGCAAGAGGTATGGGCGAAAATCGTAAGATTATCAGCGTTGCTCCCTGGATGATGAGAATGGGGCTCGGCGGCGTTAAGAAAGAATACGCTGAAAAGGGTATTGAAAGCGGTATTGACGTTGACGGACTTGCAGATATTATGGGTCTTAACCTCTTCATTCCTGACCGTTTCTCAAAAGAGCTCGGTGCTACTGAAGACGATATCAATGCAGCTATCTTTGACTCAATCAAGGTTTCACAGGCTGTATATGACGGAACAGTAGAGCTTCTTGGTATGAAGGGTGAATAATTTTCGTTATATCACGCGTATTAGTCATTTTGCGCCACCAAGCTCGCGTATCTCATACGCTTTGGGTGTCGCAAAAAGCCAACTCCACGCAATCTAACGAAAATGTAAGATTCATATTCTTCAAAGTAATATTAAAATTAATCCTCTCATATATTTTGTATAGAAATATATGGGAGGATTTTTATGTTTAATGACTATGATGAAAGAGCAGTAGAGCTTGGAAGATACATAACTGAAAGCAAAGCTACGGTAAGAGCAGCGGCAAAAAAATTCGGAGTTTCAAAGTCCACTGTTCATAGTGATATAACAACTAAGCTTAAAAGAATTGACCCTGCTTTGTATGGCGAGGTCAGAAAGATTCTTGATATAAATAAAGAGGAACGCCACATAAGAGGTGGCATTGCCACAAGAGAAAAATATAAAAAAGAAGCTGTGGCGTTGAAGCGGTAACAAGTTTGTAATTTGACAAAATACTCCGAAAATTGTATAGTGTGTATGTGAAAATATATATTGTTAAAATATTTCGGAGAATAAAAATGAAAAAAATTATAGCGATTTTATTGATTTTTAGCTTTGTTGTAGCTTTTGCAGCATGTGGTAAAAATAAATATGAAGAGGATGACGGTAAGGCGCTTGAAACTGCAGAAACCTATATTGCAGTTTCCGGAAATTCGGGCTCTATGGCTTTGGATGAAGGCTTGGTAAGGAGTATGCTGGAAATATTTCCAAGAGAAAATTTAGGCTTATCTAAGGAGATTTCTGAATATACGCTGAAACTGAGCGTTACTCGTTTTATGGATAAAGACGCTTGTCTGGTAGAAGCTTTTTATGAAAAGGAAGAGTCTCCTGAAGGCACATTTGTAATATCAGGACAGGATTGCTTTGTTTATAATCCTAAAACACAAAAATATATGCTTCTTACAGCAGATGGTGTAGTTGAAGTGAATCCTGTTACAACAGAAAAAGCAGAAGATAATCAAACAACAAATAAACAGACTTTTGCTTATGATGCTGAAAATAATCAGAAGCTTCAGGAGCGTTTTTCTTCTTGTAGCAAAGAAAATTTGGGTCTCGAAAAAGATTTAACTGAGTATGTATTAGTAGCTCCCGGAACAACTACAACAGCTCAAAATGGTGAAACTGTTTATGTTATAAGGCTGTACGAGAAAAACGGCGATGTAACTAATTACACCTTAGCCTTTAATGAGAGCAACATCTATGTTTTTGATTATAGCGCAAATAAATATGTTGAAATATAAAAAGATTGTCAGTCATTTGACTGACAATCTTTTTAGTATAAGCTTATAATTTCTTCTGCTTTCTTCTTTACTTCGTAAATTAAATCGTTAGGAGATTTAACCTTGATTTTTTCGCCGAATTGGAGCACCCATTTTGTAAGACCATCGCTGACAACGGCATTTGTCTTAAGGAGAAAATGAGTGTCATCAAATTTCTGAATCTTAACATTCTCTCCGAAACGATCTAGAATTACTTCAAGAATTTCATTGCTGCAAATCAATTCGATAGGCTTAGGCTCACCACTATACATATTGAAAAGCTTTGTTGCATAATCAGCAGAGTCGAAATTGATTCTGTAATCAGAAACCTCCGAAAAATGTCTTGCAGGGGATTTGGTCTTCTGCAGCTTTTTTATTTTATCTATTCTGAGATGCATTAAATTATCGTATTTTTCATTGTTGCAAACAAGATAGTAGTGATCCTCAGACCAGATAAGAGCATAGGGGCTGACTGTGAAGATTTTTTCTTCCTTTGCAGTTTTGAACTCCTCTGTGATTTTTCTTCTGGTATATGTGAAGCTTACTTTTACGCCCTCGGTGATGGCTTCATCAAGCAGACTTATAGTGTAATAAATCTCCTCGTTGTTGCATTTTGGTCGGTTGTCAACATAAACCTGAGAATGTAGGATTTTGGCCTGACTTTCGCTTGCGAAGCTTTCAATTTTCTCAACTAATTGATTGGTTTTTTTCTGCGAAATAAAATTTGCTGCCTGAACTGCGTCGGAAAGAAGTCGGATTTCAGCGAGCTCAAAATCCCTTGCACCTAAAAAGTAGCCACCACGATTTTTTGAGCCTGTATGAATAATATCATAGCCGTATTCCTTTAAAATATCGATATCCTTATATATAGATTTTCTTTCAGCAGGAATGTCTAATTTGTTGAGCTCATCAACAATTTCTGTTGCAGCAAGGAAATGCTCCTCGTCGGTTTTTTTCTTTAGAATATCTGCAAGATAAAGCAGCTTTAATTTTGATTTTTGTACACCTGCCATAGCAAACACCTCTTGTACGATTTATAGGTCTATAAACCTATTATAATATAATTAAAAACATTTGTAAACTTATTTACAAAAAATAATTATAGGTGTATAATTATTGTGTATTTCTATGATTTAAAAATGAACGGTGGTGCTTGAATGGTTGGTCTTAAAATAGGTCTTGATATCGGTACAGGAAGTGTTGTTGCAGCGATAGAAAACAAGGGTGTTGTGCTTTCTGAGCCTGCTGTTCTTGCACTTGAAAGAGAAACAGGACAGGTTTTAGAGGCAGGAAAAAAAGCCTTTGAGATGACGGGGAGATGTCCCGAGGCAATTAAGCTTGTCAGACCACTTCTTAGTGGTGGTATTTCTGAATTGGAAAGCAGCGAAAAGCTTTTAAGATGCTTTATAGAAAGAATCTGTAAAAATAAAATTTTTAAGCCGACAGTTGTTGCTACAATGCCTGCAGGAATAACCAATCTTGAAAAAAGAAATATTTTAGGATGTATTTTAAGGGCAGGTGCAGGTCGAGCAACTCTCATTGAGGAGCCACTCGCAGCAGCTCTGGGCATTGGTGTCATGACGGACAAGCCCTATGGTACTATGGTAGTGAATGTAGGCGCAGGTACAACCGGTGTAGGTGTAATAACAATGGGTAGCATCGCCGTTGCAAAAAGTGCTGCAATAGGTGGCGATGATATGGATAGGGTTATAAAGACATATCTGAAAAATAATCGTGGAGTAGATGTAGGCAGACTTACTGCCGAGGAGTTGAAATCTCTTATCGGTGGCGCAAAGATGAGAGATGAAACAATTGCAGCAGTTGCAAAGGGTAAGGATATTGCTGACGGTATGCCATTGTTTTTTGAGGTTACAGCTCAGGAAGTGAATTTTGCAATTCGCGATTGTGTTGATGAAATTTGCAAAGCCATAACGGATGTCCTTGAGGTAACACCACCTGAGCTCGTGAGAGATATTACCGATGACGGTATTTTTCTTTGTGGTGGTATGGCAAAGCTCTATGGCCTTGATAAATATATTCAGGAGGCAACAGGAATAAAGGTTAAAATACCAGGTAATGCTACAAATGTTGCAGCTTTGGGTTGTCTTCGTGCCTTGAATGAAGAAAATTATCTTTCTTCCAATGGCTATCATTTTGTTACACTTGAAACTTTAAATGTATGAGGTAAGAGTATAAATGAAACTTCTTGTTATTGATGGTAACTCAATACTTAACAGAGCCTTCTATGGTGTTCGTCTTTTAAGCACCAAGGATGGTAGATTTACCAATGGAATATTTGGGTTTATGAATATTTTTCTTCATCTCCTTCAGGAGTATAAGCCTGATAGCGTTGCAGTTGCTTTTGATGTTAAAGCCCCAACATTCCGTCACAAAATGTACGATGCATATAAAGGTACCCGTAAGCCTGCCCCCAGCGAGCTTATCGAGCAGTTTCCCACCCTTAAGGAGCTTTTAGGTTATCTTGGATACACAGTTGTTGAAATGCCTGGCTACGAGGCAGATGATATTTTGGGTACACTTTCTGCTGCTTGTGGAAAGGATGATTTCTGCTATATTGCAACAGGTGACAGAGATAGTCTTCAGCTTGTAAGAGACAATGTTAATGTTGTTCTTGCAACCACAAGAATGGGCAAATCTGAAACTGTTTTATATAACACCGATAAAATCAAAGAGGTTTATGGTGTGGCTCCTGAACAGCTTATTGATATCAAGGCAATTCAGGGTGATACCTCCGACAATATTCCCGGTGTTGCAGGTATTGGTGAAAAGGGTGCACAGGACCTTATCGGTCGCTTTGGCTCAATTGAATATATTTATGAAAACCTTGAAACAATTGATATTAAATCAGGCATCAGAGCAAAGCTTGAGGTGTCTAAGGATAATGCATTCTTAAGTAAGGACTTAGGCAGAATTTGTCTTGAAGCTCCTGTAAACACAGATTTAGCTGATTATGCAATCGGTACACCCGATAGCGTAAAGGCAACGAATCTTCTTATGTCCTTGGAAATGAGTAAGCTTTTAGGAAGGCTTAATCTTTCTCAGGAGGAAATAGCAGAGCAGGAGAATGCTAAAGAGCTGAATCTTTATGAAATAACCGACACTGATGAGCTTTTATGCTCCTTGAAAAAATCAGGTAAAGCATATTTCACTGTTAAATACAATAATGGTGGAATTGAGTACCTTTTGTTTAAAACCGTTGATGGCATAGCACTTGTTGAAAACAGTAATTTCCTTTTTATGTCCTTTGTAAGTGCATTTTTCAGCGATGGTAGTATTGAAAAATACACAGACGATTCAAAGCAGCTTTATGGCTTCTGCGATGCAAATGGCATAGAGCTTAATAATATTGCTCTCGATACATCTCTGGCTGCATATCTTCTCAATCCCAATTCCTCGGATTATTCCGTTAAAATGCTTGCAGGCTCATATTCTCTTGCGCCTGTCAAAATTGAAGCAGGGGATCTGGCAGATTTTTATGCTGCAGAAAAGGATTTTGTTGATGGTGCAGGGCATATTGAGTCTTTAAGCGTTAAGCTTTCTGCAGAGATTAAGGAAAACAATCAGGAAAAGCTCCTTTATGAAATAGAAATACCTCTTGCGAGAGTTCTTGCATCAATGGAAAGAGAAGGCTTTCTTGTTGACAGAGAGGGCATTGAAAAATATAACGATATACTTTCTTCTAAGTTGGAAGAAAAGCTTAAAAATATTTACGATATGGCAGGGTGTGAGTTTAATGTAAACTCTCCCAAGCAGTTGAGTGAGGTTCTTTTTGATGAGGATAAATTGAATCTACCTCACGGTAAGAAAACCAAGAGTGGTTATTCAACCAATGCAGAGGTTCTCGAGGGCTTGAGAGACAAGCATCCGATAATAAACGAAATTCTCGAATACAGAGGATTAACAAAGCTTAAATCTACCTATTGTGAAGGTCTTCTGAAGGTTATTGATAATGACGGAAGAATCCATTCAACCCTTAACCAGACAGAAACAAGGACGGGCAGAATTTCATCGGCAGAGCCTAATCTTCAGAATATTCCTGTAAGAACTGAGCAAGGACGAGAGCTGAGAAAATTCTTTGTAGCTAAAAATGGCTATGCACTTGTGGATGCTGACTATTCTCAGATTGAGCTTCGTGTTTTAGCTTCTCTTGCCAATGATGAAACAATGATTAACGCTTTCCTGAGTGGTGCAGATATTCACTCTATTACAGCATCTCAGGTTATGGGTATTCCTCTTGAAAATGTTACACCTAATGACAGAAGAAAGGCGAAAGCAGTAAATTTCGGTATTGTTTATGGTATCGGCGCATTCTCTCTTTCAAATGATATAGGAACCTCTATTGTGGAGGCTGACAGATATATAAAGGGTTATCTTGCTAACTATTCAGGTGTTGCGGCATTTATGGAAAATGCCAAAGCAAGCGCAAAGGATAAGGGCTATGCTGAAACCTATTTCGGCAGAAGAAGATATTTGCCTGAGCTTCAGGAGAAAAATGCGATTCGCCGTGGATTTGGTGAAAGAGTTGCAATGAATATGCCTATTCAGGGTACTGCAGCAGATATAATAAAAATTGCTATGATTAAGGTTTATGAACGCTTGAAGGCTGAATTCCCTGAATCAAAGCTTATTATGCAGGTCCATGACGAACTGATTATCGAAGCCCCGGAAAAAGACAAGGAAAAGGTAGCACAGCTTCTTAAAGAAACAATGGAAAACGCCTGCGAAATGGCAGTTCCATTTACTGTTGATGTTCAATATGGTAAAACCTGGTACGATACAAAATGATGAGTTTAGAAATAACAAAAATGACCTCTGCTCATATTGAAGAAATAGCAAGACTTGAAAAAGAATGCTTTTCTTCACCATGGAGCGAGGAGGGGCTGAGAAGTGAATTGGACAATAGCTTTGCTCGATTTTTTGTTGCTCTGTCAGATGGTAAAATTGCAGGGTATATAGGCTCTCATAATGTTCTTGGAGAGGTTTATATAACAAATGTTGCAGTTTTTCCTGAGTTTCGCAGAAATGGCGTGGGAAAGACGCTTGTTGATTTTCTCGTTAACGAAATGAAAGCTGAAGAGGCAGAATTTGTTACTCTTGAGGTAAGAGAAAGTAATTTCAACGCTATTGCGCTCTATGAAAAAAGTGGCTTTGAAAAAGTTGGCAAAAGAAAAGATTTTTACGAAAAACCCCGTGAGGACGGAGTTTTGATGACGTGTTTTATTAAATAAATTGGAGATAATTTATGAAGATTCTCGGAATTGAAAGCTCATGCGATGAAACTGCAGCAGCAGTTGTTGAGGATGGCAGAAGAGTGCTTTCAAATGTTATTGCCTCTCAGGTTGAGGAGCATAAAATTTATGGTGGAGTTGTGCCCGAAATTGCTTCAAGAAGGCATACTGAGGCAATTTGTGGCGTCGTGGAAAAAGCCTTGAGTGATGCAGGCTGTACAATCAATGATATTGATGCGATTGCAGTTACTTATGCACCAGGTCTTATCGGGGCGTTGCTTGTTGGAGTGAATTATGCCAAGGGACTGTCTTATTCAACAGGAACACCTCTTGTACCAGTTCACCATTTAAGAGGTCATATTGCTGCTAACTACATATCGGACGAAGAGTTGAAGCCACCCTTTGTTTCTCTTGTGGTTTCGGGTGGTCATAGCCATATTATCAATGTTAAGGATTATACCGATTTTGAAATAATAGGCAGAACTCGCGATGACGCAGCAGGCGAGGCTATGGACAAGGCTGCTCGCACAGTTGGTCTTCCTTATCCTGGTGGAGTTAATCTTGATAAAATTTCAGTAAACGGTGACGAGAATAAATATAAATTCCCTGTTCCTAAGGTGGCAGATTCAAAATATGATTTCAGCTTCTCCGGTCTTAAAACCTTTGCTGTAAATCTTGTTCACAATGCTTCTCAAAAAGGGGAAGAGGTTAAACCTGAGGACTTGGGTGCTTCCTTTATTAAAGCAGTTACAGACCTTTTAGTTTCTCATACAATGGAAGCTGTTGAGGATTTTGGCGCAGAAAAGATTGTTCTTGCAGGTGGTGTTTCTGCGAATTCCCGTTTAAGAAGAATTATGGAAGAAAAATGCAACTGCAAAGGCATAAAACTTTACAAGCCTGAGTTGAAATATTGTGGAGATAACGCTGCTATGATCGCTTCTCAGGGGTATTATGAATTCTTAAAAGGTAAGAGAGCAGATCTGACTCTGAATGCTGTAGCTTCAATGCCTATAACAGAATCATAAAAAATATATCACTAAAAAAAGAAAATGAGTAAACACTCATTAACTTTAACAGTTTTTTTACCTTATGTTTGGTGAATATGTTAATATAAATTTCTTGACATATATGTTATAATTCATTCGTATAATTATATGTATTTGATTTGGAGGAATCACAATGAAGACAAACTTCAAAAAAATATTGTCTGTGTTGCTTGCTGTTTTGATGTTGACATCAGTGTTCAGTATATCAGTTCTTGCAGCTTCATACACAATAACATTTAATGCTGGTAAATTTGGTAATGAAACAACTTTAACCGATTCTATTACAGGCGAAAAAAATACGGTAGTTACTCTTCCGGGTGCAATGTACACTCGTGATGGTTATGTGCAGGCCGGTTGGTCAACTGTTTCATCAGGTGCAAGAAAGAACTATGAGCTTGGTGGGTCTTTTACGATTACAAAAAAACAAACTCTGTATCCATATTGGGAAGCTGCTAAAGTTAAAGTAACATTTGCTCCCGGTTCCTTTGGTACAGGCGCTGAGAAAGTAGATGAAGTTGATCAAAACAAAACTACTAAGTTCCCCGGTGCAATTTTCACCCGTGATGACTATGTTCAGATTGGTTGGTCAACAGTTGATGGTGGCGAATTAGAATATGGTCTTACTGCAACAACACCCACTATTACAGCACCCGTTACATTCTATCCTGTATGGGAAAAATGTGATTATTCAGTTGATGTGAGTGCTTCAGGCCTTGATTTCGGTAACGTTTGTGAGGGCTATGCTGCTCCTGGAAAAGCAACAGTAGTTATTACTAACGTGGGTAATATGACACTCACTTATACATTACCTTCAAACACAAACTATAATATCATAGTTAAGAGTGGTTCTCTTACTCTTGCTCCTGGTGCGTCTGTAACAGTTGAAATTGCTCCTAAAACAGACCTTGCAATTGCAGACTATTCAGACAACTTGGTGTTCGATTGTGATTATGATGTATCTGATGTTGCTGTTGCTGTAAGATTTATTGTTGGTGCTCATAGCTTCTCAAGATATGTTTCTAACAACGATGCTACTTATGATAGCGATGGTACAAAGAGTGCTGAATGCTTAAAGGGTTGTGGCTATATTGATACTATTGCTGATCCTGGTACAATGAAGTTCTATTCAATTGATAACAATACTGTTATCGGTCTCTTGAAGGAATATGTACATCACAGAACAGTTAACTTTACAGCTTATGGTAGTGGTTATGACGATGTGGATGGTATCGTAGGTAAGAGATTCGTTCCTGCTACTTGGTATGTTAACGAAGATTTTAACGGCGAATTCGTAGATGGCGATTTTGATGTAACTTATACTCACACAGTTTTCGGTGACTATACATTAGCAGTAACCTATTATGAAGAAGAAATCGCTTATAATGAGGCTACTGATGAATATGAATGGGTAGCAACTGGTGTAACTGATGAAAAGGTTTTCGAGTATTCTGTTGGTGTAAACGAGCGTGAAGAGCAGGAAATTGTAAGACCTAATACAATTCTTAGCATCATCTTCGGTCTCTTTGCTAAGCTTCTTGCATTGCTTGGCATCGGTGGTTGATTCCTCAATTAAATAATATTAAAACGCCATAGGTTACTATGGCGTTTTTTTATTGCTTTTTATTGATATAATGTGATATATTAAAATTGCAAAATGTAGGAGGGTGCTTATGAGTAAGAGTATAATTGTGGCAGGTGGTGGTCACGGTGGTATAGCAGTAGCATCAATTCTTTCTCGTAATGGTTTTGATGTAACTGTGTATGAAAAAAACTCAAGAGAAGAAATGGGCTATGACTGGACTGATATTTTTGATCCCAAGGCGCTTGACTTAGCAGGCATACCAATGCCTGACGAGACTCATTATGAATATAAGGAGAATATGACCTTTTATTCACCCAAAGAGGAAAACCCTATAAGACAACGAGTTCCTGAGAATCAGCTTGAAATTAAAATGGAGAGAAGAGATATTTATAAACTCCTTATTGATACAGCAGAGAAGAACGGAGTTAAATTTGTCTATGGATGCAGTATAGAGAATGCGATTATTAAAGATAACCGAGTAGTTGGTATTAATACATCCTTGGGCGCGTTTTATGGCGACTTGATAATAGATGCTTGTGGTTGTGAATCTCCTGTCAGACGCAGTCTGCCTGAAGAATTTGGTATAGAAAAGCATCCTGGTAAAAATGAAAAATTCTATGTTTACAGAGCCTTTTATAATAAGGCTGTTGAGGGTCCAGTCGAAGATAAATATAAGGTGTGTCTTTTGTCTGAGGGCATATTAGGTATAGGTTGGGTTGCAACTGAAGAAAAATACACAGATTTACTTATAGGTAGATTTGAGCCCTTTGATTTAGCTGAGGTTGAAAGAACCGCTGCTTATTACAGAGGCAGAAACGAAAGCCTTGGTACAGAGGTTGTTCGTGGTGGGCAGTTTGTGGAAATTCCTGTTCGTCAGGCGCTTTCTGTTATGGTTGCCAATGGCTATGCCACAATAGGCGACAGCGCCTTTATGACAGTCCCCATTATCGGCTCGGGTATTGCGAATTCTCTGAGAGCTGCACCAATTCTTGCAAAAGCTATAATGGACGACAGAACCGAAAGCTATACTGCAAAACAACTTTGGCAGTATCAGTATAATTTCTATAAGAAATGGGGCGCAGGCCTTGCACCCTTGGCAGCAGTAAAGCTTTTGCTGACGAGAATAACGCCTGAGCAGCTCGACTACATATTCGAAAAGGGGATTCTTACTTGGAAGGAAATGACCATAACTGCCGATAGCACAAGTATTATGGATTTTATTCATCCCTCCATTGATATGCTCAAGCGTGGTATTTCAATTATAAAGGATAAAGACCTTTTGAAGAAAATGCTCAGGGTAGGCTCAGATATAGGTAAAATTATGACCACCTGCGCAGCTATGCCGAAAGAGTATGACAAGCAAAAGGTAAAGCAGTGGGCAGAAAAATATGATGCGATTTTTAAATGATTGAATGATAACCACCCTCTTGAAAAAGATGGTGGTTATATTTTTTCAGATGTTCATTATCACGGCTTGCCATTGCTTTCTCAATGGATAAAAAAGACGATTCCGAAGAATCGTCTTTTTTTGTGGAGATGATGGGAGTCGATGGGCTCTGCCCATCGTTCGCTTTGCGAACACCCGATTATGTTCGGCTTCGCCGAGGAGGTTCGACTCCCGTATTACTGTTCTATATAAAAAAATAATAGCTCAACCTAAAGGTTGAACTATCATTTTTGGTGGAGATGATGGGAGTCGATGGGCTCTGCCCATCGTTCGCTTTGCGAACACCCGATTATGTTCGGCTTCGCCGAGGGGGTTCGACTCCCGTATTACTGTTCTATATAAAAAATAATAGCTCAACCTAAAGGTTGAACTATCATTTTTGGTGGAGATGATGGGAGTCGAACCCATGTCCGAAAATCTATTCCCGAAACTTTCTACGAGCGTAGTTTATCTTTTATGATTCCCTTGGGAAAACGCCGATAAACAGGCTTTAACCCTTGGTAGCCCTTTAGACCGT
>JAZQUT010000006.1:0-34871 GCA_045631405.1 Acutalibacteraceae bacterium | reverse complement strand
TGCCTGTTGGGAAACGGGACAAGTATTTAAGAATTTTTAAAGAAAAAGGAATTTCAATCCGCCAAATCAGCAGATTGACAGGGGTTAGTTACTATATTGTGCAGAAAATATAACCAATCATAGAACCGTCCCCTGATTTTTTATCAACTGAATAGGGCGATTTGCTCGTTAAAGTAAAATCCCCTTTCTTATTTCTTAATAATAAGAGCAAAAAGTTACTCCTCCCGATTCGGTCGGGAGGAGTTTTTGGTTTTTATTTAATTTCAACCATCTGATGAATATCAACCTTAGGAACGATAAATTCTGCTCTGCCGTTGTTGTATTCAAAATCAAGCTCTTCACCTGAGGGAACAAGACTGATTTTTGAGGGCTTTTCGCATTTTACGCTGCATTTAACATTATAAAGAGGAACTGTATCCTCAATAATCTCAGTGTTTTTGCCACGAACGGTTGTGTGAGCAAAAAGAAGGTGGAGAATATGTCTGTTTTCCTTTTCCTGCTTTGTATATGTAACAACTGCTCTGTCGGGAACATCTGCAAAAACAGTGAAATCATCGCCCATCATTTTCTTGATGATGTATGTGAAAAGCTCCTTGAAGCAAAGGTGACCGTGATTTGCATAAGCTGAGAAAATGTCCCATCCGATATAGGCAATATTACCGTTGATAACTGCACCGGGGAAGCTTTCTTCAGGGTTATTTGGCGCGTGGGCGTGAGAGCAGAAATGCTCAAGTGTTCTGTTGAAATATGGGTTCTGCATATATGCAACAATTTCGCCCTCAGCTACATCAAGCTTATTGAAATCACAGCGCATAACATATTCTGTTTTGCCGTTTACTGTTTCAAATTCGGGAACAAAATATGTGGGATTTAATTCATTTTCACCCTTATAATCTGCGCCGAAATCAAGGAAGAATTTTCCGTCCTTGGTAAGTGATTTTGCAGTAGCGATAATTTTACCACCGTTTTCTGCAAAAGCTTTGATTTTTTTAATGGTTTCGGCATTATCAATTGCAACATCGGGGAGAATAAGAAGCTTGTAAGCAGAAAAATCTGCATCCTCGTCAATGAAATTATAAAGGAAATGATTTTCAAGGAGCATTCTGTTTGCGCCTGTGTCTGCCTTCACATCTCTGTCGCCTGTGATAGCCTCTGCGCTTAAAACTGCAATATCTGCAAGGTTAACTGCACCATTCAACCAGGGTTCTCTCTCTTCAACTAAAGAATATGCCTTGCCTATAAGATTATAGGTTGCCATATTCATTTCTGAAAGAGGATGCATCTGATCACCAATTGAACAGCCTGCACCATTTGCAATGCTTAATGCAGTTTCATAAATAAGTGCATTAGGGTGCTTGTAGCCACCGAATTCGCCCCAGCTATGATGGAATTTACCTGTCATACCAAGGAATTCCTTGTCCTTAATTGTACGGACATAAGCTGCGGAAAGTGGAAAATGGTCATAGCCCCAACCACCTGTTGGCAAGCTTTCAAGCTCAAGGTGGGAGTTGGAATTGATGTATCTGTAATCGCCCTTTGGGATGTGACCGCTATTATGGAAAATTGTTGCAGTGTCACTATGCTTTCTTACGGCATTATTAGTTGCTTCAAGGTATTTGTTAAATACTGATTGAGCAAAGTCTTCTCTGTCATTTGCATTTTCTATATCAAGACCAAGCTTCTTCATATCGCAGATGCACTTGTCACAATAGCAAATTCTTGGCGCGATGATATCAAGGAAAATACCACAAGGATTATATTTCACCATAACCTCTTCAATCTGAGCGCAAAGCAAATCAAGATAGCCTGTGTTAAAGCAAAGAGTATGGAAATGAACCTCTTTTTCGTATTCAAGCTGTTCCTCCTTATCAGGAGTATGGCGCCAACGCCATTCGGGGTGCTTGATATATTCCTTTTCGTCATAGCCTGCAGAAATATAAACAGGGGCATTAACATCAATTTCCTTGCAGGCCTCAAGCTGAGCACCAAGCAAATCAAAGTCTAGCTGAGGATGAATTTCATTAACATCGGTGGGATGATAGGACCATCCGTGATGGCATTTTGAAAATACAGTTATAGAATCAATATGACCTGCCTTTAAAGCCTTCTGGAACTGCTCCTTTGAAAAGCTTTTACCAACGGGAACATGTTCACTTGTATGGAAATCAAGATGGACTTGTCTTTTTCTGAGCATAATAATACCCCCAAAATAGTTTATGAAATTATTATATAGGACAGAGTGGTATAATGCAATAAAATATTGCTTTTAAGGAGCTTTTGTGATAACCTTAAGTTACACTTGAAAACAAAGGGTGATTATATGAAATTAGGTATTATAAACGGCTGGGAAGAGGGCAACATCAAGTATGTCAGCGAAAAGGGTCTTGAAGCTGTAGAATTCTGTGTAAACCATAACTATAATTCTGAGGAATTTCTCGGGAAGGCCAATGATATCAAGGGCTATTGCGAGAAATATGGCGTAACGGTAGGCTCAATGGGTAGATGGGGTCAGACTCGTATTGACGATAATGGCGCAATCATCCCTGAGGCTCTTCAGGACGATAAAAATATCATAGATGCAGCATCGATAATCGGTTGTCCCGTGTTTAACACAGGTGTAAACTATACCGATTCAAAAAGCTTTTATGAAAACTGCGAAATTGCAATTGATTATCTCAGACAGCTTATTGAATATGCAGAGGAAAAGAATGTTAAAATTTCAGTTTATAATTGCTCTTGGGAAAACTTTGTTGTCGAGCCAAAGGCCTGGTATACAATTCTTTCTGCGCTTCCGAAATTGGGTATAAAATACGATGCTTCCCATTGTCTCAGCAGAGGTGGTAACTACCTTGCAGAAATCAGAGATTGGGGCGAAAGATTTTATCATTTCCACCTTAAGGGTGCAGTTTATATTGACGGCGAGCATTATGACGATGCTCCTGCAGGTCTTGATATGATTGACTGGAAATCTGTTATGGATTTACTTTATACCAAGGATTATAACGGTATGCTTTCAATTGAGCCTCATTCACATTTCTGGACAGGCAAAAAAGGTCAATGGGGAATTGATTATACAATAAATTATTTCAGACCGATGATTATGCCTGAGAATTACGAATACGAGGATAACCCTTATATGCCGTAAAAAATAAACTCGCAACCCCTTTTTAAGGAGTTGCGAGTTTTTAATTTTTAACTGAACATTGTTTCCATTGTTGCGATTTCTTCAGTAGAGCTTGTTAATATAATAGTAATTACATATTTACCAATAATTCTTATATAATAAGCCTGGTACATTTCATAACCGTCAAAATCAGCAGTGTAAAGAAGCTTTCTGAAGGATGTGTCACCTAATTTTATATTTTCTGATGATTGGAAATCGTAGTTGATTTCTTCAATTGATGCGAGGTTTTTTTTCATAGACTGCTCAAATTCGTCTAAAGAAACTTCGCGTAAAGCAGTCAACATTGTGTTTTCATAGCAAAGCATCACGCTGTTGCCGTTTTCATCCTGAGATGCCATATCATAAACAGTAGCTTTTTCAGAAAGTGTTTTTTCAAGTGCGTTAAGGTCTAATATATCCTGACCAATATTGATAGTTTCAGAAATTTCTTTATCGGTTAAAAATCTCCATTCAGCAGGTTTTGTGAATGTGAAGCCGGCAAAATCATTGGTATATACATCGCCATCAATTGTACCACGGGAGATTGAAGCAGCAGGTTTTTCTGTAGTTTCAGCTTTGGTTGTGCCAGCTTCAGTAGTTGAAACGGTTGTTTCAATGTCATCAGCACCATTTCCACCGGAGCAAGCTGCAAGAGAGAAAAGAAGCACTGCACACATAAGAACTGCAATTAACTTTTTCATAGAAATACCTCCTATTTTATAACGAACTTTTTATATAAAAAATTATACAAGTTTTTTATAACAAAGTCAAACAGAAATTCGTTGTGTGGCATAAAAGTCGGGGTTGTTTTATCATATGTTTTAGTTTAAAATACTTTTATAAGGAGTGATTTCTTATGTGGAAAATTATAAGAATTTTGGTTTCGGGCTTCATAGCCATTGAAACTCTTATAGGGAATATTGCAAACGGGGTTGCAATAAAGGATATAACAATGCCCCAGGTAAACACAGGGGAATGTACACAGTATGTTGATGTTTTTGTGGGTACGGGTGGTACACCCTGGACCTGTGGTATGCTCAGCCCGGCAGCCTGCGCTCCCTTTGGCACGGTAAGGCTTGGCCCTGACACCTCATTTGTGGGTGGTGCATTTGTTATGAAAACAAATACATCGGGCTATTATTATGAAAACAGGCACATCCGAGGCTTCAGCCATTCAAGGCTTTCAGGAACAGGCGCAACAGATTATGGTATTTTCAGAGTTACTCCTGCAATAAGCGATAAAAAAGCAGATGTAATTCCATTTTCTCATAAAAACGAGGTTGCCTCTGCAGGCTATTATGCAGTTTATCTTGATACTCTCGGTTGCCTTGCAGAAATGACAGCAGATGAGCACACAGGTGTTCACAGATATACATTTAATCACTCCAAGGATGCCCGACTTTCTCTTGATGTTACAAGTGCAGCAGGGAATAATGGATGTACGGATGGCTTCGCTTCCTTTGATGAAGAAGCAGGTCTTCTTACAGGTGGCGCAGTTCTCCGAGCAGTTTTTTCCGAAAGATACGATGGCTTACCTGTATATTTTGCAGCAAAGGCGGATAAAGAAATCAAATCCTGCACAATTACGGGTGATGAAACAAACCTTATTGCCGACCTTAACTTTGGCTCACTTGAAAATGAAAGTGTAGAACTAAAAGTAGGCATAAGCTTTGTCAGTATTGAAAATGCAATGCTCAACCTCCAGGAAGAAACAAAAGACCTTGATTTTGATGGTGTAAGAGAAAAAACACTGGCAAATTGGGAAAAGCATCTTTCTGCTATCAAAATTGAAAGCACAAATACGGAGATTAAGAAAAATTTCTATACCTCTCTTTATCACACAATGATAATGCCTACAAATTTCACCGATTTTAATGGTGAATACCTTGGCTTTGATAAAGAGGTGTATAAGGCAGAGGGCTATACATACAGAACAGATATGTCCTTGTGGGATACCTGCCGAAACACTCATTCTTTATATATGCTTATAGAACCGCAGGTTCAGAAGGATTGCCTTAAAAGTCTTGTTGAAATGGCAGAAACGGGTGGTGCGCTTCCTCGTTGGCCCATGGGTGCAGGCTATGCAGGTTCAATGATTGGTGACCCTGCAAATATTGTAATAACAGAAAGCTATCTTAAAAATTACAGGGATTTTGATGTAGAAGCTGTCTATGAATATATGAAAAAATCCTCTGACCGCCGTGTAGAAAAGGTTGGCAGAGAATATGTGGAGTTATATAATGAATACGGTTATGTTCCCAATGATGCTGAGGGAGTTGACGATTCAGTAAGCCATACTCTCGAATATTCTTGGGTTGATGGCGCGCTTTCAACTCTTGCAGATGCCTTGGGCAAAACAAAGGATGCAGAGAAATATGCCGAAAAATCCATGAACTATAAAAACATTTTTGATGCTGAAACCAAGTATTTCAGAGCAAAAAATGCAGACGGCAGCTTTGACAGTAACTTTAATCCCAAAATCAATTCATATTTTGGCTTGGGCTTCCTTGATAAATATGTAGGCTGCTATTGCGAGGGTAGTGCTCAGCATTGGCGATACAGTGCAATGCACGATATTGACGGAATGATTGAGCTTTTCGGCTCAGAGGAATATTTTGTTTCCGAGCTTGAAGAGTTTATGAAGGACGCAACTCCAAGAAGAGCCCAGTGGAATCCCGGCGCAGGCTATTGGATTGGTAATCAGCACGATATACATACTGCATACCTTTTTGCAAATGCAGGAAGAAGCGACCTTACACAAAAATGGGTTCGTTGGACACTTGAAAATCGCTTCAGTACTGATATCAACGGACTTGACGGAAACGATGACGGTGGCACAATAAGTGCATGGTATGTTTTCTCGGCTATGGGCTTTTACCCATTGGCAGGTACAGACCAATATTGGCTTGGCTCGCCAAATCTTGATAGTGCTGAAATCAGCTTACCCAATGGCAAGACTCTTAAAATGACTGCCGAAAATCAGAGTGATAAAAATATTTATGTTGAAAGGGTTACCTTAAACGGTAAGGAATTAAAGGACATTTATATTACTCACGATGAGCTTATGAAGGGTGGAGAGCTTGTTTTCACAATGACTTCCGAAAGCAAATAAAAAAATTCAGAGTTTACACTCCAAAGGTGTAAACTCTGTTTTTATTTATATGGACCAAGCACTATCTGTAAATCTTGTGGGACGGTGGGGGAATGCTCGGAAGAAATCCTCTGCATTATTTTTCAGCTCAACACCATTAATATAAATGGCAGTTTCGGCTGTGTGACCCTCGCCTGCAAGAAGCAACCTTGCTGCTGCAGGGGCAGTGAGAGAAATATCATAATCCCCTTCTGCTCTTTGAGTAACGGCTGCCTTGCCGTTTTCATATTCCACATCAAAAATGCCCTTGTTCTGCTCTAAATCGTCAAGGCTCAAGATACTGAATTTGCCGTATTCCTTGGGGTATGTATTATTTTCAAGAAGCTTTTTAAGATTATATATTCGACCTGCATAGCTGACATCGTGCTCGTATTTCACACCATCAATTTGGTCAAGAACGCAGGAGAGAGGAGATCCCTGATACTGTCTTCGTACCTTTAATGTTTCAACAATACCATCATAATTTCTTAAAAATCCGATAATACCCTTAAGCGCATCAGGTGTCAGAACGAAAAGCTCATCTGCAACAAGCTCATCGGGACGCTTGATTTTAAAACGGACATAGCCGTCTGCCTCGCCCTGAGGGTTACGGTGAATGTATGTATAATCTGCTTCTTCGAGAGGTGTTTTGCAAAAATGCTTTTCATCCTCTCTTATAGTCATAAGGCTTTCCTTGAAAACGCATTTGTTGTGAAGCTCACAAAGCTCCTCCAGCTGTTCTCCTGTAAAAAGCTCAACGTCGTTACAGCGAGGGAAGCTTTGAAGCTTATGGAAGGGTACCTTGATTGTAAAGCAACGGTTAAGATTTGCGAAACCAAATTTCTCGTAATATTCAATTGAGAAGGGCGCAAGAAAGCCTGCAACAATGCCATTTTCAATAGCAGCTCTTCCAACCTCATCAAAAAGTGCTCTCACTCCACCTATTCGGCGACATTCGGGAATACTGCAAATTCCACTGAGAACAAGGGTGTCTATGAGATTACCACAGTAATTGCATTTAAAATCAAAAAGCTCCATACCAGCAATAAGCTTTCCGTCCTGAAAAGCGCCGAGGACAGGAATTTCAACCTTATCGTCAACATCCTTGTCAAATTTCCATATGAATGAAGCAGCAGATATTTTGTTATAAGCTATAGCCTCTTCGGGTTTAATTAATCTGATTTCCATAATCGTTCTCCTGAATGGTTTTTAGAGATTACTATATTCATTATATCATTATTAAAGCAAAATTCAATATAGTGATTTTAAAGATGTCTATTTACTTTTTAAGTCACTTATGTATAATGAAATCAGGTGATAAATAAACCGAATTTTATATTACGGGGGAAATGAAAATGTCAAAATTAAGAGTAGCACTTATCGGTAACGGTGGAATTTGCCGTGGATGCCATGTGAGCCATTATTATGAGGACGAAAGAGCAGAGGTTGTAGCCTTCTGCGATATCATTGAAGAAAGAGCAATTGAGCTCAGAGATAAATATTTCCCTGATGCAGCAGTTTATACAGATTATAAGGAGCTTCTCAAGGACGAGAGCATTGATGCAGTTGATATCTGCACACCAAACTACCTTCACTCTATTATTGCAGTTGATGCCTTCAAGGCAGGCAAGCACGTATTGTGCGAGAAGCCCGATGCTATTGATGTTACAGAGGTTCTCAAAATGAAAAATGCTGCTGACGAGGCAGGCAAGGTGCTTATGGTTATCAGAAATAACCGTTTTGTTACAGCTTCTCAGTATGCAAAGAAATTTGTTGAGGACGGCAAGATGGGTGAAATCTATTGTGGCCGTTGTGGTTGGCAAAGACGCAGAGGCATCCCTGGCAAGGGTGGCTGGTTCACAACAAAGGAGCAGTCCGGTGGTGGACCCCTTATTGACCTTGGCGTTCATATGATTGACCTTGCAGTTTGGCTTATGGGTAATCCCACACCCGTTGCAGTAAGCGCAAATACATATACAAAATTTGCAGATAATGACACAAGCGATTCTGTAAACTCAAAGTTCGGCGATGCAAATGCCGAGGGTACATTTGATGTTGAGGACCTTGCAATGGGTATGATTCGCTTTGATAACGGCGCAGTTCTTCAGATTGAATTCAGCTGGGCATCAAATATCAAAGAAGAAACCCGTTATGTTGAGCTTCGTGGAACAAAAGCAGGTCTTAAGTGGGATGACAACAGAGTTGAGTTCTTCACAGAGGATGAGGGTCAGCTTCTTGACATCACCCCCAAGGGTAATATTGATACAGACGGACATAAGAAAAACATCCGTAACTTTATTGATGTTCTCACCGAGGGCGCAGAACCCGTGTTCAAACCCTCTCAGGGCGTTGATATGATCAAAATCCTCTGCGCAATCTACGAATCTGCAAAGCAGGGCAAAGAAATCGTGCTTTGATTGAAAAAGAATAAAAAAGTAAACCTCAATTCCTTTCACAAGGGATTGAGGTTTTATGTTTAGCGAAGAGTGAATAGTGAAGAGTGAAAAAGTAAAAATCGACATCCTTCTTTCGAAGAATGTCGATTTTTGGTGCGAGAGACGGGATTGGGGGAAGTGAGGGAATATGGGCGGAAAAAGACCCCACTCGAAAGGAGTGGGGGATACATCATTCTATTTTTGAGCCTTTATTTCTATTGCACTTCCAACATAATGTTTGCAAATTCTCTTCAGTCGTTAAACCACCTTTTGATAAAGGAATTATATGGTCTATCTCTAAAAGCAAATGAGGTTCTTCGTGCACAGAAACTCCACATTTTTGACAAGTATAATTATCTCGAGCTTTTATATGTTCTCGTAAAGAAGATGTCATAAGTGCTCTTTGACCTGCAACACTTTTTCTGAATTTAACTAATTCAGATAAGTATTGAATAAACTGTTCAAGATTTTCAACATTCAAGAGAATTTCGCAGTTCATAGAACTGTTACCGCCTGCACTTGTATAGTTAAATATGTATTTAGGGAAATACAATTGACTTAAATCTATTTCATCAAAACCAAGATTTTTAACTAATTTCTTTTTAGAAAAAGTTTTTATTAAAAAGGGGATATCTTTACTAATGTTTGAAATAATTTCATCTCTTTCGGTAGTTAATAAAACTTTTCCTTGTTCTGCTGCTGAAAAATTATTAAAAACTTCTTCGAAATTATTCAATGTTTCTTCTGTTGGTTTTATGTTAAAGTATTTGCACAAATACTTAAAAGGTTGTTGTTCAGCATTTCTACATACAGAAAGAGAACAGTTATATACATATTGAGATTTAGGGCGCTTATTGAGTTCAGGTCTTTTAAAATTCCATTTACTATTATCTTGATATGTTGCTTGTCCGTAATTTATTTGATTAACATTTAAATATGTGTTTTTCAAAGACTCTATATGCTGATTTAATTCATTGCATTTTTGAGTATAATGTTGAATACTATTTTTTAACGTCAAAAATTTTGAACTTTTGTAGTAGGCATATTCGTAGATAAGGAAAGCAAGAAGTACAAGTGCAATTATTAATAAAATCTCCAATTTTTCCACCTCTAATAAAAAATAATGTAAATTGTATAACTATTATATATTATTAAAAGAATAAACACAACAAAAAGTTATAGCGTTTAGCACTATAAATGGTTCTTAAACTAGAACATCCGTTAGTTATATGTTTTATATTTAAAGAATTAATATACGATTTACTAAAAAATGCAACTACTAAAATTAAGTAGTTGCATAAACTTTATAAAGAGTTGTGTTTGTGTGCTAGATGTTTGGGGATGTAATTAATATGTAATTTATCATGAACATTTTCTGGTGGTTTAGAAACTTTTGAAACAAGACCATCAATATGTTCATTTAGGCTATCCTTTATTGTATGCCACATCGGGTCAAGAATAAAATCAATACCTTCTCGTCGAGCATGTTTTGCAGCAGGAACAAAGTCACTGTCACCTGCAATTAAAACAATTTTATCAACAAGTTTTTTTTGAGCTAAAGAAGCAATATCTAATCCGATTCTCATATCAACACCTTTTTGTTGAATATCTAACTGAAAATCAGCTTCTGTTAAATCATCAATTGAAATTTGTTTCTTACACAATTTTTTTAAGGTTTCTGATTTGAGTTCGTATCCAGCAGAACTTTCCAACAATTCTCCCATTCTAAGTGCAACTTTTCTCTTGTGTGTTAGTTCTTTTAGAAAAGTGTTTGTCCATTCGTACAAATCGGTTTTTTGCAAATTAACACTTTTTTGTGTTAATGGGTGATAAATTGTTTTTTCAGATGGTTTGCAATCATAGTAAAAGATTCTATATAATTCTTCGTCTTCTTTGTTTTTATTAAGATGGCGTTTACAATACTTTATCATTTCTTCAGCTCTTTTTTCTGGAGTTTTATCCCCAAATAAATATTTAGCTTGTTTTCTGTAAAATCCCCCATCAATCATAATTGCAGTTTTCATGTAATTCTCCTAACAAAAAACCCCGTGTCTCGTAACTTCCCTCATGTTGGGAGAACTACTACACGGGATTTACTTTCATAGTGTAACTATATTAGTTACACTATAATAATATGCCCAAAAGCTTAAAAAGTCAACAATTTTTACACAAGTTTTTGAACAAAAGTTCAAGAAAATTATAACAATTACTACTTTTTCGTAGGAAAGTACTGCTGAAAATAAAGAAAAACTCCACCTTCGAAAAGGTGTAGTTTGGTGCGAGAGACGGGACCTGACGGCGTCGCTACGCTTTGCCGTCAAAACGGCAACGATTATGTTCGCCTTCGGCGAGGGGGTTCAAGTCCCTACCTGATTTCTGACATAAAAATAAAGAACCTACACTGAAGTGTAAGTTCTTTATTTGGTGCGAGAGACGGGACTTGAACCCGTACGGGATTACCACACGCCCCTCAAACGTGCGCGTCTGCCGATTCCGCCACTCTCGCGAGTGCTTAGATACTATACCACCAAAGAAATGTTTTGTCAACTGTTTTTTGAAAATTTTTTTGATTTTTTTCAGATAGCTTTAAAAAGGGGAGTTGAATCCTTGTTTTCGGTATAGTTTATTCGAGGATTTTAAATATTAATTGACTAAATGTAAGAGAATGTGATAATATTATTCTAATATGTAAAACATATTAATTTATTTTTGGGGAGGTACTTTTATGTTCTGTCCTAATTGCGGTAATAATATCGAAGATAATCTTGTTAATTGTCCTGTTTGCGGTAGTCTTACTGCTGCTCAGCCTCAGCAGCCTGTTCAGACTCCATATACCCAGCCTGCTCAACCTCAGCAGGTGTTCCAGCAGCCCTATGTAAATCAGTATCAGCCTAATCCTTATAGCAACGGTATGCCAGGATTTGCCGGTAATTTCCCTGCTATTCAGGAGTTTGCAGATCAGGCAAAATCATTAAGAAACTATGGTATTGCAGCGGCACTGCTTATGTTTGGTATCGGCTTTATTTTCTCAATTTATATTTTAGTTAAAGCAGGAAAATTGAAGGAGCCTCAGCTTTTCAATCCTACACCTGATGAAATTGCTCAGCTTGAAGAAGCAAAGAAAAAGGTTAAAACTGCAAAAATTCTTGCGATTATTCCTTTTATTGCTTGCGGTCTTAGCTTTGTAATCAGCTTCGTAAGTAGCTTTATGTATAGCTTTGCAGGCGCAATGTAATAGTTACAATGTAAAAAAGAAAAACAGATATGCTCTACTAAACGGAGCATATCTGTTATTTTTATTTACCGATAATAAATTTATCGCTTTCCTTTAAATCAAGCTTTGTGATAATATCTTCAAAGTTTTCCTTTGAATTTCTGAATGCTTCTAATTTATGAGAGTCGCTTCCGAGATAGAATTTGCATCCACAATCCTTTGCTATGAAATAGGGGCGAAGAAGAATTTCTGATTCCTCTTGTGTAAGGTTAAGAGTTTTCATATTAAGCTCGATTCCGACGCCCTTTTCTGAACATTTTTCAAATAAATTGTATAAAACTTTATCGTCGAGAAGCTTTATAACCTCAGGGGCTCTGCCCTTCATAATGTGATTGCAGGTAAGGTGGGCGATGCCCATTTTGTGCCATGGCATATCCTTTTTCAAAAGCTCTTCAAGGCGCTTTACCCAAAGCTCTGCAGCTTCCTCGGGAGTCTGTGGTCTTTCTCTAACTGTATATCCGGGCAAATGAAGGTGAGTTGTGGGAATAACAATGAAATCTAATATATCATATCTTTCGGGACTTACACCTACTGTATATTCATAATCCATATCTGCCTCTGCGCCGAACAAGAATTCAACCTCATCATCCTGAGGCAAGGGAAGAACAGAGGAAAGACATGAAAATCTCTGCTTCGGATGCCATTCTAATTGGCTTTTTACATCCTCATCCCATAAATGATTCGTAAGGCAGATTTTTTTCAAGCCGTTTTCCTTTGCAGCCTTTATAATATTCTCGGGAATCTGCTCTTCATCGTGACAGCAGGGAGAGATTGTTGAATGAAAATGGAAATCGTGGTCTGCAATATATCTCATAAATATCACCTTATTTAAAATCGCAACCCCGAATTAACGAGGTTGCGAAAAATTTTTTTATGCTGCCACCTCGTAGGGGAACTGATCCTCTGTAAATCCGAGAGCATAAGCAATTCTTATGGGAATTTCGTAGTTGTTAAGTGTCTCGCCTGTCTGAATAATATTCTTTGAACCATAAACAAGAACAGGAACATTAGCAGCAGAGTGAGAGCCTGATGTGAATGAATATGTTCCGTTGTCAGTCTTAACGATTGCGCCTGTTTCGTGGTCAGCAGTAACAATAACGAGTGTTTCGCCGTCTGCCTTTGCGTATTCAAGAGCGTATTCAATAGTTTTATCAAATGACTCAACAGCCTCAGTCATTTTAGCGTCATCATTGCTGTGAGAATGCTTGTCAATATGAGCACCCTCAACCATAAGGAAAAAGCCCTCTTCTGAGTCGTCAAGAAGGTCGATAGCCTTCTTAGTCATCTGTTCAAGAGTGGGAGTGCTTGCATCAGACTGCTCAACTGTCCAAAGGTTATTTGTGAAATGAGCAAAGCTTCTGCTACCCTCGGGAAGAGCCATCATTTCGTCATAGGTTGTAACATATGTGTAGCCGTTTGCACGAGCATCGCTCTTTGATACAAGACCATTTTCTGTACCCCAGATCAAGTCGATTGTAGAACGAAGCTGATCGTTTGTAATATCCTCTGCGTTACCTCTGTCAGAAGAATGAGCAGAGAATGAAGCAGGAGTAGCGCCTGAGGTTTCATCAGTTGTGATAACGCCTGTAAGCATACCTCTTTCGCTGCAAAGCTCTGTAATATTTTGGGGGTAAGAGAAGGTCGCTGTCATATCCATAGGATAAACACCGATATAGCCATTTGTTGTTCTCACGCCTGTTGCAAGAGCAGTACCACCTGCAGCACTGTCAGTAACAGCAGCAGAGAATGAACGGGTCATAGAGTCACCACGAAGAAGGAAGTCATCTGTAGCAAGCGTAAGGTTTCTCTCTTGTTCTGCCTTTTCAAGATGATAAAAGCCCATACCATCACCAATAAGGTAAATAACATTTTTAACCTCGCTGTCAAGGTAATCCTCAGGCTTGGTTGTTGTAGAGGGAATATAGATTCCGAAAAGAGTTCCGAAGGACATAACGAAGCTCATAAATACGGAAACAAATTCTAACCATATTGCGCTGAAAGAAGCTAACATATTAACACCCCTGTTTAATTTTTATTATGTCTATATATTATATTAACCAATAAAGAAAATCAAGAAAAATATTCCCATAGTAAATCTTGTTTTAATTAACGTAATATGATAAACTGTTTTCATATTATAATAACAGAGGAGAGTTTAAATGAAAAAATATACTCTTAATTTTGGTGAATTCAAGCAATATGATAAGGTGTTCATTACTGCCGATAAAGGTATTGACGGTGCATCTGTTACATCTGTTGCTTTTTCGGGCAACACACTTTATATTGCTTCTGCAAAGGGCACATTCGAATATGCTGATGGAAATCTTAAAAAATTGTCATTCAACGCTTCAAAGTTAATTTCTGCAAAAGGAACTCTTTATGCATCTATCGGCAACTCCCTTGCTGAAATCAAAAAGGGCAAGGCTAAAAAGATTGCTGAATTCGGCTCAAAGGTTGTTGATGTTTCTGTTGCTCTTGATGGCTCAGTATGGCTCATCACAGAAAACCACCTCTACCTTATGGCTGACGGTGAAATTCAAAAAATTGTTGGTCTTCCCTCAGAAACTGTTTGCCTTGCAGCACGCGATAACAAAGTAAAGTATGGTGAAACTGTTTATGTTGGCTCAACTGTTGAGGGGCTTCTCTCAATGAAGGGTAAGCGTCGTCATTGGGCAGAGCTTCTCCCTGAAAATACAGGCGTTTCCAGCAGAAAAATCAACTGCATCAAAATTGATGCATTGGGTCACCTTTGGGTTGGCACAGATGAAGGCATTAACATCTATGACGGCAAAAACTATTGGTTCAAGGGTGATGATTTCTACTCTATTCCAAGTGGATCATTCAACGATATGTTCTTTGCTGCAGATGGCAAAAAATATTTTGCAACAAACACAGGTCTTGTAACGCTTATCGAAGGTAAAATTTCATACTTCTCATATGGTGCATGGCTTATGCATCCAACAGTTACAACACTTGCAGTTGCTGATGACGGAACAATTGCTGCTGTTACCCCTCGTGGTATCAGCCTTATCACATCAAAATATATGACACTTGCTCAGAAGGCAGAGTATGTTGATGAGCTTACTGATAAATATTTCTGCCGTAACGAAGGCTACCACGTTGGCAGACTTCTTCGTAAATATGGTGACCTTGAATCAGGCTGGCAGCCCAACTCTGATAACGATGGTCTTTTCACAGGTCTTTATTGTGCAAGTCAGTGCTTCCGTTATGCTGCTACTAAGGATCCCAAGGCAAAGGCAAATGCTAAAAAAGCTGTTGAGGCTATGATTAAGCTTACTGAAATCACAGGTAAATCGGGCTTTACAGCACGTGCAACACGCTACAATGATGATCCATTCTTTGGTGACGGTAATCGCGAGGAATGGCATGTTTGCCCTGATAACCCCAACTGCGAGTGGCTTGGTGAAACATCAAGTGACGAAATGACAGGTCACTATTTTGCTTATGGTGTTTACTATGACCTTGTGGCTGATAAAAAGGAAAAGGCAAAAATAGCAGAGGTTGTAAAGAAAATTACTGACCACATCATTGAAAACAACTTCCACCTTTGCGATGTTGACGGAGTACCTACCACATGGGCAAACTGGGAGCCTGAGCTTCTTAATAATGATGATCGTTGGTTCTTTGAGCGCGGCACAAACTCACTTGAGATTTTGTCATTCCTTAAAACAACCTACCATGTAACAGGTGATGAAAAGTATAATCAGGTGTTTGATATGCTCATACAGAAGCACCACTACGCTATGAACTGCATGCAGTACAAGTGCGAGGATGCTCATATTGCCCATATTGATGATCAGCTTGATTTCACAAATATTTACAACCTTCTTGTTTATACAGAAAACGAGGCACAGAAGGAAATATTCAAAATGGGTCTTACTCACCACTTTGAATATGAAAGAGTTGAGCGCTCACCATTTTTTAATATTGTTTATGGCGCGCTTACAAATCGTAACTGTGATATTGAAAATGCTGCAAAGTCACTTTCAGAAATGAATCTTGACTTTATTGTATGGCCTACATACAACAGCTATCGTAAGGATATTGAAATTGATAACTCACCTGAAGCATATGGCTGTGCTCCTCAGCTTAAATATCCTGTTGAATACAGCTCACGAGTTCTTGTCAACTACGATGGCAATCAGTTTGTTTGCGATTCAGGTGTTGAAGAATTTATCCAGATAGATAAAAAATCTGCAAATCGTGCTGCAGCGCTTCCCAGCACAGATGGTGCAGATGGTATGGGTACTGCGATGCCTTACATCTTCCTTCTTCCCTATTGGATGGGCAGATATTACGGACTTTTAGGAGATTGATAATATGGAAAACTTTTTTACAAATGCATTCAATAATATGGATGCTGAAGCAAAGGAAAGCTTTTATAAAACTATTTTTATGAACGATGATTCTGAATATGCTGCAAAGCTTCGTCTTGAATATTACAGAACAAAATTCAGATCAATGGGCGAAAATGTTACTATCGGTAAGGGCGTAAATATCATTAATCCCGAATATATTTCTGTTGGTAATAATGTTCAGATCTGCGACGGCTGTACTCTTGTTGCAAGAGGAGAAAAGGGTATTACTCTTGGAGACAATGTAAGACTTCAGCACAGAGTTTACCTTGATACAGAAAGAACCGAGGAAGGCTACATCAATGTTGGCAGAGGGACTTATATAGGGACAGGTACAACTCTTTTTGGTCATCGTGGTCTTGAAATCGGCGAGGACTGCCTTCTTGCTCAGGGTATAAATCTCACTCCTTATTCACATATTTTTGATGACCCCAATGATATTATTTACCATCAGGGTGGCCATTGTGAAAAGGTTACAATCGGCAGAGATGTTTATATCGGTATGGGCTGTAAGGTTATGTATTCAGGTAATATCGGCGAAGGCTCTGTTATCGGTTGTGGTTCAACTGTTGTTAAGCCAATTCCCCCCTATTCTATTGCAGTTGGCACACCTGCAAAGGTAATTAAAGAGAGAAAATAAAATTGTACTATTATAATAGGAGTACAATAATAAAAGGTTTTTGGAGGGTATATTATGGGAATTATTAATCTTATTCTTACTTACATTTTGTGTCTTTCACAGATTCTTGCACCACTTCAGATTACTCTTACACCCGGTGGTGAGGCTTCTTATTTCACGGACTGGTCTGTAAGCGATATCTTTGATTCCAACGACTATATTGAGCTTGAAAAAGAAGAGGGTAAGGAATTTGTTGTTCTTAACCTTACTGATATTCAGCTTTCAGATACAAAGGCTTATGGCGATTATGGTACATATAGTGAAGAGCTTATTACAAAGCTTATTGAGGATCATAATCCTGACCTTATCACTCTTTCAGGTGACAATGCTTGGGATACAGCAGCATATTTAAAGCTTATCGAATTTCTTGACGGCTTCGGTATTCCGTGGGCGCCTGTTATGGGTAACCATGACGGTCAGGGCTGTATCAGCGAATTCTGGGTTGCTTATAATCTTACTCAGGCAGAAAACTGTCTCTTCCAGTTTGGTCCTAAGGATATGGGCTATGGTAACTACATTATCAATGTTACAGAAAACGGTGAATTTGTTCACACCTTCTTTATGATGGATACTCATGGCGACGGTGAATTTGTTCTTGAGGATGGCACAGTAGTTGAAGGCTATGACCACCTCTGGAGTAATCAGCAGAAATGGTACAAATGGGCAGTTAACGGTATTAAGAAATTAGCAGGTAAAACTGTTGAAAGTACTGCTATTATGCACATTCCTGTTTTTGAATATATTGAAGCTTGGGAAATGGTATCTATTGAGTCCACTGAATCAGAAATGGGTGTATTAAATCCCGAATATGCTGATATTGCAAGTGGCAGATGCTATGAGCTCAGCTGTCCTTCACCTGTTAACAACGGCTTCTATAGTCTTTGTCAGGAGCTTGGCAGCACAAAAACAATCCTTGTAGGTCATGACCATGTAAACGACTTCCACATCAATTACAATGGTATCAAGCTTGCTTACGCAGTAAAATCAGGCTTCGGTAGCTATTGGAGAGATGATATGATTGGTGGTACAACAATCACAATCAATGCTGAAGGCAACGCAAATGTTGAAAATCATTATTATGATGTTGTAGCAAACGGTTGGGTTCTTGAGCACTAAGTTATAAATATAAAGTCCCATTCGGTTAATCCGAATGGGACTTATTTTTATTTTGTGTCAATACTTTTGAATGTATTTCTTATTTCGTTTGTATTACCTGTTGCAAGGTAATATTCATATTCATAAGGGTCAAAGCTTTTAAAGGTTCGGTTTTTGACAATTGCGATATATGATGTGGGGCTATCCTTTGATGGGTCTTCATTTGTGGTGGTTTCTCTTTCGTAAACACCTGCAAGGAATTCTTCCTCATTGTCAACGTAAACACCCATACCGAAGCTGTCCTCGAATTCACCTGTAAAGGCAGCCCAGTTTTCCTTTGAATAGAATTTCGGGTAGCCTGCATCGGGCCAGAAAATCAAATCAGGCTCGCTTGTGAGCTTACCGTTGCTCCAAGGCTTGTCGCCTTTGTAATAAACGAAATTATTAAGAGGCTCAATGCAGTAAAAGGCAGGTATTTCCTGACTACATTCAGCTTCAGGGTAACCTGAGAAATCAACAAATCTGCATTTTGCGTGAACTCCACCATTTTCCAAAGAATATGTTGCTTCCATATATGAGGGAGTGATGTATTCTTTTTCCTTTGCCCAGTCAAGAGGACGGCATTTTATGTAAATTTCCGTATCAGTAACCCTTAAATCCACAATTTTACTTGCGTCATTAAACTGATTACCACCCTGAACAGGATTATAGCGCCAATCGTTTTCCATATATACACCGTGGTCATAATCAAGCGTGCCATAATATGACTGCTGAACAAGGCGACCTGTGTCATTTCTGTTTATTAAGTTAACATTATTGTTTACGGATTCTGCGTTATAGCGTTCACTTGCATTGGAATCAACCTTAATTTTGCCGTCAACAGAAACTGCCTGAACATTGGAGTCAAGGTCTTCCAGATAACTCAAAGCACCGCCCCATAATAAATCAATTCCTAATTTATGGGTATCATTCTGAATGAAGATTTCCTGCTGAGGAATTTCGCGGTTGAAAAGGGCAACTTTTTCTATCCTTATAGCACCGTTTTCGTCATTAAGAGGTTCAAAAGTTATCCAATTTAATTTATTTGCTTTTGTTCCTGAAAGGCAATTATCAATAAAAGAGTAAAATTCTTTATATTCAGTTTCTTCTGCAAAAAAATCTTCACAGGTAGGCTCTAAGAAAAATTCTTCGGTTTTTTCTGTAAGTCCTGTTGTATAGCAAATAGTACCTTTGAAATAATTTTCGGTTACATACCTTATACCAAAATAATTAAACCAACTAACCAAAGGGGCATCGATGGTATATTTTTGTCCGGGAGTATTTTCATCTATTTCAGAAACTGTGAAGGTTTTATGTTCACCATCTGTATAAACAGGGTTTCTTGAATCATAAATGTGCATATCAAAATCCTCGTCGGTTTTAGAAGGTAAAAAACTGATTCCATAAGGACCAACTATAACGGCAGCAACAATAACAATTACGAGAATAACACATAAAAATACTTTTAAAAATTTTTTCATATATTTTTCTCCTTACTTTTTAAGTATCCACACAAGCATATCTGTTTCGCCTCTGTTTTCGTATGCAAAATATGGGATGAATTTAAGCTCTGATTCAATGTAATTCTCAGTTGCTTCAAAATAAAGAGAATCGCTTTCAGGCTCCTTATAGCCCTTGATAGTGATATTCGGTACTAAAAATTCTCTTTCTGTAAGCTCGCCCTTTTCCTTGATATCAATTCTGATTGAATTCAAATCCTTGCCGTTGTCAACGCCTTCGAGGCAGTAAACAACGGGACCTCTCATAACTGCAACTCTGCCTGCACAGTCGTGAACCCTTTTGTTTGCAGAAATAAATTTAACGGGCATTGAAAGAGTTAAATCAATTTCGTCATTTTCAGAAATTTCCATATAAGCATAGCCGTTTTTGAGAGTGTAGGCCTTGTTGATTTCAAAGTCCTTACACCAAGTAGGAATTCTTAAAGCAATATATTTTTTATTGCCGTTTTTAATATTGATTTTAATTTCCTCTGTTGCAGGGTAGTCGGTAGTCTGTGAAACAGTCATACCTTCAAATTCTGCTTCAGAATTTATGTACTGGTTAACAAAAAGAGTATCCTCGGTGTATGAGTAAAGATATTTACCGATGCCTGAAATAAATCTGATAACATTGGGAGGACAGCAGGAGCAGTCGAAAACCTCTTTTCTTTGTGTTATGGGGAAGCGCTTTCCACCATCAGTACATTTATTGACATTGTTGTAGTCAACATCAATTTCAAGAGGGTTTTCGTAGAAGAATCCTTTTCCATCCATTGAAACGCCTGAGAGAGCGCCGTTATACATAACTCTTTCAACTGCATCTGCATATTTGCCGTCAGGATTTAATTTAATCATTCTGTTGCCGAAAAATGCAAGAGAAATTGAAGCACAGGTTTCGGCATAAGCATCTCTGTTTGGTAAATCATAGTCAATTGTAAAGGATTCGCCGTGGCAGGTGCTTCCTGTTGCGCCTGTTATATACATTCTCTTTTCCACAATGTTCATAAAGCAACGGTCTGCTGCTTCAAAAAGCTCTTTATCGTTGTAAAGAAGTGCAAGGTCTGCCATAGCGCAGAAAAGATAAATCGCTCTTACACAATGTCCGTCTGCAGTTGATCTTTCTCTTAATGGAACATCATCCTGATTATAGAGCTCGTTACAACCTCTGTACATAGGCTGATCATCGGGATTTGCACCGTGGTTATCAACGAAGAATTTTGAAAGCTCAAGATAGCGCTTTTCACCTGTTACTTGATAAAGCTTCACAAGTGCAAGCTCGATTTCAGGGTGACCGGGAGTAATGAATTTTGCGCTCTTTTCAATTACAAAGCATTTTTCAATATAGTCAGCATACTTGCACATAGCATCAAGAAGAGCTTTTTTACCTGTTGCTTCATAGTATGCAACTGCAGCTTCCATAAAGTGACCTGCGCAGTAAAGCTCATGCTCTGTTCTGTCGCTGAAGCGCTCACCAGTTACAAGGAAATGACTGTTGAAATAGCCGTTTTCATCACGATTTTTGCAGATTTTTTCAATTGCTTCATCTGTGATTTTTTCAAGCTCTTGGTTTTCGGAATAGTTGAGGCTGTATGCAAGTCCCTCAATCCATTTTGCAATATCTGAATCCCAGAAAACATGGGGCATATCGGGGTCGCCCTCTTTCCAGGTGCAGTCAAGAGCATCGAAGCGATGAGTTTCCTCAAATCTGTCATAAACAGATTTAAGGGTAATATCGCGCACCATATCCTGCTTTACCTTCCAGAAGCCATCTGTAATTTTGATATTTTTATTATTAACAGTTTTCATAATATACCTCATCTGTTTTCAAGTCTTTCTTTTACGCATTCCTTCCAACGCTGTGCAATAAGGTGGTGTCCTGCAGTTGTTGGGTGAACGCCGTCCCAAAGAAGCTTGAAAATATCTGTTTTATCTCTGTAAGAATCAAATAAATCCTGTAGGGGAACAAAAACTGCGTTGTAATCATCTGCAATTTTCTTTGCCTTTTCTTGATATGCGCCGATTCCTGCCTTGAAATATTCGTCAAGCTCGGGCTCATTTTTATCTCCGAAAAATGGCTCCATAATAACTAAAAGAGTATCAGGATTCTGCTCCAATACCTCGTCGAGCAGAAGACGATAGATTTTTTCATATCTGTCGGGGTCGGAGCCTGACTGGTGCTCCCAGTTAAAAATCATATCGTTTATACCGATAAGAATACTGAGAATGGTAGGCTTTAAATTAAGGCATTCTTCCTTCCATCTGCTGTAAAGATCACAGATTCTGTCACCACTATTGCCACGATTTATAAATTCAATATTTTTCTCAATATTGTCTATACCAAGCTCAGAAGCCAATATGTATTGATATCCGTGTCCGTGAATGTGATTAAGGTCGGAATGACGACCTCTGTTGCCATCTGTTATTGAATCTCCCTGAAAGAGAATAACATCATTTTCTTTAAGCCTGATCATAGAAAAACACCCCAAAAAAAGAATAGCATTTTAAGATGAAAGTGTCAATAAAAAACACCCTATTGCGAAGTGTTTTCACAATAGGGTCAAGTGTTTTAAAATCCTTTGTATTCAAAAACAGTAGTATATGTTCCACTTTCGAATTCGTATTCTTCATCGTCAAGGTAAAGAGTAGCGTGTGAATCGTTAGGAATTGTGAAGCTGAATTTACATTCGTCGCCGTTGCCTGTGTATTCCCAAGAGGAAATTATCTCGCCGTTTTCTGTGAGAATTCTTGATTTAGCGTAGCCTAATTCCTTTGCAGGAAGAGGACGGAAAATGATGTGCTTGTAAGCAGGCTCATTGAAATCGCTGTCAATACCTGCAACTGTTGTGTAGAGCCAGTCGCCAACAGAGCCGTAAGCATAGTGGTTAAAGGAGTTCATTTCGGGAGTTGCGAAGGAGCCGTCCTTCTTCATACCGTCCCAACGCTCCCACATTGTTGTAGCGCCTTTTGTTACAGGGAAGAGCCAAGAGGGGAATTCCTTTCTGAAAAGGAGCTTGTATGCAAGGTCGGTTCTGCCGATTTTTGTTAAGGTGTGGAGGAGATAGGGTGTGCCTACGAAGCCTGTTTTAAGATGTCCACAAGCCTCAATGTCCTTAACAAGCTTTTCTGCTTCTCTTTCAGGCTTATCTGTAAGGTTAAAGTAGAGAGCGAGAACATTTGCAGTCTGAGTTTCGTGCTCAGTTTTGCCTGTGTTGAGATATACCTCTCTGTATTTTTTTACAGTAAGCTCATAAAGCTCCTCAAAGTAGCTCATATCCTCGCCGATAACCTTACCCATTTCAATGAAGAGTGAGTTTGAATATGCAAAGAATGCAGTACCGATAAGGAATTTATCTGTAAGACCACCTGTTGCCTCGTCACCTGCGTCAAGTGAGAGCCAGTCGCCGAAATGGTGGTCGTGAGTATCGAAAAGGCCTCTTTGTGATCCCTTGGATTCCATGAAAAGAATCCATTTTTTCATAGCCTCAAAATTGTCTTTGATTATCTGGGGGTTGCCATATGTTCTGTAAACCCAATAGGGAACAATAACCATAGCATCTGCCCATGCAGAAGAGCCATAGGAATCCCATGCAAGATCAGGACAAACGTGGGGGATACCACCGTCCTCGTGCTGATCTGCCGCAAGGTCATTAAGCCATTTCTTGAAGAATTTGTCAGTTCTGTATGTAGTTGAAGCAGTTCTTGCGAAAACCTGAGCGTCACCTGTCCAGCCAAGTCTTTCATCTCGCTGGGGACAGTCTGTGGGAACATCAAGGAAATTGCCTCTCTGACCCCAAACGATATTTTCATAAAGTTGCTGAATAAGGTCGTGTCCGCAAGCGAAATAGCCTGTTCTTTTCATATTTGAGAAAACAACTATCGCTTTGAAATTCTCAATGTCAATTTCGTCCTTTTCAAAGCCCTCAAGCTTGATATAACGGAAGCCCATAAATGAGAAATGGGGCTTATACACTCTTTCGTTGCCGTCAGAGGTTATATGAACCTGAGCCTTTGCAGCACGGAGATTTTCTGTGTAGAAATTTCCGTCCTTGTCAAGAATTTCTGCATGAGAAATGGTGAACTTTGCGCCCTTTCTCTGAGGAACAACCCACTCAACATAGCCTGTAAGGTTCTGACCAAAGTCAATAACTGTTTCGCCCTTGGGTGTTGTGATAAGCTTAACAGCGCTAAGAGTAGCCATTTCGCGTGTTTCTTCGCCCTCGGTTGGAATAAGAATTTCTTTATTTACATCGGGGAGCTCTTTGACAGCGAAGGTTTCATCGGTATCAAATGTGAAATCAACTGTTTCACCATTATATACAGATGATTCAAGAATATTGCTCTTTGCACATTCCCAAGTAGAGTCGGTGGGAATGAAATCCTCTGTGCCATCTGCATATTCTATTTTAACTGCAGCAATAAGAGCAGAATCGTTGCAAGTAATGCTTTCATAATTTTCGTGACGGTTTTTGTGGAAGCGCATACCGTTACCAACTGCAATTTCAAGAACGTTACATTCTTCCATTAAATGTGTAACATCATATTCCTGATACTGAAGTCTTTTTCCGTAGGATGTCCAACCGGGAGCGAAAATAAATTTGCCAACTCGCTGACTGTTAAGATATGCTTCATAATAGCCTAAAGCAGAGCAGAGAAGAGTTGCTTTATTTATTTTTTTATCAAGCCAGATAACCTTTTTGAAAACGGGAACAGCTGTACCGAAATCAACGGCTTCCTTGATAAATTTTGCATCTTGGATAATGTTCATATAATCACCTGCATTTTTTCATTGACAATGAAATTTCAAATTGTATAATTATATTATCTTAGTTAACGCTCTTTTTCAAGAGTTGGAGGCAAAAATGAGAAATCTTTCAGATATAAATGTTATAAAATCCGTAATGGGTAAGCACGGTGTTACCTTTAATAAGGGATTAGGACAGAATTTCCTTGTTGACCCCGAGGTTTGTCCTGCTATGGCAGAGGCTGCAGGTCTTGATGAAAATACCTGCGCTATTGAAATCGGCCCCGGTGTTGGTGTTCTTACTGCCGAGCTTGCTAAAAGGGCGGGTAAGGTTCTGAGCTTTGAGGTTGATAACCGACTTTTACCCGTTCTTGCAGAAACACTTTCAGATTTTAACAATGTTGAAATCATAAACGAAGATGTTATGAAAGCGGATTTGCCGAAAATCATTGAAGAAAAATGCAAGGGAATGGAAATTGCTGTTGTTGCGAACCTTCCTTATTACATCACTTCCCCCATAATTATGCTTCTCTTAGAGAGTAAATTACCCATTAAAAATATTACTGTTATGGTTCAGAAGGAAGCTGCTGACAGACTTTGTGCAGAGGTTGGCTCCCGTGATGGTGGCGCAGTTACTGTTGCAGTTTCATATTATTCTGAAAGCGAAAAGCTCTTCTTTGTTCCAAGAGATTCTTTTTTGCCACCACCCAAGGTTAACAGCGAGGTTATTCAGTTAACTGTAAGAAAAGAGCCTCCCGTTAAGGTGGAAAATGAAGAGTTTTTCTTTAAATTAGTTAAAGCTGCATTTTCTCAGAGAAGAAAAACTGCAGAAAATTCCATAAGCGCAGGTCTTGGTATAAATAAAAGCATTGTTGCAGAGGCTCTCGAAAATGCAGGACTTGAAAAAACAGTAAGAGCAGAAAAGCTTACAATGGAGGATTTTGAAGCCTTAGCAAAATTATTGAATAATTAATAAGAAGGTCACTGTTTGTTTTTGCAGACAGTGACTTTTATTATTAGTAATTGTATAAAAATATTGTTTCTGTCAAAAACTTATATAAAAACATAGGAGGACATATTATGAGCGACAGAAACAGAAATGATAACGACAAAAACCCATTGGAAATTCCCGAAAACACACCATCAGGTGAGCCCAAGCCTATAAGAAGCAGTAAAAATGAAAAAACTATGAAAAAGGTGAAATATGCCTATGCCTTTGCCTTGCTTCTCGCCTTGGGTACTGCTCTTATTGCAAAAATTTCAACAGAAAAGGCTCTCGGAAATCTTACGCCCATTGAAAGCGATTATGTAACAATCACAACAGAAAAGGAAACAACCAAGGACAGCGCTTTTCTTACAACCGAGCCTGATTTTGAGGTAAGGCAGAATTTAGAGAATGTTCCCGATACCAGAGAGGAAACAGAAAAGCCTACCAAAAAGGAAACAGAAAAAACAAAAGAATCAACTGAAAGCAGTAAACATGCAACACCCTATCAGGATTATTATACTCTTCCCTTGGGAACAGATATTTTAAAGGATTATTCACCTGAAAAGCTCACATATAGCGCAACAATGGGCGATTGGCGCACCCATTCGGGTATTGACTTCAAGGCTGCCGAGGGTGAGCAGGTGAAAGCAATTTCCTATGGTACTGTAAAAAATATTTATGATGATGCACTTTGGGGAACAGTTGTTGAAATCGACCACGGCAACGGTGTAACAGCAAAATACTGTGGTTTTAATAAGGATACCCTTGAAATCAAAAAGGGTGCAACTGTTGAAAGTGGCTCGCTTTTAGGCTATCTCGGCACAATTCCTTGTGAAAAATCAGAATTAAGCCATTTGCATTTTGAAATTATATATAATGGAGAAAATGTTGAACCACTTGAATTGATGGGGAAATAATTTATGAACCTGTAACGAGAATTTTCGTTACAGGTTCTTTTTATATGGTTTTCCTTATCGAATCAAAAAACTCATTATATTTATCCACCCATTTCTGAACATCTTTTCTGTCATATTTGCTGGGTAAATAGGTTTCGGTTACGGCAAGCTTTCCCATCCACACTGCAAAGTTTGAGAATTTTTCTTTTAAAATGACATTTTCTCTTAGCTGACGGATTTTATCCTTTATTAATGCTCTGCCTGTAGTACCAAAAAGGTTATCGAATTTATTTGTCATAATCTGCGCCAGGTCTTCTGTTGTGAAAATTCCCGATTTTAAAATATCGTTTATTTCCTGTGCCGTGAAATAGGTCATCAGGTTTTTCAGAAGAGCTAATCTACCGATAGGAAATCCGAATTCCTTGAAAAATCGTCGCTGATATTCCCAAAGGGTTTCGGTGTTATATAGAGCATAGGTGTCATTGGTGATTGCATCAGCAAGAATAGCTCCTGCCTTCATAGCCAAGGCTATACCCGAGCCCTTTGTAGGATAAGTCATAAATGCACTGTCACCAACTGCAGCATAGCCGTCGGCAACAAGCACACCAAGAGGCTGACAAACGGGGATTTTATCATACTGACCACCACGGATGAAGGTTTTGCTTATGTGTGGATAATCCTCGGAGATTTTTCTCAACTCTGTTAAAACCTCATCCTGTGTCAAGGGCTTGAAGCGACAAATAAGAATATCAACGAAATCTGTTTCTGTTACTACCCACGAAAAGCCAACAGTTCCATCTTCCTTGAGAAGAATATCATAGCTTGTTTCGGGGTCGGGAACATCAGGCTCTTTCTCAAAATGTGCGCGATAGGTGTAAATAACATCAAAGTTCTTTATATCGCGATTAATGTTCATAAATGAAGGCAGATTTCTTCTTAACGGAGAACCTACGCCACAGGCATCAATGATAATATCACCATAAATGTCGCCCTCAAAGGTTTTTACACCTGCAACTCTGCTGCCTAAAATAATAGGCTGAATCACAGGGCAGCCATAGTGGATTTCAACACCACTTTTTTCAGCAAGATTCAGAAGGTGATTAATAAGTACCTTCCTTTCCATAAAAATTGCTTCGTCTGCAGGCTGGGGCAGGGTTAGAGGATCAACACTGTTATCAGAAGGAACAAGGGTTAATTGATTTTTACATACTGTAATGTTTTTTGGTGACGGTAAGTCGATATAGGTGAAGGTGTCTCTGTCAAAAACATCCTGCTGAGGGAGTCCCATGTTATTTTTAAGGGATTTTTCGAAAACTGTGACCGGATAACCCAAACGGGCAAGTTTGATAGCACAAACCAATCCACCGTGACCTGCACCTGCAACAATAATCTCTGCCATAAGAACACCTCTTTTTATATATTACATTATTATACATAGAATATAGCATATCATTCATTTTGTTACAATTAAATGTGCCTTTTTTCTCGTTCACAAAAATTTCAAAATGTAATAGTTTTTTGCGAAAAATGGCGATTTTTTGTGCGAAACAGCATTAATGCACAAATGTAGAGAGGGTTTATAGTGCAATTTTCACATTGAAAAAGGTTTTTTATTATGTTATAATGCCAACTGTTGTTACAAAAGGTTACAATTTTGTAATAATTAGTTACAAATATGAAATAAATATTATTGATACAAAATATTACGAAAGGCAAAAAATATTCTATGACAAAAAGCAGAATCAAAAGAATCGCGGTAGTCCTTCTTACCACAGTTCTCATGGCAACTTCCGTTTTCGGCGTAAGTGCAGCTGCCAAAAGCCTCGAATACTCAGCCTCATCCTCTTACAAAAAAAGCGTTTATTACGAAAGATTAATGAATGTAAAGCTTACCGGTGACCAGGTTACTGACATTTGTAATGTTGCAAAAAGTCAGGTTGGTTACCACGAAGCAAGCTTCTTTGACTATTCCGGAACATCTACAGGTAGTGGTAATGTTACCGAATACGGCAGATGGTTCGGCCGTCAGGGATATTGGTGCAATGTTTTCGCATCATGGTGTGGTTATGTTGCAGGAATTCCCTCTTCAATTTATCCTAAGCTCACAAGTGTTGGTCCTTCATACTATTCAACACTTCCTTCTGCTGGTGCAGAGTGCTTCGCTTTCTCATCAGGCAAACCCCTTCAGGCAGGCGACCTTATTTTCTGTTGTACCTGCTCAGGTGGTTATGGTTGTATTGACCACGTTGGCCTTGTTGTTGATGTGGATGAAAACACAATTTATACTGTTGAAGGCAATATGTCTGATCAGGTTAAGGCTTGCGAATACCCCGTAAGCTCAGGTTATTCTTCATATCTTCGCGCAAGAATCAACTATGTTGCAAGACCTCAGTATGAAAATAATTCAAAAACAGTTGCTAATGTTACAGATGCTTCAGCTGTGAAAACAGTTGGTGATAGTGTTTATTCTGTTTTTGATGTTGCAGTAAACTATGAACAGGCAAAGGAGCTTTCTAAGAAAATGGGTGGACACCTTGTAAGTGTCAGCTCAAAGAAGGAGCTTAAGGTTGTTTCAGAGCTTGCAGGTGAAAACGGCTTTGGCAGATATTTCATCGGCAAAAATATCGAAAACAAAAAATCTGTTTGTTCTGTAATTACAGAAGATGGTATTTCCGAATCAAGCGAAAAGAGAAGCTCAACAGGCTTTATCTGCGAAATCAATGTTGAAAAGGTTGAAGCAGTTAACGGCGCAGTTTTAAATGGCGTTAAATACGAAATTTATGACACCCCCTTAAGCTATGAGCAGGCAAAAGCAGTTGCAAAGGCAAAGGGTGGCTCTCTTGCAGAAATTGATGAGGAAAATGCACAGATGCTTTCTCTTCTTCTTAAAGACAGCAAGAAGTATTTTGTTGAATCTGAAAAGAAGAGCTCTGCAAAAGCACTTATCAACGATGGCTCTGCAGAGATTAAAAAGGCAAAGACCTTTGATAAAAAGTATAACACAGGCTTTATTGTTGAATACGATGAAGCTCAGAAATATACAGTAACCTACAGCGCAAATGGTGGCGAAAATGCTCCTATTGCAAAGAACGTTGAGGCTGGTGAGGATATGATGATTTGTGCTCACATCCCCACAAAAAACAACAAATATTTTATGGGTTGGTCCTTCAACGAAAAATCAAAATCAGCCGATGTTGACTACGGCGACAAAATTACAGTAACTGAAGATATTACCCTCTACGCTGTGTGGGGTTAAGAAAAAACGACTCGCTCGATGCGAGTCGTTTTTTAGATTCCAGTCGCCAGATGCCAGATGCCAGTATAACGTAGGGAACGGATTCATCCGTTCCGCTGTAGCGGTTAGAAATCAGTAAAAGTATTGCGCAGACTATCCCTCTTTTTTGCAAAGCAAAAAGGAGGGGGGACCACCGCAGGTGGTGGGTGATACTAATACCTCTTGAATATGTATAAAAACAACCACGATTACCTTTATCGGTTTTCGTGGTTGTTAGCTTTCAATGTTTTGAGGTTTATTGGGGTTATTAGTTAAATTAAGAATAAAATCAGTTGAAACCCCGTAAAATTCACTCAATTTAACAAGATATTCAATAGGAAGATTTCTTTTTCCGTTTTCGTACATACCATAAGCCTGTTTAGTGATGCTCAAAAAATTTGCAACATCTTCCTGACGATAATCATTATCAGTTCTTAAATCATATAGTCTTTTGGTGTAATCCATATAACTCCACCTTTCAAATATATGATACAACAAAATGTTTACTTTACGCTTGACAGTAAACATATTGTTTACTATAATAAGGTTGAATATGTTGAGTTATTTACAAATAATGTAAATATGATATAATTGTTACAAAAAAATGTGGAGGTACCAAAATGAAACGAGTAAATAGTTTTATGTTAATAGTAGCTTTTTTGTTAAGTGTTTTAACAAGCTTTCCGTTAGCGATTAATACAAATGCTAACAATTTTGATTATTTGTATTTTTCATGGAATCCTGATGGTAGTGACACATATTATGTTTCAGGGTGTTCCCCAGAGATTAGTGGAGAAGTAATTATTCCAAGTACATACGAGGGAAAATCTGTAAAATATATAGGTTATAATGCATTTAATGAATGTGAGAATATAACCTCTGTAATTATTAGTGATGGCATTGAAAAGATTGATATAGGTGCCTTTGGTATGTGTACTCAGTTAGCATCAGTGACAATTCCGGATAGTATGAAAGAAATAGGATATATGGCTTTCTCTTGGTGTAGTAGTCTTTCATCCATCGATTTGCCAGACAGCATAGAATCAATAGGTTATGCTGCTTTTGATAAAACACCCATATATGATAATGAAGAGAATTGGGATGATTTTGCGTTATATGTTGGTAATCACTTAATAAAAGTTGATTCAAAAGCAGCGGGAACTTTTTCAATAAGACCCGGTACTAAAACTATAGCCTCTGAAGCATTTAAAAATTATTGCAGAGATATTACATCAGTTATAATTCCAAGTGGTGTAGTAGCTGTAGGAGTCCGAGCATTTGATGGATGTTCCAATATTTCAACTTTGTGGTTTCCTGATAGCTTAAAAAGGATAGAGTTACAAGCTTTTCAGAATTGCGAAAATTTGAAAACAATCAGATTGGGTACAGGAATAAAAAAAATTCAAAGAAGCATATTTCATAATTCCAATAATTTAGAGAATGTATATATAGATGGTTTAGAAAATTGGTATAATATCGAGCTTGAAGATGGCTCAGCAAATCCGATGGTTTATGCAAAAAATCTCTATATAGATGGTCAAAAATTAACGGAACTTATTGTGCCTGAAGGTGTTACAGAAATTCCGCAATATGCTTTTTGTGGTAATGATGATATAGTGAAAGTTAAAATTCCTAACACTGTAACAAGTATCGGGCAAAGAGCATTTTCAGGTTGCAGTTCGCTTGAAGAGGTATCAATTCCCTCGAGTGTAAAAAATATATGGAGCGATGCTTTTAATAGCTCGAACATAAAATCGGTTTATATAACCGATTTAGCTGCATGGTGTGGCATAAAATTCGGTGGTAAGGGTTCAAACCCACTAACTGAAGCAGACCAGTTGTTTGTAAATAACAAGCCTATAAAAAATCTTGTTATTCCAGATGGTGTAAAGACTATTTCAAAGTTTGCTTTTTATGGGTGCTGTGAGTTTGATTCTGTGACTTTGCCAGAGTCATTGGAGAAGCTGGGTAATTTCGCATTTGGTAATTGCAAGCAAATTACATCAATAAGACTTCCGAAAAAATTAAAAGAAGTTGGCGGTGGAGCATTTGCTTACTGCAGAAATCTCGAAGAAGTGGTAATTGCAAATAAATATGTTGAAATAGGCGAAAGCTCATTTTACGATTGCCCGTCACTAAAAAATGTGTATTATGGAGGCACAAAAGAGCAGTGGGAGCAAATACCAATAGACATATTGAACGAAGATTTGTTGGATGCTAATATGCATTTTGGAAGTGAAACTCACATAGAATCAAAATGGATTACAGATATTGCCGCAACAGTTTACAAGACAGGAACTAAGCATAAGGAATGTACTGCGTGTGGAGTAACACTTAAAACAGCAACAATTAACCAGCTTAAATGTTCAAAGCCTGAACTCAAAAAAATATCCAATACTGAGCATGGAGTGAAAGTCACCTGGGGCAGGATAAAAGGTGCGGATTGTTACAGAGTTTATCGTAAAACAAGCAAGGGTAAGTGGGAATATTTAGATTCTACTAAAAACACTTATTTTACAGACAAAACTGCAAAATCCGGAACAAAATATTATTATTCTGTAAGAGCAAAGAACGAAGCAGGTCCTTCCTCTCGTTCAAGCATACTTTCAAAGTATTATCTTACAGACCCGACCTTGAAAAGTCTTTCAAGTACCTCAAGGGGTGTGGGTATTAAATGGACTGAGGTTACAGGCGCAGAAGGATATGTAATTTACCGCAAAACCAATTCAGGTAGCTATAAAAAGATTAAAACAGAGAAGGGTGTATCAAATATTTCTTTCAGAGATACATCTGCAAAAAAAGGCGAGAAATACACATATAAAGTAAAAGCGTATTATAGCAAGACTTATAGTGCGTATTCAAACACCAAAACTATTACAGATAAATATTGAGAAAAATGCTCTTGCGAAAGCAAGAGCATTTTTAAATGCGAAATTCGGAATGCGAAATTCGGAATGCATTTCGCAAGGAGTAAATTTAGTGCAATTTCTATCATCCCTGTCCGCTTGCGGATAGGGAGGGGGACCATTCTTCTTTGGGTAAATTATAACAAAATAAATATTTCGGGATAGCTGTTTTTGTGCTGATACAGTTCGGGCGGAATGGTGGTGGGTTGCCCCGTAAAGATTATCCTTTATAAAAGTAACGAAAAGCCTAGTTTCGCATTCTAAAAAAATACTTGCATTTTTATATATTATATGGTATATTACGAGTGTACGAATATGAACTTGAGTGAGAGCAGGGGAACCTGCTCTCATATTTATTGTCAGAAATTTCGTTTAAAGCGAAAAGTTTTGAACAATTTTAAAAAGTTTGTAGAGAAAAAGAATAAGATTAAAAGAGGTGCTGATTTGGCAAAGAACACAGTTTCTCAGGTTTGGGAAATCGCAGAACCAATTGCAGAAGAATTAGGCTTAATACTTTGGGATGTTTGCTTCGAAAAAGAGGGTGCAAACTATTATCTCAGAATTTTCATTGATAAGGAAGACGGCGTTGGCATTGAAGACTGCGTTAATATGAGTCATGCTATGGACGCTCCCTTGGATGAGGCTGACTTAATTGATCGTCAGTATAATCTTCAGGTTTCTTCCCCAGGTATTGAAAGAAAGCTGACAAGAGATTTCCATTTCGACTATTTTATGGGAGAAAAGGTTATTCTTAAGCTCATTCGCCCCTTTGAAGGTCAGCGCGAATTTAAAGGAGTTCTCATTGATTACTCCGAGGATGGTGCAGTTACAATTGAGTTTGACGAGGAAAACACAATGACTGCCGAAAAGAAGGAAATCGCTTGGGTAAAGCTTGACGATTTCTCATTTTAATCAGTTTATAATTTTGATTGATATATTTGAAAGGAATGGTAGGAAAAATGGCTAGAAAATCAACTAAGAAAAATGAAAACAAGGAATTTTTCGAAGCAATACTTATGCTCGAACAGGAAAGAGGAATTCCTGCGGATTATCTTCTTGAAAAGGTATGCGCAGCAATCATTACATCCGTAAGAAGAGAATACGGTGGAGAAGATGTAGTATTCGTTGATTGCAACCCCGAGGAATATAAGCTTCGTGTTTATCTCAGAAAACAGGTTGTTGAAGAGATTGAAAATGAATACACAGATATTCTTCAGGAAGAAGCAGTTAAATACAACAAAAAAGCACTTGTTGGTGATTTTGTTGAAATTCCTCTTGAAACAAAGCAGTTCGGCAGAATTGCTGCTACAACTGCAAAGAACGTTATCAGAGGCGACATTCACGATGCTGAAAGAGGTCTTATGCTTCGTGAGTTTGAGTCAAAGCAGAAGGAGCTCGTAACAGGTAAGGTTCAGAGCATTGATCCTCAGACTGGTAATGTTACTCTTGAAATCGGTAAGGCAACAGTTGTTCTTCCCAAATCAAGACAGCTTCCTAACGAAACCTACACAGAAAATCAGCTTGTAAAGGTTTATATTGAGGGTGTTAAGGATACTCCCAAGGGCCCCAAGGCTATGATTTCAAGAACTCATTCAGGTCTTGTAAGAAGACTCTTCGAAACAGAGGTTCCCGAAATCTATGACGGTATTGTTGAAATCAAGGCTGTTTCCCGTGAAGCAGGTGCAAGAACAAAAATTGCAGTTATCTCCAAGGACGAAAATGTTGACCCTATCGGCGCATGCATCGGTCCTAAGGGTGCTCGCGTTGGTACAATTGTTGAAGCTCTTGGTGGCGAAAAAATCGATATCGTAATTTATGATGAAGACCCCACAAAGTTCATCGCAGCAGCTCTTGCTCCCGCAGATGTGCTTAAGGTTGAAATCGACGAAGAAAGAGAAAAGGCTTGTCATGTAACAGTTCCTGATACTCAGCTTTCTCTCGCTATCGGTAACAAAGGTCAGAATGTAAGCCTTGCAGCAAGACTTACAGGTTGGAAAATAGATATTAAGCCCGAAAGCGGATTCTACATTCCGCAGAGCAAGTGAGGTTTTTATGGCTGAAAAAAAGATACCTATGAGGAAATGCCTTGGCTGTAATGAAATGAAGCCCAAAAAAGAGCTTATCCGTGCAGTCAAAAGTCCCGAAGGTGAAATAAGCCTTGATCTTACAGGCAAAAAGTCGGGCAGGGGCGCATATATATGCCCCGATAAAGCATGTTTCCAGAAGGCAAGAAAGGGCAAACGCCTTGAAAGAGCTCTCGAAACTGCAATTCCCGACAGTGTTTATGACGCTATGGAAAACGAACTTAAGTAAAAATTACTTAAATCCGAAAGGACTGGGCAAAATTTGAATAAAAAAGATACTATGGGTTTTCTC
>JAZQUT010000005.1:0-9244 GCA_045631405.1 Acutalibacteraceae bacterium | reverse complement strand
GACCACGCCGAAACTTGTTTTGGTGTGGTGGAGGGTTCTAGTGTCGTAAGGCACGTATAATAAAATCCTTTACCTTATTCTTGTTTTTATTATCATAAAGTATAAGGAGGTATTTCTTATGAGAAAATGTGATAGCTGTGGTAAGCTTTATCAGGAAAGCAAGGATGTTTTCTGTCCCCATTGTGGTGCAGTTGCGCATAAGCAGTGTACGCATACCTCGTCATTTGATAGCCAAAGGTATGATAGAGGCGAGCTTTACAAATATAACAATACTCAGTACAAGAACACTACCTATAATAAAGGCTATGAGCCTCACGCTCAGAGGAAAGAACAGCCAAGCAGCTCGCAGAGTAATAGTGGTTATGGCGAAAAATTACCACAGATTAATCTCCCTGATTTGAAGACTGTGCTTTCAAAAGGAAAAAATCAGAACGGAAAATTTATTGGTATAATAGTTATTTGTATCGTTTTTGCTTTTAACTTGATTACAGGTTTAGTAAACAGTAGTGACATGGATCATTATTACGACAATGAGCCAGAGACTGAGTATGTGGATGTGAATGAGTTTTACACAGTCGTTGACAAAGCAACAATTGAAATGGTTGATGCCGACGATGATTTTAAAACCTTTACTCTTGAAATAAGTGGAATGGGCTTTGATGATGCTCTCCCTGAAGCTATACATAGTACCATTACCTCAGATGATATGGGAGCTGCTATTGTTTCTGAAGATACCTTTGTTGAGATGATGATTTGCGATTTTTCGAAGCCGATTGTAGAAGGCAATAGCTACGACAATGCCATTGATGATAGCTATTTCTATTCAGGTAAGCAAGTTGATGATAAATGTAAATATGAATTTATTTACAGGTTTGATTATGATGAAATAGTGCATATTGTAAGTGGTGTTAACTTTTATCTCGATGATGGCAAGACTATTAATGCTGAATTACCTTTTTCTGCTTTCAGCGTTTCTAAGGACGGAGAAATAACTTATTATAACTCTTATGCAAGCGATGATACTGCTTGGAATACAGTCTTTTCAGAATGCTCAAATGAGCAGGAGATTAACAACGATTTATGCGTGAATTTTGGCGTGGTCGAGAGTGATGAAGGAGTGTCTGAGAATGGAGAATAATAATCAAAATCAAACCAATACGCCAAGATATAAAAACGGCGAGAAATATCAATATAACAGATTCGAGGATACCTTCGGTGATGCAGGAAGATATTCGGATGAAACTCCAAGAGAAGAGCCTTATCATATATTTAAGCTCATTCCTAATGGCGAAAAATGGAAGAAAAGATATATAGCATTCCTTGTTGTTATGGGACTTGTTGTTCTTATTGGAGGAGTTTTTTGTGCATTAAGCATTAATGGTTTGATATGAAAAATAAAACGAAAAATACAGCAGTTTGTGGTTTGATGATTGCACTTTCTGTAGTGCTTATGATGCTAACAACATTAATTCCTGTTTTTATGTATGTGATACCGATAATAACAGGTCTTTTGGTGCTTTTTATATCTGATTTTGCAGATAAGAAATGGGGAACAGGTGTATATTTTGCAACAGCAATTCTTTCAGTTCTTCTTATAACGGATAAAGAAGCTGCATTGACTTATGCCTTGTTTTTCGGTTATTATCCATTAGTAAAGGATATTATAGAAAAGCTACCGGGAGCATTTGCGTGGATTTTGAAATTTGTTCTTTTCAACGCTGCGGCAGTTGGTATTGGGTTAATAAGCTTTTACCTTTTTGGTGTGTCAGGAGAAGAGTATGACGAGTTTGGAAAATTTACAGTTCCCATATTGCTTCTGATGGCAAATATTGTATTTGTTCTTTATGATTTCTGTCTGACGAAAAACAGATTTTTGTTAATCCGATTTTCAGAAAAATTCAAGAAAATGATAAAATAAAAAGAGCTTCGGTTTATCTTGCTGATAAACCGAAGCTCTTTGTTTGTTTTTTATTTTTTGATTGTGTTTGAGGGCTTTGCAGATTCATCCATAATTGCGATATATGTTCTACCAACATTAAGTGAAAGCTCGTCGCCAACCTTGTTGTAGAATTTAATCATATCATCGCTGTCGCCCTTTTTCCAAGTGATATCTGTGTAAGAGCCATTAGAAGCATATACGCCTTCGCCTTCAGAAAAGTCGAAATCCACACGACCCTTGGAGTCATTTAATGAAGTGATATCTGTGTAGCAGATGATAATGTTATCAAATGTCTGCTGAACGCCTTCGCTATCAACAAAAGCATTACCATTAAGAGTGCATTTGAATTTATTTATTTTTGTGCTCCAATGGAATGTATAAGTGTAGTCACTAGAGTAAGCAACTGTAATTTTGCTCAAGGGAGATGAAAGAGATTTTGTTTTGCTGTTGAACTTGAAGGGGGATTTGTACTCATCCTTGATTTCTGTTCTGTACTCTTTGTTTTCAATTGCTTTTTTGATTGCTTCGTTTGTTGTGTAGGAGGTGTGCTCTGAAGATACACCTCTTGAAGAATCACGATAGAAATAATTATCAACCAAGCCGTTAATGTTATCAACATTATGGTTTGCAATCTGACTTTTAGCCTTGGGGCTATATCCAAAGTGAACAAAGATACCGTCAAAGCCTTCTGCAAGGTCAACGAAATAATGTCTTGCGCTTCTTATAGGACCAACCTTTTCGGGAATTCTTGAAGCATCAGAATACATAAGAAGCATTCTTGTGATGCCACCTTCAGCAACCATTTCCCAAACGATGTCGGAAGAGGTGAGACCCCACTGAGGTCTTGCATCAGGATGGTTTTCAACAACTACGAATACGGGTCTGTTATTTAAAAGCTTTTCGCTGTAACCAGCTTCACCTGTAAGAGGGTTTATTATTGCATCGTCTTTTGGAGCCTTTGTTGTTGCAACCTCGGTTGTTGTTTCTTCAACCTCAGGTTCTTTGCCACAACCTGCAAAAGCACCAAGAACAAATATGAGTGCTAAGGTAAGCGAAAGTAATTTAGTGAGCTTCGAATTTTTGAGTTTTCTCATTGTTTTTTCGTCCTTTGTAATTAGTTTGTTTGTTGGATTAAATCCAGAATTCAACAATGTGTCGAAGTGTGCCGAACAAGGTTGGATTCTCTGTATCTATTGTAACATCTGACACGGAAAATGCAAGAGCAATTGTGTAAAAAATACTTGAAAATGCAGAAATAAATACAAGGGTATTTAATGTATTGGAATTTGCTGTAAGCTTTGTTCCTTCAGATAATGAATATATAACAAGTGTTGCAGCGAGGAAGAAAATATAGCCGAAATCACTGTAATATCTCTGGAGCAGGCCACCTGCCTGAGTGTCTGCAATTACCAAGGCAAAGCCTATGGCGAAAAGAGTTACTGCAAGCGCAAAAAGCTTCTTTTCTTTAAGTACGCTCTTGGCTTTAGGTAAAGCAAAGCTGAACCATAATACCGGTAAGCTTGTTATAAGTCCACCGAAGCAGCTTTCGGAAATGGTTTTGCCAATATAATTTGTTTCAATGCTGACCTCTTCGATAAAGGGGAAGGTAGCGTTGAAGGATGGGGTCTGGAAAAGATAGGTAAAAATTCCAAGACCTGTTCTTCCAAATGAAAAGCCTCGTCTTGTAACATCATTTGTTGTAAGATTATACGCTGAGCCAAAATCAAAGGGTGAGCCAAAACGAATGTAGTTATAATACATAATCACAGATGCAACAGCTACAAATGGCGCTGCAAGAGTGATAAGCTCTTTTATTCCTTGCTTTTTGAAAAGATATTTATCCTTGAAGAAATTGCTTGCAAAAAGTGGGAGTGCTACTGCACAGATAAGCACGGACTGTGGTCTGCATCCCACAGAAAGTGCCATACAAAGTGAACCTAGCAAGAAGTTTAAGGGCTTCAATTTCTCTGTGTTAAGTCCCTTTAACCAAAGAAGTATTCCCCAGACCACAAAAGCCATTGAGGTTATAATTGGAACAGAGTAAAAATCGGGACGCTTTGCAAGGAAGGTCATTCCACAGCAGTTGATAAATGTCAATGCAGTGATAAGATATGTGCCTACCGAAACGCTTTTGAATTTCTTTTTGATTATTAGATCAAGGAGCTTGAATACACCAATTGAGAAAATGAGTGCAAAAGCCATTATTCCTACTGCCGATGGGAAAGGTGCATCGAAAATTGCTCTGAATGGCAGATACATTAAAAGCAGGGGAACAATACCGAAATAAACATAATAATGTCCGTTAAAATATGCAACATCCCAACGATAGCTGTCACCGGTAATTTCTGACTGTTTTGAACGAGCGGCGGTATCGTAGGGGTTTTCCATATCTATGAGAGATTGAGGAACATCATCGTTATCAATATAGGTCTTTCCTTTAAGAAAAGCCTGAGCTAATTCATCATATTGGTTGTGCTGTGAATAATTGATTCCTACAAAATCAATGCCGTTGCCGTCCCATTTGTATGAGTTGTAATCCTTTGAAGCAATTCCCATAAAGGTGGGATTTATTGATGCTAAAATAATGATTATTGCACATTCAAGGCAAAGAAGAACTGCTACAAGTGTGTTTTTGGAATATTCATTATCTGTTAATTTCTTTTTATAAAGAATTGATGATGGCTTGAAAAGATAAATAAGGCAGAGAATGCCTACTGAACAGAATATTCTGAGAATAGAAAGCTCAAGGGGTCTTTGAGTATTTATTGAAATCGAGTCAATGTTGACGGTATCTGAATCGGATTCGAAAACCAAGGCGATTTTTTCTGAAACGCCAGCTGTATTGATGTTTATATATTCGCTTTTTCTGACATTCAGATAAAGCTCTCTCTCGGGAGTACCATAATAGTATTTGTTTGCTTCATCTGTTAACAGTATTCTTACAGTGGAAACATAAGAGTTGTTTTCGTTCAGCTTTATATGAATATTGTTGATTTTTTCATTGAGTTCTGTGATTTCGATAGCCTCGTCGGAGTAAAAGGTATAGTAGCCCTCGCAGTTTTTATAGTCTGCCAGCTTGGCGTTAAGGTTGATTTCTTCATTTCCTCGCGAGGTGTAAAAATTAATATTGAAAATTGATATTTCAAGACCAAGAGAGAAAATAACAATAGAAGCCAAGGCTAAGGCAAATGCCTTTTCAATATTCCTTTCAGCTTTTGATTTTTGGTAAATGAAAAATGCACCGACAGAAAATATCAGTAAAATCAAAAAACAGATAACAGTCATAACAGCTCTCCGAAATTATAAATTTATATACATATATTAAACCACAAAACCCGTGCTTTGTAAATATTATAGAGCGACGGAGCATATAATATATGGGTGAGCTTTATGTTAAAAATTGTAAAAAACGAAAATCCTACATATTCTCTTTTCAAAAGATTTGTTAAAGAGCTTGATGAAAAATATCGTGACTTAAAACTTACAACCTGTGGCAAAAGTCTTTTGGGTAAAGATATTTTTGCTTTTGCTATAGGCGAGGGTGATAAGAATATTGTTTATGTTGGTGGGACCCATGGCATTGAATGGCTTACATCCTTGTTGCTATTAAGATTTATAGAAAATCTTGTAATTGCCTATGAAAACGAAGAAATGCTTTCAGGGTTTGATATAAAAGATGTCTTAAAAAATATAAAGCTTATCATAATTCCCGAGCTTAATCCTGATGGCATTGAAATTGCGATTAAAGGTGAAGCTGCTTGTGGAAAATATCGGGCTGAAAATTATGGAATTTGCAAGGGTGATTTCAGCCTTTGGAGTGCAAATGCAAGGGGCGTAGATATAAACCATAATTTCAATGCAGATTGGTATTCCTTAAGAGAGGCAGAAAGGGATGCAGGAATAACCTCGCCGTCACCAAGCAGATATGGTGGTCTTTTCCCCGAAAGTGAGCCTGAAACACAAGCTATTACCAGACTTTGCAGAGGAATACCTGTTGAAATGTTAATTACCTTTCACTCCCAGGGGGAAGAGATTTTTTACGAGTATGGTAAAAATACTCCTGAAAAGGCATTGTATATTGCAAAAATGTTTTCTGCTTTAACAGACTACACTTTAGTGAAAAATGAAGGCCTTTGTTCCAGTGGTGGATTAAAGGATTGGTTTATTGAGGAATTTAAACGACCTGCATTTACAATTGAAATTGGTAAAGGTAAAAACCCATTGCCACTTGAAGATATTGACGCTATTTATGAAAAAGTAGAAACGATGATGGTGGCAGGATTAATTTTATAGAAAACCCCTCTTTACAAAGAACAAATGTTCTGCTATAATACCCTTTGTGAACAAATGTTCTGCATTGTGAAGGGAGAGAAAATTGGAAAGAGTAATTTTGCATTGTGATTGTAACTGCTTCTTTGCTTCTGTTGAAGCAGCTTTGAATCCTGAGTTGAATAAATATGCCTTTGCTGTATGTGGTGATCCTGAGCAGCGCCACGGCATAATTCTTGCTAAAAATGAAAAAGCAAAGCAATATGGTGTTAAAACAGGAGAGGCAATATGGCAGGCTAAGAGCAAATGCCCTCAGCTTCTGACTGTGCCGTCGCATTACAGAGAATACAAGGAGTTCTCTAAAAGAATTTTTGATATTTACTGCCGTTATACCGATTTGGTTGAGCCATTTGGAATTGATGAGTGTTGGCTTGATGTAACAGGAAGCGTTCATCTTTTCGGAAGTGGTAAGGAAATTGCTGATGAATTACGACAGGTTATAAAAAAAGAAATCGGTGTAACGATTTCTGTGGGTGTTTCTTATAATAAGATATTTGCAAAAATGGGAAGCGACTATAAAAAGCCTGATGCTACAACGGAAATTACACATGAAAATTTCAGGGATTTGCTATATTCGTTGCCTATCGGGGATTTATTTATGGTAGGTAGAAAAACCGAGGAGAAGCTACGAAGCGTAGGAATTCGTACAATAGGTGATGCAGCAGAAACAAACGAAAAACAGCTTTATCGCCTTTTAGGTGAAAACGGAAGAGTTATATGGCAATATGCCAACGGCTATGATTATTCACCTGTTCTTAGGTTCGATTACAGGGAGGCATATAAATCAATTGGTAATGGAGCAACCTTTAAAAGAGATTTAATAAATTCAGATGATGTGCGCACTTGTGTTTTCTTTCTTTGTGATAAGGTTGCAGCAAGGTTGAGAAAGCATAATTATGAATGCTCTGCTTTGCAGGTTGGTATAAAGGATACCCATTTCCAAACGATTCAGCGCTCTTCGCAATTACCATCGCCAACGGATTTATCATATGATTTAAGAAATGCAGTGCTTTCCTTGATAGAATCCAACTTTGATATTGAAAAAGAGCCTATTCGCTCCTTGACAGTAACAGGAACCAAGCTTCTGAATGGTGATGAGGTTTGCGAACAGATTTCGTTTTTGGATCTGGATTATCATATAAAAAGAGAAAAAGAGCATCGGCTTGAATGTACCAAGGACAATATTCGTCATAAATATGGACTTGGAACAATAACCCGATGTTCATTCATAGAAAATGATTTTGGTTTTTGATTTTTGGGGGGCAGTGATATGAAATGTACTATAACTGATCTAAGGTCAAAGGAAGTTATAAATGTTGATAATGGCTGCAGGTTGGGTTGTGTCACTGATGTTGAAATTGATACCTGTACGGGGTGTCTTGTGAGCATAACGGTTTTTTGTGGAAGGGGAATATTTGGTTTTTGTGGAAAAGGTGAGGAAATTATAGTTTGCTGGAAGGATATAGTTGTGATAGGTGATGATACTATTTTAGTAAGAAAAGGTGGAACAAAACTCGCATAGCAAAAAGCTATGCGAGTTAGTTAAATTACTTCCTGGTTTTATTATAAACCTTCGATTTAATGCTATCAACAAGAGAAAGCTTTGTTTTTTCTTTGACCTTCAATTCATCGATTGTGTAGCCTTTTAAAGAGAATTCTGCTTTGTCGCTTTCATAAAGGTCAACGATACTGCCATCAGAAAGCTCTGTTATGCAGGAATATACATAAGAGAAGGGATTCAGACTGTCGGTAACCTTTTTTATATATTTCCATTCAATAACATTATCCTCGCCGTAAAGACCGATTCTGATAACTCCAAGCTTGCGAGTCTTCTTTTCAGGACAAGCTAAGATAATCGCATCCTTGCCGTCGATTTTTTTGCTGTAATTTATAACTGAAAACATACAGTTAGAGCAGTATGCCAAATCCTTGTCAACAGTATATTTGCCCCAAGTTTCACCACCGTCAGTTGAGTCAGTGTAGCTGATATAGCCTGCGATGTTTCTTGAATACATTCGAAGCACACCGTTGTTAAGAAGAACAAACTGACTTTCGGAGCTTTTTCCTGCCATACCAACCTGATTTGCTTTTTCGGAGCGATGCCAGATTTCGCCGTCCTCGGTGTAAATAACGCTAGTGTATTCTCTTGCGCCGTTGTTGTCGTAAATTGAGAAAAGAACTCTCTGCTTGCCATCCTTTTCAATACAGATACCAACACCGGGGGAGAAGCCTGTGAAGCCTCTTGAGCCTACCTGAGTATTGAGTATTTTGCCGTCGGACCATGTTTCACCATTGTCAAAGCTTTTTCTTACCCAAAGGTAATAGGTTGGGTAAATTTTAATAGGTGCATAAGCATAGAAAATGTTCGCAATAACATCCTTGTCATTTAAGCTGCCGTCCTTGTTCATTTGCTTAATAAGAACAGGTGCGTAGGTATCCTCTGTTTTCTGATAAATGTTATAAAATCTGTCAACAAAGTAATTGTTGTAGCTTGAATTGTCGGTGAATTTTAAAACGGGAGCGAAGCCATTCCCAGAAAAATCACCAACATAATAAGGGTAATGAGCCTTGTCAAGAGTTGTGCTTTCTGCTTTTTCGTGACTTGTTTTGTCGCAAAGAGCAAGCTTTCCATCTATAAAACCATTGTCCTTGCCGTAGGTGCCTGCACTCCAAAGACCCATATAAGCAGGGCAGGCATCGCAAGCGTGATAAACAACTCCATTTTTGTCCTGACATAATGCTGCGTCGCAGAATGATGCAGAGGTGGGAATTGCTTGGTTGTGGTCTGCATCCTCCATGTCATCGAAATGGTTTACCCATACAATATCAGACCATGTTTTGCAGTTGTCATCGGAATAACGGATAACAGTTTCAATGTTTGCAGGGTCATCCGTTCCGTTGCCGTAACGGATGTCACCACCTGCAAGAACTCTGCCGTTTTTAAGAGTAAGTATTGAGGGAATACGGAAAAGCTTA
>JAZQUT010000004.1:0-35044 GCA_045631405.1 Acutalibacteraceae bacterium | reverse complement strand
CCCTTTAACGACAATCATTTAATGCCTTGTCCCATGCTTGAAAATCCCGATATTTTAAGAAAAATTATAAAAGATACGGGTGCAAAGAGTACGGATTTCGTGTCTCAGGAAACAGTTGAAGAGCTTTGCTCAAAATGCGACGATTTCAGTAAGGCTTGGAAGCCCGTTGCAACTGAAATCTGGGAAAATAATCCCCACCCGAAAACTCATACACAGTATTACAGAGATCATAAATAAAAAGACTTGCAGTTCATTTTGGACTACAAGTCTTTTTTAGTTAATAGTAAAAATTGGCTACAAAACAATGGTGTATGGTGCCATTTGATGAAAAATATTGGTTTTGTTTGTTAGTTTTAACAATAATTTCCGAGTTTGTTGAGCAAATTGTTGGTTAATGACAAAATTCTTTGTGAATATTGACTATATTGAGGTGATTATGGTAAAATGTCACCATATATTTTAGGGAGGGGCGAAGTATGCCGAGGAAGGCTGATTTGGCTCTCTAAAAGAAAGGCGTTAGTTTATGAAGAAAACAAGACAAATATTATCACTTGTTCTTGCAATGGTTGTTGCTCTTGCAAGCATGCCATTGGTTTATACAGGCACAGCTGCGGCAGGTACAATTGATAATCCAACACTCCCTGTAAAAGAAAGTGATAATTACAGCCAAAAAGATACTAATAATCTTACTTTTTCTCAGGGCAGTTTGAATTTTACTTATTATCAGACTATAAATGATGAGTATTTTAAACTTACCCAGAAAGTTGATACGAAAAAATACTGTGGCGTGTTAAATGCATTAAACACAGTAAATGTTGCATTTAACAGTTATGCGTTGGCTGATGACGACGCAAGCACATCTTTTGTAAACAATAGTCAAGGTGCGATCAGTTGGTCGGGAAATAATAGCAATTCTCCAGCAGATGCTTTTTCCGGCAAATTTGAGTTAGAAGGCGTATGGAGCAATTGTCCGGATTATAGCTGGATATCAACAGTAATCTTCAAGGGTGCTTCAGCAGATAAAGAAGGCAAACAGACTCTTGGATATACACAAGTATTGGATTACACTACGGAGATTAATGGTACGGTAAATAACTATCAGATTCCCGTTACTACAACCATAACGATTCTTGATGCTCGTGTTTTTGCAGAAGAGCTTGCAAAGGCAGAGAGTGTTGTTGCAAATCCGGAGGATTATTCTGCAGCCTATGTTTCAGCAGTTCAGGCAACGCTCAATGATATTCCTGAAGGTCTCAAAACATTAACTGAGGTTTATAGCCAGGATGTAATTGATAGCTGCGCTGATAAGCTTGCTGCTATTCCTGAAAATGCAGCTGATTACACAGAGTATAATAGAGTTTATGAGGAATACAAATCATTTACAAATAGTGATGGTGTATACACAACAGAGAGTCATAAGAAATATTTAGCTGAGCTTGAATCAATCAATACAGGTCTTTCAAAGGCTCTTGATGCTACACAGCAGTCTGTAGTAGATGCTGCAATTCAGGCAATAAAAAATGCTTATGAGAATACTCTCGTTACATCGAGTCGCGAAGATACAAAGACACCCGCAGGCTATACCACAACAGGAGCAAGCTCTGACGACGGAAAGGTAAGTGTATCTGTTGACAATAGTGTTTATAAGTTTATGCAGATCGAGGATGAGCAGGTTTTCGGATTTGCTCAGACTTGGACAATCAGTCGCGGAAGCTCAGAATGGGGCGACCAGACACCGGATGTTTATGGTATAGTGCTCGATACATCATACCCTTCTAGTCATAGTGGTTGCCTTAATGCCCCGGAAATCAGCGTAAACCATACAAATTTGATGTTTGATCGTTTGACTCCTGATAGCTTTAAAAGTTTTCAATCTACCGATGAAGATGGTATTTCTGCAGACAGATATGAATTTTTAAAGTGGAATGAAGTTAACGAGGATGGTACGGACAAATCAGACACCACTGTTACCGAAGATGGAACAGGACGTTTTGATGCGGATAGAAATTTTGAAATTGGAGATAATAGATCATATTATTTCCAACTTACTCCTACATTTGTCGGTTTGACAGGGGAGGAAAGTGGAGCAATTTCGCTTAATTTTGTTCAGAGAATTGGATATAAGTTTAGAACAGGTACTTTTTCGGAGAATGAACGTGCAAGGCATATACATATTGTCACAACCATAGATATCACTGACGCACGAGCACTTGTTAAAGCATATAACGAAGCTGTGCAGTCTCTTGAATCTCCTGAAAATCATAGCGCTGAGTATATAGAAGCACTTCAAAAGGTTGTTTCTTCTGTTCCTCAGGACATGGTAAATGGTACAAAGTACTATACTCAGGCTGAGGTAGATTCATATTACGAGCAGTTAAATGGTTTAAATGATAACAAGGCTGATTACGAAGCATTTAACAAAGCATATCAGCGAGTAGAGGATATTCTTGCAAACCCTGAGTCCTATTCAGGTGAAACTCTTGCAGCAGCTCAGGCAGCTAAAGAGCAGGCAGATAAGCTTGACAAGAATCTTATTGATAGCGCTGAAAACCGTAACCTTATTGCGAATGTAACAGCAGCTCTTAACGCTGCGGCAGATAACGCAAAAGGAAGAGCAGATTATTCAACATATTATCTCTATCTCGATATTGCGTATAATCGAAACGGTGTTGCAGGTGGTGTTAACCCCAGCAATTACACTGGTAACAGCTACGCACAGTTTATTAAAGAAGTTGAAAGAATAGACAATGGCCTTAAGAAAGACCTTCCCGATACCGAAGAGGGTCAGGCTAAAGTTAATGAAGCAGTTGACGCTCTTGCAGCTGCATATAATCTTCTTGAAAGTCATCCTAAAACACCAAGCCTTACAGATGAAGAGGTTTTCACTGAGAGCAACATAGCAGACGAGTATACAATGGGAAATCTTAATTTCTCTCTTGGTTCATCTGTGTATAATTTCGTGCAGACTAAATATGACGAAGACTTTGTTTTGGATGTAAATTTTGTTGCAAACAATATCAATTCAACTAATTATACAATAGAAATAAATTCTCTTAAGGTGTCTTCCCTTGATAAGAACACTGTCAAAATGTGTCATCCTGAGCAGGTGTGTTTGAATAGCGATAGTGTTACAACTAACGATGCTTTGAGTATTTTCTTTATAGAAAAATATAATTCTGGTGGTTTAGTTGGTTTGGAGCCTTATACACAGGCAGATACTAATGGCGACTCAGGTCGTTTTACAACATGGCAGAGTGTGTCCGGCAATGATTTGTCGTTGCTTTCATCCAAAAACGATGTTGCAGTGGCTATTACACAAGAATCTGCAGCTAAAGCCCAATTTGTTTACAGAGGTCTCGGAGGTAGCGAAACAGAGAGGGTTACACAGGAAAAGAATTATACATATGTTCTCAGACTTGCTTGGACAGAAACTAATATTGCAACTGGAGAAAAAACTGTATATCATACACATATTCCTGTAGAACTTAATTTTACAGACGCCAGAGAATTGTTCGCTAATTACACTTCTTATAAAGCTTTTGTTGATGCCGGTAACGACGGAACATATACAGACGCATCTTTCCATACAGCAAAAGATATTGTGTACAGTGTTAACAGTGATATTGCTTTCGGAGCAGAATATGCTAGTCAGGATGCTGTTACGGCAGAAATGGAAAAGCTTAACAGTGCACTTTCAGCGCTTAAATCAAAAGAAGATTATTCACAGGTTGATGCTCTTGTTGCGCAGGTGCAGGGTATGCTTAACGATTCTGATGTAAAATATACACAGGAGTCAATTGAGGCACTTGAAAATGCTCTTTCTCAGGCAGATGCGCTTAATAAAGACCTTGAAGCAAATGCTGAAAACAAGGCAACTATTCAGGCTGTTGTTGACGCTCTTCAGGCTGCTATAGATGGTGCACAGACAAAGGCTGATTACACTGAGTTTGACAAGGTTGTAGAGGATTTAGAGAATATCGTAAACAATCCCGATGACTTTGTTAAGGAAAGTGTTGATGCAGCAAAGGATGCTCTTGAAAAAGCAGAGTTGAACAGCGATCTTCCTGCAACAGAGCAGGAAAAGCTTGATGCAGTTACAGAAGAGCTTAGACAGGTTGTTGAAAATGCCAAGGAAAAAGCTGATTATGGTGATTTTGATTCTTGGTATGAACAGATTGAAGACATTTTAAGCAATTCTGACAATTACACATCTGAAACTGTAGAAAAAGCTCAAGCAGCAAAAGATGCAGCAGATGACCTTGGTAAAGATCAGCCTGCAGAAAATCAGGATTTAGTTAATGAAGTAATCAACTCAATGAAAGATGTTGTTGATAACAAGAAGGAAAAGGCTGATTACACAGATTATAATAAAGCATGGGATGAAGCAAATAAGCTTGAGAACAATGGTTCTTATGATGAAGATGCTTTTAATGATTATAAGATTGCTGTAGAAGCTCTTGATAAGGAACTTTCTAAGGATCTTACCAAAGATGAACAGGATTTGGTTGATGATAAAACTCAGGAACTTAAAGATTTAAGAACTGAGCTTGATGCAACAAGGGGTTATGAAGAAAGCATTATTGATCCCAAAACAGATGATAACGATATTAAAAACGATGTTCTTGCAGAAATTGAACAGAATCAGGGCTATACTGAAGATGAACTTATTGTTGAGTTCAGAAACTACCTTGGTGAAGAGCTTGCAGACGAGAGCTTTGTGGGCACAGGTTCAACAATGAGAGTAATTCTTAAGAGCACAGGGGAGCTCATTGAATATAAGTTGTTTATCGTTATGGGTGATGTTGATGGTGATGGTTGTATAACTAACGATGACTACGAAAAATCCATAGCAGTTGGTATGGAGGATATAGTGTATTCTGAAGAACAGCAATATTTCTTTATTGCCAACGATGTAGCAGTTGATGGTGTTATTGATGTTCTTGATGCTTTCTATATAAGACGTATGGCAGCAAAATCTGTATAAAATAAAAAACCTTCCTTTCGAAAAGAAAGGAAGGTTTAATTTTTTTATCTAACGATTTTTTCACCGTCAAATACGATGATGCCGTGGCCGTGACCGGTCTTGCCACCACCGAGAACATGCTTTTTGAATGCTCTCTGCATTGATGTATTTTCGTCCCATTTTTTAGGTGATTTATAACCACTTTTGTTAAAGATTCTCCAGGCATCATTGAATTTGTCTCTTGCTTCACTTGAAACAATTTCGAAGTCACCGATAAATTTGAGGATGTTGGAATTTTCAGGAAGGAAATCCTTGTATCCCTCGTAAATAAGCCATGAGCCACATTCGAAAATCATAAGGCCATCCTCGCGACGGAATTCAGGGAAGAACTGATATGCCTGCTTGAAAGAATCAAGGCGAACATCGTCTGTAAGGGGGATTCCTGAAGAGGGGATGTGGAAGCCGAGAGTTTTATCACCCTTTTTGATTGTAATACCTGCAGAAGAGGTGAAATCCTCGCCACCATATGTAGTCATATCAAACTGGTATCTGCCCAATGCAAAGCGCTCGAGTGAATAAAAGCCTGTATTCCACCAAGGAACAAAGGTGCCGTGAACTCCTTTGCATTTAACACATTCATCATATTTGTATTTCAAATCCTTTATTGTGTGCCAGAAAAGCTCTTCGCTTAAGCCTCTTTCCTTGTAGAGATCGTGCATAACCTCTGCTGCACGGATGAGGAAAACCATATCTAAGGTGTATTCCTTAATGCCGTAAATTATTGAAAGAGGTTTAACCTTGTCAAAAAGCTTACCGAAATCATGAGCCTTAGGGAAAAGGAATTCGTTGAAGATCGCTTCAAATTTTTTGTTGAGGCTTTTACAAGTATCAATTTTTGTTGCAGCTTTTTCAAAAAGCTCAACAGCTTCCTGAGGGAAGCCTAATCTTTTTTCAACCTCTTTAAAATGTTCGTTAAGAATTATCATATTTACACACCCTATAGTCCAATATATTTGATTTAGTTTCTTAAGCTGTTAAGAGGAGCAGGAATTCTCCCACCTCTGTTGATGAAGTCTGCACAACCTTCGTTATGAACAGGCATTACAGGAGCAGTACCTAAAAGTCCACCCATTTCAATAGAGTCACCAACGGTTTTACCAGGTGCAGGAATAATTCTTACAGCAGTTGTTTTGCTGTTTATCATACCGATAGCAGCCTCGTCGGCAATAATTGCAGAAATAGTTTCTGCGCTTGTGTCGCCGGGAACGGCAATCATATCAAGACCAACGGAGCAAACACAGGTCATAGCCTCTAATTTATCGAGAGTAAGAACGCCCTTTTCTGCAGCAGCAATCATACCCTCGTCTTCAGAAACAGGAATAAATGCACCTGAAAGACCACCAACATGTGAGGAAGCCATAACGCCCCCCTTTTTTACTGCATCGTTAAGCATTGCAAGAGCAGCAGTTGTACCGTGAGTTCCACAGACACCAACACCTATTTCTTCAAGAATCCTTGCAACAGAGTCGCCGATAGCAGGAGTGGGAGCAAGACTAAGGTCAACAATGCCGAATTCAGCACCCAAACGCTTTGAAGCTTCGCTTGCCATTAACTGACCCATTCTTGTAATCTTAAATGCAGTTTTCTTTATTGTTTCAGCAACAACATCAAAGGGCTCACCCTTGATTTGTTTAAGAGCATTATAAACAACGCCGGGGCCTGATACACCGACATTTATTGCACATTCAGGCTCGCCAACACCATGGAAGGCACCTGCCATAAAGGGATTATCTTCAACTGCGTTACAGAAAACAACGAGCTTTGCACAGCCGAAGCCGTCTCTGTCCTCGGTTCTTTTGGCTGTTTTCTTAATGGTCTGACCCATAAGCTTTACTGCGTCCATATTGATACCAGCCTTTGTTGAACCGATATTAACGGATGAGCAAACAAAATCAGTAGTTGCAAGAGCCTCGGGGATAGAATTAATAAGTCTTCTGTCGCCGATAGTAAAACCCTTCTGAACAAGAGCAGAGAAGCCACCGATAAAGTTTACGCCACATTCCTTTGCAGCTCTGTCCATAGCCTGAGCGAAGATTGTGTAATCCTCTGTTTCGCAGCTTTCTGCAGCAATAGCAATAGGAGTAACAGAAATTCTCTTGTTAATAATCGGAATACCCATCTCTCTTTCAAGGTCTTCACCTGTTTTAACAAGGTTTTCAGCGTATTTAGTTATTTTATCATACATCTTATCTGCGCAGATTTTGGGGTCAGGATGACCACAGGAGCGCAAAGAGATACCCATAGTAATTGTACGGATGTCAAGATGCTGATTATCAATCATATTGAGCGTTTCAATAATTTCGCGTTGATTAAGCATAAGTCACCTCAGATTTTGTGCATAGCATCAAAAATGTCTTCTCGCTGAATACGGATGCTGACGCCTAAGCGCTCGCCCTCTTTATCAAGTGCATCAACAATTTCGGGATAAGAAACATTAGCTTCCTTAACATCAACAAGCATATTCATTGTGAACATATTTTGCATAACAGTCTGGCTTATATCGAGAATATTTACATTGATTTTCTGGAGAACAACGCAAACACCAGCCATAATGCCTACCTTGTCTTTACCAACAACAGTTATAATAGCATTCATAAAATTACCTCTTTTGAACAATATATAAGATATTTTATCACAATGGAATTAATAATACAATAAAAAACCACCACTTTTTAAGTGGTGGTTAAATTATTTATATTAGTTGAGAGCTTCCCAGATGTACTTGAAAATATCAAGAGAAGCAAAGAATCTTACGATGTTATCGGGAATGAAGCTTGCGAACTCCCAAAAATCATAGAACTTGTCTTCTTCGGTTGTGTCAATGGGAGCACCGTCGTATTCAAGAAGGAATGCCTGAGTATAAACGATACCACCTACGCCAAAGATTTCAGCTCTTACGTAGCTACCAATTTTTGAACCGTATTCATCAAGGTCAAGAGAGTTGCCGTAAGCAATTGTGTTACCATTTGCGATCCAACGGATGCAAAGATCATCTGTTGTGTCAAGAGTGATAGAATCTTCTGCATCGTCAACGATTACAGCGTTTACATAAGGTGCTTCAACATCAAGGGGAGCTTCATATTTTGCGTTGTAATCTTCAGCCTGACGAGCGAGAACATCCTCTGCAATAGCAACTGCCTCAGCATCACCATTTTCAAGGAGATAATTGCAGATTTCTTTAAGCTCTTCATTGTTACCAAGCTTTTTACTTGCAGCAAAGAATGTACCCTTGCTCATTGCTGTTTTAAGGTTTTCAGAGGTGTTTTCGGGCATAAGCATCATTGTGTAGCCTGTGTAAGCAGCACCAACGCTGTGAGCGTCGCTTGATGCAATACCAAGAACATTTCTTCCTTCGGGAGCAAGATTCATAAGAAGAATATCCCAAAGCTTTCTGTCGAAACGAGTTCTGGAGTCGCCCTTGCTGTTCATATCAATACCCATACAAGAGGGATATTCTCTGAGAAGGTTTGTGAATTTATCAATGTAATATTTGTAGGTTGAGTTGCTGTAGTCGTAAGCGTCTGCAGTGCAGTCCTCGTCACGAGCATTTGTGTATTCGCCGGGGTGATTGATTACTGAAAGACCTCCGAGCTCGTCAACAGCCTTGATAGGTGTTTCGTAGTCGCTTGTACCACCAAGAATACCGTGACCATAGTCAACGAACCAGGAGTTTACATGAGCGTTGTTAAGAGAGCTGGGGTTGTTTTCAATACCAAAGGGAACACGAAGCATCTTCTGACCTTCTGTGCCGTCTGCATATGTCTGATAATAATAATCGTCGCCATTTTCTGTTACGAGGCTATAACGGTCACCTTCAAATGTAAGTCCACCCTCGGGATTAAGAGCAACCATTTCTGTGCCGGGTTCCTTCATATCAACGAAAATCTTAAGAGCAGGAATTACATCCTGTTCTGTCCAGGAGTAGTTAACAGTACCATGGTCTGTTACAGCATATACATCGAAGCCATATTTGTAGTTAACCTCGAGCATATCCTTAAGAGAATCGCTACCGTCTGATGCAGTTGTGTGAGAGTGAAGATCGGATTTGTACTGATCCCAGGACCAGTCAACATCAGCATAGGGGTTGATAATTGTGTAGTCTCTGTCAGCACTTGCTGCGTAGCCAACAGTTGAAAGAACACCTGCAAGCATAGCAACAACGCAGATAACAGCGAGAATCTTCTTTGTCAATTTCATGTATTTCACCTTTCCTTATTTAATAAATTCTTTTTTGTTTATCATTTTTTCGAGGGCTTCTTCTCTTGTGATTTTGCCGTTGTTAGCATCAGTCATAAGCTGAACATCGTGATCACGGAGCTTGTAGAAGGCCCAGAAAATCATACCTAAAGCAATACCGATAGCAGGAACCATTATAAAGAGGAACCACAAGCCATCAAGAGTTTCGGCAGACTGAGTAATACCTAAATCCTTAAGCTGATCGAAGTTTTCTGCTGCAGAAACATCCTTCCATTTGATAACACCAAGAAGGAATAAGTAAAGGGCTGAAGAAACAGCGCCTGTAAGCTTTGCCATAAAGGTCTGAATTGCAAAGGTAATACCTTTTGCATCGATGCCGGATTTGAATTTACCATATTCAGCGCAGTCAGGTGTGAACATAAATAACATAACACCACTGATGCTCTGGGGAATAGAACGGATGACATAAAGTGCAACAATAAGCCAGATGTTGTTGTAGCCCAAGAGCCACATAATAACACTTAATCCGATTGTGAGAGCGCCACTGAACATAAAAATCTTCATCTTGTCAAACTTTTCTACCATTTTGGGAACAAGCAAGGAGAAGACAAGAGAGGGGATTGCTGAAAGCGCCATAACCACAAGACTGAACTGTGAGCTCTTGAAAAGATAAAAGGCTACAATCAAGGTCATCTGTCCTGCAATATTAGCACCACTGTAGAAGAAGACGCCTGCGTAATAAATGAGGAGATTTTTGTTTGAGAAAAGATATTTGAACATCTTTTTCACAGTAAAGGATTCATCCTGCTCACCAACGCAACGCTCAACACCATTTTTGCAGATGAATGTCATTGTGATAAGAGCAACAACTGCAATGATGATTGAAACTGTGCTGTAGCTGAAGCCAATTCCTTCGCCTGCAAGAAGCGTTGCGAGAATGGTTGAAAGACCTGAGCCAACACCACCCCAGATGCTCTTGTAAGACTGGAGAGCAGTTCTTTCATCAAGGCGCTCAGTCATAGCAGTAACCATACCGTAAATGGGAACATCACAGAGTGTGTAAGCAGTATCCCAAAGAATATAGGTTATTGCATACCAGGCAAGCTTGAATGCCTCGCTTCCGTCCTTGGGCATTGAGAATAGCAATACCGTTGAAACGGGAATAGCAATCAAAGAAATTTTAAGCCAGGGCACAAATTTCTTTCCACTTTTGAAACGGATTTTGTCAAATATGCAACCGAAAATTGCATCATTGACAGCGTCCCAGATTTTTATAAGCAGGGTAATACCTGCAGCCTTGGCAACATCAATACCCTGGAAAAGAAGCGCTGTTGTCAGAATTGTTGTAACAAGAGTATAAATCATATTCTGACCGGTAAAGTATATGTAATAGCTTTTTCTTTCCTTGTTGGTTGTTTGCCATAGGGGGTTTTTATTTACTTTTTCTTTAGTCAAAGTATCACGCTCCAATACCCCATATTAAGTTATATTATATTGTAATGCTTTATAAGCGCGAAAACAAGTAACAAGTTTAATGAAAATTATATTACATTTATGTGCAAAAAACAAAAAAGGACTGCCGAAGCAGTCCCTGAAATTATTGTCATTTCTTTGATGAACCAATCTTATTGAGAATTGAAACGCTACCGATGATGATACCAACAACAACGAAGATACCTACCATACCAGCACCTGAACAAAGAAGAGCTTCACCAATATTTTCTGTTGTGAAGGAAAGTCCTTCAACTGTACCTGCCTGAGCAGCCTGTGAAAGTAAATTAAACATATTTGCTACCTCCTATCAGTTACCGAAGAAATTAAGAATCATACCACCTGCGATAACGGAGGCAACCTGACCTGAAACGTTAACGCCTGTTGCGTGCATAAGAAGGAAGTTCTGGTTATCTGCTTCAAGACCAAGCTTGTGAACAACGCGAGAGCTCATGGGGAATGCAGAAATACCTGCAGCACCAATCATGGGGTTGAATTTCTTTCCTTCGGGAAGGAAGATGTTTAAGAATTTTGCGAAGAGAACGCCACCTGCAGTATCGAAAATGAATGCTACAAGGCCGAGTCCAAGAATGAGAGCTGTTTCCCATGTAAGGAAAGCGTCAGCATTCATGTTTCTTGCGACAGTGATACCGAGGAGGATTGTGATAAGGTTTGCGAGAACCTTCTGAGCTGTTTCTGAAAGTGAGTCAAGAACGCCACACTCTCTGATAAGGTTACCGAACATAAGGAAGCCGATAAGAACTGCAGACTGGGGAGAAACAACACCTGCAATAATTGAAACAACGATGGGGAAGAGAATTCTTGTTGTTTTAGAAACAGATTTACCCTCGTATTTCATACGGATTTTGCGTTCCTTCTTAGTTGTAAGAAGCTTGATAACAGGGGGCTGAACGATGGGCACAAGAGCCATATAGGAGTATGCTGCAACGATGATAGCACCGATGTATTTTGAATTAAGAGCAGTTGCAACGAAGATGGATGTGGGGCCGTCTGCAGCACCGATAATAGCGATTGAAGCAGCCTCGTTGATGGGGAAGAAGAGGGATGCAACGCTGAGAGTGAAGAAAATACCAAACTGAGCAGCAGCACCGAAAATCATAAGCTTCGGATTTGAGAGAAGAGGACCGAAGTCAATCATTGCACCGATACCGATGAATAGGAGCAAGGGGAAAAGCTCGTTTGCAACACCTGCGTTGTAAAGAACCTCAATTGCACCATGCTCTGAGATAACACCCTCTGTAAGAGCGAGAGGAAGGTTAACAAGAATTGTACCGAAGCCCATAGGTAAAAGGAGAGTAGGCTCCATATCCTTTGCAATTGCAAGGTAAATGAGGAGGCCACCGATTGCCCACATAATGAGCATCGGAACGATTTCGGATGTAAAATCCATTCCCATTACAGCTTCAAAAATACTCATGATTTTTGAGCCGAAGTCCATTAAGTTTTCCATATTTTTCCTTCTTTCATTTTATTGATTTAACTTTTCATTCAACAATTCCTTCAAGGAAGTTTGTTTCTTTAACATTAAGCTCTCTGTCAACACGGAAGGTCTTGATTTCGTGCTTTCCGATATCGAACCAGAAGCCGTTATCGAAGAGCTTTGACATAATGTAGCAACGAGTGGACTCAATACCCTTTGTTTCATAAAGTCTTATGATAAGGTCACCGCTGCCGTCCTCGCAACGCTTAAGAGCAGTAATGAGAACATTGTCTGCATTTGTGTAAAGGAAGCAATTCTTCTGAGGAAGAGTGCCCTTGTGGTAGCTTTCGGGAACTGTAACAACATTGTTGTTGAAAAGATGAGCTTCTTTAACAACATCGCTGCTTTCAGCCTCATCGTCGTGAAGATAAATACCATAGGAGAAACGATTCAAGCCTTCATCTGTGAAGTTGAAGTTTGCATCGGGTCTGTATGAATAGTGGTCAGCGAAAATAACATTTCTCAATGCAGTAAGTCTTAATTCTGCACCGGGGCAATCATAGCTGTATTTGGAATCACTCATTACAGAGATACCGAAGCGCTTGCCGTTCTTGGAAACGGTAAGGTCAGCCCAGTTGAGAGCAACCTCCTCGTCACCGTCACAGGGACGCTTGATAAAGCCTGCAGGAATTTCATAAGTAGAAATCTCTTCGCTTCCACCAATGGGGAATGCAAATTTGAGAAGAGTGAATTTTTCCTGCCACATTGCCTTGCAGTCAACCTTTATAGTCTTCTGACCCTTGGCAAGTATGAATTCCTGAGTAAGATATGAGTCATTGAATTTATGTACTGTACGGATAACTGAACGAAGTGCGCCCTTTTCCACTCTTTCAATGCTTACTAATTCCATAAGACCCTTTACATTGTGGAATTTGAAAACATTATGCGCCCAGGTGTCAGTTTCGTGGTCATCAATAACTGTGGGAATAGCGAGGAAATTATCGCTAGCATATTCTGTGTTGGTTTCTTTGTTTACAAGGCTCTTTATGTAACCTGTCTGAGCATCAAGCTCAACAGAAACAAATTCGTTTTCCATAAAGAAATCCGGCTCGCTTGAAAGCTCCTTGTCTGCTTTCATTTCGCTGTCTAACTCCAACCAATAGGTTGCATAACCAAAAGCAGGAACCTTAGCTATGAACATAGTGTCAAGATGGTTGTCGTTTGAACGGGAAGCGCGAACATTCTGGAAAAGCACAGAGTTACCCTCTGAATCAGTAACAGCCTTTGAGGGATGACTTGTTCTTACGGGAAGCTCAATATCATATGAATGAGGGTTGAACACGATAATGGGTCTTGGGAAGCTCTTGGGCATAAAGCCTGCAAAATGACGCTCCTCAAAGATGGGATCGCTTACGCCATCAATCCAAGTGTCAACCTTGCGAGCGATTTTGAGAACTGCATTGTTATAGCCTTCAGATGCTATGTTCATAGCGTAGCCCTGAGAGTCCTTAACATCCTCGTAGGCCTCCATAATGGAGCAGCCACACATAATATCGTGGAACTGATTGAAGCAAACCTTTTTCCATGCATCCTCGAACTGCTTTGTTTTAGGAGCAGAATCAGTAACAATTGAAGAAATTGTGTCCCATTTTTCTGATGCTGCAAGAAGGTTTTCAGCACGGCGATTAAGAGCCTTTACGAGAGAGGTTGCGCTGTAGCAGCCACTTGCATGGTGCTGTAATTCATCCTGCCAAACGGGGAGCTTGAGGAACTGTCCCAGCATATCCTCAAAATATTCATCGGGAGAAGAGAACTCAAGGTCATTGTAGCCCTCTCTTTCGAGATTTTCTTTGAGATATTCAATATCGCCTCTTGTGGGTCCACCACCATGGTTGCCGATGCCGTAGAAGAGCATCATTCCGTGACCTGTCTGCTCAGCTCTCTCGTTCATATTTTCGATTCGTCTTTCGAGAGCCTCTATTCCGTCTGTGCCGTAGCCGTCAGGAAGTCTGTAGGTCATAATGCGAGTGCCGTCTGCACCGTCCCACCAGAAAAGATTTTCAGGAATTTCTGCATTTTCGTGCATACCGGGACGCTGGAACACATAGGTGTTCATACCGGCCTTTTTAAGAAGCTGAGGAAGATTTGCGTTGTGGCCGAAGGAGTCAACGTTATAACCTGTTTTGCAGGTGATGCCGAATTTTTCGTAGTAGTAAAGCTGACTGTAAAGAGCCTGACGAGCGAAGCTTTCGCCTGAGGGCATATTGCAGTCGGGCTGAACCCACCAACCATTAACGGGTACCCATCTGCCTTTTTTAACCATTGCTTTGATTTCTTCAAACATTTCAGGGTCAATTTCTTCAACCCACTGATAATATGCTGCAGAAGAGCAGGTGAAAACGAAGTCTTTATATTCTTTTAATCTGTCCAGAGCGCTACGGAAGGTTTGAAGAACCTCTGCGCAGCCCTCCTGCCAACGCCAGAGCCAGATTGGGTCAAGGTGAGCGTTGCCGACAAGCTTGATTGTTTTATCCATTATTCTTCACCCTCCTCAATAAATCCGAAGTATCTTCCCAACCAATAGCCGAAAGTGAAGACATAGCAGCTTTCAACACAATAAACGCCACCACTGTCTTCATCCTTGTATTCAAGGGGGTTTCTGTCAAGCTTTGCAATAAATCTTTCGTCGTTTGTGGGAAGTGCAGAAACCTCTTTATAGCCGCCCATATATGTACGAACGGGATAATCGCGTCTTGATGTAAGGGAAACATTACTTGCAAGACGGGAAGCATTAAAGCGATAGAACCAGGTTCTCACTCTTTCCGCGTTGGGCTGTGCCTCAGGGTCAGAGAGAAAGTAGGGGAAGTCATAGCAGGGGTTGAATTCGGGAGCAAGAGAATATCTCCAGCTTCTGAAGCCGTCAAGGAAGCGCTGCTTTCTTACGGGGTCAGTTTCGAGAGTAGCAAGCCCCCAATGGGCAAGAACTGCAAGGTTATGGTCACCATACATAATGTCCTCGCGGTCGTCAATGCCTCCCTGAAGGCAAACCTGATGGAATCGGTCAAAGTGACCTGTTGCAAGCTGGTCATAGCCCTTTTCGTCGCAGAGCATATTGTAGGTTTCGAGGAATTTGCCCTCTTCGCCTGTAATGTGCATTGTAACTCTAAGGAACATAAGAAGCTCAGCAGCATTAAGACAAGCGTCTGCCCATCCCATACCTGAATTGAAATAATCTTCATTCCATTTTGCCCAGGTCGTAGGCTGACCGTTTGCTTCGCGAAGCTGGAAGCCGTTGTCAATGATATGGTTCATTGTGTTTCTTGCGGCAGTTTTGAGAAGCTCATCGTATTCGGGGTCTTCGCAGCCTAAAAATTCGTGAGCAACAAGAAGATGCATATAGTGATGAGTTATTTCGTCACTACTTGTGTCACCCTTGTAGGTGATATCAGTATCTTCATAGCCCTCGGAGGTGTAATATTTACGGAGTCTTTCGGGAATGGGAGCATCTGCTTTTACTTCAAGACCGACAATATTTTTGTTTCTTGAATCTGTTGTGCTAATGCAAGAAGCAGTTGCGCCGTTTTTCTTGTAGAAAAGTCCGTCGTCCGGAACAGGCTCGTCCTTTGTAAGATATGTTCTTGCAACGAAGCCATTACCACGACCTGCAATATACATAAGAAGAAGGTTTGCTTCGCTTGCTCTCATAGCAACCTCTCTTGCTTCAAGAGTTTCATGAGCGTAATCGCCCTTTTCTCTTTTAAGAGTTGCATAACGGAAGATTTCGCCCATAGCATAGCCTGAGGAGAAGCTACCGTCATTGTCTGAATGTCCATAGGGAAGAGCAGATTTAAGATTGCCGGGCTCTGCAAGACGCTTCTGGCTTACCATACCATGACGCTGAACATATGTAAGAGTTTCTTCAAGAAGCTTGTAGGATTTCTCTTCCATAGTCATTTTTTCCATAGCGATATGAGTTACGCCCTTTTCTGTGAGAACCCATACGCCGTCTGCATCATCGGGAACGAGAGCCTGAACATTGTTGTCCATAAGATCGCGTCTTGCACCGAAATACATAACAACATCATAGAGATTGTCTGCATTGGGATTATAACGGGTAACGCCACCGTTTGAGCCGTACCACATAACACCGTTTTTGCCTTCGCAGAAGCAGGTGTAGTCCTTTTTTTTCTGAGGAAGGGGGTATGGGAAGTCGGACAAATCGGGCTTTTGAGGACGTGCCTCTAAAAGAGCCTTAGGTACTTCAATATCGTACTTTTTGAAATGGCTCGATACCCTTGTAAGCTGAGGGTAAAGTTTGATAGGCTGTGCCATCTGAACACTCCTTTTCAATTTAGTTGGGTGCATTAGGTCCAAATTTATACATCATAAATCATAACAAAATTTAATGCAAATTTCAATATATAAGGTAGAAATATATTGTATTAAAAATTTAAAATAACTATTGGAATATTTAGAATAAAGTGATATAATAAATCCGATTATGACGCATTTGAAAGGAAAATGCTTATGAATACATCAGTTTTTGACAAATATGAATCAGAGGTACGCTCTTATTGCCGTAATTTCCCTGCAGTTTTCACTAAAGCTAAGGGCTCTGTCATTACAGCTGAGGATGGCAAGGAATATATTGACTTTTTCTGTGGTGCAGGTGCTCTTAACTATGGTCATAACAATGACTATATTAAGGCTCAGATTATTAACTATCTTGAAAGTGACGGAATAATTCATTCTCTTGATATGTTTACATCTGCCAAAAGGGATTTTATTGAATATTTTGAAAAGAATATTCTCCAGCCCCGTGGCTTCGATTATAAGATTCAGTTCCCCGGTCCAACAGGAACAAATGCAGTCGAAGCAGCACTCAAGCTTGCAAGAAAGGTTAAAAAGAGAAATAACATTTTTGCATTTATGGGTGCCTTTCACGGTATGACTCTCGGCTCTCTTTCAATGACAACTGACAGAGATTCAAGAGAGGGCGCAGGAGTTGTTCTCACTGATGTAACTCATATACCCACACCATATATGTTCCCTGAGCTTGATGTACTCAAATATATGCAGACTCTTCTTGATGACGACCATTCAGGTGTTTCAAAGCCTGCAGCAGTATTTGTTGAGCCTGTTCAGGCAGATGGTGGTATTCATGTATTCAGCGTGGAGTTCCTTAAGGGTCTTCGCGAATTCTGCACAAGAAACGATATTCTTCTTGTTTGTGACGATATTCAGGTTGGCTCTGCGAGAACAGGAACATATTTTTCATTTGAAAGAGCAGGCATCACTCCTGATATTGTTACTCTTTCAAAATCTATCGGTGGCTACGGTATGCCCTTTGCCCTTGTTCTCTTCAAGCCCGAACTTGATGTGTGGAAGCCCGGTGAGCATAACGGAACCTTCCGTGGCAGTCAGCTTTCAATTGTTGCTGCTAAAGCTGGTCTTGAGCTTATGCTTAAGGACAATGTTGAAAAAGAGGTTCAGCGCAAGAGCGAAATCATCAAGGAGTATCTCAGCAAGGTTAAGGAAATCAATGAGAGCTTTGATGTTCGTGGTATTGGCTTTATGTGGGGCGTTGACTGTAACAAGGTAGCTCCCGATGCAGTTTCAAGAGCGATTGTAAGAGAATGCTTTGACAACGGTCTTATCGTTGAAAGAGCAGGCAGAAACAACGATGTTGTTAAGCTTATGCCTTGCCTTTTAGCTGACGATGAAACTCTCAAAAAAGGTCTCGAAATCTTTGTAAATGCTGTTAAAACAGTTGTTGAAAAAATGTAATTAATTAAGCTATTGCAAGGCAGCAACTGTTTTGCAATAGCTTTTTGTTAATTTGGGTGGAAAAAATGAAAAAAGCAAATGAAAGAAAAACAAGCACGGCAAAGCTTTTGAAACGCTTTTTGCCTTATTACAAATTACATATCAGAACAATGATATTCGATTTGTTCTGCGCATCGCTTACAACTGTCTGCGAATTAGCGCTTCCATTGATAGTTCGATATATAACAAATGCAGTAACAACTGATATTTCTATGTTGACTCCATCAATTATTCTTTTTGTTGGTGGGGCATATCTTGTTATGAGAATAATTGATGCAGTGGCAAACTATTATATGGCATCCGTCGGGCATATTATGGGAACAAAAATGGAAACTGCTATGCGTAAGGATTTATTTGGGCATTTGCAGAAGCTTTCCTATTCCTATTATGACAATACCAAGGTTGGTACAATTATGTCCCGTATCACAAGCGACCTGTTTGATGTTACGGAGTTTGCCCATCATTGTCCTGAGGAGTTTTTCATAGCAGGTATTAAAATTGTAGTATCCTTTACAATTTTAAGCTTTATAAATCTTCCTCTTACGCTCATTCTTTTTGCAGTTATTCCTGTTATGGCAATTTGTCTTAAATATTTCAAAAAGCGTATGCACGAGGGCTTCCGTCAGTCAAGAGTTGTGGTTGGTGAGCTTAATTCACAGATAGAGGATTCTCTTTTAGGTGTTCGCGTGGTTAAATCCTTTGCAAATGAGCATATTGAAGAGACCAAATTCAAAAAAGGTAATGAAAAGTTCCTTGAAATAAAATCCAAGGTTTATAAATATATGGGCTCCCACAGCTCAATTAACCGAGTTTTCGAGGGCGTAATGTATATTCTTATAGTTGTTGCAGGCGCCTTTGCTCTTGTTAAAGGAAAAATCAATGCAGCAGACTATATCGCATATCTTCTCTATATAGGTACGCTTCTTACATCAATAAGACGAATTATCGACTTTGCTGAGCAGTTCCAGAGAGGTATGACAGGCATTGAGCGCTTTGCAGAAATTATGGATACAGAGCCTACAATTCAGGATAAGGATGATGCAAAGGAGCTTGTGGTTACAGAGGGCAGGATTGATTTTGAAAATGTAACATTTAAGTATTCTGATGAAACTGATGAGGTTCTTGATAATGTGAATATCAATATCGGCAGTGGCGAAAGCTATGCTCTTGTCGGCCCCTCAGGTGGAGGTAAAACAACCATCTGTAACCTCATTCCTCGTTTTTATGAGCTTTCTGAGGGTAGTATAAAAATTGACGGAACAGATATCAGGGAGGTTACTCTTAAAAGCCTTCGTGAAAATATCGGTATTGTTCAGCAGGATGTTTATTTGTTCTCGGGTACAGTAAGAGAAAATATTGAATACGGAAAACCGGGCGCAACTGATGAAGAAATAAGAGAAGCTGCTCGTCTTGCAGGCGCAGAGGAGTTTATTGATAAGCTTCCCGACGGCTTTGATACCTATGTTGGCGAAAGAGGCGTTAAGCTTTCAGGAGGGCAGAAGCAAAGAATCAGCATTGCCCGAGTATTCCTGAAAAATCCGAAAATACTTATTCTTGACGAGGCAACAAGTGCGCTCGACAACGAAAGCGAATATCTCGTTCAGCAGTCCTTGGAGAGACTTGCAAAGGGCAGAACAACAATAACGGTTGCCCACAGACTCACAACTATCAAAAATGCAGATAAAATACTTGTTGTAACCAAGGACGGAATTGCCGAAAGTGGTAACCACGAGGAGCTTGTCGCTCAGAATGGATTGTACTCAACAATGTACAAAATGTATAGAGTTTAAGGAGTTTTACTATGACTTACCCAACACCTCATATAAATGCAACACCTGAGGATTTTGCTAAAACCGTGCTTATGCCCGGTGACCCTTTAAGAGCAAAATTTATTGCAGAAAATTTTCTTGAAAATGCTAAATTAGTCAACAATGTCCGTGGCATTCACGGCTACACAGGAACATATAAGGGTGTACCGGTTTCTGTTATGGCTTCAGGTATGGGTATGCCCTCAATCGGTATTTACAGCTACGAGCTTTTCAACTTTTTCGGTGTGGAAAATATCATACGCGTCGGCTCTGCAGGTGGTATGTGCGAAAAGGTTAAGGTGAGAGATATTATTATCGCTCAGGGTGCATGTACAGATTCAAGCTACGCCCACACTTTTAATCTTCCAGGTACATTTGCACCTATTGCAGATTATAAGCTGCTCAAGACCTCGGCAGATATTGCAGAGGAAATGGGGCTTCCCTTTGTTGTTGGTAATGTTGTTTCATCCGATGTGTTTTATAACGATAATGAAGGTCTCCCCGAGGGCTTGACCTCAGCAGATTTATGGCGAAAAATGGGCGTTTTAGGCGTTGAAATGGAAGCTGCAGCACTTTATATGAATGCTGCAAGAAGTGGCAAAAATGCCCTTGCAATTTTAACAGTTTCGGATCATCTTGTAACAGGGGAAGCACTTTCTTCTGAGGATAGACAGAATTCCTTTACAGATATGATGAAGCTTTCACTTGAAACGGCGATCAGATTATGAAAAATATAAAAAGAGTATTTCTCATTGTTCTTGATAGCTGCGGAATCGGTGACGCACCTGATGCTAGGGCTTTCGGCGATGAGGGTGCAAACACAATAAAATCGATTTCGAAATCAAAACAATTTAATATAAAAAATCTTCTTTCAATGGGCTTTTCTCATATTGACGGCCTTTCATATCTTGGTGACGGTACTTTGAGATGTAAGGTTGCAAGGCTTTGTGAGAAATCAATGGGCAAAGATACAACCATTGGTCATTGGGAAATTGCAGGCGTAGTTTCCGAAAAGCCATTACCCACATTCCCTGAGGGATTTCCTGAAAGTATATTGAAAGAATTTTCAGATAAAACAGGCAGAGGGGTTATCTGCAATAAGACATATTCGGGCACAGAGGTTATAAAGGACTATGGCGAAGAGCATCTTAAAACAGGTGATCTGATAGTTTACACCTCTGCAGACAGCGTCTTTCAGATTGCAGCCCACGAAAGCATAGTCCCACCTGAAAAGCTATATGAATATTGCAGAATAGCCCGTGAAATATTAAAGGGCGATTTTGGTGTTGGTAGAGTAATTGCCCGACCCTTTGAGGGCGACTACCCATTCAGAAGAACTGCAAATCGTCATGATTTTTCCATTGAACCACCTGAAGAAACAGTGCTTGATGAACTCAAAAGCAAAGGCTTTGATGTTATTGGTGTTGGAAAAATACACGATATTTTTGCAGGAAAAGGTCTTACGGAGTATGTGTTCACTCAGAATAATCAGGACGGAATGAACAAAATAACCGAATATCAGAACAAGGATTTCAAGGGGCTTTGCTTTGTGAATCTTGTTGATTTTGATATGGTTTACGGCCACAGAAGAGATGCAGATGGTTACGCAAAAGCCCTTACAGAGTTCGATGAATGGTTGGGTGGCTTCGTTGAAAAAATGAGCGAAAGTGATGCACTTATTATTACTGCAGACCACGGATGTGACCCGAAATTCAAGGGAACAGACCATACAAGAGAATGTGTTCCCTTTGTTATGTACAGTAAGACCATTGAGCCCGAAAATCTCGGTACAATTGAGGGCTATGATTATATTTCAAAAACTATTAAAGAAATTCTTATAAAAGAGTGATTTTATGACAGATAAAGAGTTATACGCATTGGCAATAAAGGCGATGGAGCATTCCTATTCACCGTATTCTAACTGTAAGGTGGGAGCAGCACTCCTTTGCAAAAATGGCAAGGTGTTTACAGGAACAAATATTGAAAATGCAGCATTCGGACCAACAGTATGTGCTGAAAGAGTTGCAGTTTTCAAGGCGATTTCCGAGGGAGAAAAAGCATTTTCAAAAATTGCAGTTGTCGGTGGAAAAGATGGAACGATAAACGGTATTTTTGCTCCTTGTGGTGTTTGTCGTCAGGTTTTAAGAGAGTTTTGCGATGATGATTTTGAATTCCTTTTAGGCGAAACAGAGAATAGCTTCCAAAATGTTACATTGAAGGAGCTTTTACCACTTTCATTTTCACCCGATAATGTGAGGTAACTATGAGAATATACGATATTATAAAAAAGAAGAGAGATGGCTTCGCTCTTTCAAAGGAAGAAATAGACTTTTTTATAAAGGGCTATGTTGATGGCTCTATTCATGATTATCAGGCATCTGCACTTTGTATGGCAATTTTCTTTCAGGGTATGGACGAAAGGGAAACTGCAGACCTGACACTTGCTATGGCTCATTCAGGGGATACCGTTGATTTGTCTCGCTTTGGTGATCTGACAGTTGATAAGCATAGTACAGGAGGCGTTGGCGATAAAACAACTTTAATAGTTGCACCTATTGTTTCCTCCCTTGGCTGTGTTATGGCTAAAATGAGTGGCCGTGGTTTAGGGCACACAGGTGGCACTATTGACAAATTGGAGTCTATCGAAGGCTTTGATACTGCTCTTTCACCTGATGAATTTTTCAGTCAGGTAGAAAAAACGGGTGTTGCTGTTGTAGGGCAGACGGGGAATCTTACTCCTGCAGACAAAAAGCTTTACGCTCTTCGCGATGTTACTGCAACAGTAGATAATCTTTCCCTTATTGCTTCAAGCATTATGAGTAAAAAGCTTGCAGCAGGCTCACATACAATTGTTCTCGATGTTAAATGTGGCTCGGGGGCTTTTATGAAAACTCCGGAGGAAGCCAAGGAATTGGCTGAGGCGATGGTTAAAATCGGTAATAATTGTGGTAGAAATACTGCAGCAGTTATTACCAATATGGACAGGCCCTTGGGCAATAATATCGGAAATTCCCTTGAGGTTATTGAAGCAATTGATGTTCTTAAAAATGAAGGTCCTGATGACTTGAAGAAGGTTTGTCTGACTTTGGCTTCAGAAATTGTTTCTCTTTCAAAGAAAATTCCACTTGAGGATGCGAGAAAATTAACAGAGGATGCACTTGTTTCAGGTAAAGCCTTAGAGAAATTCAAGGAGTGGATTTCTTCTCAGGGTGGAAATAAGGCATGGCTTGAAGATGCTGACCTGTTCCCCAAAGCAACCTACAGCTTTGAAATAAAAGCAGAAAATGATGGCTATATTTCAAAAATGGATGCAGAAAGCATCGGAATTGCTTCTGTAATTTTAGGCGCAGGCAGAGAAACCAAGGATGATACCATTGATATGAGCGCAGGTATTGTGCTTAATAAAAAAACAGGAGATAAAGTATCGATGGGGGATACCCTTGCAACACTCTATTCCTGCAACGAAAAAGCCTTTGCTTCTTCTAAAGATAAATTTTTATCTGCCTTGGAATTTTCTGAAAAACCCATAAAAGAAGAAGCATTGATAATAAATATAATAAGATGAAAATATCGCCTCTACGATTAATTCGTAGAGGCGAATTTCTTTAGATCTTCATAAGATTGGGAATACCCTTGATAACAGAGGGGATTGCTTTAACAATCATAATTGTAATACCACTAACAAGAGGCTTTTTGTCGTTAAGAATGTCAAGGAGCTGTTCAGCCATTTTGGGACTGAAAATACCAAAGCTCATTGAGATAAGGTTCTTGATGGGAAGTTGTAAAGCGATACCTGATGCCATGCTTTCTTCACCAACAAGCTTCTTGATAAGACCAACGATCTTAGCACCGTTTTTACCTGCAGCAGAGTCTTCAATTGTATTAACAAGAGTAAGGTTGGGATAAGCCTTGATTTCACGGGGAGGAAGCTCTCTGCCAAGAACGGAAACGAATTCCTCGTCTGTGATGTTCATAATATCTGCGCTGTAATATTTAGCAGCTGTTGCTCTGTAATCGGGAATTACTGCCTCAACTGTTGATTCAACATTAAGCTCAGCGCTAAGTCTGATATCACGGCTTGATGCACCAATATTAACAGTGAATTTACCACTTTCAACATGCCAATCGTGGATGTTTACATTGTAGTAAGCAAATGCACGCTTGCAAAGCTCAATTGAAACCTCTGTTTCTTCGCCTGCTTTAAGGAATACCTTTTTAAAGCCTTTAAGCTCCTGTTTGGGTCTGAAAATTGTGCTTTCGTTGTCGCAAACATAAACCTGAGCAACCTCTGCACCATCAACAGAGCCTGTGTTTTTGATTTTGAAGGAAACAGTTACCTTGTCTGTATCCTTGATAGAATCAGCAGAAAGCTTGATGTCAGAATATTCGAAGTTAGTGTAAGAAAGACCGTAACCGAAGGGGAAGAGAACGTTTTTCTCAGCAGTATCGTAGTATCTGTATCCAACGAAAACACTTTCCTTGTATTCAACTGATGCTGTGTAACCGGGGTAGTAGTTGAATGAGGGGTTATCAGAAAGTGAAAGGGGATATGTTTCTGCAAGCTTACCACTGGGGTTAACATCACCGAAGAGAATGTCGGCTACAGCACTACCTGATGCTTCACCACCAAGAACGCAGTTAAGAATACCCTTTGCTTTGTCTGCCCAAGGCATTTCAATAGCAGAACCACCTGAGATAGCAACAACAACATTTTCATTTACTGCACTTACTGCCTCAACAAGCTTTGAGTGAAGAGCAGGAATACCGAGGTGACGACGGTCAAAGCCTTCGGATTCAAATTCCTCTGTAAGACCGATGAAGAGAACAACAGCATCCTTGCCCTTTGCTGCTTCAACAGCCTCTGCGATAAACTGCTCGTCAGAGATTTTGTTTTTCTTTGCAGTTGAATAACCGGGAGCATAAGTAACCTTTGCACCCTTAGCAAGAATTTCGTCATAAGCACAGTCAACCTTGATAGCATTAACAAGTGATGAGCCTGCACCCTGATAGCGAGGATTCTTAGCCATTTCACCGATAACTGCAATATCAGCATCCTTCTTGAGAGGAAGGATTGAATCATCGTTTTTAAGAAGCACCATACACTGACCTGCGATTTCGCGAGCCTTCTGATGATGAGCGTCTTTATCGTATGTATAGTCACCGAGAACCTCTTTGGATTTCATGATAACTGTAAGAACATTATCAACCATCTTGTCAAGGAATTCCTCAGGAATTCTGCCGTCCTTGACTGCTTCAACAATCTGAGCATTACCAAGACCATTGGAGGTGGGCATTTCAAGCTCCTGACCTGCAAGAAGACCTGCAACACGGTCATTTTCTGCGCCCCAGTCAGTAACGATCATACCCTTGAAGCCCCATTCATCACGAAGGACATCTGTAAGGAGCCATTTGTTTTCTGCGCAGTACGTACCGTTAAGACGGTTATAAGCATTCATTATTGTCCAGGGCTGAGCCTGTTTAACTGTTTTTTCAAAAGAGGTAAGATAAATTTCTCTTAAAGCACGTTCATCAATAACGCTGTCGCAGGTCATACGGCGTGTTTCCTGGTTGTTACCAGCAAAGTGCTTGAGTGATGTACCGATGCCTTTGGACTGAACACCGTTAACAAATGCAGCAGAAATTTCACCTGCAAGATAAGGGTCTTCAGAGAAGTATTCAAAGTTTCTGCCGCAAAGGGGAGAACGCTTGATGTTAGTACCGGGTCCTAAAAGAACGCTAACCTGCTCTTTAAGACATTCTTCACCGAGAAGAACACCCATTTCATAAATAAGGTCGGGGTCCCATGAGCAAGCTGTTGTAGCTGCTGTAGGATAGCAGATTGCAGGAACACCTTTAAGGCTTGTTGCCTGTTCTTTATCCATTTTTTCTGCACGCTTTCTGATACCGTGAGGGCCATCAGTCCACATAACAACAGGAATGCCAAGTCTTTCAATACCGGGTGTGTGCCAGTAGTCAAGACCTGAGCAAAAGCTTGCTTTTTCTTCAAGAGTCATTTGTTTAATAAGGTCTGCGTGATTCATTTTCTACCTCCGTAAATCTTAATAGATATATACATATTAATGATAGCATACAAAATATACCAATGCAAGAGTTAATTACTTGTTAATTCATCATAGCTGATTTTGATAATTTTGGTGCTGTTAAGACAGCAGTCTGTGCTGTTTGAGTGGTAGTAAGCAATAAGCAAAAAGTCGTCACCTGCGAGTGTTGCAGGGTAACAGTAACCATTATTAAGGTCATCCTCGAGATAGAAGAGCTTTTCCTGTGTGAAGAGATGCTCCTCTTTTTTTGTTACTGCCATTACATAGGGTGTTCTGCCCCAGAATTCTGCATCGTCATCTCTTAAAATATGCTCGGGGATGGGATTGAAAATAGCAACAGTCAGATCCTTAAAGGGCTTGACTGACATAGGTGAAGCAGGTGAGGAAAAGAAAATATTAGGCTCAGGTATTGACCAGGTTTCACCATTGTCTTCTGAATAGCATTCGTACTGATAACCTAAAAGTGTTCTGATATAACACCAGATTCTGCCGTCAGCAAGCTCATAAACACCGGGCTCCTGAAAGCCTATTTTGTCATTGGGAAATGGCGTTTTCAGTTCCTGAGCAGTTTTTTGCCAGGTGTAGCCATCGTCATCCGAGAAAAAGAAAACAACCTCTCCTACGGAAAGCTCCTGACGGGTGTCATAAATTGTATGACGAGCCAATGGTAGAATGATTCTGCCATTTTTCAGCTTCAGGGGTCTGTCGTTGTTAAGAATAAAATAGTCGGGCTTTTCGAGACAGGATAAGCAGTCCATAGGCTCACTCCAGCTTTCTGCCTCGTCAGAGGAACGGCGCATAACAATAGTATCGGAGCCATCCTTGTTTTTAACAATATAGAAAGCAGCGATATCTCCATTTTCCATTCTTAAAAATGAAAAGCTCATAATATTGACATCACTTTCGCTCTTTTCAAAAAGAACTGTTCTTTCAGACCAGCTTTCGCCCTCGTCAGTTGAGGAAATCAGAGAAATTCGAGCAATATCCTCGTCCTCTCTACCACCTAAAAACTCGGTAAATCCGAATAAAATACTGTTATCCTTCAAGCGAATAAAAGAACCTTCTCCTATTCGTCTTACTGAGCCCTCGGGAGCCATTAAATGAACCCTTCTGCCGACCTTTTTCATAGACACAACCACCCTGAAAACATAGTTTGAAACAATTATATCATACAATTTGCACATATATCAACCGTGAAATTGTATCTTCCCGATAGGTTAATTTTATTGCTTTTGAAATGCCCCTATGATAAAATTATTTTAATATATTTTAGGAGGTTTTCCTATGCTTTATAAGAAAAATTCTGCTCCTGAATTAACAGAGGAGCTGTTTAAAAATCCAACTGCAGAATACCGTGGAACACCCTTCTGGGCTTGGAATAATCTTCTCACAAAGGAAGAGCTTTGCCGTCAGATTGATGTCTTCAAGGAAATGGGTCTCGGTGGATTCCATATGCACGTAAGAACAGGTCTTAAAAATAAATATTTAAGCGATGAATATATGGAGCTTGTAAAGGCTTGTGTTGAAAAAGCAAAGGGCGAGGAAATGCTTGCATGGCTTTATGATGAGGACAGATGGCCCTCAGGCGCAGCAGGTGGACTTGTCACCTGCGATGAAAGATATCGCGCAAGAGACCTTCTCTGGACTGCCAATAAAAATGGCGAGGCATTTTCTTCAGGTGATATAAGCCGTTCTGATGCAGGCCGTTCAGGTAACGAAACTCTTATTGCCTGCTATGATGTTGTGCTTGACGAGGATGGCTACCTTGAAGGCTACAAGAGAATAAATGAAAATGACGAGGCGCAGGGTACAAAATGGTACGCCTTCCTTGATGTTTATACCAAGAACAGCTGGCACAATGACCAGACCTATGTTGATACACTCAACAAGGATGCTATCAACAGATTTATTGAGGTTACACACGAAAGATATAAGGATAGTGTCGGTTACGAGTTTGATAAAACTGTTCCTGCAATATTTACTGATGAGCCTCAGTTCACAAGAAAGCAGGCCTTTGATAACTCCTTTGATACAGAGGATGTTACAATGCCCTGGACCGACAAGGTTCCTGAGCTTTATCAGGAGGCTTATGGTGCAGATATTCTTGACACTCTTCCTGAAATTTTCTGGGATTTAAAGGATAGCGCACCTTCAATACATCGTTATCGTTATCACGATTTTATTGCTGAGCTTTTTGCACAGTCATTTGCAGATACTGTTGGCTCATGGTGTGCAGAAAACGGAATTGCTCTTACAGGTCATATGATGGAGGAGCCCACATTACATAGCCAGACTGCCGCTTTGGGTGAAGCAATGCGTTCATACAGAAGCTTCCAGCTTCCCGGTATCGATTTGCTTTGCAATTCTCATGAGTTCACAACTGCAAAGCAGGCTCAGTCTGCTGCTCATCAGTTCGGTTATGAAGGCGTTCTCTCCGAGCTTTATGGTGTAACAGGTTGGGATTGCGATTTCAGAACATATAAGCATCAGGGCGACTGGCAGGCAGCTCTTGGTATAACAATCCGTGTGCCCCACCTTTCTTGGTATGCTATGGCAGGTGAAGCAAAGCGTGACTATCCTGCATCAATTTCTTATCAGTCTCCTTGGTATAAGGAGTATGGCGCAATTGAAGACCATTTTGCCCGTGTTAATACTGCTCTTACAAGAGGTAAGCCTATTGTTAAGGTTGGTGTTATTCACCCTGTTGAAAGCTTCTGGCTCCATTGGGGTCCCAATGATAAATCTGCTATTTTCCGTGATGGCGCTGACGAAAACTTCCTTAATCTTACAAAATGGCTTCTTGAGGGTAGCATAGACTTTAACTTTATCTGTGAGTCTCTTTTACCCACACTTTGCGAAAAGGGCTCTGCACCCTTCAGGGTTGGTCAGATGGAATACGATACAATTATCGTTCCTGCTTGCGAAACTCTCCGTTCAACAACCTTGGAGCGACTTGAGGAATTCCGTAAAAACGGAGGAAGACTTATTTTCCTTGGTGCTGCTCCCAAGCTTTGCGATGCAGTTGCTTCCGAAAGAGGCAAAGCGCTTTACGATGCAAGCGAACACATTGATTATACTCGTTCTGCACTTATTACTGCTATGGAAAAGGACAGAACGCTTACAATACGCTATGCTGACGGCAACCTTACTGATGACCTTATTTATCAGCTTCGTCAGGACGAGGATTGCAGATGGCTTTTCGTTTGCCACGATAAAGAGCCTTATAACAAGGACCTTGATAATGGTGATGATATAAGAATCACCATAAATGGTGAATATGGCGTTGTTATTTATGACACAGAAAACGGAAATATCATTTCTGCAGATTATGAAATCAAAAAAGGAAAGACAGTCATTTCTGACCATGTTTATGGCTATGATTCAAGGCTTTATAAATTGGTTGATGCAGCCTCTGTAACTGAAAGAGCTGCTGAGGAAGCAGAAGAAAAATCAGAAATCAGAGTTTCCTCTCAGGTAGCTTATGAGCTTTCTGAAGAAAATATTCTCGTGCTTGATATGGCAGAATTCAAGGTTGAGGGTGAAGAGGAGTTTTCACCTAAAGAAGAGGTTTTAAGACTTGATAATATCTGCCGTAAGAGATTGGGCCTTCGTCACAGAGGTGAGGCTATTGTTCAGCCTTGGGTTTACGGCGAAATGCCCGATGTAAGTAAGGTTACTCTCAAATACACCTTCAATAGTGAAATTGATTATGAGGGTGCTTTCCTTGGTCTTGAGGATGCAGACAAGGCAGAAATTATCTTCAACGGCGAAAATATTCCCAATGAAATTGTTGATAACTATGTGGATTTCTCAATTTATAAGGTGAAGCTTGGAAAAATCAAAAAAGGCGAGAATGAGCTTGTTATCATTTACCCCTTCGGACCATCTGCAAACCTTGAAAATATATTTGTTTTAGGCTACTTTGGTGTTAAGGTTGTGGGTACAGAAAGCACAATTTTTGCTCTTCCGGAGAAAATCGGATTTGGTGAAATTCTTTCTCAGGGCTTCCCGTTCTACAGTGGAGCTATTACCTATAAAATCCCCGTTAATGTTGAGAACGGTAGCGTAGAGGTTGAAGCATCTGATTATCGTGGTGGTCTGATAACCGTTGAGGTTGACGGAGAGAAAAAGGGCAGAATTATTTACCCACCCTACACTCTTGAAATCAAGGATATTGAAAACGGCGAGCATGAAATCGGCGTTAAGCTTTACACTCACAGATACAATTCCTTTGGTCCCATTCACCTTGTTAATGAAAAGGAATCATGGCATGGCCCTGGTGCTTGGAGAAGCACAGGTCAAAACTGGTCCTATGAATATGTATTAAGAAAAACAGGTATATTAAAAGCTCCTGTAATAAGATTATAAAAGAAAAATCACTCCCGTGAAATTCACGGGAGTGATAATTTTTATACAAACAATTTCTTTGCCAACCAAGCACGGACCTTTTTGCTCTTGTTAGCGTAAAGCCAGAAGAACACAAGCGCAAGACAACATATTGCAGAAACCAAAGCGATTTCACAAGCGACAATGTAGTTGCCAAGGTAGAAGCAAATAGTTGCTACTGAAAGGCAGATTACAAGGTCAACAAAAATATGAAGAACCTTTGAGGTCCAATGGCGTTTTCTTTTTCTGTACCAGAAGGTGAAATACAAAACACAAGCAGAAACAATGGCAATAATCGGTATTGCTATGCTGAAATACCACTTTGCATCGCTTGGGTTGTTAACATAAAAAACTAAGGTGTAAAGGGCAACAGCCAATGTATCAAAGCCCCACATCAGATATGGATGAAGCTTTTTTGTGAAGAATGGAAAAACAAATAAAATCCAACACAAAAACGAGCTTGATGCCAAGTAAATAAACCATAAGCTTTCGGGATTTAAAAACAGGTTGATAAACATACATACAATATTGGGAATCAAAAGTATGAATGTAACAACAAGAGCAATGAACTTTTGCTTTATTCCAACGGGAATATCAGGTGTGTGTGAAAAGGGGAGTGTTGTCTCCTCGCTTTTCTCTTTGGGGTTATATACAGGAGTGTCACAAAGGGCGCATTTATGAGCGCTTTTATCTAATTCAACTCCACAATTAACACAGTATGACATATTTAACATCCTTTTTATATGTATTTAGTCTCTGTTGCTTTCAATTTTTACATGGAAGCCCATTTTAACAAGCTTTGTAAAGATCTCTCTTTCAATATCAGTTTCCTTGTGAATTCCTGCAATTGTTAAAACAAGCTTATCACCGACGGTTGCAAGACCACAACGGATAGCGTTTCGAATACCCGGTCCGGGCATAAGAAAAGCTTTTTCAACGAAGGGAAGCATATCCTCAGGAAGCTTTACTGCACCTAAGTTTGAAAGAAGAACTGATGTTGTCTGCTCGCCTGTTATGAGAAAGGAAACACCAACGCCTAAATCCTTGACTGCTAAAGGAAGATATTTTAAAACAGGATTTCTTTCAAGGCCCAGATTAGCAGTTACCATAGCATTTAGCTTTTTTTCGTCGTTGGCAAGACGAAGCTGATATGCTACCTGCTTCATAAGCTCTTCAAAGGAATAGTCACCTAATTGAGGGTCAACCTTTGCACGAAGACAAATGGTAAAGTTTCTCAAGGTTTCGGTTTTGTAAACGCTTCTTAAATCAATGGGTATCTGGACGGAAACCTCTTTTTGCTTTTTTTCTTCCTTGCGTTGCTTTTCGATATGCACCTGCATAAGAAGAGCAGCAAAAAACTCAGTTATGGTTACTCCGTGAGCCTTTGTATATTTATGAATCTCGCTGAAGGACATTGTGCCGGATATGATATTTACCATATGCTTAGGAAGCTTTGTACCTTTAGCGTGATAAACATATTTGTCACTACGCTTGATTTTACCCTTTGAATTAGCGATTCTTGAAAAGCTATCCTCAAGCTCTGTCTCTTTTGGAGGCTCGTTGGCATCAAGCACGAGACCACCAACAGAAATGTTGTGACCCTTAAGCTTTAAATATTCTGCAACGAGAGTGCATGAGAATATTGCAGCACCATGACCATCGGAAATAGCGTGATAGGTGTCAACTGCTATTCTTTTTCCGTGGTAATACACTCTGAAGAGGAAGCCTTTGTTTTCTTTGAACTTAACGCGATGACAAGGGTTTTGTATGTCGGGTTTGACATCAGGAGCGATGTTTGGGTTTTTTTCAAAATAATACCAGAACAGACCTTTTCTGATTCTTACATCAAATCCGGGGAAGCGTGGCATTATGTTTTCCAAAGCTTTTGTAAGAACCTCTGGATCAATTTCTTCCTTTAATTCAATACAGAAACGGAAAATGTTTGACCATGTGCCGGTGTTCTGTCCGGGGAAAACTGAAGCAGCATTATCAAGCCTGAACCAGTCAGGTAAATTGGGATTTCTTTTTTCCCTTAATTTGTTTTCTGCCAAATTCAAAGCTCCTTTCTGTAAAAAATGGTTTAACAGTAAAATACCGTTTTACTCAATACGGGTAAAACGGTATTAAAATTTTAAGTTGTTTCAGATTCTGACAGCATCCTTGATTTTGATTTTGCCAACAAAGGGGATCTTAAGATATCCGTTGCAGCCGTCCTCATCAAAGGTAAGGTGAATATCAATTTCTTTACCGGGGAGAATTGCGACAGTTGCTTTTGCATCAAGTGTGTCGTCATCCTCTTCGAATTCGGTTATAGTAACATCCATATCAAAATCAGCATTTTCTATTTCGATTTCAAATTCATAGTTGCCGTTTTCAAATTCAATTTCAAAAATAGCTTCACCTTTAAAAAACATATGGTCAATGTTAACCTTGTATTTGCCTATACCAATCATAATAATACCTCCGAAAATGTGATGTTTATTATATGCTCATTCCGCCTGCAAGACGAAGAACTTTGCGAGCATCATCGGTTGTGATTTTGTTGCTTTGAGTATTGTGAAGATTTGCTGCAGCGCTTTGTTCTGGTGTTAATGTAATGGTGCCTGCAGTTGCATGCAGAACGGCTTTTGCATCAATCAGAGTAACAATTCCGTCTCCGTCTACGTCACCCTTAAGAGAGAAATCGTTGTTTACAAGAACAACAAATCGACCGCCCTGAGATATCTGTGCTGCGACAAAGGGGGTGTGCACAGAGCCATTGATAAGAACAAGCTTATCGCCTTTTTGCTGATAAATTTTGGTTGCACTTGGAATTGCATCGGGACAAATCTTATCAAAATTTAAGATTGCACCACCGTCAACGGTGAAGGATGTATTGTCTTTGGTGATGTCAATATCAAAAGCATAAGCCTCAGAATATCTTGTGGGTAAAAGCTTCTCTACCTCCGAAAGCTCAACCTCGTTGACAGAAATATCAAGAATACCATTTTTAGGAAGATTTCCATAAGCATCAATAAGCTTTATTCCGGTATCAATGTCGGTAATTGACGGACTATTTAAAATTATAATATCTGAAGGCAGAGCCTGCTTGAGAAGATATTTATGTGCATATGAATCCTTTGTGCAGGAAATACCTTCAGTAAAATAATAGAATTTATTATCGTCTGAATCAATATCGCCTAAAACGGCATCAGGACCGATTTCTTTAAGTGTTGATGGTAAATCAATTCGTTTTAAGGAATCACAATAAGCAAGAGCTTCTTTTCTTAAAATTTTAAGGTTATCACTTAAACGGATTTTCTCAAGATTCCAACAATGTGAAAAGGCATAGGCATCAATTCGGGTAACTGTATTATACATATTAATCTCGGTAAGATTATAACAATGGCTGAAAGCATATCCACCAATGGTTGTTACGCCATAGGGAATTGTAAATGAGCCACCCTTTCCTGCCGGGAAGTTTGAAAGATATTCCGGTTCACCGTAGAGTGGGGAGCTTTCGTCGGTGTTTTTGTAATAAAGAACGCCATCTACTGAAATAAAGTACGGATTATCTTCATGGACAAGTATTTCAGCGAGAGAGGAGCAAAGTGTAAAAGCACTTCCGTCTAAAAACAAAAGGGAAGAAGGAAGCATAATATAAGTGAGCTTTTCATTTTTTGCAAAAACATCGGGAAAAATTTCTATTACAGGGGAACCATTTAAGGTTTCAGGGATAATGATTTTGGTTTCCTTTCCTGAATAGGAGGTTATAATAACTCCATCGTTGGGTTCATCAGTAAGATATTCGTATGTAAAATCAGATTCTGGTGGTGTTACAGGCTCAAGGCTTTCATAGGAAGATGTTGCACCACCGATTGCTGTGGGAATATTATCAAAAAAGAACAAACAGGATAAAAGGATACACAAGCACAATACAAAACTTAACAATTTTTTCTTGCTCAAAAAAACACTTCCTTTCGTTCGATATTATACTAATGTAATTATATTATAAGGGGTATGGAAATTCAATAGGAATGTTTATACAAAAAATGTATAAAATTTTGTTTATTCGGAATATATTGAATTTTGATAATAAAAAAGCAAAGCTCCGAAGCGAACTTCGGAGCCGTATGCTTTTTAACAATTCAGTTACTTAGATAGCGCGGGTAACCTTACCGGAGCGCAAGCAGCGTGTGCAAGCATATACTCTCTTGGGAGAGCCGTTTACGATTGCTTTAACTCTTTTTACGTTGGGTTTCCATGTTCTGTTTGAACGTCTGTGTGAGTGAGAAACCTTGATGCCGAAAGCAACTTCTTTGTTACAAAATTCACATTTTGCCATTGAGCTGCACCTCCTTCATAATTTTTCAATTAAGTCATAAGACAACGAAATGTATAATATCACCTTTCTTCGTCAAATGCAAGTATTTTTTTTGAAATTGTCCGATTTTATGAACTTTCACATATATTTAGGGGTAATATTCCAATATTTTTTTCAAAATTGCTTGATTTTTTCAAAATGATGCTATATAATGCTACTTGTAACCGAACATTTGTGCGAACAAAAATCTCGTTGTTTAGCGCATACTTATTTTTATATAAAGGAGAATTATTCGGAAATGGCAGAAAGAAACGAAAAAAGCAAGGCTCTTGAAACAGCCCTTTCACAGATAGAAAAAAGCTTCGGTAAAGGCGCAATTATGCGTCTTGGTGAAAATGCAGGTCTTAATGTTGAAGCAATCCCCACAGGTTCAATTGCTCTTGATGCGGCAACAGGTATAGGCGGTCTTCCCCGTGGCAGAATTGTTGAGATTTATGGTCCTGAAAG
>JAZQUT010000003.1:0-1045 GCA_045631405.1 Acutalibacteraceae bacterium | reverse complement strand
TGTCATAACGTTTTCTCCTTTCACGGCACCGTCAATAGCAGAAATTAACCGCTCTAACCGCTCTTTTTTGAGTATGAGAAGTTGTTTTTGCTCGTTCAGTGCCTTACTTTTGTCATAATTCGGAGATGACAAAATCTCGCGAATAGCTTTTAATGAAAAGTCAAGTTCACGGTAAAAGAGAATCTCTTGCATACGAAGAAAAGATTTTTCGTCGTAAAAGCGATAGCCTGTAGCTTTGTCAACAAAGGCTGGCATCAACAATCCTATTTCATCGTAATAATGCAGTGTGCGCACACTTACACCCGTAAAATCGGCAAATTCTTTAATCTGCATTTTCAATTTTATCACCTCTCAAAACAGAGTATACACTATGACGGAGCGTGATAGTCAATACCCTTTTGAAAAAATATGGATTGATGTTCGAAAAATTCATGTTTATCTATCTGCTATACAAATTGGAATTTGTCAGTTATTTAACTGCCTTAACGGTGTATGTTGCTCCCCAATGGTTCAAAACCTCGACATTGGAAAAGCCTGCTTCAAGTAATGCTTCAATCTCGTGTTTCACAGTGAGGGGTGTATCATAATGGTAAAACTCGTCATCGGTAATACCTTGTTCTATTTTTAAGGCAATCAAGTTTTGACGATGCATCTCTTCTTCGTCATCTGACAAGGAGAAGTAATCCGTCAGTATAAAGTAACCATTTTCTTTCAGTGCAGTATGAAGTTTAGCATATAGGGGAATTTTCTCCTCTTTTGTAAAATGATGCAGACTTTCAACAGACACAGCGGCATCAAACACATTTTCGCCAAGCGGAACATCAAAATATGAGTCAAGAATCAAGGTTATATTTTTGCCAACGAATTTTCGTTGAAGCTCGGTTAGCATTCCTTGTGAAAGGTCTATTCCCGTAACCTTTGCCGAAGAATTAAGCTTATAATATTCTTGCAGTCCCAATCCTGTACCGCAACCCAAATCAAGTATGCAACAGTTTTCAGCGGTCGGTAATTGCTTTGCCGTAAAAGGATAGAACTCGCTTGCATA
>JAZQUT010000002.1:0-54433 GCA_045631405.1 Acutalibacteraceae bacterium | reverse complement strand
GTTTTTGCTTTTCTTAAATTCTCAACACCTGCATCATCTTCACGATTTATATATTCAAAATCTCCAAGAGATTTTTCTGCAAATAATTTATTGATTACCGCATAAGCAGTAAGATATTCGGGGGATGCTTTTTCAAAATGAGTGCAATAGGTTTTGCCGTCGGGCATCGCCTCGCCCAATGCATAGGCAACAATTTTACCCTCAACCCTTAAAAGCGCACCACTTAAATGAAGCTCGTTAAAATGCTCAAATGCCTTTTCAATAACAAGCATTTCCTCGTCAAGCTTAGGGTTTCTTTCGCCACCCTTGTGCCATTGGTGAGAAAACTCAAGACACTCCTTTAAATTGCCCTCGTTTAACTCCTCGTAGAAAAAGCTGTGCTTTTTACAAAAGGCGTTAACGTGGTTTTTCTTGGAATGAAGCTTTCTGCCACTTAAGGTAGCAAGCCTCTCACGAAGATAAACATAGTCAAAGAAATCTCTCTGCTCCTGAAGGACAAGCCCTTCGCCATAGATTTCCTTAAGAATTTCTGCCTGCTCCTCGCTTAAGCAGTAGAAGCTAAGCTCTGCATTTCGCTCTTTGGCATCCTCTTCAATTATCTTAAGGGCGTTTCTGACATCGCCCTTACCCCAAGGGAAAGCATAGCTTTTGATTCCGTTGAAGCGAGAGCGAAGAAAGATGAAGCCATCCTGCTGAGCAATACGGGTATTCTCCCCAACACTCCAGCAGAAGATATTGCCGAAGGAAAAATCACAAATCTGCGAGGAGCTTTCGGGAATATTATCAAGAATCAAATCTCTGTCTGAAATTTTAACAGGTTGAAAATCAAGCATAATTATCTTTTTATTGTATCAAGTAAAATGTTATAAACTGTCTCGTTAATTGTCTCAATTGAAAGGGGCTCGCCATTTTCAGAGCAAGGAACAATTACCCAGCCACATTTATCTGCAGCATAGAGAGCAGCCTCACGGCAGGCATTGAGAAACTCAACATTTGCCTCGTGAACATCCTTTTTATTTTCGTCGCCCTCATAGCGCTGAGTCATAAGTCTCTGAGAAACCTCAACGGGCATATCAAGGAAAATAACCTTGTCAGGTGCAGGAATACCGATTTTGTTATATTCAAAATCAAAGAGCCAGTCAAGATATTCGTCCCACTCGGATTTTTGGAGCTTTGTCATCTGATAAATTGCATTGGCAGGAGTGTATCTGTCAGCGAAAATAAGGGTGCCGTCAAGATATTCCTTTTTCCATTTTTCTGTGTAGGAAGCGAAACGGTCTGCAGCGTAAAGCACGGATGTTGCATAAGCATTTACATCCCCTGCATTCTTACCAAAATCACCTGCAAGATATTTTCTTACAAGAATACTTGAATCGCTTTCATAATCGGGGAGCTTGATTTTTTTAAAATCAATTCCGTCCTCAGCAAGCCTTTTGCAGACGAGCTCGGTCTGGGTTGTTTTACCACAACCGTCAAGACCCTCTAAATCAATAAACATAAACTCTTAACAAACCTTTCAAAGTGGCTTTCAAAATATGAGCATAATTTTACATCATATTATTCCAATTATACCCATTAATAATACAATAAATATTGTCAACTGTCAAACAAAGTGGCTAATTTGTAATAAATATGTAATAAAATAACAGAGCCCACCGAGGTGAGCTCTGAAATTTAACCGTCTATAAATTTTAAAACGCTTGCCTTTGGAAGAAGGCCGACTGCCTGATTTGCAAGCTTGCCGTCCTTGAAAAGAAGAAGTGTCGGAATGCTTGAAATGCCGAACTGAATTGCAAGCTGCATTTCCTCATCAACATTTACCTTGCCTACAACGATGTCGCTTCTCTCCTCTGAGATTTCGTGAATTGTGGGAGCTATCATCTGACAGGGACCACACCATGTTGCCCAGAAATCAAGCAAAACGGGCTTTTCGCTTTTTAAAACTAACTCTTCAAAGTTAGCACTTGTGATTGTTAATTCTGCCATTTTATTTACCTCTCAATCTTTGGTTTTATAGTAAAGCATACAGTGGCAGTAGCCCTCAAAATCAGGGTCTGCAATCTGCTCACGGAATTCCTTACAGATGCATTTATTTTCTTCGGTTCTTTCAAGTCTGCAAGGACAATAGCCACCCTTCATTTTAAGGCCATCCTTAATCCTTGCAACAACCTCTTTATCCTCGTTGAATTTAACTGCCATAGTAACACCTCTTAACGCTTTTGTTTACTATATTTTAACAAGAAAATGTTAACATATCAATAACAAGGCTTTACTTTTTTAAAAATTAGTGTAAAATACAAGAGAAATATATTTTATTCTGAGGTGTGTTGCTATGAACACAATTAAACAAGAGGCTTATTCAGCTGCAAAGGAAATCATTGAAATAGGCAAGCTTAAAAAGGGACAGATTCTTGTTATCGGCTGCTCAACAAGTGAGGTAATCGGTGACAAAATCGGCACCAACTCCTCCCCTGATACTGCAAATGCAATTTTTGAGGGCATTTACGAAGCGGCTAATGAACATGGTATTTTTGTTGCTGCTCAGTGCTGCGAGCATCTTAACAGAGCAATTATTGTTGAAGAGAATGCAGTTCCAAACGGCGAATTCGTCAATGTTGTTCCTCAGCCAAAGGCTGGAGGCTCATTCGCAACTGCTGCATACAAGACTTTCAAAAGCCCCGTTGCACTTGAGGAAATCAAGGCAGATGCAGGGCTTGACATCGGCTCAACCTTAATCGGAATGCACTTAAAAAAAGTTGCAGTTCCCGTAAGGCTTAAAAATAATAAAATCGGCAACGCCACCATTACCGCTGCAAGAGTAAGACCGAAATTCATCGGTGGCGAAAGAGCTCATTACAACGAAGATTTGATGTAAAAATATATCACTCGGACGAGATTTCTTCTCATCCGAGTGATTTTTATTATTTCTTATTTTCTCTTTCAAATTCTTCGGCGATTTTACACACCAACTCAAATTTCTGAGTGTCTTCCAAAATGCTGAAAACACCTTTTCCATTTTCATCCTTCACCAACAATGATTTCATTTTTTGTCCTCGGAATTTGGACTCAAAATAAGAAACATCATAAAAAGCTTCTTTAGGAATAAATTTTTTAAAAAACCAAAATCGTGTGACTGTAAAGCCTGTTTTCTCAACACGACAACTATAACCCAACATATAAAGAAGCCATAAAACAGAACCGGTACCAAAAGTGCAAGCCAAATAAAAATCATTATGCTTGGTGCTCTCTTCAACACTGATAATAAACCCTGCAAATAAAGAAATCGCTAACAAACCGGTAGCTACTAAATACATTTTCGAGGAATGGTATGTTACAAAGGGTTCCCATTCAAATGGAATTTCTGTTTTTCTCAGTTTCTTCGGAATTTTAGATTTCGCCATAGGTTTTACCTTTCGCCACCTTTATATTGCTTAAATAATTCTGACAGGACGACCACGACCAGTCTCTACGGTTGCACTATTTATGCTTTTGGTGTTTTGGTTTTTTATCGCTTTCTCCACCACTTATATCAAAGGCTTCAAGAAGTTCTCCATCGCTTATAACAAACAACACCACAAGTGATATTATTATAAATGCACCGAAACTACCGAATGAAATATCTCTTAAAATATCACGTCTGTTATTTGCGGTAACACCCATTACACCAACAGAGAAAAGAGAAAGCAAGGTTGAAAAGAAGCTGAAGCTAAAAAGCACTCCGTCCCGCTTAATTTCCAAAACCACAAAAGCAACAAGCATTATGCAACCAATAACCATAGCAGAAATACAGATATATTTTTTAATTTTCGGAAACAACTGAACCAAAAGAAACATAACAAACAACAAAACAATCGAAAAAACACAAGCTTTGACCATTCCACCGGTATTCAAAACTTCTTTTTGGTCATTATAATATGCCGACACAGAAAAACCATTGGCAACTGAGTTTACAAGAAAGCTTAAAACATAGCCAATTTTCATTTTATTGCCAAAGCAATGAACAGGTATGGCAACAAGCATCAATATAAAACCTATAACTAAACCATACCGTTTTTCACAAACAGAGGTTGCAAACAAAGTTGAAACAACGAATATACCCATTGCTACCAAAGAGGAAAGAAAAACAACAATAGGTTTTAAATTAGTGTCAATTTGTTTGGTTTGTGCCATAGGTTTCACCTGATTTCTTTCGTTCAAATCTTTTAGCCATTTTACACATTAAGCCAAAGCCTACCAAATCTTTTGAAGCATCAAAAATCTTTTTACCTTTTTCGTTCCTTACAATTAACAAACCTTCATTATCGCTATTTCTTGGTTGCCATTTTGTAATATTCACATCAAAAAATTCTTCTCTCGGAATAAACTTTTTAAGAACAAAGAATTTCTTTACCGTAAAGCCTGTTTCATCTACATGGCAACGGTAGGTTGAAAGGTAAATAAAGGTCAAAAATGCTACAACAGAAAAACCAAAGCACACTTTAACTACAACATCAATAGTTTTATCAACAGAATAAAAACCCAAAGTAATACCCAAACAAGCTAAAAACAAAAGGAAAAATATTATTATTCTTCTTGGCTCGTGATATGCTACAAAGTTGTTTTTGTTAAAGGTTTTCTCTTTTTCTTCAGACTTTTTATGAATAAAAGTATTGATAGGTTTTTCAATTAACTTTTCGAAAATTGCACGAAATAAATATTTCATTATTACACCTTTTTCTTTCGCGTGCCGTCAGGCACATATCGCAATAAGGGGTATATCCGTCAGGAACACTTGCTACAGTTGGAGCTCACGCTTCAATGACGCTCCTTAAGTCGCGTCAAGAACTCTCCACCGTTCCACCCTACTTTAATTTGTAAAATTTATATTTGGCTCGTTTAGGACTATATTTATTAAGTTTACATATCAAAGACGGTCCCCCTCTCTTCGAAGAGAGGCAAAAACTTGCCTTTACATATTCTTCTACGGCGCATTTTCGCGCCCCTAAATTTTGCATTTTGCATTCTGCATTTTGCATTCTGCATTTTGCATTTTGCATTCTGCATTTTGCATTTTGCATTCTGCATTTTGCATTTTGCATTCTGCATTTTGCATTTAATGGAAATTAATCAAAATTAATTTCCATTACTATGGGGCAATGGTCGCTTGTGTAGTCGCCGTTTCTCATACCTGAAAGAACATCATAGGAATTAACCTTAATCCCCTCTTTGGAAATCATAAAATAATCAATTCGTTTGAATTTTTCAGGGTTATTCCAGCCGTTGTAGGTATGGGAATCGGAGGTGTTTTCTGTGGCGTGCTTCGCATCAATGAAATTCTCGGTTACATTGTTATAGGTAACTGAGCCCTCCTCTGCATTAAAGTCACCCATAATAACTGACGGAAGGGAGCCAAACTCGCTGATTTTATCAAGGACAACACCGATGCCGTTAATTCTTGCCTCGTCACTAACGTGGCTTAAATGGGTATTGAAAACAACGAAATCCTTCTTTGTTGCCTTTTCTGTAAGAATTACATAGCTACAAACTCGGTTATACTGAGCGCCCCAGGATTTACTGGGTACATCGGGAGTTTCTGAAAGCCAGAAGGAGCCCTTATCTACAAGGCTATAAAGCTCTGTGTTATAGAATATAGGACAGCCCTCGGAATTAAAGGCGTCGTCACGATAGGTTATAACTGAGTCATAGCCCTTTAAGGAATCAACAAGGTATGAATAATGCCATTTGGTTGCTTCCTGAAAGCCGATAACACCGGGCTTTTCCTCTGCGATATCGTCAATAATAAGGTCGGCACGGTAGAACCAACCCTTTTTGCCCCAGTCAAGAGGACTGATGCAACGAAGGTTATAGCTCATCATTTTGATATTATCCTCGTTGGGCTCAATTGCCACAGCTTCCTTGTTCTTTGTATAATGAGGGTAATACATAAAGGTATTGCCCACAAGAACAATAACAGCTACAAGAACAAGAGCCAATAAGCCACCAAAAATTCCTAAAATTACTTTTTTCATTTTCATCACCGGAAATATGATAGCATATATAAATTGAATTGGCAAATAAAATCATTTGCCGAAGGCAACTTCATTACGCAGTACTTCATTGCAAGGCACTTCATTTGTTGAAAACAACTTCATTCATTTATGTTTTATGAAGTTCAGGCAAACCTGAAATGAAGTTTGCAAGAGAAGCTCGCAAAATGAAGTTATGTCCTTCGGACATAAATGAAAAAATCCAAGTCATAAGACTTGGATTTTTTTGGCGGAGAGCAAGGGATTCGAACCCTCGAAACGGTTTTGGCCGTTTACACGATTTCCAATCGTGCTCCTTCGACCGACTCGGACAACTCTCCATCTGTCAAAGAATTTATATATTAAATTCTGCACCTCTCTCAAAGTGCCTTGATATTATACATAATTGATTTCAAAAAATCAAGGGGTAAATCGAGATTTTTTTATTTTCTTTTTATTGTATAGTTTATGTTTATATGGTATTATTCTTATATCTAAATAAATCTCGAAAAGAGGTAGTTTTTATGAAATTCAAACCATATCACAAGAGTCTTGAGGATTTGCATATCGGTACTGAAAGCCCTCGTGCATATTTCATACCCTATGACAATCTTGAGGATGCTCTTTCAGGGGACAGAAACAAGTCCTACTACTTAACAAACCTTTGTGGTGATGACTGGAGCTTCAAGTTCTTTGAAACCTTTGAAGATTTAGATGATTCCTATTTCACTGCTGATTTCGATAACAAGGCTTTACCCTTGGTAAAGGTACCCGGTAACATTCAGCTTTATGAGGGTGTTGACCACGATTCACCTCTTTACTCAAACCTTAAATACCCCTTCCCCACTGACCCTCCCTTTGTTCCTGACGAAAATCCCTGCTCTCTTTTCATTAAGGAATTTGATGTAAGCGCAGAGATGCTTGAAAGAGACAACATCATCACCTTTGAGGGTGTTGGCTCCTGCTTCTATCTTTTAATCAACGGCGAATTTGTGGGCTACAGTCAGGTTCACCACTGCACAAGTGAATTTGATATTTCAAAATATCTTGTTGAGGGTAAAAACAGAATCACTGTTTTAGTTGTTAAATGGTGCGACGGCTCTTACCTTGAGGATCAGGACTATTTCCGTCTTTCAGGTATTTTCCGTGAGGTATATATTCTTTCCCGTAGCAAAAACAGAATTAAGGATGTTTACATCAGAAAGAGCTTCAACGAGGATTATTCTCTTGCAACTCTTAATGTTGAATGTGATATGGTTGGCAACGCTTCTGTTCTTTACGGACTTGCTTCACCCAAGGGTGACCTTATCGCAAACGGAGAAAGCGCAAACGGCAGCTTCGCTATTGAAATAGAAAATCCTTTAATGTGGAATGACGAAACACCCTATGTTTATAACCTCTTCCTTACTGTTGAGGATGAAATCATTCCCTTCCAGATTGGTCTTTCCGAGTTTAAAATCGCTGACAAGAAGCTTCTTATCAACGGCAAGGCTGCAAAGCTCCGTGGTATCAACCGTCACGATTCCTCTCTCAACGGCTATGTTGTAACAGTTGAGGAAATGGTTGAGGATCTCCTTCTTCTCAAGCGCGCAAATGTTAACTGCATCAGAACCTCTCACTACCCCAATGATCCGAGATTTTTAGATCTTTGCGAGGCTCTCGGCTTCTACATTGTTGACGAGGCTGACATTGAAACTCACGGTATGGGCTTCAACACAGATGCAGACTGGGATTGGTTCCGTTGGTCAATGCTTTCAACCATTGACGAATGGGAGGAGGCTTATGTTGACAGAGCTGCAAGACTTTTCGAGAGAGACAAGAACCACGGCTGTGTTATTATGTGGTCTCTTGGTAACGAAAGTGGCTGTGGCAAAAACCACAGAGCTATGAGAAATTACATCAAATCCCGTAACGAAAATGCAATTGTTCATTACGAGAATGCTCACCTTGAATTCAAGGCAGTTCCCGAGGGCGAATGCTTCAAGGACATCTCCGATGTTGAAAGCAGAATGTATCCCTCATACGAATACTCCAAGGAATACCTTGAGAGCGAGGAATACACAAAGCCCTTCTATATGTGCGAATATGTTTGCTCAACGACAACCGGTGATGTTTACGATTTCTGGGAATTAGTTGACAAATACGATAATTTCTGTGGTGGATGTATCTGGGAGCTTACTGACCACGCTATAAACATTCCCGACGAAAACGGTAATCCTCGTTACTACTACGGTGGCGATTTCGGTGATTTCCCCAACGACGGCATCTGCTGTCTTGACGGTCTTGTTTTCCCTGACAGAAGCCTTCGTCCTGGCTACTTTGATATGAAAAAGGTTTACGAGCCCTTCAGAGGAAGCTACGAAAACGGCGAGCTTACTGTTAAGAGCGTTCGTTATTTCACAGACCTTTCTGACCTTTCCTTGAAATGGAAGCTTACAGCTGATGACAAGGTGATTGCAGAGGGTGAAATTGATACTCTTGACATCGCTCCTCTTGGAAGCGCAACCTACAAGCTCTTTGACGAAAAGGCATTTGACCTTGCAGGCGACTGCTTCATTACTGCAACAATTCATCAGAAGAATAACACTCCCTGGGCAGAAAAGGGCTATGAGCTTGGCTTCTTACAGTTTGAAATTGAAGCAGAAAAGGCAGTTATTTCAAAAGATGGCAACGCAGTTGAATTAAACGAGACTGACAGATATGCAGTTATCAGCTGTGGCAGCATTGAATACACCTACGACAAGCCCTACGGCAGACTTTGCTCCGTTAAAAAGGACGGCAAGGAATTCCTTCAGGCTCCTGTTAAATTCAAAATGTGGCACGCGCCCACATACAACAGAGGCTCTGTTGACGAATGGTATGCAAACCACCTTCACTGTATTGCTCAGAAGACATATTCAACTGTAGTTGAAAAGGCAGACAACAAGGTTATAATTTATTCTGAAATTGCCCTTGGTGGTCCTGCAAATCCCCCTATTCTCAAGGGTAAGCTTACTCACACCTTCAATGGTGATGGCTCTGTTGACATTGGTCTTGAGGCTAACATCCGTGAAAATGCTCCCCTCATTCCCCGACTTGGTCTTGAGCTTCTTATGAACGAGGAATTTGAGGACATCAGATATTTCGGTCTTGGTGAGGTTGAAACCTACCCCGACAGATACAAGGCAGGTCGCTACGGTGACTATGAGCTTACAGTTACAGAAAACTTTGTTCACTTCATTCGTCCTCAGGAAAACTCCTCACACTACAAAACAAGAAGAGCGACTGTTGGCACAAAGGGTGGCAACGGACTTTTCGTAACAGGCGCTTGTGAAACAAAGGATTTCTCCTTCAACGCTTCTCACTACTCTGCAGAGCAGTTGACAGAAAAGAAGCACGATTTCGAATTAGAAAAAGAGCCTTACACAATTTTCAACATTGACGCTCGCTTCAACGCATTCAGCGAGGATCCTCAGCTTAACAATGACGAAAACAACAGACTATTTGACGAAAAGAGTTTAAGCTTCTGCTTTAACATTAAACCTATCGATATGTAATAGCAAAAGGAACGACAGAATTAAATCTGCCGTTCCTTTATTTTATTCATTGATTTTATATTTTACTCTGTTGCCTAATTTTCTTGAAGATAGCAAGCCCAATTTTTCAAACTTTAAAACGAATTTTCTTATGGTAGCATAAGCAGCATCAGAGAAATCCTTCTCTATTTGCTTGGTTGAAAACTCCCTTTCTCCATAATAAGAAACAACAAAATTCCATAGCTCGCTTTCTTTTTCAGTTATCTCACCTTTTGAAAGATGCTCCTTATAGCTTTCAAAAACATTTTCGTTAATTACACTATCTGATAATTTGTTATAAACATTTTCGGTAAAATACTTTATAAAAGGAGTTACATCAACAACACCACTAATTTTATAATTCTCCTCAATAAGAGTAAACGCGTTATAATAACCACTTTTATTTTTTTGAATAAAGCTTGAAAAAGGAACAAAAAGCGTTGTTTTATAACCCTTTTGAATTAAAAACCACAGATGCAAAAGACGAGCTATACGCCCATTACCGTCAAAATACGGATGAATAAAGGCTAAATAAAAATGTATCACAGCGGCTTTTACTAAGTCGTCTTCAATATTATCTTCATTTATAAAATCGATAAAGCTCTTCATATAACAAGGCAACTGAGAACAATCGAGACCCGAATGCTCCAATTTATCGCTTACTATAAAAACAGTATCATCGCGATAAAAGCTACCGTCTTTAAGCTTATCCTCTTCGTCAAGAAACTCGCCGACAGTTATCATATAGAGCTTATAAAGATTTTCTTCTGTAATTTTATTATTGGGGTCACTTATGAATTCAAGACCTTTCTTCTGTCCTAAAATTCTGTTTTCCATTTCATCCTTCGGAGCATAGCCTTTAAGAATGTTTCTTATACTATCTCTGTTGAAATCTATGCTTTCAATAGCCGACGAACAAGCAATTTCCTCTTCCGCCGCCTTTATTCCATAGGATGCGCTCTGCTCCTTCAAAAGAAGCTTGATACTCTTCAAATTGACACTAAAAAAATCAGAAAAAACTATATTATTTCCGTTAAAGTCAGACAAATCAACAGACTTAAGATACATTTCTTTAAAAATACTTAAAAACTCATCAAAATCTTCGGAATATTTATATTTTAATTTTTTTAGATTACAAAAATACTTATCATTCAATATTGTTGTAAATTTTGAAATATTCATAACTCCTCCTATAAGTGATACAAAGTGATACTATTTAGTATCATTATATCCCAATTTGTGTTTTTGTCAAGAAATTTTATATTGCCATTATCTTATTTAATTGGTATAATTCATACATATTCTTCATTCGGAGGCAAACAAAATGAAAAAAGGCAAGCTCAAGGAAATGCTTTCCTATGGTGTGGGTGCCGTTGGTCTTGATTTAAGCTACGGACTTTTTTACTCATACCTTGCAAAATATCTGACCGATATTCTGCATCTTAATAAGAAATTTCTTTTATTTTTAACTCCCGTAGCTCGTATTTGGGACGGCTTCAATGACCCTATGATGGGTACAATTGTTGACAACACCAAAACAAAAATGGGTAAATATCGCCCTTGGATTCTTATAGGCTCCTGCTGTAATGCAGTTGTGCTTTCCCTTATGTTTTCAAATCCAGGCTTTGAGCTGGGTGGTATTCCCCTTTACATTTATGTTGCAGTTCTTTATGTTGGTTGGGGTATGACAAACACAATGGCTGACATTCCCTATTGGTCAATGGTTCCATCCTTTACAAGCGACCCCAAGGAGCGAAGCCTTATTGCAACAGTAGCAAGAACCTTCTCGGGCTTGGGTCAAGGTATTATTTCCATTCTCACACCCGTTATGCTTCCTCTTCTAAGTGAGGCTACATATAACGGCGAGAAAATTGCAGACGCGCGAGGCTACAGCCTTTGGGCAATAATCTGCGCATTTGCACTTGTTGGCTTCTCCAGCCTTTCTGTTGCCAACACCAAGGAAAAGCACATTGTCACACCTAAAGAGAAATTCACCTTTAAGCAAATGTTCCAGATTGCAAAAAGCAACGACCAGCTTCTTGTGTTTATGCTTTTTGCAATGCTTTCAAATGCAGGCTGGTATATGATTTCAGGCGTTGGTGTTTATTTCTTCGATGTTGTTGCAGGCGACCCTGCAAAGCAGTCCACCTTTAACATTATCGGTGCTGTGGGCTCTGTTTTAGGTCTTGGTGTTGTTCCCGTTCTTACAAAGTTTATGTCACGAAGAAGATGCTATCAGGTTTCTCTTTCTCTTGCTATTTTAGGCTTCCTTACAATGGGCATCTGCGTTAAGGGCTTCGGCTCATATATGGCAATGAACTTCTGCTACCTTGTGGCATCAATCGGTGTTGCATCAATGTTCGTTTCTCAGACAGTTTTCCTTGCAGACATTGTTGACTACGGCGAAATCAAAATGGGCTTCCGTTCAGAGTCCATCACCTTCTCAATGAAGGGCTTCTTGCAGAAAATGGCTTACACCATTCAGACAATCATTCTTTTCGCAGGTCTTGAGATTTCAAAATACAACGAAAATCTTCATGCCGAGAACAGCGAACAGGTTAAAAGTGCTATCAGCTTTATGATGCTTGTTGCGCCCATTATTCTCATTACCCTTTCGCTTATAATTTACACCTGGAAATTCAAGCTCCACGGAAAATATATGGAGGAGATTACTGAGAAGATTAATGAGAAGCACGCAATAGAGAGTGCGGAATGAGGAATGCGAAGTACGGAATGAGCTTCACTGTGTTAATGCAGAATTGAGAATTCAGAATGCAGAATTAAAGGGTATGCGACGCGATTATAACTAAAGAAAAGGATTCAGGACAGTTGTATTGTCTTGAATCCTTTAATCTTATAGAATTTTTATGCTTACGAATTCTTCTACGGCGCATTTTCGCGCCCCGAAATTTTGCATTTTGCATTCTGCATTCTGCATTTTATAGTGTGTCCAGTGTCTGCTCATACGCAGGGAGGAATTCGTTAAGGAACACATCTGCTTCAGGCACATTCATTTTCTTAATGCGCTTGAGAGTGGATTTTTCTGCCTCCTTGAATTCGGTGTTACCTGCCTTGCGCTCCTCGATGCATTTTATCAGGGCGCTTAATCTGTCGGCTGCTTTAATAAGAACAAGGAGCTCTTCATCCTCATTTTCACCTGTTAAAAGGCTACTGAATTCTTCTCTGAGATCCTCGGGGAGCTTGTTAAGAAGCTTCTCGTTTGCAGAGTCCTCAATTGCTTTAAAGGCTACTAAAATATCATCATTCTGATATTTTACAGGTGTTGGCATATCCCCTGTTATAATTTCGTGAGCATCGTGATAGAGCCCTAAAACTGCAGCTCTGTCAGGATTATAATTCTTGCCGAAGCGCTTATTGCCGATTACTGCAAGAGCGTGGGCGATGACAGCCACCTCTTTAGAGTGACTGTCAAGGCTTTCTCTGTCAGTATTACGCATTAAAGCCCAACGGTCGATGTATTTCATTCTTGAAATCATCGCAAAAAAGCTATAATTCATAATAATTCCTTATTTAAGTTTAATTTTGAATGTTTTAATTTCGAAGGGCTTGAAGGTTGCAGTTAATGTGTTACCTTCAAATGCTGCAGCCTCGTCCTCTTCCTCCATAAGATTACATTCTGTTGCGCTTTCAATAGCATCGCAGAAGGTAAGAGTAACAGGAGTTTTGCTGTTCCATGTTTCGTAAGCACGGACAATGATATTGTCGCTGTCCTCAGCAAGCTTAACAGTTTCAACAACAACATTTTCCTTGTCGCAGGAAACTAATGAATATTCAGGAGCAAGTGTACCCTCCTGAGCCTTCTGAGGAATTGCATAAAGTGGGAAGTTTACATTGTAACCCTCTTTAACAACATCAGAATCGTTTGCACGCTTTGCGTGGGGGTAAATTGAGAATGAGAAGGAATGATGCTCTCTGTCCTGAATGGTGTTGGGATGAGTAGCGCAACGGAAAAGAGTGGGTCTGATATGACCATTCTTTACATCACAGCCATATTTACAGTCATTGATAACTGAAAGACCGAAGCCGTTGTCAGAAAGGTCAGCCCATTTGTGCATTGACTCCTCAAACTGAGCGAACTCCCAGGTTGTATTGGTAGTTGTTGAACGCTCGATATTACCGAACTGAATATCGAAGGTTGCCTTTGTTGCGTTAACATCAACGGGGTAATCTGCCTTAAGAACAACATGGTCCTCGTGCCAGTCTGCCTCGTAGTCAACATCAATTCTCTGTAAATCATTATAGATGCAGTAGTATTCTGTGAAGGTTGAATCACGGAATGCTCTGTCAACCTTATAAACTGCTCTTACTGCGCCAAGCTCAATAATTTCGGCATTCTTGAAATCAAGGCCCCAGCTCTTTTCATCAAAATAGCATTTGATGTCCCATGCCTCGTGGTTATGAGGTCTGTCCTGATAAGCAATAACCTTACCAACGGTCTGTCCGTCGGGAGCAACGCTTCTGCCTGTTTCCTTGTGGATGAGCTTTGAAATATTGTATTCCTCATTGAATTCAACATCAAAGAAGGGTGTTGTTGCCTTATTTTCTGTTGCATCAACGAAAGCGAAATTAGTGGGTGCAGTTTTCTTTACTGTATAAGTAGCGTAGCCCTTTGAAGGTACATCTGCAACGAACACGATTTTGCCGTCGAAGGTCTTCTGATATGCAATTTCGTTGCCGTTTTTATCGAAGAGAGCGAATTCTTCGTCACAAGGAATTTCGCAGATTACTGCATCGTGACGATTGAAGCCTGTTGTATTGAAAACAACAATGCTATCCTCTGCAAGCTTGATTTTTGAAAGGAGTGCACTCTGAGCGCCACCTGCCATCTGGCAGCCTTCCTTGAGAACTCTTTCGTAGTCCTCCTTGCTATCCTCATAAACAACTGAAATTGAGGAACCAGGAAGAATATCGTGGAACTGATTAAGAAGAATTGTTTTCCAGTTTTTAAGAAGCTCGTCCTTGGGGTAAGCAAAGCCGATTTCCTTGTTTGCAATTGCACAAAGAGTTTCAACGTCATGGTAAAGACATTCGCTCTTACGGTTATATTTCTTGTTTCTTGCCTGACTTGTGAGAGTACCTCTGTGGAATTCAAGGTACAATTCTCCACACCATGTGGGAAGACGCTTGTTACCTGAAACCTTTTTGTCAAGGTCACGGAAGAAATCAAGGGAGGTTGACTGCTTAACAACGGGACAGCCCTGTATACCCTTTTCCATTCTTCTGCCGTATTCAAGCATTTCAATAGTGGGTCCACCACCACCGTCACCCCAACCATAAGACATAAGATAGTCCTTGTTGAGATCCTTCTGTGAATATCTCTTATAGCCACCTAAAACATAGAGAGGTCTTAATTTACTGTTATAGGTTGTCTGCCATTCCTTGCGCTCGTCAACTGTAACATGACAGCTTGGAGGGAAATGGGAGAGAACCTCAGTTCCGTCGATACCACGCCATTTGAAGGTATCATAGGGGAATTTGTTATATTCATTCCAGCTGATTTTGGTTGTCATAAAGTAATCCATACCACTCTTTTTAATGAGCTGAGGGATTGCTGCAGAATAACCGAATACATCGGGCAACCACATAATTTTATTATCAACGCCGAACTCGTCACGGAAGAAGCGCTTACCAACCATAAACTGTCTTACAAGAGCTTCACCTGAGGCAACATTGGTGTCAGCCTCAACCCACATTGAGCCTTCAACTTCCCATCTGCCTTCCTTAACTCGTTCCTTGATTTTCTCATAAACCTCAGGGTAATCCTCTTTAACATATTCATAAAGCTGAGCCTGAGAGGACATAAATTTATATTCGGGGTATTCCTCCATCAATTTGAGAACAGTTGAGAAGGAACGGCAAGCCTTATCTCTTGACTGACGAAGACGCCAGAGCCAAGCCACATCAATATGAGTATGACCGATTGCCCAGCAGGTTGCCTCCTCAAATTTACCGTAAAGGTTTTTATCAAGGTATTCGGAAGCCTCAATACAGGACTGACGGAATACCTCGCGATTATTTGTATCAATATCAAGAATATTACAAGCCTCGTTGAGAGCCTTGAGAATATTGATTCTTGCGTCGCTGTCCTCACCCTTGTATTTTGCAACCTTCAAGGGAGTGAGAATATCGAAATATGTACAGAAGGCAACATCATCAAAAGCCTGAAGCTGAGCCCCAAGCTGAATTTCGCCCTTCCATTCAAAGTCGTCGGAGTAAGCATTGATAGCAATTTCAAGCTCCTCTCCACCCTCTGCGCAAGGAGTAAGAGTAACATACTGATGATTACTGTCTGCGCCCTGAACAACCTGTCCGTTTACGCAGATTATAAACTGAGGGTTAACCTCCTGATTCCAAGCTCTTGCATATGGTCTGATGTTATAGATAACATGCTGACCCTTGAAGGAGTCGGGAATTTTAACGGTCTGCTTGAACCAGCAGTAGCATTCACGGTAGCCCCAATAATCCTTATTTGCCTTAAAGAGTGTCCATTCGCCCTTATCAATATCCTCAATGGAATACTGACCGTCACGATATAAAAAATCGCCCGTATCAACGCTGTCGATAATAACAAATTTGCTATACATATCCTTTAACAGCTGATTGATACGACCACTTATCATATAACGCTCGCTATTTTTATCATGAAAATCAATTTCAAAATGTGCCATAAATAAAACCTCTGTTATGTAAAGTAAGGTAATAATATCATATAATATGTACTTTTACAATAATTTAAGTCAAAAAAAGAGGGCGAAAATGGTAACATTTCATAGTTGACAGATTTTGATTTTAGGATTAAAATGTAAGGTAATAATTTTGTCAAAAGGAGCGATTTGAATGGCACATTTTTGTAACGAACCCTCAAGAACCTTCAGTGAATATTTGCTCATCCCCGGCTACACCGGTCCCGACTGTATTCCTGCAAATGTTTCTCTTAAAACACCTCTTTGCAAGTTCAAGAAGGGTGAGGAATCTCCCATAACTCTTAACATCCCTATGGTTTCTGCTATTATGCAGTCCGTTTCTAATGACACTCTCGCTATTGCTCTCGCGAAGGAAGGCGGCATTTCCTTCATTTACGGCTCTCAGTCAATTGAGGACGAGGCAGCAATGGTTGCAAGAGTTAAAAACTACAAGGCTGGCTTCGTTGTAAGCGATGCAAACCTCTGTCCCGACAACACATTGGCAGATGTTGTTGAACTTTACGACAACTTAGGTCACTCAACAATGGCAGTTACTGACGATGGTACTGCTAACGGCAAGCTTCTCGGCGTTGTTACATCCCGTGATTACAGAATCAGCCGTATGCCCCTTGATTTGAAAGTTTCTGAGTTTATGACTCCTCTTGATAAGCTCGTTACCGCTCCTGCTTCTACAACTCTTAAAGAAGCTAACGACATTATCTGGGAAAACAAGCTCAACTCTCTCCCCATTATCGACGAAAACGGAAAGCTTATGTATTTCGTTTTCCGTAAGGACTATTCTCAGCACAAGGAAAATCCTCAGGAAATCCTTGACTCTCAGAAGAGATATATGGTTGGTGCAGGTATCAACTCCCGTGACTATGAAGAAAGAGTTCCTGCTCTCGTTGAAGCAGGTGCTGACGTTCTTTGTATCGACTCCTCTGAAGGCTACACAGTATGGCAGCAGAAAACAATCGCTTTCGTAAGAGAAAAATACGGCGATTCAGTTAAAATCGGTGCAGGTAACGTTGTTGACCGTGACGGCTTCCGTTTCCTTGCAGACGCAGGCGCTGACTTTATCAAGGTTGGTATCGGTGGTGGTTCAATCTGTATCACCCGTGAAACAAAGGGTATCGGTCGTGGACAGGCTACTGCTCTTATTGAGGTTGCAGCTGCTCGTGACGAATACTTTGAGGAAACAGGCGTTTATGTTCCGATTTGCTCCGACGGTGGTATCGTTCATGACTACCACATGACTCTCGCTCTTGCAATGGGTGCTGACTTTATGATGCTCGGCAGATATTTCGCAAGATTCGACGAAAGCCCCACACCCAAGCTTAACATCAACGGAACTTATGTTAAGGAATACTGGGGTGAAGGCTCCAACAGAGCAAGAAACTGGCAGAGATATGACCTTGGTGGTTCTTCAAAGCTCTCCTTCGAGGAAGGCGTTGACTCTTATGTTACTTACGCAGGCTCTCTTCACGATAATGTTACAAAGAGCCTTTACAAGGTTAAATCAACAATGTGCAACTGTGGTGTTATCACTATCCCCGATTTACAGAGAGATGCAAAGCTCACTCTCGTAAGTGCTACAAGTATTGTAGAGGGTGGCGCACACGACGTTACACTTAAGACAAATACAGGAAACATTAGATAAAAAAAGACGGTCGAAAGACCGTCTTTTTAAATGCAAAATGCAGAATGCAGAATGCAAAATTAAATGGTCTGCGACGCAATTATAAAGCAAAAGATTCAGGATTTTTATTGTCCTGAATCTTTTTGTTTGTTATTTTACTTAATTAGATAAAGTCAAATAGAAAAAAGTTGTTGTAAGAATAATCAATACGATGTTTGGAAGCGAAGCTTCCCCGATAATTTTGCATTCTGCATTTTGCATTTATACTGCAACAGTTTTCTCCTCAAACAGCCTTACTAAAAACTCCAAGGACTTTGCAAGGCACTCTCTCGCATATTTATTGATTGAGGGTGTAAGATGGTAGCAATGGTTATTTATAAAGCCGTTTATATGGTACTGGTCATAGAGAGGAACAACTGCTTTCAATTTTTCTGCCATTGGTTCGCCCTGTCCCTGACACACCAAATCATCATCTGCCCAGCAAATAAAGGTGCTACACCATTTTTCATTAACAAATGAAGCAGGTGAAATATATTCATAATCAGGAAAATCCTTGATATTTGAAAAATCATTTTTGAAATTGAAGTTCAATAATGTTCTTGCAGTTGTAGGAATAACACCCATAAGAGAGGTACCTTTCATAAGCACCTCCAAATCATAAATGCCACACATAAGCATAAGACCTTTAAGGTCAACATTTACTTTATTGCAACCGAGAACATCGCAAAGCATTTCATTATACTTAATTGCAGCAAGGTAGGAAGCAATATAACCACCTGCAGAGTCACCTGTAAGAACAATATTTTCTAAATCAATGTTATATTTCTCTGCGAGAGTGGGAACAAAGTTGAGAGCATTAACGCAGTCCCTTATGAGACCTTTGTAGTCCACCTCAGGTGGCATACGATAGTTAGGACAGAAAACAAAATAGCCCTCTTTAGCATAATATTCGCAAATGGAAACTCTGTATTTCTTGTCCCCTGCAAGAAATGCGCCACCGTGATAATAAACAATAACGGGATGTTTTTTTCCATCCTCCAAAATTTCGGGAATATAATACAAATCCCCTTTATTAAGCTTTTCGCTACCATATGAAATGTCTTTTACCCCTAAAACTTTTTCATATGATATATTGTTTTGTAACGGATCACCGATAATGTCAATGGCTTTAAAAAACAATTGTGCTTTGTTCATAATTACATCCCCTTGTAAATATTTCCAAATAAACCATAATTTTATTTTAGTACAATATTTTGGAAATTACAAGGAAAAATTTCTGTTCAGGAAGAAAGGGGTATCTTTACGGGGCAACCCACCACCAAAAGCATGTAATAAAACCACGCTTGGAACATTATTCCAAAGGATAGTTACGATAAGTCCTCTTGCGGTACCCAAAATTGTTTGCTCGTTATTCACTTCGCACAATTTTGACCGCTGCGCCAACTCACACTCCCTTCATCGTCCACAGGACGCGGTCGTGTTCCTTGCCCCCTCCCTATTCGCTAAAGCGAACAGGGATGATAAAAATTGCTCTATCTTTACGCCTTGCGAAGCTCATTCCGAATTTCGAATTCCGAATTTTCAATTCGTCATTTTCTCAATATCTCTCTTCAGCTTTAAGATTATTCTTTTTTCAAGCCTTGATATATAGCTTTGGGAGATGCCGAGGATATCGGCGACCTCCTTCTGAGTATGCTCCTTCTTTCCACCAAGACCGAAGCGCATATTCATAATAAGCCTTTCTCTTCCCGAAAGGGCTTTCATACAGGCAACAAGCACCTTTTTCTCGTCCTCCTGCTCAAGATTATCATTGATTTCCAAGCCGTCCGTTCCTAAAACATCAGAAAGAAGAAGCTCGTTCCCATCCCAATCCACATTAAGTGGCTCGTCAAGTGAGATATCAAGCTTCTGCTGATTGATTTTACGAAGATACATCAGTATTTCGTTTTCAATACAACGGGATGCATAGGTTGCGAGCTTTATGTTTTTGTCGGGCTTAAAGGTGTTGGTGGCTTTAATAAGACCAATTGTGCCAATTGAAATCAAATCCTCAATATTAACCCCCGAGTTTTCGAATTTCTTGGAAATATAAACAACTAATCTCAGGTTATGCTCCACAAGCTTATCTCTTGCCTCTCTGCTTCCGTTTGCGCTTTCCTCTGTCAGCCTCTCCTCCTCTGCCTTGGACAAGGGTGGTGGCAGAGTCTGTGGACTATTTATATAATAGACGCTATTTAACCCAAGCCTTGAAAGAATTTTCGATTTCAATATTTTAAGTTTATGTATAAAGCTTTTCATTACCCTTCTCCTCTTTCGCATTTTCAAAAATTGCAGTATTCAACAGAGCCCTGTAATCTCCTTGGGAAAGGTCTTTCTCCGTCAGGGCAACTGTGCAGAAGTTATTTTTATAACTATTTTCACCGTCCTTGATTTCAACAAAATCGGGCACAAAGCCTTTGAGAAGCGTCTCCCCTGTTACCGTTTTACAGGGAATCAGACGAAGGCTTTTAGCAAGGCTTTCAGGCACATTCTCAATATCACCGTTTTTAAAAAACATCAGCTCCTCTCTTGAAAGCAGAGGTGAAGCTGCCGAAAGCTCTGCAATTATAACAGGTCTTCCTGTCATACCGTCCGTAAGGCTATTGCCTGTGTCAACAAGGGCAGTCATACTGACGGAGCTTTTATTATATGTAATCTCAAGCTGACATTTCCCACCCCTTGTATTGTGCCTTCTTATGAAATAATCTGCCAAAAGAAAAGCACCGTAAATCACAAGAACAGAGGCCACAAGATAGGCTATGCTCATATCAAAATAAACTGTTCCGTTATAAAAATATATGTTTTTCGGGTGAAGGGTGATTTCCAGAGCAAAAACTCCCCCACCAAACAAAATACTTACACCGAAAAAGGCTGAAAGCACCTTTATAAAGCTTCTGAGGGATTTTGGCATAAAGGCAACCGAGGCAATAACCGAGGCAGTCACAAGCTTATAAGCAAAAGAAAAAACAGCCCCACCCTTTTCATAGAAAATCACAAGGGAGCAAGCCCCACCTATTACGGATGCTATAAGAACTGCCCATTTATTTGTGGGCACCCTGCACAAGACTCTCGCTGCAACAATTAGTATGTAGGTCAGCAAAATATTCAGAGCCACAAGCACATCTGCATAAACCGTCAATTCACCACCCCCGAACCAATTTTATTATATGCTTCTAAGCATAAAACTTTTGTCGCTAAAGGTCGGTTAAAAAACTTTTCATTGACAAGAAGACACAATAATCTTAAAATTAATACAGAAACTCTCAGAGGTGAAAAAATGAAGGTATATAAAAATTGTAGAGTTATTTTTCCTCAGAAAATCCGTGACTGTATTGTGCTTACGGATAACGGAAAAATCGTTGACATAGTTGAACACTACGAGGAAAGGGAAAATGATATTGTAACCGACTGTGGTGGGCTTTATCTTTCCCCCGGATTTATTGATGCCCATGTTCACGGTGGTGGAAACAAAAGCGCCATGAGCGAAAACCCTAAGGACATTATCGCTATGGCAGAGGCTCATTTAAAATTCGGTACAACCTCAATTGCTCCCACTACTCTCGCTGCGCCCATTGACCAGCTTAAAAAGGTTGTTCTTTCTATTAAAAAGGCAAGCGAGGAAAGCAAGAACGCTAATATCTTAGGTGTTCATCTTGAGGGTCCTTATCTCAACCTGAAATACAAGGGTGCTCAGAGCCCTGAAAATATTCTTAATCCCAAGAAAAATCCTCCCGAGGAGCTTCTTGATTTATGGGACAAAATTCTCATTATGGGTGCTGCCCCCGAGGTAGAAGGTGGCTATGAATTAGGCGAAAAGCTTAAAAAGAGAGGCATTGTGGCGTCTGTTGCTCATTCTGCTGCAAGCTTTGAGCAGGTTGAAGAGGCTGTGAAGCACGGCTATAGCGACATCACCCACATTTACAATGCCTGCACCTCCTGCTTCAAGACAGGTGTTTTCAGAACTGCAGGTGTTGTTGAGGCAGGTCTTGTTATTGACGGCATCACAACTCAGACTATTGCTGATTTAAGGCATCTACCCAAGGGTGTTTTACAGCTTATTTATAAATCCAAGGGTGACGAGAAAATGTATCTCATTACCGACGGACTTGAATTTTCTGCAAGCGACATAAAAGAAAATACCGTTTACACACAGGAAAACGGTATGAGTGTTATTTATGAGGACAATGTTATGAAGCTTGCTGACCGTTCTGCTTTAGCAGGTAGCGCAAGTGTGCTTTCCGACTGTGTAAGAAATATGTATAAGACAGTGGGCGCTCCCCTTTACAGCGCAGTAAGAATGGCAAGCCTTACTCCTGCAGAGGTTTTAGGTCTTTCTGACAAGAAGGGCAAAATTGAAAAGGGCTACGATGCAGACTTGATTTTGTTTGATGATGAAATCAATATTAAGTCCGTTGTGACAAATGGGAATAAAATATTTTAAATTTCGTTTGATTTCAAAATTTTCAGTTATATAAAAAACTTACTGTTTGAGGGTACCTCTCTTCGAAGAGAGGGGGACCATCGCTTGCGATGGTGGAGAGTTCTTGACGCGAGACCCCGAGCGTCATTGAAGCGTAAGCTTCAACTGTAATAAACTTTCCACACTTATGTATAAAGGATGTACAATGGATAAAAGAAAACCTTTACCAATGAACCCTGATTTAAAAGAATATGCCGTAAAAATGAGAAAGAACCAAACTGACGAAGAAAAGAAGGTTTGGTTTCAGATTTTAAAAGGTCGTGTTCCTAAATTCCACAGACAAAGAATAATCGGAAACTATATTGTGGATTTCTTTTGTCCCAAATTAAAACTGATAATTGAAATTGACGGTTATCAACATTTTTATGATGAAAACAAAGAGTATGACCAAAAACGAACTGAATATCTTGAACAGCTTGGTTTTTATATATTAAGATTTGAAAACACAGAGGTTAACAAGGATATTGAAGAGGTTAGGTATATAATCAACAATGTGTGTGAAGCACTTGCAAACGGAATAAAACTTGCACCTGAATATAGAGAATAGTTGTGGTAAGTGAGTTATAATTAAATCTTACGATTTAACAACGCTCGGCGCTCGCGTTGAGAACTCTCCACCACCCGACCAACGGTATTCAAGCGTTTTATTCATCACACGCTTGAAGCTAAACTCAAATATATAAAAATCAAAAGGCGGTCCCCCTCTCTTCGAAGAGAGGTAAGGACTCGCCTTTACTTTTTAGCTTCCATATGCATTTTTCAGGGCTGTTCTTGTTCCTGAGCCTACAAGTCCGTCAACATCCAACCTTTTATCTGTCTGGAATTTCTTGACTGCAGAATCTGTTGTAGGACCAAAGTCGCCGTCAATATCGCTCTCTTTAAGGTAGCCTAATTTATAAAGATACCATTGAAGCCATTTAACATTATCCCCTGCGTGCCCTTGCTGAAGAGTTACATCAGGCTCTTTGTAGGGGCATTTTTCCTTTTCGGGCTCTTCGGGCTCGTCGGTAGAGGGTGGCGTATAGGTACCGATTTTTATGTAATCCTTGTGGCCATAGCCTGTAAGGCTTTCACCGTTAAGCTTGAAGCTCACCTTGTACCAATCGCCTGAGGAGCTGACAATTGTAAGGGCAGTACCGTGAGCAAGCTGAGCCACAACATCTGCCGAGGTGCTTGCAGACTTTCTTATATTAAGATAGCCGTCAGATATATTAACATAGCCCTTTCTTGTAGTCGCCTCGCCGTCAGTTGTAACAGAAACAACCGAGGTATAATCAGCAGAATAGAAGGTTCTGCTATCGGTTTTGATATATGCTCTCACCTTGTATTTATAGGCAGTTCCACTGTCAACCGTCGAATCGGTGAAGGAGGTTGAGGTTGTTGAGTCAACCCTTTCATAGCTACCCGAAAGTGCGTCATATCGGTAAATTATATAGCCTGTGCAATCAACACCCGTCCATTTCAGCTTAACAGTATCATCGGTTTTTGAAACAAGGGTTAAGCCTGAGGGTGTATCGGGAGTGGTCGCGCCGTAGAAAACAGAGCTATATGAGGAATAAATTGTTTCGCCCTTGGTGTTTTTATAATATGCTCTTACCTTATATTTGGGTAAGTCACCTTTTTTAAGGGATGAATCTGTATAGGTAAGACCTGTGGTTGTCTTAACCTTCTCATACTTTTTGGAGCTTTCATTATATTTATAAACCTGATAGCTTTCAGCATTATCAAGGCTTGTCCACTCAAGAGTAAGAGAGGTCTGAGTATAAGATGGCACAGTAACTGTGGGCTTGGACTCCTTGAAATAGTCCTCCCTTGTCATATCTGCACCTGGCATATTTTTGAAAACAGGAATTGAGAAAACCTTTTTATTTTCAAGCAAGCCCATAGAAGCATAGGCATTATAGGTTTTCTTTGCTTCTGCTGCAGCTGCCCTTACATTAGCCATATATTCGTGATTATAAAGGCTTTCGGACTTGGGGTTTACATTGAATTTCTGCAAATAGCCTGTATATTGAGTTTCAGAGAATGAATCATAAATATACTGCGCGCCATAATAAATGGCTTTCTGTGGACTTGTCCAGGGTCTGCCGTAGGATGTGTAAATGGAAACATTGCTTTTGGGAACATAGCCACTGTAGGTTTTTCCATTCACAACTGCCTTGGCTCTGTAAAAATCTCCACTTGTTGAAATATAATTAAGCTCTGTATTCTGAGGAACTGTAACAACAGCTGTAGAGCTTGTTTTTGCAGATTTATACATTGTTGTGCTCTTTGCAGCCTTCATAAATCCGTTTGCCCATTCAAGACCGTCACGGACACCTGTATAAGCACCGATGTTATAATAGTTGTAGATGCCATTGTACGGTGAATTTTTACCACTAGAGCCACCTGCGTTAGAGGCAGAGGATGAGCCAACCTCCTGAACAATTTTGGAGGCGATGTAATATGCACTAAGGCCACTGTCCTTGGCAGATTTAAGAATATAATCAGAATATTTTACTGCAACACCATTCTCCTTGTAGGTCTTTTGGTCCCCTACTGTATTGAGATATGTAATAGCAGAATTGTGCATCCAGGTGTTTTTGAGAATTGCCTCAACACCCTCTTTAGTATGGCTACTGTCATAGGCAGTGCTTTCGAACTGGAAAATATACTGCTCGTTAAGGAAATTCCTCGGGTCCATATAATATTTAACTGCTTCCTCGGAAGCGCTCACCCAATTGGAAGCCTCCTGAATTACGTCCTTGCAGGATTTACAGGAGCACATAAAAGAGGACTGAACATTGTTTTCGATAAGCTGCTGCTTATGGGGATCACGCTCGCCATCAATGCTCTTCTGCCAATCGAGCCCTGTTATCATAGGAACAAATTCCCACTGAGGATATTTCTTGTGAAGCTCAACCAAATCCTCAACATAGGATTTAGGGAAGCCCTGTCTCAGAAGGCTTTCCTCGTAGGACTCGATGTCAAGTGCATTCTCCATAACAGACTTAACATCCTCGAGTGTGATTTTGCCGTCCTTATTCATATCAGCAGCAGTCTTCTGCGCTGAGGAAGGCATCTCCATACCTGCAGAAAAACGCAGAGCAAGGCGCGCGTCTGCAAAGGTGATATAGTTATCATTGTCAACATCACCCAAAACGCCTTCTGCTTTAACAACGGGAGCTATTAAATTAAGAGAAAGAAATGAGAGTAATAACGCTATAAGCTTTAAACTTCTTTTCATAGTTACCTCTTTGCTTTTAATGTTCAGGTCTATATTTTGACCTTTTTGCCCATAATATATTGTTATTCTACCATATATAGCAGATTTTTTATTTCTTTTTTAGAAATTTCGTTCACATTCTCCCCAAAACAATAAGAATAAGAAAACAGCACGAAGCCTTGCCACACCTGGCTTCCCACGGTTTGTTCATATTGCCGTGATAAAATGTTTACATTTTCGAGCCACTCGTTTTTACCTGTACCTGCGTTAGAATCCTCTGCCCCACATTTATATGCTGCAAGACCACAAATCAGCTTACCCGTCCCCTCTGAAGCGAGAGACTCCCACTCCTTCACAACCCTTTCAAAGGGCATATTTTCATTCTGAAAGCCAAAATAAATCTGAGGGATTATGTAGTCAACAAACCCCTCCTCCCTGCACCATTTCTCCACATCGGCATAAAACACATTTCTGCATTTTTCTATATCTGCCGAGGGACTTATGCTGAAAATCATATCATCGCCAAAGCTCTTCACCAAGGAATAGGCACCACCTACAAGAGCATTCACATTTTCTCTGCGCCAAGCCTCAAGAGAAAGCTCTCCACCTTGGCGTTTGTATTCCTTATAAATCTTCTGGTCCTTGATTTCTTCTGTCTCAGGATAGAAATAATCGTCGAAATGGATTCCCTTGACCTTATATTTTTTCAAAATTTCTCTAATGCCGTCAAGGACAAGCCTTCTGACCTCGCTATGAGCAGGGTTAAGAAAAACACCCTCCTCGCATATAATCAGAGTGCTTTTGTCCTCCTTATAAAGTCTTACGGCAGGTGAATTCTCAGATAGATTTCCAAGCTCGTTGTCATAAGAAATCCTATAAGGGTTAATCCAACAATGAACAGAAATTCCGTTGTCCTCAGCCATTTTTAAAAAGATTTCAAGAGGGTCAAAGCTTAAGACCTTACTGTCTGCAGCAATATATTTTGAAGCAGGAAAAATATCGGATTTATAAAGGCTATCACAAAAGGCTCTGCATTGATAAAAAATAGTATTGATTTTATTTTCGGTTAAATTAGCAAAAACCTCACGAAGAGCTTCTCTGTACTCATTTTCACTCCTGCCCTTAACCAATGAACCGATTTCTGAATATGTAAGCCAGACGGCGTGGATTTCTTTCTTTTTCTCTGCTTTATCATTTTCCTTTTCTTCTGTTGTAGGTATAACAATAGCATCATTTGTTACAGGTATATTTTCTTTTTTGTACTCATTAAAAATCATTATACCAAACCCAACCAAAAGCAAAGCAAAAGAAAAAACAACTATCTTCTTCATAAAATCACCAGCTTATAAAATAACACAAAGCTTTATCATCAATAAAGCTGTAAGGCACGGCTTGCCTGTGCCACAGATAAATTTACTACCTCGCAAAGCCATTTCGCATTCCTCATCCTGCACAAAAAAATCCCACCTGTAAATTTATACAGGTGAGATCTGATTTTTATTCATTTATTAAATTTCTTCAGGAAGGAGGAAATCGTCCTCCATTGTATCTATGCCGAAGCCCTCATCCCTATAAACATTTTTAGCCTTGGGGAGACTCTTGTTTTTTTCGTCAATTGCCTCCTGCTCCTTTTCGCCTTTTTTGCCGTAATGAACGGCAACAAGTGAAAACATAATTATATTAAAAGCAAATTGCAACAAGCAAAGAATTTTCATAGCAGAAGCATTTGAAAAGATATCTGTAAACATACTGCCGAAAGCAGTTACACCGTATTTATCAACGGCATAATTCAAGACCTTATAGCCATTGTAAAGAACTCCGAAAGCAAAAGCAACAACCTCAACGGGAACAAGCTTCTTCTCCTTGCTATCACGGAGAATATACCAGAAAGAAGCTGCGCACAAAAGGAAGCCATAGGAGCCGACTGTAGAAACAAGGCTCATAGCAATACGGGCAACCACACCAACTGCACCATCAGTTGACATAGCCATCATTTCAATTCCCGATTTGAAGAAATTCATTATAAAGCAGAACACTATATGGAGCTTGAAAAAGGCAGTAGCCTTTTTTCTTTTTCTGTCTCCGAATCTTTTGTGTCCCAGTCCCTCACCGTTAAAGGCAATATAGCCCAAAACAAGAACCACATAAACATCAAAGCTTGTAAGGCTTGAGCCTAAATCGGAAAGGGTTTCATTTGACAGAGAGGAGCCTATTGCAACCAAAGCATTCGCTGCAAAAAGCAAGGCTGAAACGATGCTCAAAAGCTTTGCAGAGTTTGAAAAATAATTTGATTTTGCCATAAAAACTCCTTTCTATCTAATAATGATTGTAATTTGTCGAAACGCAGTCGCGTTTCGCAAAAGCCGATTTTATCGGCTTTTAGCAAAATTGTTTTTTATGAATACAATTTTGCATTACACTCATTGAAAGGATCATAGTCGAATTTTCGAAGAAAATTCGATACCAAATCATAATTTGGTATCGAAACAGTGTAATTTTACACTGTTTCGACTAACTATAATCGTTATAAGGCACACTCCATAACGAAGTGTGCCCAAAAGTTATATTAAAGATCCTTGCTCTGAGAAGCAACTGCAAGCTGCTCTTTAGCAAGCTGTTCCATAGCCTCTTTATCACCTGACATAGCAAGCTTTGAAGCTTCCTCACGACGAGCGAGAAGCTCAGCGTACATACGCTCTCTCTTTTCACCACTAAGGTCATAGAAGAGAATGGGAACAATACCGAGAAGACCTGTAACTGTAGGAATAATTGTTGCCATTGCGAAAAGACCAAACTTGGTGTTATCTGTCTGAGCCTCGCCTCTTGTGTAAGAAGAAATATCGTAACCGATAAGCTTCTTAAGCTGGAGGGAAAGAGCAGAGTTCGCAATAGAAGCAAGCTTCTTTGTAAGGTCACGAGCAACGGAGGTCATAGCCTCTGTACGATAACCGTTCTTCCATTCACAGTAGTCCATAGATTCGTTATACATTTCACTGGGAATAACTCTACGAACACCCCAGAATACCATATAAATGGCTTCCTTCAATGCCATAACGAAGAACATGGGAAGAACCTTCTTATAGATACCGTTATGCTTACCACCAATCATACCGATAAGGAATACGGGGATATCAAGCAACGGCTGGCTCTTTGTACCAAGGAGGTAGAGAGTCTTTGTTGAGAACTTTCTTCTGAACCAAGGAACGAGAGAGAATGAGAAGGGGTTGATAATAGCACCGGGGATACCGGCAACCATTGTCATTGACGCAAAGTTAAGAACGTCTATGTAGTAGTCGTTGATGCTACCACCAACGCTGAAGTTTGAAAGAGTTTCCGAAAGAGTAAGCAACAGGATGGGCTTGTTGTTTACAACAGATTTCAAGCTCTGCATAACGCTGGGAGTTTCAACTGACTGAAGAACACGCTCACGGGTCATAACGCAGAAGATAAGGGATGCAAGACCACTTACGATTGCAGTAAAGTTACCCATAAACATAAAGGTTGAGGTATATGAAAGGTTAATAACCTTGTTACCGATAAGGTCGATTAAAACAGTAAGAATCTGCTGGGGAAGCTTTTCACCCAAGAGACCCGAGAAGAACTCGGCAACCGTAATCAGTCGGGTTCGGTCAACCGGGTGAGGCGTAATGGTCGCCAGCATACCTGTTTTTGCAATTGCACGGAATGTACCTGCACCCTCACGGACAACAGCAAGAAGGAAATATGTAAGGAACTTTGTCATATCTCTTGCGCCTTTTCCCTTGAAGAACATGGGAAGAAGCCAATAGAAGCAAGTACCCAAAGTACCGGGAATACCCAAGCCAACAAGATAAGGTTTGAACTTACCCCAACGAGTACGGGTTTTTTCAACGATTGCCGCTGTGAAGATATCGTTGATAACATCCCAGAAGCCGTTGAAAACGCTAACGAATGTCTGGTAGTCAAGGTCGATTTGAAGAATACTTGTGATGAAACGGTCGTTAAAAGAGTCGATATTAAAGCTCTGGCACATATCGTAAACAACATACCAGATTGTTTCCTTCATACCAACATATCTTCTGTTTTCATAGACATACTCACGAGAAGCAGCGTCTATTTCCGGCGTTTCAACAACAGTGGTTTTTTCGTCTGCCAAAAGATACACCTCCGTAGATTTTGCGACAAAACATAATGATATACTTTATCACACTACTAATAGAGAAAGTATATCACAACACCACTTATTTTTCAACCTATTATGCAATTTTAATGGTTGTAATAAATATCAAAATAAGGTAGGGTTTGTTGTGCAAGTTGCCAAGTAGCAATTAGCAAATAGCAGATAGCTGTTAGCTAATTGCTGTTTGCTAACTGCTATCTGCTATTTCTTAAAGTATTTTTCCAAGGAAAGACTTAAGTCTTTCGCATTTGGGATTATCGAAGATTTCTTCGGGAGTGCCGTCTTCCTGAATGATACCCTCATCCATAAAGATAACACGGGTTGCAACCTCTCTTGCAAAGCCCATTTCGTGAGTAACAACAACCATTGTCATACCCTCTGCAGCAAGCTCCTTCATAACATCAAGAACCTCGCCTACCATTTCGGGGTCGAGAGCTGATGTGGGCTCGTCAAAGAGCATAACATCGGGCTCCATACAAAGAGCGCGAACAATTGCAACTCTCTGCTTCAGACCACCTGAAAGCTGGCTGGGGTAAGCATCTGCCCTGTCCTTAAGACCAACTCTGTCAAGAAGCTCGAGTGCCTTTTTGTCAGCCTCCTCCTTGCTCTTTTTGAGAATTGTAACAGGTGCGCTTGTCATATTTTTAAGAACAGTCATATTGGGGAAAAGGTTAAAGTGCTGGAAAACCATACCCATTTTTTGACGGTGCTTATTGATATTTGTTTTGGGAGCAGTAATATCTGTTCCGTTGAAGATAATCTCACCATTTGTGGGGATTTCAAGAAGGTTCAAGGAGCGAAGTAATGTAGATTTACCACTACCGGAGGGTCCGATAATAACAACTACCTCGCCTTTATTAATCTCGCAGTTAACACCGTCGAGAGCCTTAACCTCCCCACCGTTATAGTGCTTTTTAAGGTCGGTTACTTTAATAAATGCATTAGCGCTCACTCTTCCTCAACCTCCTTTCAAGCTTTCCTACAAGGGATGAAAGAATCATAACCATTACAAGATAAATAGCCGCAACTGTAAAGAGTGGAATGAAATATTCAAATGTACGACCTGCAACGATATTACCTGATTTTGTAAGGTCGATAACACCAACATAACCTGCAACAGAGGTTTCCTTTAACAAAGCGATAAACTCGTTACAGAGTGTGGGAAGAACTGCTTTGAATACCTGAGGAATGATTATGTAGCGCATTGTCTGGAAATAGTTGAAGCCAAGACTTCTGCCTGCTTCAAACTGACCGTGGTCAATGGACATAATACCTGCACGGAAAATCTCTGCAACATAAGCACCGGAGTTAATACCGAATGCAAAAATCGCTACGGGAACACCGTCTTCAGATGAAACGAAAATAACGAAATAGCAAATCATCAACTGAACAACAACGGGTGTACCACGGATTACTGTAAGATAAACCTTACAAATCGCATTAAATATTGAAAGAACAACATAGCCCACACCACCGTGAAGCTTCATTGATTCTTTATTTTTGTCAAAGGATGAACGAACAGCGGCAATAAGAACACCTATTACAATACCAACAATCAAAGCACCCGCTGTGATTTTCAAGGTATTAAGGAAACCACCGACAATAAGCTCCCATCGAGCATCGCCGAAAACGAACTTAAATTCGTCAATTAAATTGAACAACCAGTCGAACATACTTTAACACCCCTTTCTACCAAAAAACAAGGGCGGAGAAAATCCGCCCTCATTGGATTACTTGTGTAATATAATTATTCAGCAGGAATATATTTTTCAACAACTGCCTTAACAGAGCCGTCAGCGATGAGCTCCTTAAGAGCACCGTCAACCTTATCTTTAAGCTCTGTGTTTTCTTTTGCGAAGCAGATAGCATAGTCTTCAACTGTGTATTCTGTATCAAGAACCTTGAGACCTTCGTTAGCTGCTACATAAGACTTAGCAGGCTCGTTATCGATGATAACGCAGTCAACCTTGTCAGCAAGAAGAGCCTGAACTGCAACTGCACCGTTGTCATAACGAGTGATTGCATCCTCGCCGTAGTCGCCTGTTGCGTAGATGTCACCTGTTGTAGATGTCTGAACACCGATTTTCTTGCCAGCAAGGTCATCAATTGTCTTGATGTCGCTGCCTTCTTTAACGATAACAGCCTGAATACCTGTTGCATAAGATGTTGAGAAATTAACTTTTTCAAGTCTTTCTTCGTTTACAGTAAGACCTGCCATACCCATATCATATTTACCTGACTGAACGCCGGGGATGATTGAGTCGAAAGCAACGTCAACGATTTCAAGTTCCATACCGAGCTTGTCAGCAATAAGAGCTGCGATTTCTGCGTCGATACCTACGATTTTGTCACCCTCAACATATTCATAGGGAGGGAATTCTGCATTTGTAGCCATAACGAGCTTTTCTTTTTCGCCACCGTTACCACCACAAGCTGCGAAGCAAGCGATCATAGCAATAACAAGAACTATGGAAGCAACTTTTAAAAACTTTTTCATTTTAAAAACCTCACAATAATTTTTTTCAGAAGAATATATTAAGCACCTTCTTCTGTTTGTGAGTGGATTATACAACTATTATTTATAAAATGCAAGGAATTTTTGAAAATTAATTCATAATATACAGTTTTTTATGTATATTCTTGCGATTATACATATTATTAAAGAAAAATATACATTTTGGGTATATACAAAAGTGTAGAAAGGGTGTATAATAATCAAGCGCAAAGTGTAAAACGCAAAGCGCAAAGTGTCGGGTCTGCGACGCAATTATAAATGTTTGGAAGCGAAGCTTCCCCTTCATTTTGCATTTTGCACTTTGCATTTTGCATTCTGCATTTATATATAGGAGAAAACCATGAAAAAGACTTTATCCTTAGTCCTCGCTTTAGCTTTAATAATTTCCTGCATCACCATTGGTGCAGCTGCAGATACCACAAAATACTACACCTACACAGACAATGGTGACGGAACCTGCAGTATTACAGGCTACAAGGATTTCTACACAGAAAATGTAGGCATACCCGAGGAGCTTGACGGTCTTACTGTTGTATCAATAACAGGCTTCCGTCAGAAGAATATCATTAAATATGTTAAGATTCCCGACACAGTTGTTGAAATCGGTGCAAATGCCTTCACAAGCTGTAAAAAGCTTAAATCCGTTACTATCGGTCAGGGCGTTAAGACAATCGGAAAAAGCGCCTTCAGTAACTGCTCAGAGCTTACTCAGATTAATCTTCGCAACACCGAGTATGTGGGCGAAATGGCATTCTACGGATGTCCGAATCTTGACTGGGTACACTGTGGAACAGCCTTAAAGGAAATCGGCACCCGTGCATTCTGGAATGCAAAGAAGCTTGCAACCGTAGTTTTCTCTGACACTCTTGAGGTTATCGGTGACTATGCCTTTGCAAACTGCGAGGTTCTCCCCTCACCCACCTTCCCCGATAGCTTAAGGTCCATTGGCTACAGCTCATTCAGCAACTGCCTTGCCTTTGAGACTATAACCTTCGGCACAGGACCTCTCACTATCGGAGCATATGCCTTTGAAAACTGCACCCTCTTAACCGAGGTAACCATCCCCGAAAACATTATTTCCATAGGCACAAATGCATTCACCTTCCGTGAAGCAAACAGTGTTCAGAACTCTCACCCTGTTAAAATCATCTGCAACTTAGGCTCTGCAGGTGTGGATTACAGTATTGCAAGCAGCGCGCCTGTTTATATTATCGAGCTTGGCAGAACCCTTATTTTCGGCGATATTGACGGTGACAATCAGTCAACAATCCTTGATGCAAGAAAGGCGTTAAGACTTGCATCAAAAATGGAATCGGGTGTTACTGATGAAATGCTTCTTTTAGGCGACCTTAACCACAACGGCTATTTCGACCTTGAGGATGCAAATATAATTCTCAAAAGAGTTTCGGGAATTTAATCGCGTTTAACAATTACCCCCTCAAACCCTGCCTTCTTTAATCTCTTGACATAGTCTTCTGCATTGGCTTTATTGCGAAATGCACCAGCCTGAACAATATACATCGCTTCGTCCTTTGACGAGGCGATATTTTTTTCTGCCTCTGTATTCCTTTCCTCTGTGCTTACGCCGTAATAATCACAGATACCCTTTGCAATGGCTTCACCGATTTTCTTGGTGTTTTTTCTTATAAAATCGGAGCCCTCCTTGGTATCGTGGAACTCGCACTCACAATAAACTGTTATACCCCTTGCAGACCTGATTTCATAAAAATCAGGCTTTTCAATAAGCCTTTCTGCAGATTTACCGGGAGTTAAGGGTGCAAGACGATTAAGCACAGCCTGCCCCACCTTTTTTCTTTCACCACTTAAATCATAAAGAAGAATTTGTGTGCCACCTGTCACATTATGCTTAACGGTTGCATTGGTGTGAATAGCTATATGCAAATCTGCACCGAAGGCGTTGCTTTCCTTTACTCTTGCATACATATCGTCGTTATATGTGCATTTAACGGAAAAGCCCTTTTTCTCAAGATATTCAGCGCAGTATTTTGCAATTTTGTGGCACTGTGCCTTTTCGTTAGTGCCTCCTGTTGCATAGGCGTTAGCTGACTGGTTACTTGGCGAGATATAGATTTTCTTGCTCATTTTTTCACCTCTTCATTTTTTCTCACATCACATTCGGTGCAATAAGTCATAGCCCTTTCGCTATCATTGATACCCTCAGTTGTAGGGTCAACAAGAACACCTAAAAATGCAAGAATATTAACTGCCATTGTAATTAATCCCGTAATCTCGTTTTCAGTTATCTTCGGAACAATGTCGAAGGCGCTTAGCATCTGATACACAAAGGACACAACAAGCGCCGATGCAGACAAAACAAACATTTTGTTTTTAAATCTTGCTTTAAAATTGATTTTCACACCATTCTCTCCTTTACTTTATTTTATTTTCACTTGGCAGAAAGGTTAATAGCTCTTCATATTTATGCTTAATCTCGCCGTTTCCACCATATTTTATATATTTCTCTCCTGCAGAAATCCTCTCTGAAAGAGGCATTTCCTGAGACATAATGGTTAATCGCTTAATGGATAAATAGTTATCGAGGTTATGCTCGCTCTGCTCTTCAACCCATTTTTCCCATTTGCGAATAAATTTATAGATTTTAGCAGATGTGGCAACAATCACGCCCAAGGCAGTAAGCAGGGATGCAATTAAAAGAATGTTATTCGTCATTTATGCCTCCCCCAACGCGTCCTTTATAGAATTATCTACATATTCAACAAACTGCAGCACAATCTCATTAACGGTGTTAGCGTTGTAAACCTCATCCTCTGCAAACACCATTTCACCATCCAGCGAGTCATTCGGTAAAGCCCTGGCATAACCCTTGCACATGCTATTGACAGCCTTGGCAGAATAGTACTGATGCTCGGTTGCATCCTCCTTACGCTCGTTAAGGGTGTTTTCCCCGAAAAGCTCGCGCCAATAGCCCTGAAGCATCTGACAATAGGTTTCATAGGAGAACACCTCGGGAAGAATTTCCTCGTTAATCTCCTTGCAGAAGGAGCCCTTACCCACAAAAAACATAGTGGGCTTGGGAGAATACATAAGCTCGGTTTCCTCGCCGTTTTTACGGTAGGCATAAACCCCTAAAATACAGTTACCATTAGGAAGAGAGGGAATGATGCATTTCCCGTCTGTAACAGGCACGGGTATACCGTTGAAAACTGCCGTTACAGAAAGCTCCTCAAAGCTTTTGGGTAAGATGAAATCGCATCTGTTAATACCAAACTCGCCCTCATAGACATCGCTTATTTCTGTAATTGAAACCTTTTTTTCAGTTACCTTTACCTTCATTCCACCCCTCCTTATTTATAAATCTTATACATAGCCTTAAGATATTTTTTATAGGTATCATATTTTTTCTTTACTGTTGAATGAGCGTCATATTCGCTCTTTGTCATAATCCCTGCATAGCCTGTAAGAGAACAGAACTCCTTATAGGTTTCAGGGTAGCTTACAGTCTGACTTGCTTTCTTTTTTGTACTGTTCTTTGCCTGAGATGCATAAAGCTTCTGAAGAGAAAGCTGATAGTCTCTGTCCTCGTTAGCCTGATCTCTTTCTGCCTCTGCCTGCTTGAATGCCATTTCCTTTTCAAATTCCTCTCTGTCGAGAGCGTCTGTTTTCTCCTTAAAGGCATAGTCTCTGTCGCTTTCCCAAGCATCGACAGTCTGAAGGAACTGCTCGTACTCTGCGTCAGACATAGCAGTAAGCCTATCTAAAAGATATTCTCCGTCCTTATAATAGCGCTCAAGCTGATTAAGATATTTGTCATAATCGTCGCCATCAAGGGAGCGAAGAAGGGTTATGTCCTCAAAAAGCTTTTCTCCCTCGTCGCCGTACTGCTCATAGGCTCTGTCTCTTAAATCAAGGGCAACATCATTAAGATTGTTGAGATACTCCTGATAGGACTGATTACCTGCAGTTACTGCATAAGAGTTAGAATAGCCACCTGTCAGGGCAGAAGCCTCACCAACCGTGTCCATCATAGCCTTTTTGCCGTTCTGTGTATAAAGCTCGCGATACTGCTCATAAAGAGGGTCTGCATTAAGGTTATATGTAAATTTTTCACGATTGAGAATCTCGTTTAAAATTCCGTCAATTTCTGCAGAATGTTTACTATTGTATTCATCGGGAGAATTCTTCTCCCAGTCGCTGAGCTTTTTCTCAGCCTTTGTCACAGCCTTGCTCTTTTCATAGGTTGGGCGCTTTGCTGTGGTTGTGGCTTTGTTTTTCTTTGTTGTAGTTGATTTGCTTTTTGTAGATGAGGTAGCTTTGCTTTTAGCAGTAAGGCTACCCCATGTGTTGTTGCCAACAATACCGTCAACAGAAAGGTTGTTCTTTTTCTGATAATCCTTAACTGCAGACTGTGTTTTAGAGCCAAACTGACCATCAACATCAAGCTTGTAGCCATACTTGTTCAGCTCTTTTTGCAATTTCTTAACCTCTTCTCCCGAAGAGCCATATTGAATTGTTTTATATGCCATATATTCACTCCTTTATATTAGATGCCAGAATAAAAATGCAAAATGCAAGATGCAAAATGCAAAATGTCGGGTCTGCGACGCGATTTTAAAAATTATTCTTTATTATTTTTTCTTTCTTCTTTTAAGATTTTTAAAGAGTAGATAATAAATAATAAAGAAGAAATACTATATGCTTGCGAAGCGCATTCCGAATTCCGCATTCCGCATTCCGCACTCCGCATTCCGCACTCCTCACTCCTAATTCCGAATTTAATCCCTGTACGCAAAATAGAAACCACTTACATAGATATAGTCGCCTTGGGTGATAGCCTTTTCTGAATTCATTACCATCTCCCCTGTATCTGACTTTATGTAGCCTGTGCATTTATTATCAACACCATTATTAACAGTTACAGTATAGGGCGTTAAGAGAGACGGCACCTTGTCTGTAAAGGCTGCAAGGATGTGATTTTCCCCTCCACTTATAGCATAGGAGGCAGTAAATCTCATTCTGAAAAACACAATTTCCATGCAGGGGAAGTAACGAGCGACACCTCGCTTGTCCGTAACGCAGTTGCGAAGCTCAACACCAACATTTTGGTGCACCATAGCACCCTTAACATTCAGATTCCACCCAACAGTCAGCTCGTTATCTCTTTCCGAATAGCAGCCGAAGGAGGCACCCTTGCCACCCCGTCTGATATTAAAGGGTATATCCGAGCTCGGAACAAATGCATCCACGAAATCATTTTCTGTGGTAATGCTGTCAGTAACCTTAAAGGCAAAGGTGTAGGAATTGCTGTTTAAAATCTCGCCGTTTCCAAGAATCAGAGGACCCTCTGACAAGAGCATTTCCCCCGAAAACAATTCATTGGTTTTTTTGTACTTATAAATCACCTGATGAGTATTTTTGCCATCAAGAGAGCTTGCTTTAACATCAAGCTCACAGAACAGATATGTACCCGAATTGTTTTTATTCCCCTGCTCATCGCATCTGTACAGGCTTTTTACTGTAACTGACGGAGCAGAATAATTGAGAACATTGATTTTGCTGCTTTTAGTAACAGAATAGCCTCTGCTGTCCTTAACAGTAACGCTGACAGTAAGCTCACCCGATTTAGTCAGGTCAAAGGTGGCAGGAAGCTGTGACTTAGAAGCACCTGACACATTTGCAGTGTAGGAAGCAACCCTTGCGCCGTGCTTAAGACTAAGATTTGTAGCATTAAGCCTCACCTGACTTTTGCCCTTGATATATTCCCCGATTCCTGCAGGAACAGAGTTATCAAGCCTTGTCACAGAAAGCTCGAAGGCAGGCAGGAATTCCTCTGTTTTTGGAATAGTCAGCTTCAGGCTATAGCTCTTCGAGCCAATTTTTTTCGAGCCCTTGTAGGTTGCAAGGCTGACTGAAATACTTCCACTTTTTGCATTGGGTATCTCCTCTGCCCAGGAAATCGGCACCGTAAAGGTGTCCATTGTAACTCCTGCAGAGAGATTATGTGTAACCGAGGAATCCCCCAAGGACCATTTGATTTTATGAGTAAAGCTACTGCTTGCAGTGGTTAAGCTTGCGCCAACACTGTCAAGAGGATTAAGACTTGATTTTGAAAGCGTGAGAGTGGATGCTCTCGGTATATCAGTACATTTGAAGCTACCACTTACCGAGCCACCAGTCAGACTAGTGCCACCCATAGAAAAGCTACCACTTACCGAAAGAGAAAGTGAGCCATCGTCATTGTGGGAAATATCCCCCGTCCACGATGCGAGGGTTACCTTGGAACCATTTCTCGTATCAATAGATAAATTCTTATTGACCCTTTCCTTACCACCAACCTTTAAAACGACAGAGTTTGAGGCTTCGTTCAGGTTATATGCAGATGAGGCATAGCTGTCATTTCGTTTAAGGTAAAGCCTTACGGTAACATTACTTTTGTTGTCCTCAATGCTTTGTGAATTCTGTGCTACATTAAGCCACAAATCATATTTATTGCCCGATGAGCCCGAGCAAGAGCCATATAAGTTAATTGCCATTTGACCACATCACCTCCAAGCCGTTTTCCGAAACATCAAATGTAAAATAGCCATCGGCTTCATTACCGATTTTAAGATAGTCAAGAATTTCTGCTCTTGTAATATAGAGGTTGCTACCTGAAACATAGGCAACCTCTGAAAGACCCTGATAAAAGGAAAGTCGGTCGTTGGTAAAGCGAGCCTTGATATTTGAGTCGCTTCTGCCGATTTCAATACCAAAAACCCCCTCCTCAAGCTCACCTCTGCGAATATAAACATCAAGGGAGGAAACAAGCTCACGAACCTCGCCACCAACAGAGCTTAAATCCTCAGAAAATGCCGTAAGTCTTTCAGAAAAGGTTTCCGTAATGCCCTCTGCAGTCTGAGAAAGCTGTGAAGAAATTCGTTCCTCAAGGTCACCTAAATCGGTCTTGGCAGAATAAATGCTTTCAACCTGAGAAAGTATTTCCTCTGCCTGAAGAGACATTTCAGCATTATTGCTTTTTTTATACCCTTCAAGGTCAACAGAAAGCTCCTCTGTTGTTTTCGCTGTGGCAGTTATGCTTTCTGCCGTCTGCAAAAGCTCTGTGTCAACCTGATTTTTATATTCACCAAATTCCGTTTTTGTGGCAAACTGCCCCTGAACTGTCTGCAGAATTTCCCCTTCGGTTTTTGAAATAGCAGAGGAATAGTCCATCTGGATTTCCTCTGCAGTTCTGATAATCTGATTTTTCAGCTCCTCAAAGCGCTTCTTGCTTTCAGCATTAAGACGGATTAGATTCTGCTTTTCCTCGTCAGTTTTTATATCAACCTCCTTTTTCAAGGTCTGAATTTCTGACTCGGGTCTATCGCCAAGAGCAAAGGAAAGGGTCTCGTTAAGCTCATAAAGATAATTTTTCAGAAGCAGAAATCTGTTATCGTTTGAGTATTTCGGAGAGGTGAGATTTGGTACCGATAAATTAAGGTCGTACATTCAGCTCACTCCCCGTTTCAACAGTTCGGCTTATAAAATAAACCTTCCCCTTTCCCTTACCCCTGATTCTTATACGAAGGAATCTGCAACGGGGTGTTGTAAAGGGTAGTACAGCCGAGCCCAGCTCATTGGCGCTGAAGCTTATCTGCTTTTCCCATTTTCCGTTTTCGTCTGTCTGAAAATCTATATGAATTCTTGTGCCCCTTTCACCTGAAACGCACAAGGTAATATTTGAATAATATTTGTTTTCGGGAATAGAAAGTCCCCATATACCTGTTTCACAGCTCCAATAAAAATCCTCTTCCAAAAACCATCCCGAAAGCTCACCTGAAAAATTACCATACACATTTTCACCATCTGCAAGGCAGAGCCTTTTTTCTCCGTTAATAACGCCGATAAAATATAAATTGCCGTTGTGGCTTGCAAATTCTCTGACATCAACGCCGTCCTCCTTGTGCCACACGCCACGAGCCTCGTCAAAATTAAAAAGCACTCTGTTCTTGTTTTTATCGCTCATACAGATGTAGTATCTGTTACCGAGAGTGCCTGCAACGGCATCGGTGTAATAAGCTCCACCTAACGCCGAGGAAATGTCAACGGGCACACCACCCTCAAAGGCACAGATACCGTTAGGGCTTTTGTAGTAAAGAGTCTCGTTTACCACCTGAAGTGATTTGTGAGACCCTTTTTGCACACCCCTGATATACGAGGTGTTAACGGTATATGGTGGATTCTGTCCGTAAATCTTATGTATGCAATGCTCCTTGAAGAAAATAATGTAGCCCCTGAAGGACACTGCACCGGTGAATTCACCGTCCGTGCCAACCGTCACGGCATAGGAGTCCGTTGAAATCCCCATAAAGCTGTCAAAGTTTTTCGGGTCACCTAATTTAGAGGCGTAGATTTCATTTTTCTCGGAATTACAGCCCCAAAGCCTGTTGCCGGCTTCAACAACAAAATCCATTTCGGGAAGCATTCTCTCTACCGTAATCGGCTCAGTCTGAGTTATTGTATTTGGAATAATGCCCGTAACAGTAATGAAATCGTCACCTCTGTCACGGATAATGTGAGAGCCGTTCAGCTCCTCATATTCAAAGCCACCGAGAGTAACTCCGTCATAGACCTCAAAGCCTCTGCCGATTCCTACACAAGAAATGCGAACATAGGTCTCAGCCATTTCAACCCACATTCCAAGGCTCTCTGTATATTGCTTGAGTACATTGGGTACAACCGAGGTATCAAGCCACAAATCACCATTTTTCATTTCCTCAGGCTCAGCAGAAGATATAACATAGCCTTCATATAAATCACCGTCCCCCTTAGAAAGTGAGCAGGTTACATTCGTTCCCTCTTCGGTACAGAATCGCTCCTCAAGTGAGCCGAATTCCGTTAAATCTGCAGTATTAACATAAAGCTTGTCAGGGAAAATCAACAGCCTTGCACCTATTGAAACGAACTGCCTTTCCTGTTCGATATCGGGGAAAAGAAGTCCCTCAACTGCCTCGCCACCGTAATAAAGAACGCCATTGTTGATATAAACAAGCTTAGATTTAGAAAAAAGGCCGTGGAGCCTGTCCCCCTTAATATTGAAATATGCCCTCTTATTTCTCGGAGCAAGCAAGGGGTACTCGCCCCCACCCATATTACATTCATCCTTGAAGCAGTTGTCAGGAATAACCGGATTACAGTCAAAGCCACCAAAGGACGAAACCATCTCCTGAGTTTTTCCCATTTCATACACAGCAGGGTTATACATCGTAATCCCCTGCCTTTAAATCCGTATTAACGGGTATTTTTTCCTGACGGTTGATAAAATCGTGCATTTCCTTATACATTCTGTTAAAAAGCATAGCAGAATTATTGTAGCGACCAATTTCACCATTCATATAGTCAAGCTTCATATTAAGATAAAGGGTGTAAATTTCGGCATATTCCTCAGGAGCCTTAACAGCTGCATCAAGAGGAATTTCCTTACCATAGCCGATATATTCCTTATCGCCTCGGGGCTTCAGAATCTCGCCCCATATTTTCAAATCCAGCTGTGAAATCCAACGCTTCTTAGTAAGAATTGAAACATTGTTAGTTCGCTCACTATCAAAGCGTTCAATAACCTCTGCTAAAGTCATATAACAACTCCTTTCAAATATAAAAGTTAGGAGTGAGTAGTTAGTAGTGAGTAGTGTCGGGACCTGTGGTCGGCAATTATAGAATTTATTCTTTATTATTTTTTCTTTCTTCTTTATTCTTTTACAGCTTTTAAAGAATAGATAATAAATAATAAAGAAGAAATAATAAATGCTTGCGAAACTTACAATGTTTGGAAGCGTAGCTTCCCCGACATTCCTCACTCCTCATTCCTCATTCCTCACTCAGATAGAAATATTCGCATCAATATATGCTGCAGAAACTGCTGCCATAGCCTCGCTGTTTTTAATAACCTCTGCAAAGCGCTTGGGCACCTCAACGGTCTTACCTGTCTGAACAAGAATTCTCTCTCCGTTTACTGCAACAAAGCGTTCTGTATCATTTCTCGACTGCTTGGGAATAAAAACACTCACAAGCTCTTCGTTTGATTTTTTTGTCTGATTATTTTTATTAGCCATAAATATATTTCCTTTCCTATATAAGATCCCAGTTCCCAGATCCCAGATGCCAGAATTGTGACAACAGTTTTATTTTTCTGAATTTATTCAGTCATAAATATAAAAATTAAATATTCAGAACATAATTGTTGTCTTAAAAAAACTGGCATCTGGTAACTGGCATCTGGCATCTTAAAAATTAGTTCGCTTCTGCAGTTCCGCTGAAGGTTGAACCGCTTTCAATTCTCACGAGATATTCCTCAACAAGTCTTTTTGCAGTTTTGAGACCCTTCCAGCCGATAGATGAGCGCTGATTGAGGGGGTCGTTGCCGTAGCCCTTCTGCTTCACGATGTGTTCAACGCCACCACCTGTAACGCTTGTTACGCCGTAGGCATCTGCACCGATAATAAGAGTTGCGAAAACTGCAGGCGCATCGCCGTCCTTCCAGATTTTAGCCTCTGTGCTTTCAACAAAGCGAACACCACCAAGGCAACCGATTTCACCGTTGAGCATATTCTCAGGAGTTGCGTATTTCTGCACCTCCATCCACTGATTGCCTGCCTCCTGCATAAGGTCATAGGCAACATAGGGGTGAATGATACCAACATAGTAGCCGTCAATTTTGGGAGCATTCATAGCCTTAAGCTCTGCTGCTGCCTTGAAAACATCCTTAACACGAAGAAGAGAGGTGTTGTCAATATCTGATCTTGATGTAACCTCAGTTTCAACGCCGTTTGCTACCTTGGGGCAGTAAAGCACATTGGTACCACCAACGATTTCGTTACGGACAATTGTGTCCATTGTAAGACCTGCCTGAGAAGCGAGCTGCTTTGTTGCTTCAACAATGGTGTTGTCAACTGCAGTAAGCTCAAGCATATCAGTCTGCTCAATGTAGTCACCGTACTGCTCAACGGTTGCGCTTACTGCAGACACATTAAGCTTGTTACCTGTGGGAGTAACACCCTCTGTGAGAGGAGTAAGAGCCTTGGGAAGAGAAGAGAATTTTCTGAATTCAATAATCTTACCACCGTTCTTGGGAATATCACGCTTCTGACCGAACTGATCGTGAACAAGATAGGGTGAAGCGAGAGTAATAAGAGTTTTGTCGTAAAAGGTTTTCATTTCTGCTGAAAGGTTTTCTGAAGCTGTTGAGTTCACAACCTCACCTGCAGCAAAAAGCTGAATATTAATCTTAAGTTCTTTCATTTTATCTTCCTTTCTGAGAACGAATTTTTTATTCTGATTAGAATTTAATACTCGCACCGTTCTCAACCTGCTTGAGTATTTTGTGGATGTCCTTAGCCGTTAAGGCATTGACATCAATAGCAGTCATAACTGCACTTTCGGAGGAAATACCGTTTTCAAGAGGACGTCTCCCCTTGGTCTCAATATTTTTCACTACCTGTTCGCGAACCTTGTCGGCAGTGTAAGCCATAGCCCCCGAAATAATTTCGTCCTTGTGGACAATTTCATAGCTTGCCTTTAAGGGTGCACCTGCGAGAATAAGCTGAGAAAAAAGCTTAGAGGAGCGAAGCTCGCTTCTTAAATCAAAATCGGGGTAAACCTCTTTAATCTCTTCACTTTCTTTAAGCCAACCCGAAATACGATTTCTCAAGCGTTCTTCCCTTTCATGAATGAAGCCTTCCTCTTCTGCATCTTCTTCGATAAACTCTTTTTCTTCTTCGTCACTTGCCTCATCATCAAGACCATCAGAGTTGTTCTCTTCATTCAATTGGCTTTTCTGCTCTTTTTCATCAAGAGCATCAGAGTTGTCGGCATCTTTCATTTCGAATTTTTTGTTTTCGCCTTCCCCTTCATTCTGCATTTTGCATTCTGCATTCTGCATTTCAACTGCCCCATTTTCAGCAAACAACTGAATATTTAAAATCAATTTAATATCTTTCATACTATTCCTTTCTTCACCTCTCGCGAAGCCTCACTCCACATTCCGCATTCCGCATTATAAAATCGCCCCTGCTATCTTATTGATTATGTTTGTTTTCCCCTCAAACTCCATCATTGAAAGCGCCGAGAGTGCCTGACTTCTCATTTCAGGATTAAAAAATCCTGCATTATACAGCTGAAGAGCCAGCTCATTCTGGCTGATTTTAGTAAAGGGTGTGGCTGTCTGTGCGCTGACCTTAATATCAAATATAGGCTGACGCATACCCATTTCCACACCAAAGGTTGAGCCCTGATTTCTTGCAATAATCCCTGAGTTATCATAGGAAACGAATTCCTGCTGACCGTTGGGAGAAATAACCCTGAAGAATCTTGGCTCGTCATAGAATTGGCGAATAAGCTCGACTGCAAGGCAGTTGATTTCAGAAAAGGCTCTGTAGCCACCCTTGACCATATCTCGGGTAAGCTTTCCTCCTGCCTCCTGCAGGGCTGCAATAGCAGATGCTGCCGTAACACCACTTGAAACGCCACCCTGAGAGAAATCTCTGTTACCACTGGTTTCCTTAAGCTCGTCAATTTTGGAGTTGAGAATGCCGAGATATATCTCGGGAATACCTGAAATTTTTATTTCCCTGATGCTGTCTTCACCAAGGTTGCTGCCGGAAACATGAACAAAGCTGTTGGACCAGTCTGCAAACTCCTCCTCGTTTACTGCACCTGCAGAGTTAATGAAATATCTTGGCGTTGTTGCCATGGCTGCATTCTTAACGAGAGAATTTGAAAGCACATCAATCTGCTTCTGAGCATCCTTCATAATATCTATGTAGCCGAAGCCACAGGGCGTACCCTCTTCAACAAACAGAGTGTCAAAAACGAAGGGATATTTGCCGTGGTCATAGAAGCCTCGCTCTCTGTATTCGGGGTCATTCTCAGAAGCATAAAGAAGCTCTCCGTTACAGAGCTTACAATAGTGAACAACCTCAACTCCGTTGACAATTTTCTTATAATAACGGTCAATTACTGCGCTTTTGTCCTTGGTGTCAACATTGTCATCATAAACATATTTGGCAATTTCAACGGTGGAATTGCCAAGCTTACCGTTAAGCTCAGGGTACATAGCCACAAGGGTCTCGTTATCAATGAGCTCCACATGAAAAATATTCTTGCTTTTCTGAATATCCTTGATACCGGGCTCCCAGAAAAGGTTAAGAAGGTCAATCTGCTTGATTTCAATGTCACCTAAGCCGTTGCTTTTGAGAGGGTTCCAGAAAACGCCATAAACTGCCGTGCCTGCTTTAAGCTTGTACCACCAGGCATCGCTGTAAATCTTTTCGAAGCCGTTCCTCTCAAAAATAACAGGGAGAATTTGTGAAAGAATTTCAGCAGAGCTTCTGTCGCTTTCCTCTCGGGGAAGGCAGGTCACCTGAGGGTAGTTGTCCATAGCATCGGCGTGCTTGTTAGCAATTGAGTTGAAAAGCCACGCAGACGCATTCTCGTTGCCCTTGCTACCATTCAGGGTGTCCCAATGCCTCATTCTGAACCATTGCTCATTTTCAACTATTCGGCTTTCAAGAACACTCTTCCCCTCCTTGTATTTTTTGAGAAGCTCAAGAGCCTTCTCAACCTCATCAGAACCAACTGTATCAATATTTATTTTCTTATCAATTGTCTTTTCTTTTTTCAATACACCAACTCCTTTTAAAATTAAGTTCAAAGTGCAAAACGCAAAACGCAAAGTGTCGGGTCTGCGACGCGATTTTTAAAATTATTCTTTATTATTTTTTCTTTCTTCTTTATTCTTTTTTAGTTTTTAAAGAATAAAGAATAGATAATAAATGTCTGCGAAGCCCATTCCGCATTCCGCATTCCGCATTCCGCACTCCACATTCCTATTTCCTCAACTCCAACGGGTCATCCCCAAGCACCATATTCTCCCTCTTCACCCTTGGCTTTATGGGCCTCGCCATACACATATACCTTACCTCGTCGGCGATATGGTCCTCACCGGTTGTATCAAGGTCCTCGGGGTTTGAGGTACTAAAGGTCAATTCAGGCATTGTCCTTATAAAGCCCTTGCAGGTGTTGAAAACATACATCATAGGAATACCGTTTTCGTCAAAGGAAAGCCTGTAATGCACCTGCATCCAGCCTGGAAGGCGCTTGTTGTCGCCCTTGTTGAAATAAACTCCGTTTCTGTTTGCAGCCTCAATAATTGCTTCACCTCGGGACGCATCCCATATAGACGGGTCGGCAACCCCGATAATCTGCCTGCCCTTGAGCCATCGGTGCTCTCTCTCAATTCTTGCTATCTCTGAAAAAATCTTCTCAGGAGGCCATTTAACACCCTCATTGTGAGTTTTGGAGCATCCGTAAAGCTCAAGTATTCTGTAAAGCCGTCCGTCATAATCCACTGCCCACCAGGCGCATGAAAAGGGCTTGGCATATCCAAAGTCAAAGGAGCGATAAATCACCCAATCCCTCGGTATCTCAAAGGGGTCAATAACATGGGTGAACTCCCCGTCCTTATAATGCGATGGCAAATCTCTGAACTCCTCAAAGAACTGACCGTCAAAAATATCCCAATTACCAAAACGGTGAGCCTGACGGAGCTTTTCGGGCAGAGAATCAAGCACCTTAACATATTCGGGGTTAGACTTCATAAGCACCGTGTTATCATCAATGGTTGCAGGAATGAAAATATAGTCATTGGGGTCCTCGTTTTCCTCATATCTTCCCTTGACGAACAGCCTCTTGAACCAGTTGTGACCAACTCCACCGGGGTTGCCTGTGAAATACATTCTCGGCTTGAAATCCTCACGGGTGGTACGGTTACAGGTGGTTAAGAACTGTATCTGGGAAAAGGTGAAATGAGTACACTCCTCAACACCGATTACATCATATTCCTGCCCCTGATATTGATAAATGTCGTTTTCTGTGTCACAGTAGCCCAACCTTATACGCGAGCCATTGGGGAAAATGAACGCCCTCTCGTCCCTTTTGTAACGGGCAATTCCGTTTAATTGCGCCAGCATTGGCAAAAGATGATTTTCACGAAGCTCGGGCAAGGTCTTACGAAGAAGCAAAAGCTTCAGGCCACTGTATTCAAGGGCTAATAATATAAATTTGGTACGAAGCGCCCAGGACTTTCCACCACCACGCGCCCCACCATAGCCGATAAATCGCTTTCGACTCTCAAAAAACCTCTCCTGCTTTTCATTTGGTGGTGAAATAACTAATTCTTTCATATCTCTCCTTAATATATAAAAGTTAGGAATGAGTAGTGTTGGGGAAGCAACCCTTTCAAAGATTTTAAATTCGGAATTTCGCATTCCGCATTCCGCATTCCTCACTATTTACAATACTTCTCCATTTCCTTCTCAAACCTGATAACAATCCCCTCGTCGCATCCTCCGAAGCCGTCGTATTCTGATAATAAATCATAAAGCTCCTTCAGCGCCCCGACGCTTTCCTTGAGAAACTTTGCATCCACCTCAGGCTTACCCGTTGCCTTAAAATTTCTCCGTGCCTTCTTGATAATGTCATCAATAAGCGCACTCATATTCTCCGTGGCCGACGAAACACATTTCAGCGTCTTGTCGCCCTTCTGATTCTTTTCATTTTCGTTTTTAATCTTCCTCTCACTCCCTCAAAAAATAAAAGTATCGCGAAGCTCTATCCTCCCTGTTTTGCAAAGCAAAATGGGGATGATAATAATTTCCCTCATCAACGCATTCCGCACTCCGCATTCACCTCAAGCCCTTCTCATACAGCTCATTAACCCTCTTATAATGCAAGCAGGTTCTGCCACAGTTCTGAGAACAAACATTTTTCTCATAGCCACTTCTTTCGCGCTCGTTGTTAAAAACATGCTTGTCCCTCGTACCCTTAATCAAGCCCTCGCAGATAATGGATTCTGCGCCACCTGAAATAAAAAACGGACATTCAATCAATGTATCTAAGTTTCTTCCCATATACGGCCTCCTTACCGAACATTTGTTTGTTTTGTGCATATTATAGCACTTAAAAATCAAAAATCAACAGACTTAGCACCCCCTTTTGCAAAAACCTTCTGAAAGACCCATAAAAGTCACTACACTTGCTTTTCAGGGGCTTTTTATATATAAAATACATACAGAAACTTTTATATCAAAGGAGTGCCAACTCTGTTGAATTTTCAATTCAGATATACTATAATATGAACAAATGTTCTTTTGGCAGTCAAAAAAAATAATACCCATTCCCCTTCCACACCTTTCAGCGAACGCTTGCGAACGCAAGCGATGGCAGCCGATAAGGATAATGATAAGAAAAAGATAAAAAAAGAAAAGAAATAGTAGTGAAAAAGAAATAGATATAGATATAGATATAGCAACAGAGCTGGATAAAGGAACGAAATAGTTTCCGTGGGCATTTTTTCGATGTTCAAAAAAACGCCACTTTTGAACAATTGACTGACAATTTCAGAAAACAGCCTTCATCTCCCTTGCTCTGCTTTTTAAAAGTTTACGGAGGTTATTAAGAATGAAAAAAAGCTTTTTAGTGTACTATGATTGGGAAGCACCAATTCAGGAATTAACAAACGAGGAATTAGGCGAGCTATTCAGAGCTATGTTTGTTTACGCCAAATACGGCGAGCTTCTGGACTTTGAGCATCGCTCGCTGAAATTGGTTTTCGGCTTTATAAAGGGCGCAATTGACCGTGACAAAGCCTCTTATGAAGAGAAATGCAAAAAGAATTCCGAAAACGCAAGCAAGGGCAGTAAAAAGAAAGCAGAAGGCAGTCAGAAAATTGCTGACGCCAATATGGACTTCAAGGGCCTTCTCCAAACCATCAAGCCAATGGAATAAAAAAAGAGAACGGAAAACCGTTCTCTGATAAAATTTACTCTTTATTATTTTTTCTTTCTTCTTTATTCTTTTACAGTTTTTAAAAAATGGATAATAAATAATAAGGAGAAATACTAAATGCTTGCGAAGCCTCATTCCTCATTCCGCATTCCTCACTCAAAACCTTATCCCTTAAATGAATAAATATATGGAATTCTTGACTTACAGAAGGCTGAAAATGCAAGTGCATTCTCGTAGCCCATATCTCTCTTGGGTAAAAAGAAGACCTGAGACCTTTTGGTCATAAGAATAAAATATTCAGGGGTTTCAACTGCTTTTTTGAGAAATTCATAGCGAATAGACTGCTCTGATATGCTCATATTATTCTCAAATTTCTCATAGAAATATTCGTCATAAAGTCCGAATGTCACATTATAAGGGCATCCGACAATATTAAGCTCCCTGAACAGCTTGGGGTAAAGCTTTTTCTTAACTCTGTCGCAGTATATAGCGCTGAAAATCCCGAAAATCGCAAAAATACTTGCAGGGAAAAAGATATCTCTTGCAAATTCCAGATAAGCGCAGAAGGCTATTCCCAACAGACATATTATCAGAATCAAGGTCCTCATAGTTTTCAACTGCTTAAGCTGTTTATCTATACAATGCAATGCGTAAAGCTCGCCACATTTTTCATTTTCAAAATTATCATAAACGGTTCTGAATTCAATTCGCATTCTATCACCCCGAAAGCTTTGTTGAGATTATAATAACATAAGTTAAAGCAAATAGCAAATATAAATGCAGAAGCGAAGCTTCCCCTTCATTCCGAATTCCGCACTCCGCATTCCGCATTCCTAACTAATAACTAATAAAAAAAATCGCCGTTCCGTTAGGAACAGCGATTTCAAAGCAATTGAAATTAAACTTATTTGATTTCAACTTTTGCGCCAGCTTCTTCGAGCTTAGCCTTTGCTGCTTCTGCATCATCCTTAGATACAGCTTCTTTAAGAGTAGCGGGAGCACCGTCAACCTTAGCTTTTGCTTCTGCAAGGCCAAGACCTGTGAGCTCACGAACAACCTTGATAACAGCGATCTTGTTAGCGCCAACTTCAGCGAGAACAACGTCGAATTCTGTTTTCTCTTCAGCTGCAGCTGCTGCTTCTGCGGGAGCTGCTACTGCAACTGCTGCTGCAGCGGATACGCCGAATTCTTCTTCTACAGCGTGTACGAGTTCGGAGAGCTCGAGAACTGTAAGTACTTTTAATTCTTCAATAATAGCAGTGATTTTTTCAGATGCCATTTTAATTTCCTCCAATTATTAGCCGTTAGGCTTTAGATTTTAGTTTTATTTTTTTATTTACTAAGTTTAAATACAGCAATTATTCAGCTGCTGCTTCTGCTGCGGGTTCGCCACCCTTGTCAACAATAGCCTGAACTGCACGAGCGAACGCAGCGATAGGAGCGTTGAACGCATTGCATACAGTAGCGAGCAATACTTCTCTTGAAGGAAGCTTTGCAAGGCTATCGATTTTATCAAGAGAAATTACCTCGTTATCAAGGAAACCACTCTTAATAGTGAAGTCTTTGTGAGTGTTAGCAAATTTAGCAAGGATTCTTGCAGCAGCAACGTAATCATCGTTAGATGTTGCGAGAGCTGTTGTACCTGCGAGACAGTCTGAAAGACCTTCGAGATCAGTACCCTTAATAGCGAGCTCGATCATTGAGTTCTTTGTAACTGTGTACTCAACACCTGCTTCACGGAGCTCCTTACGGAGAGCTGTGTCGTCAGCAACGTTGATACCCTTGTAGTCAACGAGAACACCTGCACATGCACCCTGAAGTCTCTCTGCGATTGCAGCAACCTCTGCTTTCTTTGCTTCTAAGATTTTAGCACTTGGCAAACTAATTCACCTCCGATTAAATTTTTTTGCCAATTTCAAATGCCCTTCCCGCATAGCACGAGAAGGGCACAAAAACTCAATAAAATATCAAGATTTATATGCATTCCTCGGCAGGTGGACGGACCATTATACAAAATTTGCACCTGCTGTCTTTAGAACAGCACAAGTAATATAACATACCTTTGACAGTATGTCAAGTATTAATTTTAATTATTCTTCTACAGTTGCGCCTGCAGCAAGCTTAGCAGCGTTAACACGAACACCGGGGCCCATTGTTGTAGCTACAACGCATGAACGGATGTAAGTACCTTTTGTTGCTGCGGGTTTTGCCTTAATAACTGCATCGAGAAGAGCCATAGCGTTTTCAGTGAGCTTTTCGCCACCGAAGGAAGCCTTACCGATGGGGCAGTGAATGATGTTTGTTTTGTCAAGACGGTATTCGATTTTACCTGCTTTAGCTTCTTCAACAGCCTTTGCTGCGTCGGGAGTAACAGTACCTGCCTTGGGAGAGGGCATAAGACCTCTGGGACCAAGAACCTTACCGAGACGACCAACAACACCCATCATGTCGGGAGTTGCGATACAAACGTCGAAATCCATGAAGCCACCCTGAATCTTTTCAAGAAGATCCATATCGCCAACAACGTCTGCGCCTGCAGCTTCAGCAGCCTTAGCAGCATCGCCCTTTGCGAAAACAGCTACACGAACCTTTTTACCTGTACCATTGGGGAGAACAACTGCGCCTCTAACCTGCTGGTCAGCGTGACGAGAGTCAACACCAAGACGAATGTGCATTTCTACAGTTTCGTCGAACTTTGCGCTTGCAGTTTTTGTTGCAAGCTCGAGAGCCTCTGCTACTTCGTAGAGCTTTGCTTTGTCTACGAGCTTAGCGCTCTCAACATATTTTTTACCATGTTTCATAATTACAATTCCTCCGTAATCAATCAACAACAGTAACGCCCATGCTGCGAGCTGTACCTGCGATCATAGAGATAGCAGTGTCAATGTTAGCAGCGTTAAGATCGGGCATTTTCTGCTCTGCGATTTTTCTTACTTGCTCTTTGGTAATTGTTGCAACCTTAGTTTTGTTAGGAACGCCTGAACCGCTTTCGATTCCGCAAGCCTTCTTGATAAGAACTGCTGCAGGGGGAGTCTTAGTGATAAATGTGAAAGAACGGTCAGCGTAAACTGTGATTACAACAGGAATAATGAGACCCATATCATTCTTTGTTCTCTCATTAAATTCCTTTGTGAACGCCATAATGTTTACACCATGTTGACCTAAAGCAGGACCAACAGGGGGTGCCGGGGTTGCTTTACCGGCGGGAATTTGCAATTTGATGAAACCTACAACCTTTTGAGCCATTTTTTGCACCTCCAAAATTCGTGGTATGGCGGAATAAGAAGCTCGCCTTATTCCTCCCACACGCAACATAAAAATTTATGTCGCATATAACAGAGTACATTGCCTCTGATTACCATGTTTAATGATTGCTAACCTTATTGTTAGTCAATCGCTTTCTCTACCTGACTGAGCGGAAGCTCAACAGGTGCTTCTTTACCCATAAATGAAACGATAACGCGAACTGTACTGTTAGCAGCGTCAATGCTTTCAACAACACCGGAGTTACCTTCCATAAGGCCTTCAGTGATAGTAACAAGGTCACCCTCGCTGAACTGAACCTCAGTAACTGTGTTGATGATGTTGTCCTCGCCTTCAGCAGTCTTTTCAACGCCCAGCTTTTCAACCTCTTCTTTAGTGAGAGGAACTGGTCTGCCGTCGGGACCTACGAAGCCTGTAACGCCTCTTGTGTAACGGATAGCGTGCCATGTTTCATCGGGCACCTTGAGGACATTTTCTTCGCCCTCTTTATCGCTGTATTCAACTGCAAGCTTAACTACAACATATCCGGGGAAAATCTTACGCTCAACCTCAACGGTTTTGTCGTTTTTAACTTCAACAACCTTTTCGAGCGGAATATTAACGCCAAGGATTTTGTCGTGCATCTTACGGTTTTCAACGATTTTACCGATATTCTCCGCAACCTTATTCTCATAACCGGAATAGGTGTGGATTATAAACCATCTTGATTCGCCTGACATAGTTTACCTCCGAATTATACTGATTTTTAGTAATGAATCGGATTATTCCTTTTCAGTCGTTTTTTCTGTTTCTTCCTCGTGGTCGTGATCTTCTTCGTCTTCAGCTTCTTCAGTTGTTGCCTCTGTTGTTTCAGTCTGTTCAGCGATGTTGCTGAGACCTTTAACAGCACCGGAAACTGCGAAGTCGAGAATCCAAATACCAGCACCAATTACAAGGATTGCAGCAAGAACAATACCTGTGCTCTTGAGAACCATATGGCGACCGGGCCAAACAATTTTCTTTGTCTCACCCTTAAGGTCTTTAAAGAACTTAGCGATTGCTTTGCCGATTTTTACAAAGAAATTGCCAATCTTCTTTACGGGATTAGTTTTCTTAGAGGTATCTTCTTTGTTGACGGTTTTCTTTTCGTCTGCCATGATACTACCTCCTTACTTTGTTTCTCTGTGGAGAGTGTGTTTCTTGCAGAATCTGCAGTACTTTTTCATCTCCAACCTGTCGGGGTTGTTTTTCTTTTCCTTCATAGTGTTGTAATTACGCTGTTTACATTCTGTGCAGGAAAGTGTGATTTTAACTCTCATAACGGCACCTCCATTTTTTGATTAGCCTCCCTCTCGCCGATTGAAAAGAGCGAATCCCTTTTCTTACCGAGAGAGCCTTGAAGCGTCAAGATATGCATTTTTTCTTCGCACATCCTAAAATCAGGACGCAAAAAAAGAACCCTCTTTGAGAGGTAACGACATTATAGCAGAGTTGTCTATATATGTCAACTGTTTTTTGTAAAAAATTACAAATGAATTCGGAATGCGAAATTCGAAATTCGAAATTCGAAATGTCGGGTCTGCGACACGATTATTATGAGCGTAGCGAATAACAAGGTTCTGCCAAAGGCAGGTTCTTATAAAATGCAAAACGCAAAGCGCAAAGTGTATGGTGCAAAAATACGCCACATTATAATTGCTGTGCGCAGCACCCTTTAATTTTGCATTTTGCATTTTGCATTTTGCATTCCTCACTAAAAAAATTCAACCCCTTATCTCACGACAAGGGATTGAACTTTTTGGAAAGAGAAAATGAAATTGTTAAGCATTAAATGTCTATGACTATTATATAACACACCATTATTGCAACATCTTCACAAAAATATGAACAAATTGTTAACAAAATTAAAAATTAGAAATTAAGAATGAGAAATCAATGGAAAGCTTCGCTTCTGTACCACCCACCACCTTCGGTGGTCAACCGGTTGCAATATGGTCGTCTTGCTCGCTATTCGCGTCGCAATACTTCCTATTGCGCCCAGAGCTTTTTGTTCGCTGTACCGTCCACCGGACGCGCTCACAAACGCTCACCCC
>JAZQUT010000001.1:0-26814 GCA_045631405.1 Acutalibacteraceae bacterium | reverse complement strand
TAGTGTTGTGATAAAATATCGGTTGTTGTGACAGCACGCGGGTGTAGTTCAATGGTAGAATCCCAGCCTTCCAAGCTGGTCGTGTGGGTTCGATTCCCATCACCCGCTCCACAATGCGCGGTTGTAGCTCAGTTGGATAGAGCAACTGCCTTCTAAGCAGTAGGTCGGGGGTTCGAATCCCTCCAACCGTGCCAATATAATAAATTATGGTGGATGTAGCTCAGTTGGTTAGAGTGCCAGGTTGTGGCCCTGGAGGTCGTCGGTTCGATTCCGATCATCCACCCCATTTTTATATCTAAATTTAGGGATGTAGCCAAGCGGTAAGGCAACGGACTTTGACTCCGTCACGCGTGAGTTCGAACCTCGCCATCCCTGCCAGCAAAAAGAATCACCTCTATGGTGGTTCTTTTTGCTTGTTGTTGATTTTGGTTATACGAGGTTCGAACTCCCTCGGCGAAGCCGAACACAATCGGTTGTTTGCGAAGCAAACCGAAGGCGGAGCCTTCGAACCTCGCCATCCCTGCCAAAAATCCAAGTCGAAAGACTTGGATTTTTCATTTATGTCCGCAGGACATAACTTCATTTTGCGAGATTTTCTCGCAAACTTCATTTTAAGTTTACTTGAACTTCATTTAACATAAATGAATGAAGTTGTTTTCAACAAATGAAGCGCTTTGCAATGAAGTACTGCGTAATGAAGTTGCCTTCGGCAAACGGATTGTAAAGGTCGGTTTATTATGCTATAATACACTTATACAAGGAGTGGGGTTATTATGAAAGAAGATAAACTCGGAAATTTATCAATGCAATTGTCCGTTGATGTTTTGAATATGTGTAAAGCCCTAAAAAAACAAGGTGAATCAACAATATCTAATCAAATTAGCAGAAGCTCCACAAGTATTTGTGCTAATATCGCCGAAAGTAAATATGCACACGGCAGAGCTGATTTTATTGCTAAACTTCAAATCGCATTAAAAGAAGCATCAGAAACAGGCAAATGGCTTGAAATGTTATATAGGACTGAATACATAAGCGATGAGTCATACAAACACTTAAACAAACTTTCTTCTACTATAAGAGTACTGTTAATCAAGTCCATCACCACAGCCAAGGAGAACGCTAAATGAGTATTTTTAATAAAAAGAAAAAAGAAAATAAAAACACTCCACACTTTGCCGTTTGTGGCATTGTAGAAATAGATGATAAAATTTTACTTGTAAGACACACATATGGTGTTGCAAAGGACCGAATTCTTTTACCCGGTGGTTATGTAAAAGAAAACGAGCTTCCTACCCTTGCAATAGAACGAGAGATTTTTGAAGAAACAAATGTAACTTGCAAGACCAAAGATTTATTTTCAATGCAATTCAAAAGCGAACAATGGTGCACAGTTTTTACAATGGAATACAAATTCGGTACACCCTCTTCTGACGGATATGAAAACAGTGAGATTATATTGTTAAGCATTGATGAGGTTCTTGAACGCGAAGACTTAACAAATATGAGCAGAGAGATATTGAAGGCTTATAAAAACAACAAAAACGGATTAGGAAAAAGTGATTATTTAGCAAAATCGCGTACAGATACAGACTATGTAATTTTTGGCATTTGATTTTAATCGATTTATATGATAAAATAGATATTCGGAGATACAATGATATCTTTTAGTAAAAAGAAAACAACCAAACACCTTAATTGGAGGTTATACTGTGAGTAAATATGACGTAATTATAATCGGTGCAGGGCCCGGTGGTATTTTTGCTGCTTACGAGCTTATGCAACAGAAGCCTGAGCTTAAGGTTGCTGTTTTTGAGGCAGGCAACCCCTTGAACAAGCGTCACTGTCCTATTGACGGCGATAAAATCAAAACCTGTATCGGATGCAAAAGCTGTTCTATTATGAGTGGCTTTGGTGGTGCAGGTGCGTTTTCCGATGGTAAATATAACATCACCAACGATTTCGGTGGTACTTTATTTGAATACATCGGCAAAAAGCAGGCATTGAATTTAATGCACTATGTTGACGAAATCAACTTAAAATACGGTGGCGAGGGAACAAAGCTTTATTCAACTGCAGGCTCTCATTTCAAAACAATCTGTGTTCAGAATGACTTGCATTTGTTGGATGCTTCTGTCCGTCATCTTGGTACTGATATCAACTATATTGTTCTCGAAAACCTTTATGCATATTTAGAAAACAAGGTTGAATTTCACTTTAATACACCTGTTCAGACCATTGAGGTTGCTGACAATGGCTACATTGTCAAATGCAAGGATGCTTCCTACGAATGCGAAAAATGTATTGTTTCAGTTGGAAGAAGTGGTAGTAAATGGATGGAACAGGTTTGCAAGGAGCTTGAAATCCCCACCAAGTCAAACCGAGTTGACATCGGTGTACGAGTTGAATTGCCTGCAAATGTTTTTGCACACCTTACAGACGAGCTCTATGAAAGCAAAATCGTTTACCGTACAAAGCAATACGAGGACAAGGTTCGTACCTTCTGTATGAACCCTAAGGGTGCAGTTGTTAACGAAAACACCAATGGCATCATCACAGTTAACGGTCACAGCTATGAAGATCCTGCTATGCAGACAGAAAACACTAACTTTGCTCTTCTTGTTGCAAAGCATTTCTCCGAACCCTTCAAGGATTCCAACGGCTACGGTGAATCAATTGCAAGACTCAGCAATATGTTAGGTGGTGGCGTTATCGTTCAGCGCTTCGGCGACTTAATCCGTGGTCATCGCTCGACTCCTGGCAGAATTGAAGAAGCATTTATCACCCCCACTCTTCAGGCAACACCCGGTGATTTAAGCCTCGTTCTTCCCAAGCGTATTCTCGACGGCATCATCGAAATGATTTACGCCTTGGACAAGGTTGCTCCCGGTACTGCAAATGACGACACATTATTATACGGCGTTGAGGTTAAGTTCTACAACATGGAGGTTGAGGTTAACGAAAGACTTGAATCCCGTTATAATGGTCTTTATATTATCGGTGACGGTAGTGGTATTACCCACTCACTTTCCCATGCATCTGCAAGTGGTGTTCACGTTGCAAGAGATATTACAAAATAATTCTGATAGGTTGTGATTAAATGAAAAACACAAGCGCACCCGATAAATATGCCAAGCTTATCAAGGCATTACAGATTGTGTCATTTGTTATAATGATAGCAATGGTTGTAATATGTATGATATTTTTAAAGAAAAATAATATTTCTGTTAAGAATGTTGACGCACTTACAGGCTATCTTGTTGGTGGCACCCTTACTATTACATTGATTATGGTAGGCTTCAGCATTATAAAATCCTTTGCGCTTATATTCCCACCTGCAGTTTTGTTTGTAGTTTCGGGCATTGTTTTTGACAATATGGGAACTGCAGTACTTGTTAACGCGATAGCGACTGCCTGCAGCCTTATTCTCCCCTATTTCCTCGGAAAATTTATGGGTATGGATTTAGTTAATTCCCTGAAAACACGCTTCAAAGCAATTAAAAAGCTTGATAATTTTGCAGACGAGAATTCCTTTTCTCTTGTTTTCATATTCAAGGCAGGTGGTATGATGCCATCTGATTTAAGCAGTCTTATTTTCGGCGCTATGAATATCCCCTTTACAAAATATTTCATCGCAGCAAACTTTGGTATGCTTTTCCTTAATGTGCTTTGGACCTTAGTTGGTTCAAAAGGAGATTTAGACAATCCCCTTTCATTCCTTTATGCTCTTCCTGCATTGATTTTTGCAGTCTGTGGTACAATTTACATTACAGTAAGACAGAAGAAGAGAAACGCATTAAAAACAGAAAATAAAGCATCCGAAATGGAGGTTAAATAAATGAAAGCTTATGATGTAGTTGTTATTGGTGCAGGTAACGGTGGTCTTGCAGCTGCTGCAACCTGTGCTAAAGCAGGTCTTTCAACTCTCTTGCTTGAAAGACATAACATCCCCGGTGGTTCTGCATCCTCTTTTGTAAGAGGTCGCTTTGAGTTCGAGCCATCACTTCACGAGCTTGCAGGTGTTGGTGCACCTGACAAGAGTGGACAAATCGAGGACATGTTTATCCGTATGGAGGGTAATGTTGATTGGTGTCAGCATGATTCTACATTCCGTCTTGTTGTTCCTGCAAAAGAGGGCGACGAAGGTGCTTTTCTTAATGAAAACGGCAAATGGGTAACTGTTGATGCCCGTATGCCCGTTGGCTTTGAAGCATTTGCAAAGAAGCTTGACGAATTGGTTCCTGGCTCTTATGAGAGCTGTATGGAAGCATTCAGACTCGGCGACAGAATGTTCAAGGCATTTGAATGCATGGATGACCTTAAAAAGCTCCCCGGTAGCCTTAAGGATGTTCCCAACCTTATGAGAATGATTTCTCACACAATGTCAGAAGCTCTTGATGCTCTTGGTATGCCTAAGAAGGCTCAGGACATTTTCAACACCTACTGGTGTTATATGGGCTCTCCTGCTTCTCAGTTCGACTTCCTTTATTACTTATGCGTTGTTCACAGCTATGTTCAGAACGGTACAGGCATCCCCAAGCTTCGTAGCCACGAAATGAGCCTTGCTCTTGACGAGGTTATCAGAAGAAATGGTGGAGATATCTGGTACAACTCCGAGGTAACAAAGGTTATTATGAAGGACGGTAAGCCTGCAGGCGTTATCATTAACGGTAACAAAGAGGTATTCGGTAAATACTTCATCTGTAACTCTTACCCTCACGTTGTTTTCAACGACCTTTTCGAAGAAAAGGATGTTCCCGAAATGCAGCGTAAAATGCTCAACGCAAGAAAAACTGCTTGTGCTCTTACAACAGTTTACCTTGGTATGAACAAAACTAAAGAGGAATTGGGCATCACAGACTATTCAGTATTTATTGCTCCCGATTCTGATTCAGATAAGCAGTACGAGGCAGCTCAGAATTATTTCAGTGGCTACTGCATCATCAACTGTCTTAATGAAATCATCCCCGACTGTACTCCCGAGGGCACAAGCCAGTTGTTCCTTACAACAATGACCTTCGGCGACGTTATGAAGGATGTTAAGCCTGAGGATTACAAGAAATTCAAAACTAAGGTTGCTAAGGATATGATTGAGACCTGCGAAAAGGCTCTCGGTATTACTATTACACCTTACATTGAAGAAATTGAAATCGCTCTTCCCCCAACATTCTGTCGTTACCTCAATACTCCCGAGGGTACACCTTACGGCTATATGCTTGAAAAGTGGGATAGTATGATTCCAAGAACAGTTCAGTATCTTAACGACCAACCCTTTGACAATTTCTACTTCTGTGGAGCTTCTCAGGAGCGTGGCGACGGTTATGGTTGCGCATACTACACAGGTGAAAAAGCAGCAGGAATTGTTGTAAAAGCATTAAAGAAGGAGGGCAAATAAGATGGCTAATATCAAAAAATTAAGTGCAAAAAAATTCTTCCCGATGCTCTCCGCTCGTCAAGAAAGATTTAAAAACGCAAATTCAGACCTTAGACCAGTTTCAGACCAAGCAACAGTAATTGCAAAGGCACTCCACCCAAAAAGACAGTACCTTAAAATTGCAGAAATCAAGGAAAGAGGCGCAGACTGCAAGAGCTTTACTCTTGTTCCTGACGCAGACAAGGGCACAACTGCACTTGCTTGGTTCGGCGCAGGTAAATATCTTACAGTTTTCGAAACAATCAATGGTATGCCTGTAACAAGAGGCTACTCCATCTCCTCCTCTCCCAAGGAATCACTTGAGGGCAAATATGTTCTCACAATCAAGCTGGTTGAGGGTGGCTTGATGTCACAGTACATTTTTGATAACTGGGAAGTTGGCACAAGCGTTGAGGTTTCTGCTCCTGCAGGTAACTTTGAATATCAGCCCTTGAGAGATGCACAGAAGGTTATCTGCCTTGCAGGTGGTAGTGGTATCACCCCCTTCGTTTCAATGGCAAAGGCTATCTGCGACGGTGACGAAGACTTTGAAATGACTCTCCTTTACGGTAGCAGAAGCTATGACAGCATTCTTTTCCGTGAGGAATTGGATGAGCTCGCAAAGAACGACAAAATCAAGGTTGTTCATGTATTAAGCGCTGACGACAATGCTCCCGAGGGTACAGAAAAGGGCTTCATTACTGCAGATTTAATCAAGAAATACGCACCCGAAAACGAAGAATACTCCGTATTCCTTTGTGGTCCTCAGCAGATGTATGAATTCGTTGACAAGGAGCTTGAGAAATTAAACCTTCCCAAGAAATATATCCGTCACGAAATGTTCGGCGAGTTCCACAATCCTCAGACTCAGGCTGACTACCCTGCAGGTATTCCCGAAACAGTTAAAATCAAGGTTACAATTCAGGACAAAACCTACACAGTTGAAGGTAAATCTACCGATTCTGTTGTTCAGATTCTTGAAAAGAACGGTATTGCAGCGCCCACTCGTTGCCGTAGTGGTGAATGTGGCTTCTGCCATTCTCACCTTATTTCTGGTAAGATTTATGTTCCTAAGCACCTTGAATATCGCAGACTTGCAGACTACAAGTTTGATTGCTTCCACCCCTGCTGTTCATTCCCCTTAACAGATTTGGAAATCAATGTTCCTGTAGCTAAATAAAAACTTAAATACCTCAGGGGATGGTTTTGCATCAAGACACAGAACCGTCCCCTGATTGATGTCATACCAAGGCTATTATTAAGAGGATTAAAATGAAGTTGACGTATAAATTTTTAATTTGTTCTATTATTTTTGAATTCTTAATTGTTTCGTCATTAAGCAAACGGAATATTATTTTTGAGAGTTGGATAATTAATGCGATAGGGACAATAATATTTCTTTTACCAATATTGATTTTTTTATTCGTTGTGAGTAAAGATACTGCATTACCCCAAAAAAAGAGAGTAATTGCAAAGTTTTTGATCTGTTTTATAATTGGTTGTTATGTATTAGGAGCTATTGTTACACTGGTAACATAAGACAGGGACCAATCATGGGACGGTTCTGTGATTGAGTGATAAACCAAATTTAATGGGTTCACATTGAAGTTTTTTCAATGTGAACCCACTTTTTATTCTACAAAATCCTCTAAATCATAAAACTTGCTTTCATATCTGCCGTTGAAATCCTTTTCGCTCCATTGGTTTACAACGAAAACTTTTTTTGTTTTATAGAGAATTGCGATTTTATTTAATTTTGTTTTATCTTCTGTAAAATGCTTTTTGACCTTCTTATAAAGAGGGTCATTTTTTATTTTGAAAAGCTCGGGAATCTGCAAGGCTGATGAGCTTGAAAGCAAGTCGCAGATAAGAGTTTCACGAAGTCTTTCGGGGTCAGCGAATTCTTTAAAGTAGTAATATATATGAATTGCATAATCTGAAAGGCTCATTTTATTGCCGTCAATTTCATTACCGAAAGCCATAAAGAGCTTAAAGGGTGTAAAGCTACATTCATTCAACAGATAGTCAAGAGTAAAGAGGAAGCGACCACTGTTATACATTCTCTCAAGGGCATCCTCGCATTTTTTCAGTGCTTGGATTTCATCGCTTGAAAGCCAAGGTGTTGAAGTTACTTCGTATGGCGGGTTCTCGTTAAACTCACAGGGGTATTTCTCTTTATTTTCTCGCATTTCCGCACCGTAAAGAAGCTTTAAAAAGCCCATCTGGAGCATATTAGCCTTTAAGCTGTAACCGATGTCAAAGCTTCTTTCAAAGCTCTCTATACCCTCACCTGTAAGCCCTGCAATAAGGTCAATATGAATATGCATATTGCCGAATGAGATAAGCTTTTTTATATTCTCAATGAGCTTTTGGGTATCTGTTTTTCTATTGATAGCTTTGAGAGTTTCCTCGTTAAAGGACTGCATACCAATTTCAAGCTGAAACACGCCCTTGGGTGCTTTTGAAAGTATTTCCATTGTACTTTCTTTTAGTATGTCCCCTGCTATTTCAAAATGAAAGCAAGTGCCTTGGGGAATTTTCTCTCCATAATTCGAGAGTATGAATTCCAAAATCTCATTAGCTCTGTCAGCCTTTGCATTAAATGTACGGTCAACAAATTTAATCGTTTTAGTACCACTTACTGCAAGTTTTAAAATATCGGCTTTAACTTGCTCTATATCAAAAAACCTTAAAGGTGAGCATCTTCCTGAAAGACAGAAGGCGCATCTGTAAGGGCATCCCCTGCTTGTTTCAATATATGAAATTCTGCCTTTGAGATTATCAAAAAACTCCTCGTTATATGGTGAGGATGGAGTTTCATTACATTCTTCCTCGGGTACTGAAATTATATTTTCGTTATCTCTGAATGAAAGACCACTGACCTTATTAAAATCGCCGTTATTGATATATGCATCAACAAATTTCGGGAAGCTCTTTTCGCCTTCGCCTGAAAGAACTAAATCTATGAATGAATACTTTTCTAATATATCATTTGCTCTGTATGATACCTCGGGACCCCCAAGGATTATGGTGCAACCTGTTTTATCTTTTATAATTTCACAAAGCTCCAAGGTCTTTTCGATATTCCATATATAAGAGGAAAAGGAAACAACATCGGGCTTCTCAGCAATAATCTGCTGAGCAAAGGTATTTATATCGCTGTTTATTGTGGCTTCCATTACCTTAGCATCAATCGAGGCATCACAAAAAGCCCTGACGCCTGACAATAAACACCATGGCGCAAGGGACGCGTGAATATATTTTGAATTAAGACAAGCAATTATAATCTTCAAAATACAACCTCCGTTTATTACTGAAAAACATTTTAACACATCCCATAAAAAAAGCAAATAAAAACTACATTTACAGTTGAAATTTTTTCTTATTATGATAAAATGATTTCATATCATTAACCTTGGAGGTTTTGTTATGTTAAAAATTGGTCTTGTTGGCGTTGGTGGTATCAGTGGCGCTCATATTCCTGCTTGGGAGGAAATGGCAGATGCTGAGCTTGTTGCTCTTTGCGACATCCGTCCCGAAAGAATGGAGAAATACTCTGAAAAGAGATGCTATACAGATTTCGATGAAATGCTCGCAAATGAAGAGTTAGATATTCTTGACATTTGTCTTCCTACATATCTTCATGCTGATTTTGCAGTTAAGGCTATGGAAAAGGGCATCAATGTTATTACAGAAAAGCCCATCTCCTTAAAGGAAGAGGACATTGACAGAGTTTACAAAACTGCTGAAAAGAATAATGTTAAATTTATGGTTGCTCAGGTTCTTCGCTTCTGGCCTGAATATGAGCTTCTTAAAGAAATTTACGAAACAAAGAAATACGGCAAGCTTCTTTCAGGTACAATGACAAGACTTGGCTGCTACCCCAAATGGAGCTGGGACGGTTGGATGATGGACGAAAAAAGAAGTGGTCTTGTTCCCTTTGATTTACACATTCATGACCTTGATTTTATGGTTTACGCTTTCGGTATGCCCAAGGTTGCTCATCAGTTCCGTTCAAAGCTTCCTGATCAGGATTTCATCAGCCTCAGCTACGATTTCGGCGATTTCCAGATTAACTCCGAGGCGTCCTGGTACGCTACCTGCTACCCCTTTACTGCTGAATTCCGTTTCCAGTTTGAAAATGCAGTTGTTGCAAATGAAAACGGCAAAATGCTTATTCATTTAAGAGACGATGAAAGAATTGACCTTTCAGAAGCTGCTGAGGGAGACACAGGCGATATCAACCTTCCCAAGAGTGACGCCTACGCAAACGAAATCAACTATTTTGCAGACTGCGTTCGCAACAACAAGCCTGTTGAAAAGGTTCAGCCCGAGGAGCTTCGTTGCGTATTAAACATCTTAAATAATCTTTAATAATAAAACCGCACCTGCCAAGAAAATGGTAGGTGCGATTAATTTATATTATTTACGCCAATAATTCAATTGCATATTTTGCGTATTTGGAAAGGTATTGACCTCTTCTTGTTACAATTGCAGGCTGTCGGGACTGCTGACAGTTTTTAAGCTTATATAATGCTATGCTTTCATCAAAGGCAAAGTTCTCAACAAACTGCAAGGGTAAAAGAGTGGCACCCACGCCTGCTCTTGCCATAGACCAGGCTGTACTAACGCCTACAACCTCAGTTGCAACATTCGGAGTGAAATCTGCTTCTGCACAAAGCTTATCAAAGAGCTGTCGCATTTCCTGAGCTTGACCTACAACAATAAAAGGAAGCTTTTTACAATCCTTTAAATCAATTTCAGGAATATCATCTGAAGCCTCGGGAAGCGCCTCGGCTAATTTTCGGGGAACAGCGAGAATAAGAGTATCTGCTTCAATGAGCTTTACATCCAAAACAGATTCGTCAACTGGAAGATTTACAACTGCAAAATCATATTTACCCTCAGCTGCATTTTTTCTGAGCTGATCGCTTCCTTCTTCGTGAAGAACAACTGTTACACCGGGGAATTTTTCCTTAACCTTATTAACAATAGAAGGTATAAGATAAAGGCTTCTGAAGGGTGAAATACCGATTTCAAGCTTACCTGACTTTCCTGATTTATAATCCTCCATAGAGCGAAGAAGCTGATCCTCTCTGTAAATAAGCTTTTTAGCCTCTACAACAAAGTGCTCACCTGCTGCCGTCATAGTCATAGGAATATTATTTCTGTCAAAAAGCTTAACATCAAGCTCCTTTTCCAACGCCAATATCTGCTTGCTTAAAGCAGGCTGAGATATACCATGCTTTTCTGCAACAACAGAGAAATTCAAATCCTCTGAAAGCTCTATGACATATTGTAGCTGTTTCCTGTTCATATTCACCCTCCCGAAACTAAGATATTTCACCAACATAATACTCGCAGTTCTCCCATTTTTCAAGTAAAATCTTGAAAAAATAAAAATATTTTCGAATTTATTAAAAACGGTTGACAAAATCGTAAAACTCAGTATAATATAACCGTTAAGCAATAACACCTATAACCAAAAGGTTTTAGGTGTTGAGATTAATTAACATTTTACGATGAACAAATGAGAAAGGAGAAAACAAAATGCCCTCATGTTTAATTTATCTCGGCATTATGCTCGCAGTTATTATCGTGTGGTTTATGTTTGTAAAGCGCCCTGTTTACGAAGCTGTTTTATTAAGCTTCCTTGTTTTACTTACAGTCACAGGTACCTGGGGTAATGTCTGGGGTTACATTAATGACGCGTTGTCTACCTCGCTTTTATATTCAATGGTAGCCTTTGTTTCCATGTCCATTTTGTTAACCAAAACCAAAATCATTGATAGCTGTATTGCTGTTATTCTTTCAGTTGTTGGCAGATTAACAGGTGGTGCAGGCTATGCCGCAGTTGTTGCAAGCTCATTTATGGGCGCACTCTCCGGCTCCGGTCCCGGTAATGTTATGGCAACGGGTGCTATTACAATTCCTGCTATGAAGAAATCAGGCTTCCCCCCTGAGCTTGCTGCTAACATCGAAAGCAACGCAAGCTATATGGGTAATATGATCCCACCTTCATCAAATATTGTTGCCGCAATGGGTGCTTTTGCAGCCCTTTACCCCAACCTTAACATTACAACAGGTCAGTTCTGGATTGTTCTCTGGGGTATTTCCATCTGGTTCATTATTCAGAGAATTGCTATGGTTTGGGGCTTCTGCAAATACTATAAGGTTAAGCCTATGGCAAAAGAAGATCTCCCTGACCTTAAATCAACTCTTAAAACCAGTTGGCAAGGTTTATTGATTCCTGTAATCATTCTCCTTCCCTTTATTCTTGATTATATGTTTAAGGACACCTTATTCACAGAGCGTCTTGGTGCAGACGGTGCAAAGGCACTTTCAAGCTCAATTCTTCTCTTTATCGGTGGTCTTTCCTGTATTTACACCTGCTTTATCACCAAAGATAAAAAGGTTGTTAAAATCAACAATATTGCAAAAATGTTTGCAGACGGCGTAAAAACAATTGCTCCCTCAATTGGTGTTTGCGTATTTGGTTATATGGTTGGTTCATTGTTCAGCGACCTTGATGTTGCAGGCGAAATGGGTGCAATCATCACTGCTTGGAATTTCGGTAAGCTTGGTACTGTATTTGCAGTTTGCTTAATCACCTGCTTTATGGGTATGCTTATTCCCGGTTCCTCTCTCGTTGTTATTTTCGGACCAATGTTTATTACTGTTCTTGCACAGGTTGGCTGTGAGCCCTTGCTTGTTGCTGCAATGCTTCCCTGCATCTGTGGCGTTATGTGTGGTATCACTCCTCCCCTTGGTCTCGGTATGTACGCAGGTATGACTCTTGCAGAATCTGATTTCAGTAAGACCTTTAAGAATAATATGTTCTGGGTTGCTGCTCAGTTTATTCTTCAGGTTGTAGTGCTTATGGGATGGCTTCCCGTATTAGGAATGTAAGGAGGTAGCGAAATGAAAAATGTATGTAAAAAAATTGCATCTGTTCTCAGAACTATCTTTGGCTACGGAATTATGATTTCCCTTTTCGGTGGTGGACTTACCTTCTTCGGCTTTGTTGCTGCTCTTATAATCGGTGGTGACACTGCAGCAGAAATCTGCGCCTTTATTAAGGACAAAATCTTCCCCGTAATCATTTACCTTTCAACATCAATGGTTATTTTAGGATTAATTGCTATGTACCTTAACGGTGAAACAGCATTAACTCCTGACAAGAAAAAGTCTTCAAAGCACGAAGGCGAAATGTAATTCATTAAAGACAATTCATTTTAAAATCCTAAAAAGAACCTCGGTGATTAATTTCACCGAGGTTCTTTACTTATACATTCAACAAATATTCTTTAAGGACATTCCAATTATTAACGGTCATATATTCACCCTTGATGCCATCCTTTCTGAACTCCAGAGGAATATCGGATTTTTCATCAATAAGGATAGGCTTCATTCCTGCTCTCTGACCACCGTCAACATCGGGAATTTTACTATCTCCACAATACCAACAATCCTCTACATTCAAATGAGCATATTTTGCAGCAGCAACAAAGATTTTTTCTGATGGCTTTGTGAACATCAGGTCTGCACTTGTAAGACAGAATTCGGGCTTCGCTGAAGGAATCCATTGCTTGATAGCAAGATAAAGGCCTTCGCCACTCATGGCATTATTGCTGATTATTGCATATCTTATGCCCAATTCTTCAAGAGCCTCAAAAAGCTCAGGTACGCCATCAATAACAGCTCTGTCAGAATTAAATCTGTCAAAAATCTCTTCCTGCTCAGCCATAGAAAAATCTATATGTAAGCCTGCGTTCATTGTTACATATTTAATAATTGCAGACAAGGCTACATCAAGGTGAATTCCTGATTCAGAATACAAGGAGCCAATTTCAGCAATATATTCATCCCAAAGCTCTGTAAGGGCTTTTGCATTTGTGATTTCGGGATTTTTGGCAAGCTCCAAAAGTGCTGAAAAGCCTTTTTCTGCAGAGAAATTACCACCTCTGAAAAGCGTTCCACCAACATCGAAAAGAATCATTTTTGGTTTTTTGCTATACATTACCCTCACCTTTTGTGCTTTTTTTATTATTCTAACAGAAAAACATTGAAATGTAAATTAACTGTGCTATAATTAGTTTTAATGTTTTGTTGTTATATAACAAGGAGGTACCAAAAATGACAGCAAAAAATAATATTAACAAACGTTGGCTCTATTTAGTTGCAGGTGTATTCACCATGCTCTTCTCAGGTGTATTATACGCTTGGTCTATTTTAAAAATCCCGTTTAAAAGCGATTTCAACTGGTCTGATTCAGTTTTAGCCTTTAACTTTACATTAACAATGTGCTTCTTCTGCTTAGGCGCATTTTTCGGTAGCCTTATCTGCAAAAAGCTCGGCACAAAAATCACCTTGATTATTGCAGGTGTTCTTGTTGCAGTGGGATTCGGTGCCACAGGTCTTTTGAGCGCAGAAATCCCCTATCTCTTATACCTTACATACGCTATTCTTGCAGGTACAGGCATCGGTATTTCATACAATGTTGTTGTTTCAACAGTTAATGCATGGTTCCCCGATAAAAAGGGCTTTTCATCAGGCTGTCTTATGATGGGCTTCGGTATCAGCACACTTCTTTTAGGTAACATTATCAGCGCGTTGTTTGAAAATGAAAGCGTTGGCTGGAGCAAGGCATATATCATCTTAGGTATTGTTATAGGTGTTGTACTTGTTATTGCAGGTATTGTTCTTCGCAAGCCCTCTGCTGACACTATTCTTCCTGCGCCTAAGGCGAAAAAATCAGTATCAAAGGAAAGCTTTGAGGCTCGTGATTTCACTACAAAGGAAATGCTCAAGAGCTTCACATTCTGGCGCGCATTCGTATTTATGGCACTTATTACAGCTGTTGGTAACTCCGTTATCAGCTTTGCCCGTGACCTTGTCATTTCTGTTGACGCAGCACCTGCTCTTGCAACAACTCTTGTTGGTGTGCTTTCAATATTCAACGGTCTCGGTAGAATTATTACCGGTGCAGTTTATGATAGTCTCGGTAGAAGAACAACAATGATCGCAGCAAACATTCTCACTATTTTTGCTGCAGGACTTACACTTGCTGCAGTTATGATGAACTCTCTTCCCCTTTGCATTGTAGGTCTTTGCCTTACCGGACTTTCCTACGGCTCAAGCCCCACAATGACGGCTTCATTCTCTGCGACCTTCTATGGCGCAAAATACTTCCCCACCAATTACAGTATCACAAACTTCAACTTAATCGTTGCATCATTTATTGCAACCTTCAGTAACTCTCTTCTTATTTCAACAGGATCTTACACTGCACCCTTCATTATGCTTCTTATTTTAGCAGTTGGTGCCTTAGGACTTAACTTTACAATTAAGAGGCCTTAAAAATACAACTCAACATAAAAAAATCGGAGTGAAAATTCACTCCGATTTCTTTATTATGCCTTAAAAATATTAATTTTTTCTTTTCTGAGAAGATATCTATAAACAAAAAACGAAACTATACTATCAAAGGCGTTTCCTATACCAAAAAGTAATCCTATACCTGTTAATGTTGGTGTCCACAAACCAGTTATATAAAGTATAAATGCGATACCATAATAGACCGTATTTGTTACAATTGATTCAAACAACATATAGTTTGTTTTACCAAGTCCGTAAAATGTGGAGTCAAACACATTTTGAAAAGCATATAAAACATAAAATCCAACAAGCAATAAAACCAAGTTAAATAATTTATCCACATCACTAAAACCCAGGACATTTGTCATAAATGGTTTCCAAAGTGGTGTGCTAACAAACCACAAAGTAGAAATTATTCCTGTTACAGAAAAATAACCTATTGAGTTTTTTCGAATATTATCTTTATTACTTGCAACTTCTTGCTTTATCAATTCACCTAATTGTAATATAGGTAAAAGCAACCAACCCCATATGAAGTTATTAGCGACCCAATATGTACCTTGTTCGCCTACTACATTCACCATTCGTGAAATCATTATCATATAAGCAAGATTTCGCACAAGGGATTCCAACCCTGATATACCACCGATTTTGAAAAAATCTTTCATCCACCAAAAATCAAGTTTCGTTTTTCTGAAAATAAAAATATTTTCTTTAGAAAGAAGATATATTGAAATAACAAAAAGTATAGAATTAACAATAATGTTTGAATAAGCTATACCATTTACCCCTAAATTAAATGAACATGGTAGATTTGAAACAAGAAAAACATCCGAAGCAAGACAAAGCACCAATCTTGCTATTGTAAGTGCATATAGATATTTGCTTTTATTTATAGCAACTAAGGCTACCAAGGAAAACTGTGTCAGCAAAACAAAAATATTTGCTATGCTTTCAATTCTTATATATTCTGAGGATTCTTCTAAAATCGTTAAATCTGTTGCCATAAATGAAAGCAAAGGATTAACAAACATAATTAAAACTATTGAAAGAAGTGTATAAATAACAAAAGACATCAGCAAACCGGTTTTGATACGATTTGAAAACTCTGTTTTATCTTTTTTTACCTTTCCTATAAAAAAGAAAAGTGGCAGAATGATGGCTTCATTTAAAATTTCATAAAACAGATTCACCCACGAAAGCTGACCTGCAACAGAAAACGCCCATTCGTTTGGTAACTGACCAATCCAAAAAGTCCTTACAGTTGTATAAACAGTAGGGATAAAACGCAAAAACATTAAGCAAAAAAACAATTTATAATTAAAATTTTTGAGTGACGATTTAATTATGCTCACTACAACCACCTCCCTCTTTCATATCATTATATCAAAACAACTTTTAAATGTAAATTCAGGCAGTATAAATTCCCTTTAATCACAAATACTAACATCAAGATTTGAAATTTAAGGAGAAATTGATATATGAAAGCGACAGGGATTGTGAGAAGGATTGATGATTTAGGCAGGGTTGTTATTCCTAAGGAAATCAGAAGGACACTTCGTATTCGTGAAGGCGACCCGTTGGAGATTTTTACTGCAAGCGATGGTGAGGTTATTTTCAAGAAATACTCGCCAATGGGTGAGATTTCCCAGTTTTCGGGGCAATATTCAGAGGTGCTCAGCAGAACCTCGGGGATGCCCGTTCTTATTACCGACCGTGACCATGTGGTTTCCGCCTCAGGAATTACCAAAAAGGATGTACTTGAAAAGCACATTTCACATGAAATGGAAGAATTAATGGAAAACAGAGAAAACTACATCAGACAAAAGGGTCTTCCCACCTTCTACCCTATTGACAATATGGAGCTTACTGCTGCATTGGCATTTCCCATTATTGCATCGGGCGACATTGGTGGTGCAGTTATCTTCCTTGAAAATGAAAATGGTGACTACCCCACTGACACAGAAATCAAGCTTGCTCAGGTTGCAGCAGCGTTCCTTGGGAAGCAGATGGAAGAGTAATTGAATGCGGAATGCGGAATGCTGAATGCGGAGTGCGGAATTAAATTTTAAAAAGGGACAAGTACACAAAAGATTTTTCTTTGATTTGTGCATTGTTCCAAAACCATATTTTAAATTAATTTTCACATTGTAAAATAACACTTCTTATGTTAAAATGTATTGGTATATTTATACACAGACATTAACATAAGAGGTGATTTTTTGGCATCAAGAGAAGAACGCACTGAGGCGCTTTCCAAGGATATGAAAATTTATGTCAGTGATGCTCATATTTTTACCTCAGATGCTATTGTTTTAGCTTCATTTTGTGCACCTCGTCACAAGGACAAATGCTGTGATTTAGGAACAGGCAACGGCATTATACCAATGCTTTGGCTCAGGGATTTTCAGCCTAAAGAAATTACGGGCGTTGAGCTTTCTGAAACTGCTGTTAACCTTTTCAACAAAACTCTTGAAGAAAATGGATTAACAGACAAGATTAATATTGTTCACTGTGATTTAAGAAAGCTAAAGGGTGTTTTGCCAAATGAATACTATGATTTGGTAAGCATTAATCCCCCTTACAAAAAGCTTGGTACAGGCATTGTAAACGAAGGCGAGGATTACAAAAACGCCCGACACGAATTCACCTGTACTTTAGAGGATGCTTCAAAAGCTGCTGCCCTTTTACTTAAATTCGGTGGAAGATTCTGCATCTGCCAAAGACCCGAACGGCTCCCTGATATTTTCGCTGCTATGAGGAAATTCAAAATCGAGCCCAAATCCATGCGCGAGGTTATTCAAAGAGTAGGCAAGGAACCAAGCCTTGTAATTGTTGAGGGTAAAAAAGGCTCTGCTCCAGGCTTCAGAATTCAGCCACCTCTCATTCTTGAAAAGGAAAACGGCGAATACACAGAAGAGGCTGCAAGCTTATTTTATGCATATAAATTCAAATAACTGAATTTCATATATATTCCAAAAACGGAGGAATGAATATGTCTAAAGAAAAAGTTAAAGAAAAGATGCAGGACACATTCTTAAGCAAAAAAGAATTGTGGGCTTTTGCAATCGGTGGCGCAGGTCAGGGTATGATTTACGCTATGATGTCAAGCTACATAAGTGACTACTATGTAAACGTTCTTCAGTTGCCCCTTATGTTTGTTTTGCTTCTTATGCTCCTTGCTCGTGTATGGGATGCTATCAACGATCCACTTATGGGTATCATTGTTGACAAGCGCCAGACAAAGCGTGGTAAAATGAAGCCCTACATACTTTACGCTACAATGCCTATCGCAATCTTCACAGTGCTTATGTACTTAAGCCCTGATTTGCCCAAGACATATCTTATTATCTATTCAGCAATTGTTTATGTTGGTTGGGGTATGCTTTACACAATGGCAGACGTTCCCTTCTGGGGTCTTCCTAACATTCTCACTCCTAACAGCGAGGAAAGAAGTCAGGTTCTTTCTATTGGTAAAACTGTTAACGGCGTTGGTTCTGCTATTCCCGAGGTTCTCTTCCTCGTTTGTGGTCTCTTGCTTCCCAAATTCCTTGACACATCTGACCCTCTTGCATTCAACAAGCAGAAATATCTCATTATTGCAGTTATAACTGTTGTTCTCGGCTCAATTCTTTATACAAGAACATATTTCAAGGTTAAAGAAAGAGTTGTTATTCCTCCCAAAAAGCGCGAGCCCGGTCAGCCTCTTACAATCAAGAGAATTTTCACCTGCAAGCCCTTGATGCTCGTTATTTTAATGGGTGTTCTTTCAAGTGGTCGTTATATGGTTCAGGCTGCAGCTCTCCATGTTGCAAGATATGCCTTCTACATCGGACCTGAGCTTACTGCTGATATGTCTCTTGCAGAAAGAACTGCACTTATTGATGCAAGCGTTTCTTCTATCAAAACTATTTTCCAGGTATGTGCAATTGTCGGTATGTTCGGCGCAATGCTCTTTATGCCTGCTCTTATGAAGAAATTCAAATACAGCAAAATCGTTATTTTCACCTGCCTTTTAGGCTTTGCTGCAAGCATTTTCACAACCCTCATCGGTTGGTTTACAAATAACCTTTATGCTTGTATCCCCTTCATTATCATTTCATGTATTCCTCTCGGTGTTATCAATGTTATTTCAATCGCTATGATTTGCGACTGTCTTGATTTTATGGAGCTTAAAACAGGATTCCGTGACAACGCACTCGGTGCTGCTTGTCAGGGCTTCGTTAACAAGCTCGGCAACGCTTTCGCAACCTGTGGTATTGTTTTAATGTATATGTTCATTGACATTGACCCTGCTCAGATGCTTTCTTCTACAGCAGTTATGGCTGCAACTGACCTTACAAGAACTCAGAACTTTGCAATGTTCTCTCTTGTTTCTATCGTTCCCGGTGTAAGTATGCTTCTTTGTGCGCTTCCTATGTTCTTCTATAAGATTGATGATATGAAGCCTCAGATTCAGAAGGAGCTTGCTGAAAAAAGAAAAACATCAGGCGTTAAAATTGAAAACTGATTTAACCTAAGAAAAATTATACCCGTTACTTTCAAGGTAACGGGTATTTTTATATTTCTTATACATATACTTTATTAACAAGCGAGGTGTCAGTATGGTTTTATCAGTAAGAATGAAAAGCTTGATAAAAAATCTTGCAATACCGTTAGTTGTAGGCGCGTTGGCAGGATTTTTGACCAGCAATGATGTAAAGCTCTTTATGGGGACAGCAAAACAACCCTTCTTTTCTCCTCCTGGGTGGGTATTTCCTGTTGCGTGGACAATTCTTTACACCTTAATGGGATTTTCAGCTTACATTATTGAAAACACTAGCAGTGCAAGAAAAGGCAGAGCATTAACTATATATTATATTCAGCTTTTCTTTAATTTTGTATGGAGCTTCATTTTCTTTTCTTCTGGAAACTATCTTTTTGCATTTATATGGATTATTGCACTTTGGCTACTTATAATTGCAACAATTATCGAATTTAAAATGATTAAGAGTAGAGCTGCATATTTTCTAATCCCCTATCTGATTTGGGTTACCTTCGCTGCTGTTTTAAATTTCAGTGTATATTTATTGAATAAATAAAATAGCATCGGGCTTAATTAAAAGCCCGATGCTTTCATTTAATTTAATGTGAAAAGCTGAGTTTCTGTATCGTAATCGGATGTCCAGAAATTAATCTGATACTCTGTAAAGAGTGTAGGAATTGTTATGGATTTATCTCCGATTTCATCGGCAAGCTGAGTTAATGAATAGGTATCGAACTTGCAACGAATCATACACAAATCGTCATACTCAGTTGAAATAAATTTCCAATCGAATTTCTTGCCACCCTTTTCAAAGCCGAAGCAAACAAAATTGTTTTCAAAATCGTGATTCAAACTCTTGTAGCTCTCTTCATCTGAAAAATAAATGTCAACCCAAATAAATTCATCTGCTGAAGTTACCTCAACCTTTTCAACGCCTTCTGCAAGGCTTGAAACAGCTGCAGGCTCACCCTTATAATCAGCATTAAAGCTTTCAGCTGTTTTAGCATAAGTACCAACAACAGTTCTTCCTACGCCATCCTTTGACTGATGCTCAAGATAAACATTGAATTTGAGAACCTCAAAAACATTCTCGTAATTAACTGTAAGATCATCAGTAAGAGCAACAACATTTACAAGGTCATCAATCTGAGCAAGGGTATATTCTACACTTTTACCGTCTGAAAGGAACTTAAAGTCACCCGGACAAGTAACCTGAGTGCCGTTATTGATATAGAAGCAGAATACAGGAACAACATCAATTGTAAAATCGTTCGAAGCAAAATGAGCCTCGAGAAGAGCATCCTTATCCTCAAATTCAACAACAATTTTTGTGCTGTTTTTATCAAAATCAGCTGAAACATTTTTAATTGTATCTACATATTTTTTCAAGCCCTTAAGAGAAACAACCTTTTCCTCCACAACAGGCTTAGCAGTTGTTTCAACAGCTGTTGTAGCTGTTGTTGTTTCGAATTCTGCTGCCTTCTTGCTGATAGCTGAAGAAAGACTGATTATTGCAATAAGTGCAATTGCAGCAACAACTACGAACAGACCTAAAAGAAATGGGTTCTTCTGAATCTTATAGGACAAGCTGTTTTTATTCATTTCGTCCATCGTTTACCTCCGTTGAAGCGACGCTTTCCTTTGCTTTTTCAGCAGCCTCGCGTTCTTCTTTTTCCTGCTTTTCTGCTTCCCTGCCTGCTCTTTCAGCAGCCTTTTCAATTTCACGCTTTGCTTTACGCTCTTCACGAATTTCCTTTCGGGTTGCCTGAGGTGCAGGAGGCATATCAGTTAACTTCATAAAGTCAATTTTTGCCATTCTTGTTTTAGGAAGCGCATCAAGAATTGTAACAGAGCTCGGTCTTGAAAAGCGCTCAAGCTTACTATCACAATATTCCTTGATAAGCTTGCAAACCTCATCGGGATTGTCCGTAGGCTGATAAAGAGAAACAAAGAGCTTGATAACCGGCTTTGTATCAATATAGCCCTGAACGGCACAAGCCTCATTAATATAATCAAGCTTGAGAACCTCTTGCTCAATATCGTTAGGATAAACATTATAGCCAGAAATGATAATCATTCGTTTCTTTCTACCAGTGAAGAAAACAAAGCCATCCTCATCCACATAGCCAAGGTCGCCCGTCATAATCCAACGGTTACCCTTTTTGTCAATATAAACGCCACTTTCCTCGCTACCTAGATACCCTGCCATAACTGTTGAACCGGTTACAACGATTTCACCGATAGTATTAACAGGAAGCTTTTTACCCTTATCGCTCCAGATTTCAACTGTCATACCATCAAGAGGCTTACCGATTGAATTTTCTTTATAAGCCCCCTTGATATTAGCAGTACAAACAGAGCTTACCTCAGTAAGACCGTAGCCACGATAAAGCTTTCCTTTAGCACCATATTTTTCAAGCTTTGAGTTAAAGGAATTAAGGAAGGTATCGCTTATAATGTCGCCACCTGCCCACAGAAGTCGAAGCCTTGAAAGATGGGGTCCTTCAAAATTATTAGCCTCATACATCTTCTTGAACATATTTGGAACGCCGACAATATAAGTGATATTATGCTTCTTAATAAGCTTATTTGCTTTATCAGCCGAGAAATTCATCATAGGAATACAGGTAAAGCCTGCACACATACTAAAATGCATAACAACGCCAAGCCCAAATGCATGGAACAAGGGAAGAACTGCAAGAGAGCATTCTGCACCGGGTGCATGAGGTGCATCAAAGAAGCTTAATTTATAAGCAAGCTCATTAAGGTTTTTGGATGTAAGCTGAATTGTTTTGCTTTTACCTGTTGTTCCACCACCATGGAGATAAACTGCGATTTCATCGCCATTGTTTTCAACCTTAGGTGCAGTTTTATTCAAATGGCAAATTGTATGATAGGATGCAGTGTTTGAGGAAGGAGTATCCTTGCCCTTAATTTTTGAATAAACCTTGAGAGCAGGACGCATAAGAGTTGAAGCATAATCTGCAGGAGAGCAGACAACAACAAGCTTATTTCTCTTTCTAAGCATGCTTACATATTTTTCCATTAACACATCCAAAATGAAAATTGCCTTTGAATGTGAGCTCTTGAGAATTTCCTCAAGGACATCAGGAGGTGTCAAGGGATGAACAATATTTGCAATTACTCCGATTCGGTTTGCTGCATAGAAGGCTGCAAAGCTCTGCACAGTATTAGGGAGAAAAATTGTGATTACATCTCCCCTTTTAATATTTTTACTATCAAGGAAGCCTGCAATTGCTTCTATATCTCTCATAAACTTTTTACGGCTTATAAGATTACCAAAGCTTTCAGACACATCATATACACCAAAGTCCTTGGTGCAATCTCTGAAAAACTCAAAACAGTTTCTGTTTTCGGGTTTGATCATAATAGAATTTTCCTTTCAGAATATTTATCAAACAATCTTATTTATTTTAATATTTTACTTTAATATTGTCAAGTTTTTGAGCCTTTTATATTCTCTTTTATTCACCTGTTTTCCAATGTTACATATAATAAAACAAATATACAAAAAACATAAGAGCAAATCAAAAAGATGAACTTTTTGTTATTTTATACCAAAAAGTGAATGAAAATTCACCGTTTCACCCGTTTTTTTAGTAGTTTTTTAATGAAAATTGTAGAAAAAAGAATACTAAATGCAATAAAAATCAAATGTAAAAAGCCCCATTTTTATTTAATGTTACAATAATAAAAAAACTGGTAAAATTTTATTGAAATTTAAAAGCCATTGGTATAAAATAACATTCATTAAAATAGTATATTTATTCAGTTCTTAGGAACTATTAAGGAGTTGTACGCAATGAGTTACATCCAGAATGTTATTGATGATGTTGCAAAGAAACACGCAAATGAGCCCGAGTTTGTTCAGACCGTTACTGAGGTTCTCGCTTCTCTTGCTCCTGTTGTTGAACAGCATCCCGAGTACGAAAAAGCAGCTTTGCTTGAAAGAATGGTTGAACCTGAAAGAGTTATTTCCTTCCGTGTTACATGGGTTGACGATAACGGCAAGGTTAACGTTAACACAGGCTACAGAGTTCAGTTCAACGGCGCTATCGGACCTTACAAGGGTGGTCTTCGTTTCCATCCCTCAGTTTACTCCGGTATTATGAAATTCCTTGCTTTCGAGCAGACCTTCAAAAACAGCCTTACAGGTCTTCCCATCGGTGGTGGTAAGGGTGGTTCTGACTTTGACCCCCGTGGTAAGAGCGACATGGAAATCCTTCGCTTCTGTCAGGCATTTATGACAGAGCTTTACAGACACATCGGTCCTGACGTTGACGTTCCTGCAGGTGACATCGGTGTTGGTGGCAGAGAAATCGGTTACCTTTACGGTCAGTACAGAAGAATCCGTGGTGCATTTGAAAACGGCGTTCTTACAGGTAAGGGCCTTTCCTACGGTGGCTCTCTCATCCGTCCTGAAGCAACAGGCTACGGTGCTACATATTATGCAGTTGAAGTGTTCAAGCACTTCGGCGAAGACATCAAAGGCAAAACCTTCGCTCTCTCCGGCTTCGGTAACGTTGCTTGGGGTGCAGCAAAGAAAATTGCTGAGCTTGGTGGTAAAGCAGTTACAATTTCCGGTCCTGACGGTTATGTTTACGACAAAGACGGTATCGTTACAGAAGAAAAAATCAATTATCTTCTTGAAATGCGTGCATCAGGTCGCGACAAGGCTCAGGATTATGCAGACAAATTCGGTGTTGAGTTCTTCCCCGGTCAGAAGCCTTGGGGCGTAAAGGTTGATGTTGCTATGCCTTGCGCAACTCAGAACGAAATCAATATGGAAGAAGCTAAGAAGCTCGTTGCTAACGGCGTTGAATACTACATCGAGGTAGCTAATATGCCTACTACAAACGATGCTCTTGAATACCTTAAGGAAAATGTTAAGGTTGTTGCTCCCTCTAAGGCTGTTAACGCTGGTGGCGTTGCAGTTTCTGCTCTTGAAATGAGCCAGAACTCTATGAGATATTCATGGACTGCAGAAGAGGTTGACGCGAAGCTCAAACAGATTATGAAAAACATCCATGATAGCTCTGCTGAAGCTTCTGAAGCTTACGGCCTCGGCTATGACCTTGTTGCAGGTGCAAACATTGCCGGCTTCATCAAGGTTGCTGACGCTATGATGGCTCAGGGTCTCATCTGATTGCTGAACAAATAATATCAAGGACGATAACTGTTCATAGGTTATCGTCCTTTTTTGTTGGTAATTTTAACCAAATGATTTTATTATCAACTGTTTAATCATACATATTTTTTAAAACAAGCTTTAAAAGCATTTACTTTTTCACCAAAAAGTGCTACATTAGTTTCGTAAAGGTTGCGAAACTTTCACCAATATTGTATTTTTAAGGAGGTTGCTTATGAAAAATCTTTTAAAAACTAAAATAGGCTTTACTTTAGTCGAATTATTGGTGGTTATACTGATTTTAGGTATAGTTGTTGCTGTTGGTATTCCTGCTTATCGTAATGTTACGAAAAACAGTCGTATAAAGGTCTGTGGTGTTAACCAGGCGCAAATTGCAAAGGAAGCAAAGGAATATTGTATAGACACAGGTTTCAACGGAGATTTTAATTACAAAATTGTATCTGATGGTGTAACAGGTACTATTGAAGAAAACACAATGGATTTAAGCCAGGAGCAGATTGACATACTTACAAATGATACACACCGAGGCAAACCAATAGGCTGCCCTGCCTGTGGAACTGTAATAGTTACTGTAATCCCCCAGGCTAATGGCTTCCCACAAATTGAGGTTGTATGTGACGGTGGTACTGATGGTGACTGCCACGTAGCAAATTAAAAATGTTTTTAATAAAAATCGTGTATGATGCAAAACATCATACACGATTTATTTTGTGTTTAAACGACGAGTAATTTGCAAAAGAAGTTGCGTGAATTGCGAACCGAAGCTGTGCTAAGCACTGCGAGGTGAGCAAACTCGCAAATTCGCAAAATTAGTCACAAATTTCTACTGTACCGTCCTCATAAACCTTAATCTTATCGCCTGTCTTAACTGTGTTAAGGAATTCTTCACCTAAGCAGTCAATTGTGGGCATGGGAGTATCTGTCCAAACAGAGCCAAGGATTGCGCCTGCAGCTGCAAGAGAGTCGATATGCTCAGAGAAAAGCATACATGCGGGGCATTTGCCAAGAACCTTTGCACAATAAAGAACCATACCACCGGTTGTTGAACCAATAGTCTGAGGAAGGCAAAGAGCAGAACCACCCATAGGCTGTTTATAGATATCAGGATTATTCTGGTCACCGCATTTTGCTGTTTTATCCTCTTCCTTATCGAACTGGAGAGCATTCTGGAATGAAGCGAGTGTATTAAAACCACCGTGTGAAACAAGTGCTATTGCTTCTGCTGTGCCCGGTACAACGGGACGACCTTTAAATGTTTTCATCTTATTTTGCCCCCTTTGTGATTATGTCAAGAATCTCTTCACTTGTGTAGTAACGAGATGTTGTGTAAGTACGGAGTTTGTTTGAGTTTGTGATAACTCTGCCCATCTTTGCAAGAGGGTTATTCATATACATAAGAGGACAAATGTAGCTGAGAGTTACACCTGTTGCAGCAAGCTTTGCTGCATATTCAGTTTTGTTGAATTCATCACAAACTGCGGGAGCAGCAGTAAATACTGTGGGGATTGTAACTTTCTTTTTACCGCTCTTTTTGAGGCCTTCGCAAACATTATCTGTCCACTCTTTAAGCTGCTGAAGTGAAAGGTGAGGGCAACCGATAAAGCAAAGCTGAGGTGCCTTATCCTGTTTTTTCCACATAACGGGATATGACTTGTAAACTCTCTCAAGCTCAGCATCATCAATAACATAAACCTGAGCATTTTCAGCAATAAGGCTATCGCCCATTTCAACTGCTTCAGGAGTAAGACCTTCAATGTGATAAAGACCAACAGCACCATTAGAAGCTGTTGCAGCACCAAAGTCTTTAAGGTATGCTTTTGCAGCATCGTCAAGCTCTGTACCGATCCAGTCTGTAAGGCCCTTAACATAGGGAACATCTTCCATAACCTTCATACCGATTGCAGAACCGAGAATCTGAGCCTCAGGTTTCTTTTTACATTTAACTTCAACAATCCATGTTGCTTTTCTGCCTTCATCAGTAACAAGACCGAAGTAAGGTACACAACCAACAATAGAACCAAAAAGTTCAATGATACCTGAGTTACGGTTACAACGAGCTCCAAGAACAGAGTTTGCATAAACAACTGCACTGGATTCTGCCCAAGAAAGAACCTCACCCTTCTGGGGAACGTTACCAACCTGATCCATATAGCAGGTACATGTATAAGCATCATCACTTAAAAGACCGAGTTTTCTGAGCTGTTCATCATAGCTATCCTGCTTTGTGTACATAAATTTGTTGAAAACAAGATTTTTAGCGAAGTTTGAAGGAACCTTGGGATCAACGGGCTTGGGGTCAACAGAGAATTTCTGAGTTGATTTGATACCTGC